>NZ_MZMV01000089.1 GCF_002210435.1 Micromonospora wenchangensis
CGCCCGAAACACCACCACCGACACCCCCGAACAACAACTCACCACCCTCCTCCACACCGGCGACACCTGGACCATCCGGCCGCTGGCCGACGCATGATCGACCGGATCACGCCACCGGGCGTCGTCGCCGTCGAGGCGTTCGACGACACCGACACCGAGCCGCTGCACCCCGAGGAGGCCGCGCTGGTGGCCCGCGCCGTCGAGAAGCGGGTGCGGGAGTTCACCACCGCCCGTACCTGCGCCCGCCGGGCCCTGCGCGCACTCGGCGTACCACCCGCCCCGGTGCTCACCGGCGACCGTGGCGCACCCGTCTGGCCGTCCGGTGTGGTCGGCAGCCTCACCCACTGCGCCGGCTACCGGGCCGCCGTGGTCGCCCGCGCGGCCGACGTCCGCGCCATCGGCATCGACGCCGAACCCGACGCGGCACTGCCCGACGGCGTGCTCGACGCGATCGCCCTGCCCGAGGAACGCGCCATGGTGGACCGGCTGGCCACCGACACCCCCGGGCCGCACTGGGACCGGCTGCTGTTCAGCGCCAAGGAGTCCCTCTACAAGGCATGGTTTCCGATCACCGGGATCTTCCTCGGCTTCGACGAGGCCCGGATCGTCCTGCACCCGGCCGACCGTACCTTCACCGGCCGCGTCCTCGTCCCCGGTCGCGGTCGGGACTTCGACGGTCGCTACCTGCACGACGGCGGTCTGACCCTGACCGTCGTCGCCGTGCCGCACTGAACCCGAGCCGCACCGCACCAGCCGAGCCGGACCGCACCAGCCCACCCGGAGCCGCGCCCCGCCGTGCGGACCCGGACGAACGAGGGGACCACACCCGATGAACGCCGGCATCTACGCCGTCAGCGACCTGCACGTGGCGTACCCGGAGAACCGGAAGATCGTGGAGAGCCTGTGGCCCCGCGCGGCCGGTGACTGGCTGATCGTCGCCGGTGACGTCGCCGAACTGTTCGCCGACGTCACCTGGGCGTTGACGCTGCTCGCCGAGCGGTTCGCCAAGGTGATCTGGGCGCCCGGCAACCACGAGCTGTGGACCCACTCGCAGGACCCGGTCCGGCTGCGCGGCGAGGCCCGCTACCAGGCCCTCGTGCGGCAGTGCCGGGACCTGGGGGTGGCCACCCCCGAGGACGAGTATCCGGTGTGGACCGGACCCGGCGGCCCGCTGCTGGTCGCGCCGCTGTTCGTCGGCTACGACTACTCGTTCCGGGAGCCGGGCGTCACCAGCAAGGAACGGGCACTGGCCCGCGCCCACGCCGCCGGGGTGGTCTGCGCCGACGAGGTCTTCCTGCACCCCGACCCGCACCCGAGCCGGGACGCCTGGTGCCGGGCCCGGGTGGCGATGACCGAGACCCGGCTCGCCGGCAGCGACCCGGCGGTGCCGAAGATCCTGGTCAACCACTACCCGCTGGTCCGGATGCCCACCGACATCCTGCGCTACCCCGAGTTCGCCCAGTGGTGCGGCACCGAACTCACCGCCGACTGGCACCGCCGCTTCCACGCCACGGCGGTGATCTACGGGCACCTGCACATCCCCCGGGTGACCTGGCACGACGGGGTGCGGTTCGAGGAGGTCTCCGTCGGCTACCCCCGGGAGTGGCGGACCCGCCCCCGCCCCGACTCGTGGCTGCGGCGGGTGCAGCCGACGCCCGTGCAGGTCTGACGGCTCACCCCTCGACGAGACGCTTCTTCCGCACCTTGCCCAGCGCGTTGCGGGGCAGGGCGTCGACCAGCCGGACCTCCCGGGGCCGCTTGTGCACCGACAGGTGCCGGGCGACGAAGTCCACCAGCTCCGGCCCGGTCACCCCGTCGCCGACCACGTACGCGGTGACCTGCTGCCCCAGGTCCGGGTGCGGCAGGCCCACCACGGCCGCCTCGCGCACCGCCGGGTGGGCCAGCAGCGCCTCCTCCACCTCACCCGCCCCGATCCGGTACCCGCCGCTCTTGATCAGGTCGGTGCTCGCCCGGCCGACGATGCGGTGCCAACCGTCCGGGCCGACCGTGGCGACGTCCCCGGTGCGGAACCAGCCGTCGGCGGTACGGCTCGCCGCGTCGGCGTCCGGCCGGTTCAGGTAGCCGTCGAACAGGGTCGGGCCGGTGACCAGCAGCTCGCCCATCGCCGTACCGTCGGTGGGCAGGTCCCGGCCCTGCTCGTCGACGATCCGGGTGCGTACCCCGGGCAGTGGCACCCCGACCGCGCCCGGACGGCGCGGGCCGTCGGCGCGGGCGCTCACCGTGATCAGGGTCTCCGTCATCCCGTACCGCTCGACGACCCGGTGCCCGGTCAACCCGGTGAGATCGTCGAAGACCGTCGTGGGCAGCGCCGCGCTGCCCGACACCAGCAGCCGCGCGCCGCGCAGGGCCCGCGCGGAGGCCGGCGCCGCGGCGATCCGCGACCAGATCGTCGGTACGCCGAAGTAGAGCGTCCCGCCGGCCGCCGCGTACCGCTCGGGCTGCGGCCGGCCGACGTGGTGCAGCCGACCGCCGACCCGCAACGGCCCGAGCACCCCGAGCACCAGCCCGTGCACGTGGAACAGCGGCAGCCCGTGCACCAGCAGGTCGTCCGGCGTCCACGCCCAGGCCTCGGCCAGCCCGTCCAGGCAGGTGGCGATCGCCCCCCGGGACAGCAGCGCGCCCTTCGGCGCGCCGGTGGTGCCGCTGGTGTAGAGGATCAGGGCGGTCCGCTCCGGTCCGGGCTCCGGATGCGTGGTCGCCGACACCCGGCGCAGGTCGACCGGGACGACCGGCAACCCGTCCGCCGCCGGGGAGTCCTCCGGGGTCGTGCCCGCCGGCGCGAGCAGGGCCCCGACCGCCGAGTCGCGCAGGATGTGCTCCCGCTCCCGGGGCCCGGCGTCGGGCGGCACCGGCACCACCGCCGTTCCCGCCAGCAGCGCGCCCACCACGCCCACCACGGTCTCGATCGTCGGGGTGGTCACGACCGCGACCCGGTCCAGGCCGCGCAGGTCGTCGGCGACGGCGGTGGCCAGCCCGAGCAGCCGGGACCGGGACAGGCACACGTCACCCACCCGCAGGAGATCCGGACGGTCGTCCACCGACGATGACATCGCGGCCAGCAGCGACACGGTCCACGCCCCTCCGGTTCGATCGCACGGGGGCACGGCGCGGCCCCGTGCGATCGACGCTAGTGCGGCGACCGGCCCGTCACCACCCCCCACCACGCTCCGCCACCCGGGGTGCCGGCGCGGCGGCCCGGCCCGCCGTCGGGACGGTTCAGGGGTCGGGTAAGGGTGCCGGTGCGGCGGCAGCTCCGCCTACCGTCGACCCAGACGGTTCCGTCGCCGGTCGACGGGGAAGGTGGCATCGACGTCATGACTTCCGAGCAACCACCAGCCGCGCCGCACCTCACGGTCACCGACGCGTCCGACGCCATCGCGTTCTACACCCGGGTCTTCGGTGCGGTCCCGTACCGGCAGGAGTGCCTTCCCGACGGGCGGGTGCTCGCCGCCGACCTCGTCGTCGACGGTCACCGGTTCACGGTCAGCGAGTGGACCGACCCGCCCGGGGTCGCCGCCGGGCTGCCGGTGCTCACCGTCACCTCCGCCGACGCCGACGCGGTGCTGCGCCGCGCCCGCGCGGCCGGCGCGCAGGTCAGCGCCGCCAACGGCACGCCGCGCGAGGTGCTGCTGCGCGACCGGCACGGCCGTAGCTGGGCCATCACCCGCCCCGAACCGCCGAGCTGACCGCGCGGCGTACCGGATCGCCCGGTGCTCAGCGGTTTGTCGCCGTCCGGCTGCGGTATCCCGATCGGGTACGCCGCTACGAGGAGGCCCCGGTGGACGTCGACGACCTGCTGACCGGAATCTACGACCAACTGCCCGACCTGGTGGACGCGGCGGTGGACGGGCTCACCCCCGAGGAGCTGTGCCGCACGCCCCGACCGGGCGTCAACCCGGTCGGCTGGCTGGTCTGGCACCTCACCCGGATCCAGGACCAGCAGGTCGCCGAGCTGCTCGGGGCCGACCAGGTGTGGGTCGCCGGTGACCGGGCGGCCCGGTTCGGGCTCCCCGCCGACCCGGCCGACACCGGCTACGGCCACACCCCGGAGCAGGTCGCCACGGTACGGCCGGAGAGCGCGCAGGCGCTCGTCGACTACCACCGGGCGGTGGCGGAACGGACCCGGGCGTTCCTGGCCGGGTTGCGCCCCGCGGACCTGGACCGGGTGGTCGACGAGAGCTGGGACCCGCCGGTGACCCTCGGGGTCCGGCTGGTCAGCATCGCCGCCGACGATCTCCAGCACGTCGGCCAGGCCGCCTACCTGCGGGGCCTGCTCCGGCCCTGACCCTTCCGGCCCGATCCCGTCCTTCCGGCCCGATCCCGTCTGGTCCGGCCCGATCTCGTCCGGTCCGGGTGAGCCGGCCTCACCCCCTCGGCCGGCACGCTGGCCAGGCACGTGACTCGTCGTGGGGGAGGGAAGCCGTGGGGACGTCGGTGGCGGAGTTCCTGGACCGGTGGGACGGGGCCCGGCGGCCCGACCTGCCGGAGACCACCAGCGGCACACTGCGCCTGGACGCCGCCGAGGACGGGCACACCGCGCACTGGCGGCTGACCATCCGTGACCAGCGCGTCGAGGTGACCCGCTCCGCCGCCGACGCCGACCTGGTCGTCCGCGCCGACCGGGAGGTCCTCGACCGGTTGGCGTCGGGCCGGACCCACCTCGCCACCGCACTGCTGCGTAACGACCTGTCGGTGCGGGGCAACATGCGGCTGCTGATGATGCTGCGGCGGATCTTCCCCGGCCCGCCCGACGCCCGGCACCCCCGGGAGGCCGCCCGGGAACGGGACGGCCACCGGTGAGGGAGGAACGGGTCCACGTCATCGCCGGCAACGCCTTCGCGGTCAGCGACGCGCACGGCGACATGGAGGTGGACCCGAGGGCGCCGGTGGGGTTGTTCTCCTTCGACACCCGGTTCCTGTCCCGCTGGGTGCTCACCATCGACGGGCAGCGGCTGCACGCCCTGTCCCGCGACGACATGACCTACTTCGAGACCCGGTTCTTCCTGGTCCCCGGCACGGCGAGCCACTACGTCGACGCGGACGTGTCGGTGATCCGGCACCGGTCCATCGACGACAGCTTCACCGAGCAGCTCACCGTGCTCAACCACTCCGCCGAGCCCGCCGAGTTCGTGGTGCGGATGGAGGTCGACGCGGACTTCGCCGACACCTCCGAGATCCGCAGCCCGACGCTCCGGCGGATCACCACCGTCGCCTCCCCGGCCGACGCGGTGCTGCGGCTGCGCTACGAACGGGACCGGTTCGCCCGGGAGGCGACGGTCTCCAGCACCGCCCCCGCCGACGTCGACGAGGGGGGTTTCACCTACCGGATCACCGTGCCGGCACACGGGACGTGGATCACCGACCTGCACGTCGGCATGTCCATCCGCGGCGAGGGCGGGCACGACCTGCGGGAGAGCCTGGAGTCGCACCGGCTGCGGGTACGCCACGACATGCGGCACGACCTGGACGACTGGCTCGACCGGGCACCGCAGCTGGTCAGCGAGCGGGAACGGCTGCCGGCGGTGTACGAGCAGGCGCTGACCGACCTGGCCGCGCTGCGCTACGTCCCGCTGGCGTACTCGGGGCGGGTGCCGGTGGGGGGCCTGCCCTGGGCGATGGCGCTCTACGGCCGGGACGCGTTGATCACGTGCCTGATGACCCTGCCGTTCACCCCGGAACTGGCCCCGAACACGCTGCGTATGCTCGCCCTGCTCCAGGGCGGCCGGCTCGACGACCAGCACGACGAGGAACCCGGCAAGATCCTCGGCGAGCTGCGGTACGGCGAGTCGGCCGCCTTCGACGAGCAGCCGACCGGGCTCTACTACGGCGCGGCCGACACCACCCCGCTGTTCGTGATCCTGCTCGACGAGTACGAGCGGTGGTCCGGCGACGCCGCGCTGGTGCGGCAGTTGCGGCACCCGGCCCGGATGGCGTTGGACTGGATCGACGGGTACGGCGACCTCACCGGCGACGGCTACCTGCGCTACCAGCGGCGCAACACCCGCAACGGGCTGGTGAACCAGGGCTGGCGCAACTCGCCTGACGCGATCGTGCACGCCGACGGCCGGGCCCCGGCCGGGCCCAGGGCCACCTGCGAACTCCAGGGCTACGCCTACGACGCGAAGCGGCGCGGGGCCCGCCTGGCCCGGGAGTTCTGGGGCGAGCCCGAGTACGCCGACCTGCTGGAGCGGCAGGCCGCCGCGCTGAGGGAACGGTTCAACCGGGACTTCTGGCTGCCCCGCCAGGAGCACTACGCGTCGGCCCTGGAGCCGGACGGCACCCCGGTGGCGGCGTTGACGTCCCAGCTCGGGCACCTGCTGTGGAGCGGGATCGTCGCGGAGGAACGGTCGGCCGCCCTCGCCGCCCACCTGGTCGGGCCGCAGCTCTTCTCCGGCTTCGGGGTCCGCACGTTCGCCGACGGGCAGTTGGCGTACAACCCGGTGGGCGCGCACCTGGGCGCCGTGTGGCCGTCGGACAACGCCCTCGTCGCGGCCGGGTTGCGGCGGTACCACCACGACGAGGAGGCCGCCCGGGTCGCCGACGGCATCTTCGCGATGGCTGACCTGGTCGGGGGATCGGTGCCGGAGGTGATCGCCGGGTATCCCCGTGCGGTCACCGGCTACCCGGTGCAGCTACCGATGGCCGGCCGCCCGCAGTCGTGGTCCGCCGGGGCCCTGCTGATGCTGCTGGGCACCCTCCTCGGGCTGCGGCCCTGCGGCGACAACCTGCTCGTGAACCCGGCCCTGCCCGACGGTTTCGGCCGGATCGAGCTGCTCGACGTGCCCGGTCGGTGGGGCCGGGCCGACGCGTACGGCCGGGACCGGTCGGCCGTCCGCCCGGGGCACCGCCCCCGGCTACGTTGACCGTCCGGCCGTCGGCGGTGGGGTCGGTTCCGCAGGGCCGTCCGGGTCGGTGGGCGGGGTGGGGCCGAACCGGGACAGGGCCCGGTCGACGCCGACGAAGAGCAGGCCGAGCAGCCAGAAGGCGACGGCGAAGAAGACCGCGCTGACCGCGACGCCGTCGTAGCCGAGCTGTCCGGCGTCGACGAACGGGTACGGGTAGCGGTGCACGATCAGCCCGCGTACCAGGGCGAACCCCAGGTACGCCAGCGGGAACGCCAGCCACCAGAGGGCATACCGGGGGCGTAGCCGGCCGCGCGGGTCGAACAGCGTCCAGTCGGCGAGGGCGAGCAGCGGCACGACGGTGTGCAGGAGCTGGTTGCCCACCGCCTCACCCGTCGCCCGGTCGGGCTGGGTCATCGCGAACGGGCTGGCCGGGTTCGCCAGCACCAGGTGGTAGACCACGCCGGTGATGGTGATGTAGAGGGTCACCGCGCCCTTGAGCGCCGACGGCGGTTCGGGTCGGCGTCGTGCGGCCTGCCAGGCGGCGTAGCCGGCGAAGAGGCCGACCGCCAGGTTGCTCTGGATGGTGAAGTACGGCAGCAGTCCGGTGACGGTGGCCGGGCCGAGGGCGGTGAGCACGATCCCGGCCAGCACACCGATCACGATCGCCAGCCGGAAGGCCACCGCCAGGCGTCGACGCCGCAGAGTCATCGGCGCAAGCTACCAGCCCCGCGACACCGGTCCCCGGCCGTGGGCCGGCTGGTCACCGGCCGGGTCCCGCCGAGCGGGTCGGTGTGGGGTGTCCTCGTGCACCGACCCGTCCGCGGGTGTCCCCGGTGCGGGAACGGCCATCGCGGCCCGGAACGCCGACACAGCCGCCGGCTCCCCGCGCAACTCGGCCGGGGCCGCGGCGGCGCGCACCGCGGTCAGCAGCGTCACCAACGGCCGTACCGGACCGGTCGCCCCGTCGACCGCCCCGCTGAGCAGCCGCTCAGCGGTTTCCTGATCCAGGCGGTATCGGGTCATCTCGTGTCCCTCAGCGTCGGCACGGGGCGGGACGTCACGCCGACGGTCCCCGACGTGGCCCCGGTCACACCCGGGCCGGGGTGACGGCGACGAAAACCGGGTCGACCTCCCTACGGTACGTGACCGGCCGGTATGCGCTGGTGTACAAACGCGCTGGACGGGTCCCACCGGGGGAGGTCGGCACCAGGTCCGAACGTGACCCCCTCGTGACGAACGCCTCGATCAGATCGGCGACGAGATGTCGGCCGCCGTCACCCGCGCGGCATCCGTGCTGGGGGAGGAGTCGGCCGCCGGTATCGACAGCGCCCGCCGGCTCCGGGGGGAACTCACCGCCGACCGGCGGGTCGACCCGGCGGCCTTCGACGAGATGGCCGGGCGGATCCGCAGGGACACCCACGCGCTGACCGACACGGGGGTCTGATCCTCGTCGGCTTCCTCGCCCGCTGCTCGGGCTCAGCCCATCGTCTTCGCGCCGTCGATGGACTCGCGGATGATGTCGGCGTGCCCGGCGTGCTGGGCGGTCTCGGCGATCACGTGCAGCGCCGTCCGGCGCACCGACCAGCCCGCCCCCGGCTCGAACCAGGGTGCCTCCGGCAACGGGTGGACCGTGTCCAGGTCGAGGGTGGCGATCAGCTCGTCGGTGCGGGCCGCCGTCTCGGCGTACCGGGCGAGCAGGTCGGTCAGGGTGTCGTCGGCGGTCATCCGGAACATGCCGGCCCAGTCGACCGGCTCGCTCTCCATCGCTTCCGCCCCGCCGGCCATGAACCGCGCCCACCGGTGCTCCACCAGGGTCACGTGCTTGATCAGGCCGCCCAGGCACAGCTCGCTGGCGGTGCTGCGGGCCGCCGCCTGCGCGTCGGTCAACCCGCGCACGGTGTGCCGCAGGAAGCCGCGGTGCAGGCCGAGGGACTGCAAGAGGTCGGCCCGTTCGCCGGTGAGCACCCGCTCCGAAGTGGTCATCCGCCACCCTCCGTGGTCGATGTCGTCGAGGGTCACGCTAGGGCCACCCTCCGACACTTTCCGCCCCGCCACACCGCAGGGTGCCCGGCCGGGACGAACCCGCCCGCGTCCGCCCCAGCGGTTGCCGATCCGGCCGCCGGGCGGTGCACTGGACCACATGGGAACGATCAGGGTGGGGACGTCGTCCTGGGCGGATCAGACGCTGCTGCGCGCCGGCTGGTATCCCCGGTCGGTGCGTACCCCGGCCCAGCGGCTGGGCTGGTACGCCGGACGGTTCGGGCTGGTCGAGGTGGACACCTCGTACTACGCCATCCCGGTGCCGGAGACCACCGGCGGCTGGGCGGCGGCCACCCCGCCGGGTTTCACCTTCGACGTCAAGGCGTTCAGCCTCTTCACCGGGCACCCGACGCCGGTGCAGGTGCTGCCGAGGGACCTGCGCCCGGCCACCGGGCCGTCCCGGGTCCGCCGCCGGGACCTGCCCGAGGCGACGTACGACGAGCTGTGGGCCCGGTTCCGGGCGGCGCTGGCACCGCTCGCGGCGGCCGACCGGCTCGGCGCGGTGCTGTTGCAGTTCCCGCCGTGGCTGGTGCGGGGGGAGGGCGCCCGGCGGCGGATCGCGGAACTGGCCGACCGGTGCCGGCCCTGGCGGGTCGCCGTGGAACTGCGCCACGGGTCCTGGTTCGACGGTGCGGCGGCGGCCGAGACGGTGACCTTCCTGCGCGACCACGACCTCAGCCTGGTCTGCGTCGACATGCCGCAGGGGCACCCGTCCTCGGTGCCCCCGATCATGATCGGTACCGCCGAGCCGGTGCTGGTCCGGATGCACGGCCACAGCGCGCACTGGGAACACGGCAGCAAGGAGGACCGGTTCCGGTACGCCTACGCCGACGACGAACTACGCCGCTGGGCCGACCTGCTCACCGACCTGGCCGACCGGTCCGGCGAACTGCACGTGCTGTTCAACAACTGCTGCGCGGGGCAGGCCCAGCGCGACGCCGCCCGGCTGGCCGAACTGCTCGGGGTGGCCCCCACGACGGCGGCCGCCGGCCACTGACCACGCCGGTACGGGGTCCGCCGGCGGCGCTGACGGCGGACCCCGTACCGGCCGGTCCCGGCGCGCCGGTCAGCCGGCCATCGCCATCCGCCGACGGGCCCCCGTCGCGGCCAGCCGGCCCATGGTCATCGGCGCGCCCATCAGCCCACCGGCGCGCCCGAGCATCCCCCGGAACACCTGGCCCGGCTTCTGCTGCTCACCCATGTACGCGGTGACCACCACCAATGCCCCGGTCAACGCCGGAATGGTCCACTGCAGGACCTTCATCTGCCGCTGCCGGTGCGCCACCTCGGCGGGCGTCTGGTAGTTGGGTTCGGTGGTCCCCGACACCGGCGGGTTGCCGGCGTTCTGCAACTTCATGCCGACCAACCGGCTGTACCCGGTGACCGCGAGCGCGCCGACGGTCAGCGCCGTCTTCACCGCGCTCATCCGACCCACCCCGGACTGGGCCATCATCCGGGGGCTCTCGGTGGCCAGCTCACCCACCGCCCCGGCCAGGTGCGCGCCGATCGCCGCCGCGTTGACCGGGGTCCACCGCGACCAGCCGGCCGAGGCCACCGGAAGCCGTTGGGTCGAGTCGCTGATCCGTGCCGCCGCTCCGTTGACGCCCAGCGCCCCCATCAGGGAGCCACCGAACCAGGCCGCCAGGCCGAGATCGTGCATCGAGCGCAGTGCGGTGTGTCGTTCCGACATCTGATCCCCCTCCACCGTGTTCGGGCGCAGCGGCATACCCGTCCCGACGGGGGCTACGCGCCCGGCTGGCGGCGGACCGGTGCGGGACCGGACACCGGGGTCAGCGGCGGGGCAGACCGGCCGCGAAGTCGGCCACCCGCCGGCTCAGCGGCAGGCCGGCCCGCACCCAGCGGAAGTGGTCCAGCGGGGCCCCCGCCTCGGCCGAGGTGTACCGGTGCCGGGTGACCGGCGCGGCGGTGAGCTTGCCGCACAGGTGGTCGACGATCGGGTGCGGGGTGTACTGGTCGTCGTCGACGCTGACCGCCAGCACCGGCAGGGTCAGCCGGCCCACCGCCGCGTCGCCGTCCACGCCGTCGAGGGTGGGGAAGCGGCCGGTGCGGGCGGTGCGCGCCCAGTCCCGGATCACCCCGCGCGCCTGCCGGCCGCCGAACCCCCAGCCCGGCCAGACCCCGAGCGTCCCGGCGACCGCCGCGATGCCCTGGCTGTACGGCAGCACGCCCCACCCGCGCAGGCCCGGGTAGCTGCGCCAGTACGGCATGCCGACGGCGAGCAGGGCCAGCCCGTCGACCTGGTCGACGCCGCGCAGGGCGAGGTGCAGCAGGGCCGCCTGCCCGCCGAGGGAGTGCCCGAGCAGCAGCGTCGGCCGGCCGTCCCGCCGGGGCTTGAGCGCGTCGAGGACCGCGCCGACGTCGGCGGCCAGCTCGCGGTAGCCGTACCGGCAGGCCCGCGACGGCGGGGGCGTGCTGGCCCCGGTGCCGCGCAGGTCGGCGACGACCACGGCCAGGCCGGCGGCGCGCAGCGCGGCGGCGAACGGGCGGTAGTACCGTGCGCGGACCCCCATCGCCGGGCAGATCAGCACCAACGGCGCGGCGGGCGACCCGGTGGGCTCCGGATAGACCTGGATGCCGATCCGGGCCCCGTCGACGTCGACGAACTCCTGCGTGTACTCCACGTCCCCGCTCACCGGCCCATCCTACCGGCCGGTAATAAGTGGTCCGCGCCCCGCCCGGCCGGGCCGTCGCGGCCGGTCAGGCCGCCGCCGGAGCCAGCCGGCCGACCCCGCTGACCGCGGCGTAGACGGTGCCGAGCTGCTCGGCCCAGTGCCGGAAGGAGTAGCGCACCCGCACCCGGTCCAGCGCCGCCGTGGCGTACGCGAAGCGGCGCACCCGGTCGGCGAGCAGCCGGCGGACCGCGGTGCCCAGCGCCCGGGGGTCACGCGGCGGCACCAGGTCCCCGGTCAGCCCGTCGACCACGCTGTCGGTGATCCCGCCGACCGCCGTGCCGACCACCGGCACGCCGCACGCCATCGCCTCCAGCGGGCTGCGGCCGAACGGCTCGTACCACGGGGCGGCGACCAGGACGTCGGCCGAGCGGTACCAGGCCGCCAGTTCCTCGCGGGGCACCGCGCCCACCAGCCGTACCCGGTCGGCGACACCACAGGACCCGGCGAGCGCGGTCAACCTGCGGGCCACGTCGTCAGCCGGCAGCGACCCGGCCGGCGGCCCGCCGACCACCACGTACTCGGCCCCGGGCACCCCGGGCAGCGCCCGCACGACGTCCTGCACGCCCCGGCGTTCGTGCAGCGGCCCGACGGTGAGCAGCCGGGGCCGGCCCGCGACCCGCGGTGCGGCCGGCCCGGTCGGGGCGAACAACCGCTCGTCCACCCCCGACGGCACCAGCGCCAGCCTCGCCCGGGGCACCCCGAGCCGGACCAGTTCCCCCAGCTCGTCGTGC
Source organism: Micromonospora wenchangensis (assembly GCF_002210435.1). Lineage (GTDB taxonomy): Bacteria > Actinomycetota > Actinomycetes > Mycobacteriales > Micromonosporaceae > Micromonospora > Micromonospora wenchangensis. The sequence goes on from NZ_MZMV01000089.1 coordinate 12,331, forward strand.
GACTGGACGACGACCCGGTCGACGGCCCGCCCGAGCGCCCGCTCGTACCCGATCCGCCCCCGACCGGCCGGCTCCCGGCCACCCGGGCGGCGGCGGTACGCGCTGCCCAGGTCGTGGTACGTCAGCACCACCGGCGTGCCGGTACGCCGGCCGGCGTGCACGGCCGCCAGGCCGCTCAGCCAGAAGTGCGCGTGCGTCACGTCCGGCCGCCAGCCGGCCCGCTGCCAGTGCGCGGCCAGCCAACGGCCGAACTCGCCCACGTGGGGCAGGAGTTCGTCGGCCGGCACCGGCCGGGCGGGACCGGCGGGCACGTGCCACACCTGGTACCCCGCGTCGGTCGGCACCGTGTCGGGCAGGGTGGCGTCGTCCCGCCGGGTGTAGACCCGCACCTCGTGACCCTCGGCGGCCAGCGCCGCAGCCTGCTCGGCGACGTGGAGGTGCAGCCCCACGGCGTCCTGCCCGCCGGGAACGGCGAGCGGGCTGGCGTGCCCCGAGACCATCGCGATGCGCATGCTTCCTCCTCCGTGATCCGGTCACCGGCGAGGCGGAATCCGGTGCGGGGGCTCCGGCCGGCGTCATCACCCGGTCCCGCGCACCGGGCGCGCGACGGGCACCCGGCCGCCCTCGCGGCGCCGGTGCCCGGACGTCACGCGCCGCCCGGTATGCCGAACCAGTTGCCCAGCGCGGAGGCGGTAAACATCAACTTTGCGTGCCCGGACGAGCGCCCTGCGTGCCCCGTGACCGGTCGTGCTCAGGCCACCTCGGGCAGCATCCCCGGCCCGAACACCTCGTAGGCGATCCGCTCCACCGGCACACCCCGACGCAGCAGACCGCCGCGGACCCGGTTCATGAACGGCAGCGGACCGCACAGGTGCACGTGCGCGTCGGGGGAGAGCGGGATCAGCTCCGGGTCGATCCGGCCCCGGGTCACCTCGGCCGGCAACCCCGGGGCGTCGTCGCCGGTGATCTCCTCGTACCACAGCCGCAGGCGCAGCCGGGGCAGCCGGGCGTGCAGCTCGACCAGGTCGGCCCGGTGGGCGTGGGCGGCGCCGTCCCGGTCGGCGTGGGCCAGCACCACCGGCCGGTCCGGCGCGGTCGCCGCCAGGTGGGCCAGGGCCGACATCGCCGGGGTGAGCCCGATCCCGGCGCTGACCAGCAGCAGCGGCCCCTGGCCGGCGACCGCGCTCACCTCACCGAAGGGTGGGCTCAGCGGCAGGACGTCGCCGGGGCCGACGTGGTCGTGCAGGAAACCGGAGACCAGCCCGCCCGGGGCGGCGCCCGTGCCGCGTACCCGCTTGACGGTGATCCGCCAGTGGTCGGCGTCGGGACGGTCGGAGAGGCTGTACTGCCGGATCTGCCGGCCGCGCCCGCCGTCGAGGTCCACCGCGACCGAGACGTACTGGCCGGGGACGAAGCCCGGCACCGGGCCGCCGTCGACCGGGACGAGGGTGACCGAGACGACGTCGGTGGCCTGCGGCGTCACCCCGGTGACCCGCCAGTCGCGCCAGACCACCCCGCCGTGGGGCAGCCCGCTGGCCGTGTACAACCGGGCCTCCCGGGCCACCAGCTCGCAGGCCATCAGCCAGTACACCTCGTCCCAGGCGGCGGCGACCTGCGGGGTGACCGCCGCACCCAGCACCTCGCCGATGGCGGCCATCAGGTGCCTGCCCACCAGCGGGTACTGGCCGGCGGAGATGCCCAGCGAGGCGTGCTTGTGCGCGATGCGCTCCAGCACCGCCGTCCACCCGGTCGCGGCCTCGCCGGTGAGATGCCCGGCGTACGCGACCACCGAGGCGGCCAGTGCCGCCTGCTGCCGGCCGGTCGCCTGGTTGCCCCGGTTGAACAGGTTCAGCAGTTCCGGATGGGCGGCGAACATCCGGGCGTAGAACCGGCCGGTGATCCGGTCGGCGTGGGCCCGGACCACGGGCAGGGTGGCGGTGACGACGGCGGCTGACGACTCCGAGAGCACGGCTCCTCCTCCAGCTGGGGTACCGGAGACCACTCAAACAGGAATCTGAAAGTCCTCTTAGGGCCGAAAGTCCCGGGCCCGTCGGCGCACCGGCACCGCCGCCCGGCCCCTGTCCGCCACCAGGGGCGCTGGCTAGGGTCGGACCGTGAAGCTCAACCTGTCGACGGACATGGCCCTGCGGATCGCCATGCTCACCGCCCCCGCGTCGACCCGGACCACCGTCGACGAGTTGGCCGAACGGCTGGACCTGCCCCGCAGCCACGTGGCCAAGGTGGTCCAGCGGCTCCAGCGCATCGGCGTGCTGTTCACCGTCCGGGGCCGATCCGGCGGGGTGGCGTTCGCCGAGGGGGCCGAACGGATCACCGTCGGCCGGGTCGTGCGCGCCTTCGAGGGGGAGGGGGAGGTGGTCTCCTGCGAGGAGACCGGCTGCGCCCTGCGTGCCGACTGCCGCCTGCGGGTCCAGCTCCGCCGCGCCCAGGCCGCCTTCCTCGCCGTACTCGACGAGGTGCCCCTGGCGGAACTTGCCGACGGCCCGGCGGCGGCCCTGCTGCCCACCCCCCTGCCCGGCCCGGCCGTGGCCCGCACCCCGGCGGCGACCTGAGCGGAACCGGCGGGCGCGGACCGGTCGGCCGGCGGGGCGACCCGGACGGTCACCCCACCGGCCGCCGGCTCAGCCGACCTGGATCGTCCCGTCCGGCGAGCGGACGCAGGAGACCGCCCGGGCGCTGGTCGCCACCGCGCCGGTCAGGCACCGGCCCAGCACCTGGTGCCCGGCCGCGCTCGGGTGCCAGGACTCCTGGCAGGTCTGGAAGTACGTCCCGCAGGTGTTCGCGATCCGCTGGATGTCCAGCTTGTCGTAGCCGGACAGGCTGGTCACGAAGACCCCCGAGGTGCCGTCCTGGAGCCGGATCGGGGTGGCCAGCGCGTTGCCCGGGCTGCCCGCCGACTCGCACAGCCGGGCACCGTCGAAGGCCCGCTGCACGTTGAGGTAGACCAGGTCGGCGGCGGGGAACTCGGCGGCCAGGGTGCTGCGGACCGAACTCACCAGGGTGCCCAGGCCCTGCGAGAAGCGCTGGCCGGGGGCGAGGCTGGCCCGGTGGATCGGGCAACCGGCGGCGTACCGCTCGGCCCCCAGGTCACGGAACTTGTCCCGGGTGTCGTCCCGGCTGTCCTCCTCCCAGTAGGTCGAGGCCAGCTCCGGCGGCAGCGGGTTGGTGTAGTCCTGGAAGACGATCCGGTGCTGGCCGTCGGCGTCGATCTGGTCCAGCGTGGTCAGGATCTGCCGGACCGCCGCCGTGGTCTCCGCCGTCGCGGCGGCGACCTGGGCGGAGGTGGCCAGGTCGGCGTCCGAGCAGGGCTCCTGCTCCACCGGCCCGCCCAGGTACGCCCAGAACTCCCACCACCCGGTCCAGGCGTCGGCGATGAACCGGTTCGCGCACTTCTCGGCGACGGTGCCGAAGGTGAACGAGCTGTTGTTCGAGCCGAGCCCGATCAGCACCAGGTCGATGTCGTGGGTCTGCCCGACCGCGCGCAACTGGTCGAGCTGGGCGGCGACCTGGCGGCCCTTGGCCCGGCTGGCCGAGGCGTTGGCGATATCGTACGGCTGGCCGCCGGAGCAGGCCAGGTTGAACCGGGCGGCGATCCCCGGCAGGTCCGCCTTGAACAGTGAGGCGTTCGGTGAGCGGTGGCAGAAGTACGCGTTGCTGTTCGGCGCCGACCAGCCCGGGAAGGGCTGGGCGACCCCGTTGACGTCGGTCACCGACGAGTACGCCCCGGCCCCCTCGCCGCTGATGAAGCTGTCGCCGAGGGCGACCGCGGCGGTGGGCAGCGCGGCGACGGCCGGCGCGGGCGGGCCGGCGGCGACCGGCAGGGCGGCCGCGGCGACGGTGAGCAGCGCCGCGAGGGCGCTACGGTGGAACCTGGACATGACGTCCCCCATCTGTCCATGGAAATGTGAAAGATCCTTCTGGGCCGGATCAGATCACTTGGCGAGATGGACGTCAATGCCTCTTAACACGATCGTCGAATGGTGGAAACGGTCGTTTCGGGTCCGGTGCGCGCCCCGCCAGGGAAGGCCCCGACGCCCGGCGGCGTTGTCCCCGGCGGACGCGCACCCGCCGTCCGACGTGGGGCTGCACCGCGCTGTCGGGGCGTACGGCTACGCTCGCTGCGGCACGCCGCGCGTGGAGATCGAGACGGTGAGCGGCACCACACCGCCGAGACCGGGGAGTACGACCAGTTGACCGCACAGCCTGAGACCCTCTACGGGGCAGACGACCTCACCCACCTGGAGGGCCTGGACGCCGTCCGCAAGCGTCCCGGCATGTACATCGGCTCCACCGACAGTCGTGGCGTGGGTCACCTCGTCAACGAGATCCTCGACAACTCCACCGACGAGGGTGTCGCCGGTCACGCCACCACGGTCGAGGTGATCCTGCACGCCGACGGCTCGGTGCAGGTCGACGACGACGGCCGGGGCATCCCCACCGACGTGCACGCCAAGTCCGGCATCTCCGGGGTCGAGCTGGTGCTCACCCGGCTGCACGCCGGCGGCAAGTTCGGCGGCTCCGGCTACAAGACCTCCGGCGGCCTGCACGGCGTGGGCGCCTCCGCCGTCAACGCGCTGTCCCGCCGGTTCGACGTGACCGTCCGGCGTGGCGGCAAGGTGCACGCGATGTCCTTCCGGCACGGCGTGCCCGGCGTCTTCGCCGGCGACGGCCCGGACGCCCCGTTCACCCCCGGCCCCGGCCTGCAGGTCGTCGGGGCGATGAAGCGGGGCCAGCGCACCGGCACCTCGATCCGCTACTGGCACGACGCCCGCTACTTCGAGACCGGCGCGCGCCTCGACGTCGAGGCCGTCCGGATGAAGCTGCGCAACACCGCCTTCCTGGTCCCCGGGGTCGACTACCGGCTGCGCGACGAGACCGCCGAGGAACCGGTCGAGGAGCGCTTCCACTACCCCAACGGGCTTACCGACATGGTCGAGTTCCTGGCCCCGGCCGGTGACCGGCCGGTCTCCGGCACCCTGCTGGTCACCGGCGAGGGGACGTACCGGGAGAACGCCGCCGACGCCAACGGCGTGATGCAGTCCAACGTGCAGCGCCGGGCCGAGGTCGAGATCGCCTTCCGCTGGGGCACCGGCTACGAGCGCACCGTCGAGTGCTTCACCAACACCATCCGCAACGCCCACGGCGGCACCCACCGCCGGGGCTTCGAGCGGGCGCTGACCCGGACCCTGGCCGACGCCGTCCGCAACACCCGGGGCCTGCTCAAGCCCAAGGAGGACCCGCCCACCCTGGACGACGTCCTGGAGGGGATGACGGCGGTGGTGCACGTGCGCATCCCCGAGCCGCAGTTCACCTCGCAGACCAAGGACGAGCTCTCCACCGCCGGCATCACCAAGGTGCTCCAGACCCTGGTCGAGCAGCACGTCAAGGCGTGGCTGGAGGACCGGCGCAGCAAGGCCGAGGCGCGCACGGTGCTCCAGAAGATCGTCGACGCGGCCCGGGTCCGGCTGACCCAGAAGCAGCAGAAGGACGCGGCCCGGCGCAAGACCGCCCTGGAGGGCGCGTCGATGCCCGCCAAACTGGTCGACTGCCGCGCCGCGGGAATCGACAGAAGTGAATTATTCATCGTGGAAGGCGACAGCGCCCTCGGCACAGGGCGACTTGCCCGTTCTGCCGAGTATCAGGCACTTCTGCCGATCCGCGGCAAGATCCTCAACGTGCAGAAGGCCAACCTCCAGCAGGTGCTCGACAACGCCGAGTGCGCCGCGATCGTGCAGGTGCTCGGGGCCGGCTCGGGGCGTACCTTCGACCTGTCCGCGCTGCGCTACGGCCGGGTGCTGATCATGGCGGACGCCGACGTGGACGGCGCGCACATCCGGACCCTGCTGATCACCCTGTTCGCCCGCTACATGCGACCGCTGATCGAGGCCGGCCGGCTCTACGCCGCGATGCCGCCGCTGCACAAGATCACCACGAAGGGGCGCAGCCCGCAGACCACCTACACCTACACCCAGGCCGAGATGGAGGCGACGGTCCGCAAGCTGGAGAAGGCCGGCAGGCAGATCGTCACCCCGATCCCGCGCTTCAAGGGCCTCGGTGAGATGGACGCCGACGAGTTGTGGGAGACCACGATGAACCCGGCCACCCGGGCGGTCCGCCGGATCACCCTCGACGACGTCGACGCCGCCGAGCGCATCCTCGAACTGCTGATGGGCGAGAAGGTCGAGCCGCGCCGCAACTGGCTGATCGACTCCTCCGACCGGGTCGACCGCGACGCGATCGACGCATGAGCACCCAGGGCGTGAGCATCCGACGCCTGAGCACCGTGGCCGCCGTACACCGGGAAGAGAGCTGAACGATGGCACGCCGTAAGGACGACCGCGCCAAGGTGGACCTGTCCGCCTTCGACCAGGCCGGCGCGCGGGTCTTCGACAACCCGCTGGTCACCGAGGTGTCCGACTCCTACCTGGAGTACGCCTTCTCGGTCATCCACTCCCGCGCCCTGCCCGACGCCCGCGACGGCCTCAAGCCGGTGCACCGCCGCATCCTGTGGTCGATGCACGAGCAGGGCCACCGCCCCGACCGGGGGCACGTCAAGTCGGCCCGGATCGTCGGCGACGTCATGGGCAAGTACCACCCGCACGGCGACACGGCGATCTACGACGCGATGGTCCGGCTCGCCCAGGACTTCTCGCTCAACGCCCCACTCATCGACGGGCATGGCAACTTCGGTTCCCCGGACGATGGCCCGGCCGCCGCGCGCTACACCGAGGCCCGGCTCTCCCGGGAGGCGATGCTGCTCGTCGGTGAGTTGGGCGAGGACACCGTCGACGTCGAGCCCAACTACGACGGCTCGCTGACCCAGCCGACAGTGCTGCCCGCCGCCTTCCCCAACCTGCTGGTCAACGGGGCGTCCGGGATCGCGGTCGGGATGGCGACCAACATGATCCCGCACCACCTCGGCGAGGTGGTCTCCGCCGCCCGTTGGCTGATCAACCACCCGGACGCCGACCTCGACAAGCTGATGGAGTTCGTCCCCGGCCCCGACCTGCCCACCGGTGGCCTGCTACTCGGCCTGGACGAGGTGCGCCGGGCGTACGAGACCGGGCGCGGTGTGGTGCGGATGCGCGGCCGGGTCGAGATCGGCCCGCTGGAGGGCAGCCGGGGCCGGCAGGCGATCACCGTGGTCGAGCTGCCGTACGGCGTCGGCGCGGAGAAGGTCATCGCGGCGATCACCAACGAGGTCAACAAGACCAAGCGGCTCACCGGCATCGCCGACGTCAAGGACCTCACCGACCGGGAGAGCGGCACCCGGCTGGTCGTCGAGTGCAAGGTCGGGGTCAACCCGCAGGCACTGCTGGCCGACCTCTACCGGCTGACCCCGCTGGAGCAGTCGTTCGGCATCAACAACCTGGTGCTGGTCGACGGGCAGCCGCGCACCCTCGGGTTGAAGGCGCTGCTGGAGGTGTTCCTGGCCCACCGCTACGAGGTGGTGACCCGGCGCAGCGCGTACCGGCGGCGCAAGCGCGAGGAGCGGCTGCACCTGGTCGACGGCCTGCTGATCGCCCTGCTCGACATCGACCGGGTGGTCAAGCTGATCCGGGCCAGCGAGGACGCCCAGGCCGCCAAGGACGGCCTGATGCAGAAGTTCAAGCTGTCCGAGATCCAGGCCACCTACATCCTGGACACCCCGCTGCGCCGGTTGACGAAGTACGACCGGATCGAGCTGGAGGCCGAGCAGGAGAAGCTGCGCGGGGAGATCGCCGCGCTGTCGAAGATCCTCGACGACCCGAAGGTGCTCCGGAAGGTCGTCTCCGACGAGCTGGCGGCCGTGGTGAAGCAGTTCTCCGGGGCGCGGCGGACCACCCTGGTCGACGGGGATCTCAAGGAGGTGCTGGCGGCGTCGGTGCCGGCCGGGCCGCTGGAGGTGGCCGACGACCCGTGTCAGGTGATCCTCTCGGCGACCGGGCTGGTCGCCCGGACCGCGGCCGAGTCGGAGGAGGCGTCCGAGGGGCGTCGGCGTAACGGCCGGGTCAAGCACGACACCGTACGCGCGGTCGTGCACACCACGGCCCGGGGTCGGGTGCTCCTGGTCACCAGCGCCGGCCGGGCCTTCAAGGTCGACGTGTTGCCGCTGCCGGTGCTGCCCGAGCAGGCCGGCACGGTGTCGCTGCGGGGCGGGATGGCCGCCGCCGAGCTGGTCCCGCTGGCGGCGGGGGAGACGGTGATCGGGCTGGCCCCGCTCGGCCCGACCGCGCAGGGCTCACCGGGCCTGGCGGTGGGCACCCGGCAGGGCGTGGTGAAGGTGTGCACGCCGGAGTGGCCGGTGCGGTCCGACGAGTTCGAGGTGATCTCGTTGCGGTCGGGCGACGAGGTGGTGGGGGCCACCTGGCTCGACGACGGCAGCGAGACGTTGGCCTTCGTGACCAGCGAGGCGTCCCTGCTGCGGTTCGCGGCGTCCCTGGTCCGCCCGCAGGGGCTCAAGGGTGGCGGGATGGCCGGGATCGGCCTGCCGGCGGGCGCCCGGGTGGTGTTCTTCGGCGCGGTCCGCACCGACGACGCCGTGCACGGGGAGCCGATGGTGGTCACCTCGACGGGGGCGACGGTCAAGGTGACCCCGTTCGCGTCGTACCCGGCGAAGGGCAGGGCGACCGGCGGGGTGCGGGCGCAGCGGTTCCTCAAGGGTGAGACGGATCTGGTGGTGGCCTGGATCGGCGCGCGGCCGGTGGGTGCGACGGCGACGGGTGACCCGGTGGAGCTGCCGCCGGCCGATCCGCGCCGGGACGGGTCCGGTTTCGCGGTCATGCTCGGCCCGACCGTCGTCGGGCACCTGATCGAACGCGACTGAGGTCGCCCCGGCCGCCGCGCGGGCTGACGGCCGCCCCGTCGGCGTCAGGCGACGTCGACGGGGCGGAACTGGACGCTGACCCGGGGGCCGACCGGGCGGGTGGTCTTGGGCACGGCATGTTCCCAGGTGCGCTGGCAGGACCCGCCCATCACCACCAGGTCGCCGTGGCCGAGCGGGAAACGCAGGGTGTCGCCGCCGCCCCGGGGGCGCAGCAGCAGCGGGCGGGGCGCGCCGAACGACACGATCGCCACCATCGTGTCGGTGTGCGCGGAACGGCCGAGGGTGTCCCCGTGCCAGGCGACGCTGTCCCGCCCGTCGCGGTAGAGGCACATGCCGGCGGTGACGAACGGCTCGCCCAACTCGGCGGCGTAGTGCCGGCTCAGTGCCGTGCGGGCGGCGGTGAGCAGCGGGTGCGGCAGCGGTCGGTCGGGGCCGTACCAGCAGAGCAGGCGGGGGACGTCGACCTGCGTGTCGTACATGGTGCGGCGTTCGGCCCGCCAGGGGACGCCGGTGCGCAGGGTGTCGAGGACCGCGTCGGAGCCGTGCACCCAGCCGAGCAGGTGGTCGACCCACGCGCCCCGGGTGAGCATCCGGCGGCGCAGCCCGGCCAGCGGGGTCAGCGTCGGGCCGGCGTCGGTGAGGTCGAGCATCGACGGTTGGTAGGCGGCCTGCGGCATACCCGGCACCCTATCAGGGTTTTAGTACACCCGTACGATCGGCGATCCGGGTGAGGACGGCCTCGGCCACCCGCTGCCGGCCGCGCCCGTCGACGGTGGCCCAGGCGCGGGCGGCGAGCGCCGCC
>NZ_MZMV01000090.1 GCF_002210435.1 Micromonospora wenchangensis
GGGTTGGGAACCCGGGCGGCAGGGACGGTGGGGCGGGCGGTAGGTGCGGGGACCGGTCAGATCCAGCGGCCGTCCAGCCACATCCGGGCGGACCAGTCGTCGTACGGCAGGATGTTGCCCACGAAGATCGGGTAGAAGTAGGCGAAGCAGAGCGCCACCAGCAGCACGTACGCGCCGACGATGACCCCGCCGACCAGTCGCCGGTCGGCGAGTTGCTCCGCCGCCGCCGCATCGGCCTCCGCGACGACCACGGCCACCTTCGGATCGGCCGGCTCGCCGGTGTCCGGTGGACTGCCGTCCGGTGCCGTGCCGTCGCCCGCCGTGCCGTCCGGTGCGGTGCCGGGGCCGGCCCGACCGGCCGGGGCGGCGCGCTCTCCGACGGTGGGGGTGGCGATCGCGCCGAGTACGTACACCACGCTCAGCACCAGGAACGGCAGCGCCGGGGCGGCGTAGAAGGAGAACATCGTCCGGCCGTCGAGGGCGTACCAGAACCAGGGCAGCAGGCCGGCGGCCACGGCCACCAGGAACGCCCCGGCCCGCCAGTCGCGGCGTGCGATGCCGAGCCAGAGCGTGGCGGCCAGCGCCGGCAGGAACGACCACCAGAGCAGCGGCGTGCCCAGCAGCAGGATCTCCGACGCGCAGGTGGGTGCGCCGCACGCGCCGTCGCCGGACCAGTGGAACGCCACCGGCCGGCCGAGCAGCAACCACTGCCACGGCCACGACTGGTACTTGTGCGCGGTCTCCAGGCCGGTGTGGAACTCGAACGCCGCCTTGTGGTACTGGAACAGGTTGGTCAGCGCGCCGATGACCGGGGTGTCGCTGAGCCCCGGAACGTTCGGGTAGCGGGACGCGATCCGGTAGTAGCCCTCGTCGGAGAGCAGCCAGCCCGACCAGGTGGCCAGGTAGGTGCCGACCGCCAGCAGCCCGGCGAGCACCAGCCAGGGCAACTCGTCCAGGAGGGCGTCGCGCCACGGCCGGCGGACCCCGACCGACCGGCGCAGGCCGACCTCCCAGAGCAGGGCCAGCAACCCGAAGGCCGGGACGAACCAGATCCCGCTCCACTTCACCGCGCACGCGCAGCCGAGCAGCACCCCGGCGAGCAGTCGCCACCAGGGCCAGTTCCGCCAACCACCGGCGGGGCGACCGGCCCGGCCGGGTGCGGTCGGGTCGAGCCCGGCGTCGAGCGCGCGGGCCCAGCGCCGACGCCTGGCGTCCCGGTCGAGCACCAGCGCGCCGAAGGCGGCCAGGACGAACAGCGGCAGAAAGATGTCGAGCAGCGCGGTGCGGGAGAGCACCAGGTGGAAGCCGTCCAGGGCGAGCAGCAGACCGGCGGCACAGCCGAGCGTGGTGGAGCGGAACAGCCGGCGGGCGATGCGGGTGATCATCAGCACCGTGAGGATGCCGGCCACCGCCGAGGCGATCCGCCAGCCGAACTCCGGGGCGGTGGTCATCAGGTGGCCCGGCACGGAGATGTTGGTCTCCGCGTCCTGGTAGCCGAAGGCCCACTCGCCGAGCCCGATCAGCCACTTGCCCAGCGGCGGGTGGACCACGTACGACGGGCCGTTGTCCTTGTAGTTCCACTCGACGCCCTTGTCGATCAGGCCGTAGCCGTCGCGGGCGTAGTAGATCTCGTCGAAGATCTTGCCCTTGGGGCTGCTCAGCCCGAGCAGCCGCAGGACGGCGGCGATCGTCACCACGACGGCGGTGGCGATCCACGAGTTCACGTCGAGCCGGGACTCGACGGTGGCGAGTCGTCGCCTGACGATCGCCGGCACGCCGCCCCCGCCGGCCTCGGGAGGGGGTGCCTCCGGGTCGGTCCGGTCCGCGCTCGCACTCTGTGCTGTCGACGCACTCGTCACCCGGCGATCGTAGGCTGCGAAGGTGCCCGGTGGCGCCCGTCGTCCCCGAGATTGGTACGAGTATCGATGAAGGAGCGCGTCACGTGGGTGAAATGTCCGAGATCGGGCGCCTGATTCTGCTCGGCGCGCCACTGGGCAACCCCGCCGACGCGTCCGCCCGGCTGCGCGACGTCCTCGCCACCGCCGACGTGGTCGCCGCCGAGGACACCCGCCGGCTCGCCCGGCTCGCCCGCGACCTCGACGTGACCGTGGAGGGGCGGATCGTCTCCTACTTCGAGGGCAACGAGGAGCGGCGTACCCCGGAACTGGTCGACGTGCTCCGCGCCGGGCACCGGGTCGCGCTGGTCACCGACGGCGGCATGCCCAGCGTCTCCGACCCCGGATACCGGCTGGTCACCGCCGCCCTCGACGCCGGGGTGCCGGTCACCGCGGCCCCCGGCCCGAGCGCCGTCACCACCGCCCTGGCCCTGTCCGGGCTGCCCTGCGACCGGTTCTGCTTCGAGGGCTTCCTGCCCCGCTCGCCCGGTGCCCGGCGGGCCCGGCTGCGCGCCCTCGCCACCGAACCCCGCACCCTCGTCTTCTTCGAGGCCCCGCACCGGATCGCCGCCGCGCTGACCGACCTGGCCGCCGCGTTCGACGCCGACCGGCCGGCCGCGCTGTGCCGGGAGTTGACCAAGACCTACGAGGAGGTCGTCCGCCGGCCGCTGGGCGAGCTGGCCGACTGGGCGGCCCGGGAGGAACCGCGCGGCGAGATCACCCTCGTCGTCGGGGGAGCGCCGCAGACCCCCGCCGAACGCCCCGACGACGACACCCTGCGGGCCCGGGTGGCCGACCGGGAGGCCGCCGGCATGTCCCGCCGGGATGCGATCAGCGACGTCGCCACCGGGTACGGGCTGCGCCGCCGGGACGTCTACGCCGTCGTGCACCGCTGAGCGGGGCGGCGGTCACCAGGCGGCGACCAGGAAACCCAGGGTGATCAGCACCGGCCCGGCGTAGCCGCCGCCGGTCGCCCAGCGGCGCTGCCGGGGGTCGGCCAGCCGGGTCGCCCCGGTCCACCTGACGATCCCCGCCGCGCAGCCGGCCACCGCCAGCAGGCCGAGCAGCCACCGCAGGTGCCGGCCCACCCCGGTGTCGGCGTACGCGGTGTCCGCGTCCGGCCCGGTCACCCACGCCGGCAGGGCCGAGCCGGCGGCGGTGCGTTCGGCCGGCACCCCGCTGACCCGTACCCCGTGGGTGCGGAACCGGTCGTCGTCGGCGGTGAAGATGCCCCGGCAGCGCTGGGTCAGCCCACCGCCCGAGCAGTCGGTGACCACCGCCGTCCCCGCCGTGGAGTGCCCGACGGCCAGCCAGAGCGGTCCCGCGCTCACCCAGGCGAAGAACGCCGCGACCAGGCTCAACGCCAGCAGCACGGCGAGCCCCCGGATCGGGTCCGGCGGGGCGGGGGCGCGGGCGGGGCGACGTCGGCGCGGGGTCCGCAACCGCTGCTTCGGTTCCTTGCGCAGCGGGGTGCCGTCCCAGTGCACCTGTTCGATCGGCGCCCAGAAGAACCCGTCGTCGTCAGGCTTCTCCCCGTCCCGCCGGCGGGCCCGTGGCTGGCGGACCGGCACCCGCCGGGGCACCGCGTCGACCGGCGCGCCCGTGGTCGGCTCGACCTCCACGGCCGCGTCGTCCGGGCCGGGACCGGGGCGTGGCTGCGGCGCGACGGCCGAGCCGCGTGCCGCCGGACCGTCCCCGGGGCCGGGACGTGGTCGCCGGGTGCCCGCCGTCGACTCGTCGTGCCCCGATCGTCTGCCCGTCACGTCAGCCATTGGACACCGGGTGGCGGTCGGTGTCCGTGAGCTGACTCCGCGTGTCGGTGGGCAATTCCCATGGACGGCGATTCGGCGTCGGCGTGGCGCGGTGACCCCATTGGTTCGCCGGCCGCCGATCCGGGTCACTAGGCTTGCTGGTCATGAGTCACGTTCTCGCCGCGGTCGCCTGGCCCTACGCCAACGGTCCGCGCCACATCGGCCACGTGTCCGGCTTCGGCGTACCCTCCGACGTCTTCGCCCGGTACATGCGGATGGCCGGTCACGACGTGCTCATGGTCTCGGGCACCGACGAGCACGGCACCCCGATCCAGGTGCAGGCCGACGCCGAGGGGGTCACCCCGCGCGAGCTGGCCGACCGGTACAACCGGGTGATCGCCGAGGACCTGCTGGCGCTGGGCCTGTCGTACGACCTGTTCACCCGCACCACCACCCGCAACCACTACGCGGTGGTGCAGGAGCTGTTCACCGGGCTGCACCGCAACGGCTACATCGTCCCCAAGGTCACCACCGGGGCGATCTCCCCGTCCACCGGGCGGACCCTGCCCGACCGCTACATAGAGGGCACCTGCCCGATCTGCGGCTACGACAGCGCCCGGGGCGACCAGTGCGACAACTGTGGCAACCAGCTCGACCCGATCGACCTGATCAACCCCAAGTCCAAGATCAACGGCGAGACGCCGGAGTTCGTGGAGACCGAGCACTTCTTCCTCGACCTGCCCGCCCTCGCCGACGCGCTGCGCCAGTGGCTGGACACCCGGGAGGGATGGCGGCCCAACGTGCTGCGCTTCTCCCGCAACCTGCTCGACGACCTCCAGCCCCGGGCCATCACCCGGGACCTCGAATGGGGCGTGCCGATCCCGCTGGAGGGCTGGCAGGACCGGGGCGACAAGCGGATCTACGTCTGGTTCGACGCGGTGATCGGCTACCTCTCCGCGTCCATCGAGTGGGCCCGGCGCACCGGCGACCCGGACGCGTGGCGCAGGTGGTGGTCGGCCGACGGGGAGGGCAAGGACTCCCCGGGCTACTACTTCATGGGCAAGGACAACATCGTCTTCCACTCGGTGATCTGGCCGGCCCTGCTCGGCGGCTACTCCGGGGCGGGCAGCCGCGACGGCCAGCCCGGCGACCTCGGCCGGCTCAACCTGCCCACCGAGGTCGTCTCCAGCGAGTACCTGACCATGGAGGGGCGCAAGTTCTCCTCCTCCCGCAAGGTGGTCATCTACGTCCGGGACTTCCTGGAACGCTACGACGCCGACGCGCTGCGCTACTTCATCGCCGTCGCCGGCCCGGAGAGCAACGACACCGACTTCACCTGGGCCGAGTTCCTCCGCCGCAACAACGACGAACTCGTCGCCGGCTGGGGCAACCTGGTCAACCGGTCGGTCTCCATGGCGGCGAAGAACTTCGGCGCGATCCCACCGGTCGACCCGGCCGGGCTCACCGAGGCCGACGAGGCGCTGCTCGCGGTGGCCCGCGCCGGCTTCGCCACGGTGGGTGACCTGATCGCCCGGCACCGGCAGAAGCAGGCCATCGGCGAGGCGATGAAGGTCGTCGCCGAGGCCAACAAATACCTGTCCGAGCAGGCCCCGTGGAAGCTCAAGGCCGAGGCGGACAAGCCCCGGATGGGCACCATCCTGCACGTCGCCCTCCAGGTGGTCAGCGACGCCAACACGCTGCTCACCCCGTTCCTGCCGCACTCCGCGCAGCAGATCCACGAACTGCTCGGCGGCACCGGCGTGCACGCCCCGATGCCGGTCCTGCAGGAGGTCGACGACCTCGACGGCGGCCCCGGCTACCCGGTGCTCACCGGGGACTACACCGTCGGCGCGCGCTGGGAGTCCGTACCCTTGCCGGCCGGCCGGCCGCTCGCCGCGCCGAAGCCGGTCTTCCGCAAGCTCGACCCGTCGATCGTCGACGAGGAACTCGCCCGGCTGGAGAGCTGACCGGCCGGGGGCGGCCCCGGGGGAACCCCCCGGGGCCGCATTGCGCGGTACGTCAGGCGCGGGCCATCGCCGGCGCGCCGATGAACTCCATCAGCGCCCGGTTCACCTCGGTCGGATGCGTCCACGGGATACCGTGCGGCGCACCCTTCAGGGTGACCAGCGTGCCGTTGGGCAGCATCGACGCCAACCGCTGACCCGTCTTCGGGAACGGCAGCACGTTGTCCTTGTCGCCCTGGATGATCAGCACCGGGACGTCCATGTTCGGCACGTCGCCCCGGAAGTCGGTCTGCCAGGCCTCCACCGAGTCGTGGGTGCCCTTCGCCGACGCCTGCGCGCCGATCTGCCAGTGCGCCCGGTACGCCTCCTCGCTGACCCATTTGCCCTTGTTCTCGCTGTAGTTGAAGAACGCGTCGCAGAACTGGGTCAGGTAGGCGAACCGGTCCGCGACGATGGCCTGCTGGAACCCGTCGAACAGGCTCTTCTCGACGCCCTCCGGGTTGTCCTGCGTCTGCAACAGGTACGGCGCCAGCGGCGCCATCAGCACCGCCCGGTCCACCCGGCTCGACCCGTACGTGCCGAGGTAGCGGGTCACCTCACCGGTGCCCATCGAGTGGCCCACCAGGATCGCGTTGCGCAGGTCCAACTCGGTCATCAGCACGTCGAGGTCGGCTGAGAAGGTGTCGTAGTCGTAGCCCGTGGCCGGCTGGGCCGAACTGCCGAAACCACGCCGGTCGTAGGTGATCACCCGGTAGCCCGCAGCGAGCAGCGGACCCGACATCTTCTCCCAGGTCGCCCCGTTGAACGGGAAACCGTGGATCAGCACGATCGGCTGACCCTGCCCGTGATCCTCGTAGTACAGGTCGATGGGGGCGGAGTTCTCCGTACCCACGGTGATGAAGGGCATGCTCTTCTCCTGATCCGTCGGTGTCGGACCCGTCGCGCTTTCCCCGGCCGGCCACCGTCATGCCTTCACATCGCGTACGGCAGGTCCACCACCCGGTCGTCGGTCACCTCGGCGGCCGGCGCCCAGGTCTCGTACACGCCCCGTTCGTGGCACTGTGCCCCGGTGTCGCGCACCCCGTCCGGATCGGGCTGCCGCAGGCGCAACCGCAGCCAGCCGGCCTCCTCCCGCAGCACCAGGCACGCCACGCCCCGCCACCGGGCGTGCCGCAGCCGCCGGCCCACCGACTCCACCGGATAGCGGGCCGCCCGGGTCATCGCCAGCACCCGGAACCCGCCCGGCAGGTCCGCCACCGCCTCGTACTCGCCGCCGGCCAACCCGCCGACCAACTGCGTCGACCGCGGCACCTCGCCGGTCGGCACGTACTCCTGGTCGGGGGAGAGCCCCGGCACCGCCGCCAGCAGGTGCCGCCACTGCGGCCCCACCATCCGCAACCAGCCCCGCTGCTCCGCCTGGTAGCTGTAGAGCACCACCTCCGCCCCGTCGGCGGTGTACGCCAGCAGGCTGGCGTTGGCGGGCATCGGCAGGTCGGCGAAGTCCCGGGTGACGAACTCCGGGATCAACTGCGCCGAACTCGGCACGAACCCCGTACCCAGCACCGGCGGGCCGAGCCGGTCCCGGGGCGGCAGCTCCAGCAGGCCCCGGTGCGCCGCGCCCACCGGCACGTCGTAGTCGCCCGGGTCGGCGACCCGCCAGCGCAGCGCGTACCCGACGTCGGTGCCGTCGCCACTGGTGCCGTCGCCGCGCAGCACCGCCAGCGCGGCCGGGGTGCGCAGGTGCGCCACGTCGTGCTCGCGGTAGCAGAACCCGTGCGGCAGCCACCCCCGCACGTACCCGGCGAGCTGCCGGGCGGACAGCACCTTGACCATCCGGGTGCCCCGCCGCAGCACCGCCGAGGCGCGCACCGCGGCCAACGTCGGATCGCCGGCCGCCGTCGGCTGCTGGCTGAGCTGGTGCACGTACGACCAGCCCCGCTCCCGGTGCACCGGCATCAGCAGCGCCGCCTCCGGCTCCTCCACCGGAGGGCTGCCCCCGCTCACCTCGGTGACCTCGGTCACGTGCACGAACCGCCGCCACGGCCAGCTCACGCCCGGCCGGGGCGCCCACTCGAAACCGGGCGCCGCCTCGGCGCTGAACAGCTCGTAGGCCGCGCCCCGGGCCAGCTCCTCCGCCGGGTGGACCACCCCGCCGTACGTCACGCGCAACGCGGTCCGCCCGGAGGCCGCGCCGCTGGCCCGGTCGGTGACGCTCATCCCGGCGAGGCTAGGCCGGCCAGGTTCCGCCCCGGTGAACAGCCGGTGGCCGCCCGGGAACACCCCACCCGGCACCGGCCGGGTGCGGGTCGGTGCCCCCGGCCACCCCCGGTGTGTGATGCTGGCCGCGATGACCGAACGGACCGAATCCCGCAAGCAGCGTGCCGCCCGCCGGGCCGGCGAGTTCCCGCCCGCCCCGCCGCCGCTGCCCCGCCCCGTGCTGGACAGCCACACCCACCTCGACATCACCGTCAGCGAGGCCGGCGTGCCCGGCGGGGGCGACGCCGCCGACCCGGTGGCCGCCGCGATCGAGGTGGCCGCCGCCGTCGGCGTGGACCGGCTCGTGCAGGTCGGCGTGGACGTCGACTCGTCCCGCTGGGGTGCCGACGTGGCCGACCGGTACCCGGCGGTGCTCGCCACCGTGGCGCTGCACCCCAACGAGGCACCCCGGCTGGCCGACCTGGACGCCGCGCTGCGCGAGATCGAGACGCTGGCCGCCCGCGACCGGGTCCGCGGCGTCGGCGAGACCGGGATGGACTTCTTCCGCACCGGCGACGACGGCCGGGCCGCCCAGGAGGAGAGCTTCCGGGCGCACATCGCCATCGCCAAGCGGTACGGCAAGGCCCTGGTCATCCACGACCGGGACGCCCACGCCGACGTGCTGCGCATCCTCGACGACGAGGGTGCCCCGGACACGGTGGTGCTGCACTGCTTCTCCGGCGACGCCGACTTCGCCCGCGAGTGCGTCCGCCGGGGCCACCTGCTCAGCTTCGCCGGCACGGTCACCTTCGGCAGCGCCGCCGCGCTGCGCGAGGCCGCCGCGCTCACCCCGATCGACCAGCTCCTCGTCGAGACCGACGCGCCCTACCTGACCCCGATGCCGCACCGGGGCCGGCCCAACGCGTCGTACCTGATCCCGCTGACGGTCCGGTCGCTGGCCGAGACCACCGGGGCCGACCTCGACGAGCTGTGCGCCGCCATCTCCGCCACCGGCGACCGGGTCTTCGGGCCGTGGTGACCGACCCGCTACCCGCGACTACGCTTCGGGGCGTGACCGGCCTGCTCGGCCCGGCGGAGATCCGGGAACTCGCCGCGCGCCTCGGCGTCAACCCGACCAAGAAGCTCGGCCAGAACTTCGTGCACGACCCGAACACCGTCCGCCGGATCGTCACCGCCGCCGGGCTCACCCCCGACGACGTGACCCTGGAGGTCGGCCCCGGCCTCGGCTCGCTCACCCTGGCCCTGCTGCCGGCCGCCGCGCACCTGCACGCGGTGGAGATCGACCCGGTGCTGGCCGGCGCGCTGCCACAGACCGCGGCCACCCACGCCGGCCCGGACGCCGCCCGGCTCACCGTGCACCGGGCCGACGCGCTGCGGATCACCGCCGCCGCCCTGGCCGACCCGCCGCCCACCGCGCTGGTGGCGAACCTGCCCTACAACGTGGCCGTCCCGGTGGTGCTGCACCTGCTCGCCGAGCTGCCCACCCTGCGGCACGGCCTGGTGATGGTGCAGAAGGAGGTCGCCGACCGGCTGGTCGCCGGCCCCGGCTCCAAGGTGTACGGCATCCCGTCGGTCAAACTCGCCTGGTACGCCCGTTCCCGCGCCGCCGGCCGGGTGCCACCGAACGTGTTCTGGCCGGTGCCGAACGTCGACTCCGGACTGGTCGCCTTCACCCGCCGCGAACCACCCCGCGACGACGTGCCCCGACAGGCGGTCTTCGCCGTCGTCGACGCCGCGTTCGCCCAGCGCCGCAAGACGCTGCGGGCCGCGCTGGCGGGCTGGGCGGGCAGCCCCGACCGGGCCGCCGCGGCGCTCACCGCCGCCGGGGTCGACCCCGGAGCACGCGGGGAGTCACTCACCGTGGAGCAGTTCGCCGCGATCGCCGCGTCGGCTCCGACCGTCGCCACCACCGCACAGTAGGCTGACGCCGTGCCCGCCGAGGGCCACGCCGCACCTGCGCGTACGACCTGGTTGCCGGCCGGTACGCCGCCGGCCGCCGACGCCGCCGAGGAGCTGATCGTGGAGATGCCGTTCGACATCCGCCCGTGCCGGTGGGACGTCACCCGGTGACCGAGGCCTGGCGACCGGACGACGATGACGACCAGCGCCGGGGCAGCAGCGGCCCGGTGCGGGTCCGGGTGCCCGCGAAGGTCAACCTGCACCTCGGGGTGGGCCCGCTGCGCCGGGACGGCTACCACGAGCTGAACACCGTCTACCACGCGATCTCGATCTACGACGAGTTGACCGCCCGCCGGGGCGACACCCTCACCCTCACCATGGAGGGCGAGGGGGCCGGGGAGCTGGCCCTGGACGACTCCAACCTGGCCATCCGCGCCGCCCACGCCCTCGCCGGCTACGCCGGGGTGCTGCCGCACGCCCGGCTGCACCTGCGCAAGCAGATCCCGCTCGCCGGCGGGTTGGCCGGCGGCAGCGCCGACGCCGCCGCCGCGCTGGTCGCCTGCGACGCCCTGTGGGGCACCGGGCTGTCCCGCGACGAACTGGCCGGGATCGCCGCCGACCTCGGCTCCGACGTGCCGTTCCTGATCCACGGCGGCACCGCGCTGGGCACCGGCCGGGGCGAGGCGGTCAGCCCGGTGCTGGCCCGCCCCACCTCCTGGCACTGGGTGGTGGCCGTCGCCGACGGCGGCCTGTCCACCCCCGCCGCCTACCGGGAACTCGACCGGCTGCGTGACGCCGGCACCGCCGGCACCCCGCTGGGCAGCACCGACGGCCTGCTCGGCGCGCTGCGTCAACGCGACCCCCGGGTGCTCGCCGGCTGCCTCGGCAACGACCTGCAGGACGCCGCCCTGTCGATGCGCCCGGCCCTGGCCGACACGTTGAAGGCGGGGGAGGCGGCCGGGGCGCTCGCCGGCATCGTCTCCGGCTCCGGCCCGACCTGTGTCTTCCTCGCCCGTGACGCCGCCGACGCGCAGCGGATCGCCACCGAGGTGCAGGCCGCCGGGGTGTGCCGGGAGACCCGGGTCGCCCACGGCCCGGTGCCCGGCGCCCGCGTCGGCTGAGCCTTCCCCGGGGGCGGGATCGACTCCCGGGGGCCGGTGTCGCGGTGTCCGGCGACCGGGAACCCGCACCGTCAGCCCCGATGGGTTGATCAACCTGCCCCGACCTGCTGTTCGAGGCGGCCCGGTCCCGTCCTCCGGCACGGGCGGGTGGGGCGGCACGGGTGTCCGCGTACCCTTGCCCCAGGCGTCCCGAGGTGCCCGCCGGCACCGGGACGCCTTGATCATGAAAGGTGGGACCGTGGCCAACATCGTCAACCTGGACCGGGTGTCCAAGGGGTACGGCGCCGCCGGGCCGCTGCTCACCGACGTCTCGCTCGGCCTCGACGACGCCGACCGGATCGGCGTGGTCGGCCTCAACGGCGCCGGCAAGTCCACCCTGCTGCGGATGCTCACCAAGCAGGAGGACCCCGACGACGGCCGGGTCACCCACCGCCGCGACCTGCGGGTGCTCTGGCTGCCGCAGGCCCTCACCCTGGCCCCCGAGGCCACCGTGCGGGACGTGGTGCTCGGCACCGCCTGGCTCGCCGAGGGGATGGGCGCCGAACACGAGTGGGCCGGCGACGCCGGGGTCCGCGCCATCCTCGACGGCCTCGGCATGCCCCACCTCGGCCTCGACCAGCCGGTCGGCCCGATGTCCGGTGGCGAGCGCCGCCGGGTGGCGCTGGCCGCCCTGCTGGTCCGCGAATCCGACCTGCTCATCCTCGACGAACCCACCAACCACCTCGACGTCGGCGGCGTCGACTGGCTCGCCCGGCACCTCGTCGGCCGCCGGGGCGCGCTCGTCGTGGTCACCCACGACCGGTGGTTCCTCGACGCGGTCTGCACCACCACCTGGGAGGTCGCCGACCAGACCGTCCGGGCCTACGAGGGCGGCTTCGCCGCCTGGACGCTGGCCCGCGCCGAACGGGAACGGGTCGCCGCCGCCACCGAGGCCCGCCGGCAGAACCTGCTCCGCAAGGAGATCGCCTGGCTGCGGCGTGGCCCGCCCGCCCGCACCTCCAAGCCGAAGTTCCGCATCGACGCGGCCAACGCGCTCATCGACGACGTGCCGCCGCCGCGCGACACCATGTCGTTGCAGCGGATGGCGACCGCCCGGCTCGGCAAGCAGGTGTACGACCTGGAGCACGTCCGGCTGCACGCCGGCCCCAAGGAGATCCTGCACGACACCACCTGGCAGGTCGGCCCCGGCGACCGGATCGCCGTCCTCGGGCGCAACGGCGCCGGCAAGACCACCCTGCTGCGGATGCTCGCCGGCATCACCCGCCCCGACGGCGGCCGGTTCCACACCGGCTCCACCGTCAAGCCCGCGTTCCTCTCCCAGGAACTCGCCGAACTCCCCGGCCACCTGCGCGTCCTGGAGGCCGTCGAGGAGGTCGCCCGGCGGGTGCAGCTCGGCGACCGGGAGGTCTCCGCCGCCCAGCTCGCCGAGGTGTTCGGCTTCGACGACCGGCGGCTCTGGACCCCGGTCGGCGACCTCTCCGGTGGGGAACGCCGCCGGCTGCAGATGCTCCGGCTGCTCGCCGGGGAACCCAACGTGCTGCTGTTCGACGAGCCCACCAACGACCTGGACACCGACACCCTCGCCGCCCTGGAGGACCTGCTCGACTCCTGGCCCGGCACGATCATCGTGGCCAGCCACGACCGGTACCTCATCGAACGGGTCACCGACGCCGCGTACGGGATGTTCGGCGACGGCCGGCTGGTGCACCTGCCCGGCGGCGTCGACGAGTACCTGGCCCGCGCTGCCGGCCCGGGTCCGGCCCGCACCACGACCGGCCCCGCCGAAAGCCCCGAGGCCCCGGCCACGGGCGGCATGTCCGCCGCCGAGGCCCGGCAGGCCCGCAAGGAACTGACCCGGCTGGAACGGCAGATCGGCAAGCTCGACCAGAAGGAGGCCACCCTCCTCGGCCAGCTCGCCACGCACGCCACCGACTACGCCCGGGTCGCCGACCTCGACGCGCAGCTCAAGGAGGTACGCGCCGAACGGGAACGGACCGAGGAGACCTGGCTGACCCTCGCCGACGAGATCCCGCCCCTGTAGGACCAGGGACGACCCCGTGTGCGGCGTCACACCCCGCCGTACGGGACAATCGTCGGCGACCCTCACCCGAACGGCGTTGGAGACACAGTCATGGCCCACACCCCCGTCAACCACCCCGCGCGGCCGGTCTACCGGGCGATCGGCGGGCTCATCGGTCTCTACCTCGTGGTCTTCGGCGTGCTCGGCGTCATCGCCAGCGCCGGCAACGACTTCTTCGCCCAGGACGACACCAAGGTCCTCGGCCAGGGCACCAACCTCGGGTTCTCGCTGCTGTCCGTGCTGTTCGGGGTGGTCATCCTGGTCGGCACCGTGATCGGCCGCAACCTCGACGTGGCGATCAACCAGTGGCTGGCCTACACCTTGATGGTGATCAGCCTCGCCGGCCTGGCCTTCCTCCAGACCGACGCCAACGTCGCCAACTTCAGCATCCTCACGGTGATCGTGCTGATGACCCTCAGCCTCGTCCTGCTGATGGTCGGCATGTACGGCAAGGTCGGCACCGAGGACGAGAAGGAAGCCTGGCAGAAGGCCCGCCTGGTGCTCTGACCCGCTCCCGCGCGCGGGCCGGGATGCGGTGTGACCTGGCGTTTCTCCGCCGCCGGACGACGGAACGGGAGACAATCGTCCCGACACGTCGTCCGCGCAGGGAGGGGCCATGGCGCACTTTCCGGTCAACCACCCGGCCCGCCCGCTGTACCGGGTCTTCGCCGGCCTCGTCGGCCTCTACATCCTGGTCTTCGGCGCGTTCGGCGTCGTGCAGACCTGGGGTGAACCGCTGTTCGCCAGGGGCAGTCACTGGGCCCTGGGCCTGCGCACCAACCTGGCGTTCTCGCTGGTCTCGGTCGTCTTCGGAATCGTCCTGATCATCGGGGCGTCCCGGCGCGGCAACCTCGGGCACATCATGAACCTCACCGCCGGGGTGGTCTTCATGGTCACCGGCATCGCGATGATGAGCGTGCTCCAGACCCGCGCCAATATCCTCAACTTCTCGATGTCGACGGTGATCGTCTCGCTGCTGTTCGGCCTGCTGCTCCTCGCCACCGGCCTATACGACAAGATCGGCACCGACGAGCACGCCGCCCGGGAACGCGCCGACCGGCTCCACCCGGCCCGCTGACCCGCCGCTCAGCCGCCCGGACGCACGGTGATCAGGCCCGGCCCCGCCTCCAGGTGCGACAACCCGTTCCAGGCCAGGTTCACCAGGTGCGCCGCCACCGTCTCCTTGCCCGGCTGGCGGACCTCCAACCACCAGCGCCCGGTCAACGCCACCATCCCCACCAGCGCCTGCGAGTACAACTCGGCCAGCTTCGGGTCGTAACCCCGGCCGGAGAACTCGGCACCCAGGATGTGCTCCACCTGGTGCGCCACGTCGTTCATCACGCTGCTGAAGTTGCCGGCCGCCGACATCAACGGCGACTCCCGCACCAGCACCCGGAACCCGCTGGTCTCCTCCTCGATGTAGCCCAGCAGCGCCAGCGCCGCCTGCTCCAGCAACTCCCGCGGGTGCCCGGCGGTCAGCGCCGCGGCGATCCGGTCCAGCAGGGCCCGCACCTCCCGGTCGACGACCACCGCGTACAGCCCCTCCTTGCCGCCGAAGTGCTCGTAGACCACCGGCTTGGAGACCCGCGCCCGCGCCGCCACCTCCTCGATCGAGGTCGCGTCGAAGCCCTTCTCGGCGAACACCTCCCGGCCGATCGCGATCAGCTGCTCGCGCCGCTGCGCGGCCGACATCCGTACCCGCGCCGCCGGCTTCGCGCCCCCCGCCGACGCCGCCCGTCGTGTGCCGTTGTTCTCCCCACCCGGGGGCTGCGCCATCTCGTCACCTCGCCGGCGCTCGGTGACGCCCTGTCGTGGAATGCTCCGGTCGTGCCCGTCTGTCTCGGTCACCCGGCCATCCTGCCAGGTGACGCCCCGGGGTACCGCCGGGTTCAGCGCGGCAACGGTTTCCGCACCCGGTTCACCGCCACCCGTTGCGGCCTCGGCCACCGCACGTCGTGCACCGCGCCGGCCCGCTCCAGCAACCAGATCACCCGGCCGACGGGTCCCACTGCCCACGCAGCATCCCGTGCCGGGCGCTCGTCGGGTCGGCATGGTGCAGGTTGTGCCAGCTCTCCCCGAACGACAGCAGGGCCAGCGGCCGGAAGTTGGCCGCCCGGTCGCCCGGCCGCATCATGAAGGGACGCTCACCGTAGACGTGGCAGACCGAGTTGATCGCCCAGGTCACGTGGTGCAACAGGGCGATCCGGACCAGCCCCGCCCCAGAAGAACGCGCTCGGCGCGCCGGCCCACAGTCGTACGGTTGTCTTAACCTGCCGGTCATGACCGATCCGACGGCCGCCGAGGTGCGCCGGCTGCGCGGTGAGGAGGGGCTCTCCGTCCGGCAGATCCAGGCCCGCACCGGCCTCGGCCGCAACCGGGTGTACGCGCTGCTGCGCGACGGCGCGCCCCCGGCCCGCACCCGACGACCCGCCGCCCGCGACGACCTGCGCGCGGCGGCGGTGGCACTGCGCGGCGAGGGCTGCTCGGTCGGCGACATCGCGGCCCGGTTGGGCGTCGCGAAGTCCACCGCCTACCTCTGGGTACGCCACCTCCCCCTCGACCCGGACGAGGAGGTCGCCACGCGGCGGCGGGCGCGGGCCAGGGCGATGAACGACGACCGGTGGGCGACGCACCGCGCGACACGTGACGCCGCGCAGGCCGAGGTGCACAGCCGGATGCGGGAGACGGTGGGGCGACTCGCCGACCGCGAGGTGCTGCTGCTCGGCGCGGCCCTCTACTGGTGCGAGGGCACCAAGTCCAAGCCCTGGCGTCGTCACGATCATGTGCAGTTCGTCAACACCGATGCCGGGCTGCTCCGGCTGTTCCTGCGCTTCCTCGCCGCCTGCGGGGTCGAACGGGACGTGCCCACCTACCGGGTGAGCATCCACGAGTCGACCGATGCGGCGGCGGCGCAGCGTTGGTGGACCGAAACCCTGGATCTGCCACCGGACCGGTTCCGGCGGCCCACCATCAAGCGCCACCAGCCGACGACGCGGCACAACACCGGCGAGGGCTACCACGGCTGCCTCGTTATCGACGTGCCGAGAAGCCGGGAGTTGTACTGGAAGATCGAGGGTGTCGTCGCGGCACTCACCGGAGAGATCACATAGGGGTGGGGGTCGCCCGGGGGAGGCGCTAAGCTGTCTTGCGTCACATTCGGCCGTGGTGTAATTGGCAACACCCGGGTCTTTGGTACCCGTGTTTCAGGTTCGAACCCTGGCGGCCGAGCCGTCCGTCACCTCCTCCCTGATCGGGGTAAGGGGCGAAGTGTCCCCACAGTCTGGTTAGCATGGCGGCGAGACTGTTCGCCTTCCCCGACGGGAGCCCACCCGTGTCCCAGCCCCACCGCCGTACCGTCGTCGTGCTCGCCGCCGGGGAGGGCAAGCGGATGAAGTCGGCGCTGCCCAAGGTGCTGCACCCACTGCTCGGCCGGACGCTGCTCGGTCACGTGCTGGCCGCGGCCGGGCCGCTGCGCGCGGACCGGACCGTCGTGGTGGTCGGGCACGGGGCCGAGCAGGTCCGCGCCCACCTGGCCGAGGTCGCCCCGGACGCCACGGCGGTGCTCCAGGCCGAGCAGCTCGGCACCGGGCACGCCGTACGGATCGCGCTGGACGCGGTGCCGGAGGCCGCCGGCACCGTCGTGGTGATCAACGGGGACGTGCCGCTGCTGCGCACCGAGACGGTGGACGCGCTGGTCACGGCGCACGAGGGTGAGGGTGCGGCGGCCACGGTGCTCGCCGCCGAGGTGCCCGACCCGACCGGGCTGGGCCGGATCGTCCGGGACGCCGCCGGCCGGCTGGAGCAGATCGTCGAGGAGCGCGACGCGACCCCCGCGCAGCGGGCGCTGCGGGAGATCAACGCCGGCATCTACGCCTTCGACCTGACCCGGCTGCGGGCCGCGCTGGGCAAGCTCTCCACCGACAACGACCAGGGCGAGGAGTACCTCACCGACGTCTTCGGGCTGCTCGTCTCGGCCGGCGAGCCGGTGGGGGTGCACGTGGCCGCCGACCACGTCGAGACCCTGGGCTGCAACGACCGGGTGGAGTTGGCCGGACTGCGCCGGCTGCTGCGCGACCGGGTCAACGAGGCGTGGATGCGGACCGGGGTGACGATCCTCGACCCGGCGACCACCTGGATCGACGTGACCGCCACCGTCGGACGGGACGCGGTGCTCGACCAGAACACCCAGTTGCGGGGTGCCACGGTGGTGGGGGCCGAGGCGGTGGTCGGGCCGGACGTCACGCTGATCGACACCGTGGTGGGGCCGGCGGCGACCGTGCTGCGCAGCCACGCCACCGGCGCCGAGGTGGGCGCGGGGGCGAGCGTCGGCCCGTACGCCTACCTGCGGCCGGCGGCGCGGCTGGCCGAGAAGGCGAAGGTGGGCACGTTCGTCGAGGTCAAGAACTCCGAGGTCGGGCCCGGCGCGAAGGTGCCGCACCTGTCGTACGTGGGGGACGCGACGATCGGGGCGAAGGCGAACATCGGCGCGGCGACGATCTTCGTGAACTACGACGGGGTGAACAAGCACCGCACGGTGGTCGGTGACGGTGCGTTCGTCGGCTGTGACACGAACCTGATCGCGCCGGTCGAGGTGGGTGCGGGGGCGTACGTGGCGGCGGGTAGCGCGTTGAGTCAGGACGTGCCGCCGGGGGCGTTGGGGGTGACCCGGGCGCCGCAGCGCAACATCGAGGGGTGGGTGCTGCGTAACCGGCCGGGCACGGTCTCCGCGCGGGCCGCCGAGCAGGCCCGGACGGCCGGTGAGGATGCGTCGGGTGGGCCGGTGTCGGCAAGTGAAGGTGAGGCAATCCACGGGGGTGCCGAGACGGTGTGAGGGTCGCCGAGGTCGGGGCATACTGCAACCGAATAGCCCCGGCCCACCGCAGCCGGGCACCACCGACCAACGGGAGCAGACGGGCCCATGGGCAGCATCGTCGCCGAAAACCGCAAGAGCCTGATGCTCTTTTCCGGACGTGGCTTTCCGGAGTTGGCCAAGGAGATCGGTGAGGTGCTCGGTGTAGCGCCGACCCCTTCCGACGCGTACGAGTTCGCCAACGGTGAGATCTTCGTACGGTTCCGGGACTCGGTGCGTGGTTCGGACGCCTTCGTGGTGCAGTCCGTCACGCACGGGGTGAACACCTGGGTCATGGAGACCCTGATCATGATCGACGCGCTGAAGCGGGGTTCGGCGAAGCGGATCACCGTGGTTCTGCCGTTCTACCCGTACTCCCGGCAGGACAAGAAGCACCGCGGTCGGGAGCCGATCTCGGCGCGGCTGGTGGCCGATCTGCTCAAGACGGCCGGGGCGAACCGGATCCTCACCGTCGACCTGCACACCGCGCAGATCCAGGGCTTCTTCGACGGCCCGGTGGACCACCTGTTCGCGATGGACATCCTCGCCGAGTACGTGGAGCACAAGTTCGCCGGCCGGCCGATGACGGTGGTGGCCCCGGACTCGGGCCGGGTACGGGTGGCGGAGCGGTGGACGGACCGCCTCGGTGGCTGCCCGTTGGCGTTCATCCACAAGACCCGCGACCCGTTGAAGCCCAACCAGGTGGTGGCGAACCGGGTGGTCGGCGAGGTCGAGGGCCGGGTCTGCCTGATCGTCGACGACATGATCGACACGGGTGGGACGATCACCAAGGCGGCGGACATCCTCAAGGAGTCCGGTGCGGCGGAGATCGTGGTGGCCTCCACCCACGCCCTGTTGTCCGACCCGGCGACCGAGCGGTTGAAGAACAGCCCGATCACCGAGGTGGTGGTGACGAACACGCTGCCGTTGCCGCCGGACAAGCAGTTGGACAAGCTCACCGTGTTGTCGATCGCGCCGTTGCTGGCGCGGGCGATCCGGGAGGTCTTCGACGACGGGTCGGTGACCACCCTCTTCGGTGGCCTGAGCTGAGGCCCGGCCCGGCGGACCGCGCGGGCCGGTCGGGTGCGACCGGCCCGGCGTCGCCAGGTCCGACGCGCGGGGTGGCGGCGCAGGACGGGGACTGCCGGAAGGCGCGGAAAGACCTCGGGTAGACTGGTGCGGTTGCCACGGCGAGGGTGCCCGGCGGGCCGCTGATCGAGCGCCGCACGGAGGCACCGTCATCGACGCGGTGCTCCGGGCAGTCGTTCATGACGCATGAGCCCCAAGCGAGCCCCTCGCCCCAGCACCGCCAGACGACAAGCCGCCGTAGCGTTTAGCATCAGGAGTTTCCCCGTGTCCGAGGTAAAGATCAGCGCCGAGCCCCGTACGGAGTTCGGCAAGGGTGGTGCCCGTCGTACCCGTCGGGCCGGCAAGGTGCCCGCCGTGCTGTACGGTCACGGCGAGAAGCCCAAGCACATCGCGCTCCCGGCGCGGGAGTTCGCCGCCGCGATCCGTAAGGGCGGCGCCAACCAGCTCTTCGCGATCGAGGTCAGCGACGGCACCCAGGTGCTGGCGCTGCCGAAGGCGATCCAGCGTGACCCGATCCGGGACAGCTTCGAGCACGTGGACCTGCTGCTGGTCCGCCGGGGCGAGAAGGTCACCGTCGAGGTCCCGGTCCAGCTGACCGGTGAGGCCGCGCGGGACACCCTGATCGTGCACGACCACGACACCCTCTCGGTGACCGCCGACGCCACCAAGGTGCCGGACCACCTGGAGGCGTCGATCGAGGGCCTGGAGGCCGGCAGTCAGGTCACCGCCGCCGACGTCGAGCTGCCCGCGGGTGTCGAGCTGGCCGCCGACGCGGAGCAGACGGTCGCCTCGGTGACCGCCGCGCCGACCGCCGAGCAGCTCGAGGCCACCCTGCCGGAGGTCGAGACCCCGGCGGCGGAGGCCGAGGAGGCCGAGGGTGCGGAGGCCGCCGAGGGCGCCGAGGCTCCGGCCGCCGAGGGCGAGGAGAGCACCGAGGCGAAGACCGAGGCCTGACCGGTCGCATCGTTCACGGCAGGCGCTCCCGTCGCGGGGGCGCCTGCCGGCGTATCGGGGCACGGTCGGCGCGCAGACGGCGAGCGGGAGGTACGGGACGTGACGGACGAGACGGGGCCGTGGCTGGTGGTCGGCCTGGGCAATCCGGGTCGGGAGTACGCCGGGAACCGGCACAACGTCGGCTTCATGGTCGCCGAGTTGCTCGCCGTGCGGCTGGGTGGGCGGTTCGGTCGGTACAAGCGGGTGGTGGCGGACGTCGCCGAGGGGCGGATCGGTTTCGGTGGGCCGAAGCTGGTGCTGCTCAAGCCGCAGACGTACATGAACCTGTCGGGTGGGCCGGTGGCCGCGCTGGCGCAGTTCCACAAGATCCCGGCCGAGCGGGTGATCGCGGTGCACGACGAGCTGGACATCCCGTACGGGCAGGTGCGGGTGAAGCTGGGCGGCGGCGAGGGCGGGCACAACGGTCTGCGCTCGATGTCGAAGTCGCTGGGGACGAAGGACTACGTGCGGGTGCGGTTCGGCATCGGCCGGCCGCCGGGGCGGCAGGACCCGGCGGATTTCGTGCTGTCGGATTTCGGCACCGCGGAGCGCAAGGAGTTGGAGTTTCTGGTGGACCGGGCCGCTGACGTGGTGGAGTCGGTGGTCACCAAGGGAGTCGAGCCGACCCAGAACGCGTACCACGGGGTCTGAGGTACGGGGGCGTACTCGTGGCGCGCTCGCGTTGGCGGTAGTCTGCGCGTTCTGGCGTGGCGCGACCGCGCGCGGGCCGTGGTAGGCGACGGGAGCGAGTTCGTGGGCAGTCCTCCGATGATCGACGGCGCGTTCGCCCGCTGGTTGGCGGACCGGGCCGGGCAGGCCCTGCTGGAGCTGCGGGCCGAGATGGGGTTCGCGGACGCGGCGGCGTTGAAGTCGGCCGGGGACAAGGTCTCGCACGACCTGATCCGCAGCGAGCTGGCGAGGTGGCGGCCCGGTGACGCGGTCCTCTCCGAGGAGGACGAGGGGTCGCGGCTGGTGGACACCGCGGGCGGGGTGTCCCGGCGGACCGCCGACCGGGTGTGGATCATCGACCCGTTGGACGGCACCCGGGAGTTCTCCGAGGAGGGCCGCGCCGACTGGGCGGTGCACGTGGCGCTCTGGGCGCGTAACGCGCCGACGCCGCACGGGCTGGTGGCGGGGGCGGTGGGGTTGCCGGCGCAGCACCGGGTGCTGGGCACGGACTATCCGCCGGCGTACCCGCCGATGACGGTGGAGGCGGCCACGACGGGTGACCGTACGCTGCGGTTGGCGGCGAGCCGGAGCCGGCCGCCGGCGTTCCTGACCGCGTTGGCCGAGGACGTGGGCGCGCAGTTGGTGCCGATGGGTTCGGCGGGGGCGAAGATCGCGGCGGTGGTGACCGGTGACGTGGACGCCTACATCCACGCGGGCGGCCAGTACGAGTGGGACTCGGCCGCGCCGATCGCTGTGGCGACGGCCACCGGGCTGCACGCTTCCCGAATCGACGGTTCTGCGCTGAGATACAACGAGGCGGATCCGCGCCTGCCTGACCTGCTGGTCTGCCGCAAGGATCTCGCCAGCCGGTTGCTTGCAGCGCTGCAGAGGCATTCCGGGTAGCCTGAGCGCTGTTTTTGATTTGTCCGACCGGAAAGGTCTGGAATCCATGTACGGATCCGCGCCGATCGAGCCCGTGGCATGACCGCCCCCGGCCGCTTCTACCAGGTCTCCCACCTCGACGAGTTGGAGGCGGAGAGCATCTTCGTGATGCGTGAGGTGGTCGCCGAGATGGAGCGGCCGGTGCTGCTCTTCTCCGGTGGCAAGGACTCGATCGTGATGCTGCGGCTGGCGCAGAAGGCGTTCGCCCCGGCCAACATCCCGTTCCCGGTGATGCACGTCGACACCGGGCACAACTTCCCCGAGGTGCTCGACTACCGCGACCAGCGGGTCGCGGAGCTGGGCCTGCACCTCGTCGTGGCGAGCGTGCCCGACGCCCTGGCGGCCGGAACGGTCCGTGAGTCGGGTGACGGGATGCGGAACCGGATCCAGACGCCTGTGTTGTTGGACGCGGTGGAGAAGCA
>NZ_MZMV01000091.1 GCF_002210435.1 Micromonospora wenchangensis
GGCCCAGGTGGCGGCGGCGCTGCGGGAGGCGCTGGCGCTGGCCGACGCGGCCGACCGGGAGGCCGCCGGCCGGCTGGCCGAGCTGACCGGGGCGGCCCGCACCGGCTGGGTGGAGCGGCCGCCTCCGGGCCGGCCCGCCGACGATGCCACCCCGGCGGCGGTCCGCGCCTGGTGGGACGGCCTCACCCCGGCCCAGCGGCGCTGGCTGGTGCTGCACGAACCGGCCCGGACCGGCCGGCGCGACGGGGTGCCGGCGGCGGCCCGGGACCAGGCGAACCGGCTGCTCCTGGCCGGGCACCGGGAGGCCCTGCTGGCCGAACGCCGGGCGGCGTCGGCCGGCCGGTCGGCCGGGCGCACCGGGCTGCGCCGGATCGACCGGGCGCTGGCCACCCTGGACCGGCTCGCCGGGCGGCTCGCCGCGACGACGGGACCCCGGCCGTACCTGCTCGGGCTCGACCCGCGCGGCGACGGCCGGGCGATCGTCGCGCTGGGCAACCCGGACCGGGCCCGCCGGGTGCTGACCTACGTGCCGGGGATGACCAGCGACCTCGCCGACGTCCCCGGCGAGCTGGGCCGGGCCGCCCGGGTACAGGACCGGTGCACCGCCCTCGCCCCCGGCGAGGAGACGGCGGCGGTGCTCTGGCTGGACTACGACGCCCCCGACTTCCTGCCCGAGGCGTCCTCACCGGCCCAGGCCCGGGACGCCGGGCCCGGCCTGCACCGCTTCCAGGAGGGGCTACGCGCCACCCACGACGGGCCGGCGGCCCGGCAGACCGTGCTGGGGCACAGCTACGGCTCGCTGGTGGTGGGCAGCGCCGCCCGCGACCACGGGTTGGCCGCCGACGCGCTGGCCTTCGTCGGGTCACCGGGGGTGGGGGTGGACCGGGCCGGGGCGCTCGGCCTGCCACCGGGGCAGGTCTGGTCGAGCACCGCCGGCGACGACGTGATCCGGCTGGTCGAGCCGCCCCGCGACCTGGCCGGCCGGGCGGTGCTGGCCACCTCGCCGCTGGCCAGCGTCGCCTTGCTGCTCCGCCCGGACGACCACCGGCTGTGGTTCGGGCACGACCCGAGCGATCCGGGCTTCGGCGGCCGGACCTTCCCCAGCAGCCGGGGCGGCCACACCGGCTACTGGGAGCCCGACAATCCCGCCCTGGACGGGATGGCCCGGATCGTGCTCGGCCGGTGAACGACGTCCTACTCGACGGTGACCGACTTCGCCAGGTTGCGCGGCTGGTCCACGTCGTGCCCCCGGGCGGCGGCGATCTCGGCCGCGAACACCTGCAACGGCACGGTGGTGACCAGCGGAGCGAGCAGGGTCGGCGTACGCGGCACGTAGATCAGGTGGTCGGCGTAGCGGACCACCGCCTCGTCGCCCTCCTCGGCGATCACGATGGTCCGGGCGCCCCGGGCCCGCACCTCCTGGATGTTGGAGACGACCTTGTCGTGCAGCATCCCCCGGCCGACCGGCGACGGCACCACGCAGATCACCGGGGTGCCCTTGTCGATCAGGGCGATCGGCCCGTGCTTCAGCTCACCGGCGGCGAACCCCTCGGCGTGCATGTACGCCAGCTCCTTGAGCTTGAGGGCACCCTCCAGGGCCACCGGGTAGCCGACGTGCCGGCCGATGAACAGCACCGTCGGCTCCGACTTCAGCTCCCGGGCCAGCTCCCGCACCGGCTCGATCCGGCCCAGCAGCTCCCGCAGCTTGCCCGGCATCTCCTGGAGCTGGGCCACCACCGCGCCGACCTCGTCGGCGAACTTGATCCCGCGTACCTGGGCCAGGTGCAGGCCGATCAGGTAGCAGGCGACCAGCTGGGTGAGGAACGCCTTGGTCGAGGCGACGGCGATCTCCGGGCCGCCGTGGGTGTAGAGCACCGCGTCGGACTCGCGCGGAATGGTGGAGCCGTTGGTGTTGCAGATGGCCAGCACCCGGGCCTTCTGCTCCTTGGCGTGCCGCAACGCCATCAGGGTGTCCATCGTCTCGCCGGACTGCGAGATCACCACGATCAGGGTGGACCGGTCGAGCACCGGGTCGCGGTAGCGGAACTCGCTGGCCAGTTCCACCTCGCACGGGATGCGGGTCCAGTGCTCGATGGCGTACTTGGCGACCATGCCCGAGTGGTACGCGGTGCCGCACGCCACGATGAAGATCTTGTCGACGTCGCGCAGGTCCTGGTCGCTGAGACGGACCTCGTCGAGGGCGATCTCCCCGGTCTCGGTGAGCCGGCCGAGCAGGGTGTCCGCGATGGCCTGCGGCTGCTCCTCGATCTCCTTGAGCATGAACCAGTCGTAGCCACCCTTCTCGGCGGCCGAGGAGTCCCAGTCGATGTGGAAGTCCTTGCCGGTGGCAGGCTGGCCGTCGAAGTCGGTGATCTCGATGCTGTCGGCGGTGATCAGGACGATCTGGTCCTGCCCCAGCTCGACCGCCTCGCGGGTGTGCTCGATGAACGCCGCCACGTCACTGGCCAGGTAGTTCTCCCCCTCGCCCCGGCCGACCACCAGCGGCGAGTTGCGCCGGGCGCCGACCACCGCACCCGGGATGGCCGCATCGACGGCGAGCAGGGTGAACGCGCCCTCCAACCGGCGGCACACCACCCGCATCGCGGCGGCGAGCAGTTGCGGGCCGTCGGTGCCACCGGCCGCCCGCAGCTCGGCGAGCGCGTGGGAGAGCAGGTGGGCGGCGCACTCGGTGTCGGTGTCGCTGGCGAACTGGACGCCGTCGTCCTCCAGCTCGGCGCGGAGCTTGGCGAAGTTCTCGATGATGCCGTTGTGGATCACGGCGACCCGGCCGTCGGGGGCCAGGTGCGGGTGGGCGTTGCGGTCGGTCGGGCCGCCGTGGGTGGCCCACCGGGTGTGGCCGATGCCGGTGGTCCCGTCGCCGATGCCGACCGGGCTGGCGGCGCAGTCGTCGGGGTTGGTGGCGGCCCGCTCGGAGAGGACCTTCTCCAGGTTGGCCAGCTTGCCGGCCTTCTTCTCGGTGAGCAGCTCGTCGTCGCAGACGATCGCGACCCCGGCCGAGTCGTATCCCCGGTATTCCAGTCGCCGCAGTCCGTCGAGCACGATGCCGAGCGCCGGGCGCGCGCCGGCGTAACCCACGATTCCACACATGGTTCGCAGCCTAACCCAGTTTCGCTCACCCCGTGTGCGCGGAAGCCGGGCAAACGATCACCGAATTTGAGCGATCGGGCGGTGACGGGCGGCAACCGGACGACCGGCGCACCCGTCCGGACGTACGGGGTTGCGGGTGGCCCGTCAGGTACGACAGTCTCTCGGCGACCCCTGGAACGTCCCTGGGACGGCCCGCACGCCCCCTTCCTCCCTTCCGTCCCCGGAGCAGCCATGTCCGACACACCACCCCCCAGCGATCCCGCGCCCCCGTCCGGCGATCCCGCTCCGGCGTCCGCCGACTCCACCCCGGCCGCCGGCGATCCCGCTCCGGCGGTCGGCGACCCGACACCTCAGGCATCCGGCGACCCGGCCCCCGCGCCCACCGGCGCCCCGGGCCCGTCCGCCTGGGCCCCGCCGGACCCGTTCGCGGTCCCGCAGCCCTGGGCGGCCCCAGCCCCCTGGGCCCACGGATCGGCACCCGACCCGACCGCCGCCCCCTACCCCGGCCCGGCCGGCCCGACGTCTCCCTACCCGCACGGTCCGGCCTTCCCCGGCCCGACCGGGTCGACTCTTCCCGGCACACCGGCTGATCCGTCGGCCGCGCCCGCCGATCCGTCCGGCACGCCCGTCACTCCGGGCGACTGGTCCACCGGGAGCCCCGGCGGTCCCCCGCCCGCCGGTTGGGCCGGCGCGGTCCCGGGAGGCTGGCCCGGCGTACCCGGAGCACCACCCGGCCCCGGCTGGCCCGGTAGCGACCGGCCCGACCCGACCCCCGGCGCCGCCTGGCCCGCCGGCCCACCCGCAGTCCCCGGCGGGCCACCCACCGGCTGGCCCGGCGGACCGCCCGGTCACGGCTGGCCGCCGCCGGGTTATCCACCGCCGTTCGCCCACCCCGGGTACCCGCCACCCGGCGGGCGCACCTCCACCGGGGCCGGCGCGGTGGTGGGCATCGTGGTCGCGGTGGTCGTGGTGCTCGCCCTCGTCGGCTGCGCCTGCTTCTGCGGCGGCGGGGCCCTGCTGGGCGGGACCGGGCCGGACACGGCGACCGAGGACCCCTACGGTCGCGGGTACTACGACGACGAACCCGAGCCGAGCTGGAGCCCGCCGCAGCCGTTCCAGCCGTCCGCACCGGCCACCCGGCCGGCCGACGGCCCCGGCCGGTACCCGGTGACCTACGAGGTGACCGGCACCGGCCCGGTGGACCTCCAGTTCTACGACGGGGACGGCTACTTCATCCAGCAGGAGAAGGTACGGCTGCCCTGGCGGATGGAGCTGCGTACCGACGATCCGAACCGGGTGCTGGTCAGCGCCGCCCGCTCCGACGGCAACCCGGGCGGGTTCCGGTGCGCCACCACCGTCGGCGGCCGACCCCGGGTCACCGACGTGGCCGGTCCGGACGACTGGCGGGTGCAGTGCCACGCCAACCCGATCCGCTGACCACGACGGACCACCGGCGGCAGCCCGGAGCGGTGGAAGACGCCGGCTCGACACCGCCGGCCGGATCAGTGGCGGAAAGCGGTGACGAGCCCTGGTGGCAGGGGCGGTCGCGGGCCGTAGGCTGACGGGCGTGACGACGCCTACCGATGTCGACCCGCTGGTGGCCCGGATGCGTCCGTTCGGGACGACAGTCTTCGCGGAGATGTCCGCGCTCGCCGTCCGGACCGGTGCGGTCAACCTGGGCCAGGGCTTCCCCGACACCGACGGGCCGCCGGAGATGCTGGCCGCCGCCGCCGAGGCGCTGCGCTCCGGGCACAACCAGTACCCGCCCGGTCCGGGGGTGCCCGTGCTGCGCCGGGCCGTCGCCGAGCACCAGCTCCGCTTCCACGGCCTGACGTACGACCCGGACGGCGAGGTGGTCGTCACCGCCGGGGCCACCGAGGCGATCGCCGCCAGCATCCTCGCGCTCTGCGAACCGGGCGACGAGGTGATCTGCTTCGAGCCGTACTACGACTCGTACGCGGCGTCGATCGCCCTGGCCGGGGCGGTACGGCGGCCGGTGACGCTGCGCCCCGGCGACGACGGCCGGTACGCCTTCGATCCGGACGAGCTGCGGGCCGCGTTCGGGCCGCGTACCCGGCTGGTGCTGCTGAACTCGCCGCACAATCCGACCGGGAAGGTCTTCACCGCACCGGAGCTGGCCCTCGTCGCCGACCTCTGCCGGGAACACGACGTGTACGCGGTCACCGACGAGGTGTACGAGCACCTCGTCTTCACCGACGCCGCCGCCGCGCACCTGCCGCTGGCCACCCTGCCGGGGATGTGGGAACGCACCCTGCGCATCTCGTCGGCCGGCAAGACCTTCTCCTGCACCGGCTGGAAGGTGGGCTGGGTCAGCGGGCCCGCCGCGCTGGTCTCGGCGGTGCTGCGGGTCAAGCAGTTCCTCACCTACGTCAACGCGGGGCCGCTGCAACCGGCGGTCGCCGTGGCGCTGGCCCTGCCCGACGACTACTACACCGGTTTCCGCGACAGCCTCCAACGGCAGCGGGACCTGCTGATCGGCGGCCTGACCGACGCCGGTTTCGCGGTGCTCACCCCGGAGGGGACGTACTTCGTCACCGCCGACATCACCGGCCTCGGCGGGCGGGACGGGTTGGAGTTCTGCCGTTCCCTGCCGGAACGCTGCGGCGTGGTGGCGGTGCCCACCCAGGTCTTCTACGACGACGCCGAAGCCGGCCGCCGGCTGGTCCGGTTCGCCTTCTGCAAGCGCCCCGAGGTGCTGACCGAGGCCGTCACCCGGCTACGCGGACTGGCCGCCACACGCTGACCACCGGGGCCGGCGGGCGGGAGGCCCGAGGCCGCTCAGCCGGCGGGGCTGGCGGTGCGGACCTGGGCGGCGATCCGTTCGGCCACCGACCGGGCGGCCTCCTCGGTGCCGGCCTCGACCATCACCCGGACCAACGGTTCGGTGCCCGACGGGCGCAGCAGCACCCGGCCGGTCTCCCCCAGCTCGGCTTCGGCCCGTTCGACCTCGGCCGCGACGGCGGGCGCGGTGGCACCGACGGTGCGGTCCCCGACCGGCACGTTGATCAGCACCTGCGGCAGCTTGGTGACCACCGAGGCCAGCTCGGCCAGGGACCGGCCGGTGGCGGCCATCCGGGCCATCAAATGCAGGCCGGTGAGTACCCCGTCGCCGGTGGTGGCGTGCGCGGGCATGACGAGGTGTCCGCTCTGCTCGCCGCCGAGGGCGAGGCCGGAGGCGCGCAACTCCTCCAGCACGTACCGGTCGCCGACCTTGGTCTCGACCAGCCGGATGCCCTGCGCGGACATGGCCAGCCGCAGGCCGAGGTTGCTCATCACGGTGGCGACCAGGGTGTCCCGGGTCAGCTCGCCGGCGTCGCGCAGGGCCAGCGCGAGGATCGCCATCAGTTCGTCGCCGTCGACCTCCTCACCGCTGGCGTCGACCGCGACGCAGCGGTCGGCGTCGCCGTCGTGGGCGAGGCCCAGGTGCGCGCCGTGCTCGACCACGGCGGCCCGCAGGCCGTCGAGGTGGTTGGAACCGCACTCGTCGTTGATGTTGAGACCGTCCGGCTCGGCGTGGATCGCGATCACCTCGGCACCGGCCTCCCGGTAGGCCACCGGGGCGACCTCGGCGGCGGCGCCGTTGGCGCAGTCGACCACCACCTTGATCCCGTCGAGGCGGTGCGGCACGGTGCCGACGAGGTGCTGCACGTAGTGGTCGGCACCGTCGAGCAGGTCGTGCACCCGGCCGACGCCGGCACCGGCGGGGCGGTCCCAGGCGGTGGTGGCGTTGGCCTCGACGGCGGCCTCGATCCGCAGCTCGATCTCGTCGGGCAGCTTGTGCCCGCCGGCGGCGAAGAGTTTGATCCCGTTGTCCGGCATGGGGTTGTGCGAGGCGGAGAGCATCACTCCCAGGTCGGCCTTGGCCTCGGCGGTCAGGAACGCCACGGCGGGGGTGGGCAGCACGCCGACCCGGACGACGCTGGCCCCGGCGCTGGTGAGGCCGGCGACCACGGCGGCCTCCAGCATCTCGCCGCTGGCCCGGGTGTCCCGTCCGACGACGGCCAGCGGCGGGTGGCTGCGGTCCGACTCGGCCAGTGTGTGGGCGGCGGCCACGGCCACCGCGAGCGCCAGTTCCGGGGTGAGGTCGACGTTCGCCCGCCCGCGTACGCCGTCCGTGCCGAACAACCGACCCATACCCGCCAACCTCCGGTGCTACTTCGATGAGTGGAGAAAGCGGAACGGCCGGGCCACCTCCCCGGTGAGGGAGGCGGACCCGGCCGTCCGTCAGAAGTACAACGCGCTGTAGGTGATCAGCGCTTCGAGTACTGAGGCGCCTTACGGGCCTTCTTGAGACCGTACTTCTTGCTCTCCTTGACCCGGGCGTCCCGGGTGAGGAAGCCGGCCTTCTTCAGGGCCGGGCGGTCGTCCGGCTCGCTGACGATCAGCGCGCGGGCGATGGCCAGCCGCAGCGCACCGGCCTGGCCGGTGGTGCCGCCGCCCCGCAGGTTGGCGATCACGTCGAACGCCTCGGGCTTCTCGGCGGTGACCAGCGGGTCCTTGATGAGCTGCTGGTGCACCTTGCTCGGGAAGTAGGCCTCCAGGTCGCGACCGTTGCAGGTGATCTTGCCGCTGCCGGGGACGATGCGGACCCGGACGATGGCCTCCTTGCGGCGGCCGACGGTCTGGATCGGGCGGTCACCACGCGGCGCGCGGGCGACGGGCGCGGGGGCCTCGGTGGCCTCGGGGGCGACCTCGGTCTCGGTGATGTCGGTCATGCTGTTTCCTTCGCCCTCGCTCACTGCGCGATCTGCTTGATCTCGAACGGCACCGGCTGCTGCGCCAGGTGCGGGTGCTCGGCACCGGCGTAGACCTTCAGCTTCTTGATCAGCTGACGGCCCAGCTTGTTGTGCGGGAGCATGCCCTTCACGGCCAGCTCGATCGCCCGCTCGGGCCGCTTGGTCAGCAGCTCCTCGTAGCCGACCTGCTTGAGGCCACCCGGGTAACCGGAGTGCCGGTAGGCGACCTTGGTCTGCCGCTTGTTGCCGGTCAGCGCCACCTTGCCCGCGTTCACGATGACGACGAAGTCGCCCGTGTCGACGTGCGGCGCGAAAGTCGGCTTGTGCTTGCCGCGCAGCAGCGTGGCGGCGTGGGTGGCCAGGCGGCCCAGCACGACATCAGAGGCGTCGATAACGTGCCACTGACGCTCGATCTCACCCGGCTTCGGGCTGTACGTACGCACAGGTCTACCTTGTCTCGTCGTCGGTCTGGGGTCGCGCGCCGAGGTGACCAGAGGCTTCCCGGCCGGACCAGCGCGCACGAACGACCAAGCGTACCTGAGCGGCACGCCTCTGGATGTCGTACAACAGCAGGCAACGATACCCGCCGCCCCGTCGGCTGGTCAAAACGGGGGGTCGACCGGCGTGGCCTGCGATTTCTTCGCATGACCAGGGTCACACTCCGGTGAGCCTACCCGGGCCGGGGCGCAGGTACACCGTCCAGGTCACCAGGAAGCAGAGCGCGTACCACCCGATGAAGGCCAGATAGGCGGCCTCCGCGTTGCCGGAGGAGAGGAAGGACTGCCGGAAGGCCACGTTCACCAGCACCCCGCCCGAGGCGCCGACCGCACCGGCGATCCCGATCAGGGCCCCGGAGAGCCGCCGGGCCCGGCGCTGCGCGGCGACCGGGTCACCGGTCAGCTCCGCCTCGGCCGCCGCGCGGGCCCGGAAGATCGCCGGGATCATCTTGTACGTGGACCCGTTGCCGATACCGGAGAAGACGAACAGCGACAGGAACCCGGCCAGGTAGAGCGGGAACGACAGCTCCCGGGCGGCGTAGAGCACCAGGCTGGCGCCGACGGCCATCGCGACGAAGTTCCAGAAGGTCACCCGGGCCCCGCCGAGCCGGTCGGCGAGCTGCCCGCCGACCGGGCGGATCAGCGAACCGATCAGCGGCCCGAGAAAGGTCAGCCAGGCCGCGTCGACCGGGGTGGGGAAGCGCTCGGCGAACTGGAGCTGGAGCACCTGACCGAAGGCGAAGCCGAAGCCGATGAACGAGCCGAAGGTGCCCACGTACAGCAGGGACATCACCCAGGTGTGCCGGTCGCGGGCGGCCTCGCGCAGCGCGCCGGGCTCGTTGTGGGCGTCCGGGATGTTGTCCAGCCAGCGGGCGGCGGCGAGCGCGGCCAGCACGATCAGCGGCAGGTAGACCGCCGGCACCAGCCGGGGGTACGCGGCCCCGGCGGTGGCCAGCACCGCCAGCCCGACCAGTTGCACCGCCGGTACGCCGAGGTTGCCGCCGCCGGCGTTGAGCCCGAGCGCGCGGCCCTTGAGCCGGTCGGGGAAGAACAGGTTGATGTTCGCCATCGACGAGGCGAAGTTGCCCCCGCCGACCCCGGTCAGGCAGGCCAGCACCATCAGCGTGGTGTAGGACACCCCGGGCTCCAGCAGCACCGTCATCGGCACCGCCGGCACGAGCAGCAGCAGCGCGCTGACGATGGTCCAGTTCCGACCGCCGAAGCGGGCCACGGCCAGGGTGTACGGCAGCCGCAGCACCGCGCCCAGCGCGGCCGGCACGGCGGTGAGCAGGAACTTGCCCGCCGGGTCGATGCCGTACGCCGGGCCGAGGAAGAGCACGGTGACCGACCAGAGGCTCCACACCGAGAAGCCGACGTGCTCGGCGAAGATCGACACCCAGAGGTTACGGCGGGCGATCGGCGCTCCGGTCGTCCGCCAGAAGGTGGGGTCCTCGGGACGCCAGTCGTCGAGCCGGTGCCGGCGTCCGCCGCCCCGGGCGGGCGGGTCGACGGCGGGCGACGGGTCGGTCTCCGGCGGTGCGTCGGTGGCGGCCGGCGGGTCGACTGCGGAGTTGCTGCTGCTGGCGAGCGAGCTCACGACGATTCCTCCTCATCGATGTGAGGAGGATGTTAGGCAGAGCCGGTTTCCCGGTGGTGGCCCGGTTGGGTCGTTCCGGAAACGGGAATCGCACGTCGCCCGGTGACCTGCGGTGAGGCGGTCAGAGTTCCTGGAGAATGCGCAGCGCGCGGGTCACCCGCTGCATGGTCTCGGTGTCGGCGACGTCCACGCACTCGGTGAACCACTTCTTCATCGGCGCGGACAGCCGGTCGGGCATGACCACGTTGCCGCCCATCGGCACGGC
This sequence comes from Micromonospora wenchangensis, assembly GCF_002210435.1. Lineage (GTDB taxonomy): Bacteria > Actinomycetota > Actinomycetes > Mycobacteriales > Micromonosporaceae > Micromonospora > Micromonospora wenchangensis. The sequence goes on from NZ_MZMV01000091.1 coordinate 10,225, forward strand.
GAGCGGGGAGTCGCGCAGCAGCGCGGTCTCGACCACCTCGGCGACGATCACGATCGGTACGTCGGTGGAGTTGTAGACGTCGGAGCTGATCACCAGGCCGAGCCGTTCCCGGGCGCCCTCGATGCGCCAGACCTCTCCCCTACGCAGCACGCGGGCGACCACCGAAGAGCACGTCGGCGACCATCCCCACCTCACTGGCGTCGGCGAGGGCGGCGGATTCCAGGTCGAGCCCGGCCCGGCCGACCGCCTCGGCGTGCGCGGTGAAGACCTCCCGCAGGGCCTTCTCCCGGGCGGCCTGGTCCATCCAGGCGGAGAGGGACAGCCCCTCCCGCTTGGCGAACCGGCGGGCCTCCTCGATCGTCTCGTCCGAGAACGAGAGGGTCACCTTGGCAGTCATGCCGCCGATCCTACTCCCGGTATGACTTCGGGTCATCCCCACGTTCCGGCCACCGCCGGGCAGAGCACGCCCGGCCGGACCGCCCCGGGTCAGGCCGGCCGGTGTCCGCCGAAGACGGCGAACCGCCACGCCTTGTAGAAGCAGTCCACGTCGACCAGGCCGGCGTCGGCCAACCACCGGCACTGGTCGGCCACCGACGCCGGGCGGTCGTGCCGCATCCGCTCCCGGGCGGCGGCGATCTCGTCGGCGTCGGAGCCCCGGGCGGCGGTCTGCGCCAGCCAGACGTCGTCGTACCGGCGGTCCAGGGCCGGGGCGGGGCCGGCCACCTGCTCGGCGTTGACGAACACCCCGCCGGGGACGAGCGCGCCGGCCGCCCGCCGGTAGAGGGCACGCTTGCCGTCGTCGTCGAGGTGGTGCACGGCCAGCGCGGAGACCACCGCGTCGTACCGGCCGGCGGGCAGCGGGTCGGCCAGGTCGGCCACGACGGTGCGGTGCGCCACCCCCCGGGCGGTCAGGCCGTCGGCGGCCACCGCGAGCATCCGCGCGGCCCCGTCGACCAGCGTCACCCGCACCCCGGGCAGCGCCGCGGTGAGCAGCAGCGAGAGCAGCCCGGTGCCGGCGCCCAGGTCGAGCACCTCGGGGGTACGGCCGGCGGCGAGCGCGGCCCGCAGCGGTGGGGCGGCCACCTCGACGGCGGTGCCGTAGAAGTCGTCGAAGCAGGGGACGAGCCGGCGGCGGGCCTGATCGTAGGAGCCCGCCACCGCATCGAAGGCCGCCGTCACGTCCACGATCCACCTCTCTCACATGCTAGGAAACTTGTCTCAAATTATAGACCCCACGGTCCGGTCCGGTGCCCCCGTGCGGTGTGAACCGCTCTTGACAGGACCGAAACAGAAGGGACCCCAGTCGGAAACCGGCCGGCGGCACGCTTTGCGGACATGACAGACGGTGCACGCGCCGCGACACGAACGGGGCGGCCGCCCCGGGAGGCGGAAACGCACTGCCCGTACTGCGCGCTCCAGTGCGGCATGGTCCTGCGGGACACCGACGACGGCCGGATCGAGGTCCAACCCCGACAGTTCCCCACCAACCGGGGCGGGCTGTGCCAGAAGGGCTGGACCGCCGCCGACCTGCTCGACCACCCCGACCGGTTGACCACCCCGCTGGTCCGCGACCCGTCCGGCACCCTGCGCCCGGCCAGCTGGGCGGCCGCGCTGGACCGGATCGTCGACGGGCTGCGCACCGTCCAGCGGGCCCACGGGCGGGACGCGGTCGCCGTCTTCGGCGGCGGCGGGCTCACCAACGAGAAGGCGTACGCCCTCGGCAAGTTCGCCCGGGTGGCGCTGCGGACCCGGCACATCGACTACAACGGCCGGTGGTGCATGTCCTCCGCCGCGGCCGCCGGGCTGCGCGCCTTCGGCGTCGACCGGGGGCTGCCGTTCCCGCTGACCGACCTGGGCCGCACCGACACCCTGCTGCTGGTCGGGGCGAACCCGGCCGAGACCATGCCGCCGCTGATGCGCCACCTGACCGAGCAGCGGGCCCGGGGCGGCCGGCTGATCGTGGTCGACCCCCGGCTCACCGCCACCGCCCGGCAGGCCGACCTGCACCTGCAACCCCTGCCCGGCACCGACCTCGCGGTCGCCAACGCGCTGCTGCACGTCGCGCTCACCGAGGGGCTGATCGACCGGGAGTACGTCGCCGCCCGCACCGAGGGCTTCGACGCGGTACGCCGTACCGTCGCCGAGTACTGGCCGGCCGAGGTGGAACGGCTCTCCGGCGTACCGGTGGCCGACCTGGAGGCGACCGCCCGTGCGCTCGGCACCGCCGGTTCGGCGATCATCCTCACCGCCCGGGGCGCCGAACAGCACGCCAAGGGCGTCGACACGGTCAGCGCCTACGTCAACCTCGCCCTCGCCCTCGGCCTGCCCGGCCGCCCGCACTCCGGGTACGGCTGCCTCACCGGTCAGGGCAACGGCCAGGGTGGACGCGAGCACGGCCAGAAGGCCGACCAGCTCCCCGGCTACCGGAAGATCGACGATCCGGCCGCCCGCGCGCACGTCGCCGGGGTCTGGGGCGTCGACCCGGCCGAGCTGCCCGGCCCCGGGGTGCCCGCCTACCAGTTGCTCGACTCGCTCGGCACCCCCGACGGCCCCCGCGCACTGCTGGTCTTCGGCTCCAACCCGGTGGTCTCCGCGCCCCGGGCCGCCCGGGTCGAGTCCCGGCTGCGCGGGCTGGACCTGCTGGTGGTGGCCGATTTCCTGCGCTCCGAGACGGCCGAACTGGCCGACGTGGTGCTCCCGGTGGCCCAGTGGGCCGAGGAGGACGGCACGATGACCAATCTGGAGGGTCGGGTGCTGCGCCGCCGCGCGCTGCGCCGACCGCCCGCCGGCGTCCGCACCGACCTGGACGTCCTCGCCGACCTCGCGGCCCGCCTCGACGCCCCCGACCCGGTGCCGGTCGGCCCCGGTGCCGGCCCGGCGGTGCCGGCGGGCGGTCCCGTCCCGGGGGACACCCCGGACCGCTTCCCCACCGACCCGAGGGTCGTCTTCGCCGAGCTGCGCCGGGCCTCCGCCGGTGGCGTCGCCGACTACGCCGGGGTGACCTGGGAGCGGATCGAATCGGCCGACGGGGTCTTCTGGCCGTGTCCCGACCCGGACGGACCGGACTCCCCCCGGCTGTTCGCCGACACCTTCCCCACCCCGACCGGCCGGGCCCGGTTCCACGCCGTCCGGCACCGGCCGGCTGCCGAGCCGGTCTGCGCCGACTATCCGCTGCACTTCACCACCGGGCGGGTGCTCGCCCAGTACCAGTCCGGCACGCAGACCCGACGGGTCGACGCGCTGCGCCGGGCCGCCCCGCACGGCTTCGTCGAGCTGCACCCCGACCTGGCCGCCCGGCTCGGCGTCGGCGACGGCGACGAGGTACGGGTCGCCTCCCGCCGGGGTGAGCTGCGGGCGCCGGCCCGGCTCAGCCCGACCATCCGGCCGGACACCGTCTTCGCCCCGTTCCACTGGCCCGGGGCGGCCCGCGCCAACTCGGTCACCAACGACGCCCTCGACCCGGTCTCCGGGATGCCCGAGTTCAAGATCTGCGCGGTCCGGGTGGAACGGGCATGACCGGCCACATCGTGATCGTCGGGTACGGCATGGCCGGCGCCCGGCTCGCCACCGAACTGCACGCCCGCAACGGGGACCGCAAGGTCACCGTGCTCGGGGCGGAACCGCACCGGGCGTACAACCGGATCATGCTGTCCACGCTGCTCGCCGGCAAGATCGACGAGCCCGACGTGGAGCTGGCCGAGGTCGCCGGGCAGGGCACCGACGTGCGGACCGGTGCGCCGGTCACCGCGATCGACCGGGCTGCCCGCACGGTGCGCACCCCCGACGGCGACCTCGTCGACTACGACCACCTGGTCCTCGCCACCGGCAGCCGGGCGGTGGTGCCCCCGCTGGCCGGCCTCGACCCGGCCGCCCTGCCGCCCCGGGTGGCCGTCTTCCGCACCCTGGCCGACTGCCGCCGCATCCTCGCCACCGCCCGGTCGGCGCGCACCGCGCTGGTGCTCGGCGGGGGGCTGCTCGGCCTGGAGGCGGCGCGCGGGCTGGCCGCCCGGGGGCTCGCGGTGACCGTGGTCCACCCCCACCCGTACCTGATGGAACGGCAGCTCGACCCGGCCGCCGGCGCGGTGCTCGCCGGCACGCTGGCCGGGCTCGGCGTCGCCAGCCGGCTGGGCGTCCCGGCGACCGGGCTGGCCGCCGACCCCGACGGGGTCCGGCTCGACCTGGCCGACGGCACCGCCCTGCACGCCGACCTGCTGGTGCTCTCCTGCGGGGTCCGTCCCGACACCGACCTGGCCGCCGCCGCCGGGCTGGCCGTCGACCGGGGGGTGCTGGTCGACGACCGGCTGCGCACCGACGACGAGGCCATCTCGGCCATCGGCGACTGCGCCCGCCCACCCGGCCAGGGCCCGGCCGGGCTGGTCGCGCCCGCCTGGGCGCAGGCCCGGGTGGTGGCCCGGCTGCTCACCGGCGAGGACCCTACTGCCCGCTACCGGCCCCGGCCGGTGGTGACCCGGCTCAAGGCCGCCGGGATCGACCTGGCCGCGATGGGCGACCCCACCGGCGGCCCCGGCGAGGAGCTGACGTTCAGCGACCCGGCCCGGGGGACGTACGCCCGGCTGCGCATCCACCAGGACCGGCTCACCGGGGCGATCCTGCTCGGCGACAACCCCTCGGTCGGCACGGTGGTGCAGCTCTTCGACCGGGGTGCCCCGGTCCCCGGCGACCGGCGGGCGCTGCTGCTCGGCCGGTCGCTCGGCAACGCCCCGGCGGCGCCCGCCGCGTCCCCGGCGCTGATGCCGGACGCGGCGACCGTCTGCCAGTGCAACGACGTCGACAAGGGCACCCTGGTCCGCTGCTGGCGGGAAGGCGCCCGGACGGTCGACGAGATGGTCGCCGCGACCCGGGCCGGAACCGGCTGCGGTGGCTGCCGGCAGGCCGTCGGCGGCATCGCCGACTGGCTGTCCGAGGCGGACTCGGTGGGGACGCCCCGATGACCGTGATGACACCACGAGGAGGTGACCCGATGACCGGTGGACGTTTGGTCGTCGTCGGCAACGGCATGGTCGGGCAGCGGTTCGTCGAGGCGCTGCGCGCCCGCGACCACGACCGGCGCTGGCAGGTGACGGTGCTCGCCGAGGAATCCCGCCCGGCGTACGACCGGGTCCGGCTGTCCGCGTTCTTCGACGGGGTCACCGCCGAGGAACTGAACCTGCACACCCCCGACGACGGGGTGGAGCTGCGCCTCGGCGAGCCGGTCACCGGAATCGACCGCCACCGGCGGGTGGTGACCACCCCCACCGGGGAGCACCCGTACGACGCTCTGGTGCTGGCCACCGGGTCGTACCCGTTCGTCCCGCCGGTGACCGGCACCGACCTGCCCGGCGTCTTCGTCTACCGCACCCTGGACGACCTGGAGGCGATCCGGGAGCACGCCCGGGGCCGGTCGACCGGGGCGGTGATCGGCGGTGGCCTGCTCGGGCTGGAGGCCGCCAACGCGCTGCGCCTGCTGGGGCTGCGCACCCACGTGGTCGAGTTCGCGCCCCGGCTGATGCCGGTGCAGGTCGACGAGGCGGGCGGGGCGATGCTGCGCCGCTACGTCGAGGAACTGGGCGTCACCACCCACCTCGGGGTGGGCACCACCGCGCTGCGACCCGGCCCGACCGGCACGGTCGCCGCGCTGGACCTCTCCGACGGCGGCACGGTCGACGCCGACCTGGTCGTGGTGGCCGCCGGCATCCGACCCCGCGACGAGCTGGCCCGTGCCGCCGGGCTGGCGCTCGGCCCACGCGGCGGGGTGCTTGTCGACGCGGCCTGCCGCAGCGACGACGAGCGGATCTGGGCGGTCGGCGAGTGCGCCGCCGTCGACGGCACCTGCCACGGCCTGGTCGCCCCCGGGTACGCGATGGCCGAGGTGGTGGCCGACCGGCTGCTCGGCGGCGCGGCCACCTTCCCCGGCGCGGACAGCGCCACGAAACTCAAGCTGCTCGGCGTCGACGTGGCCTCGTTCGGTGACGCCCACGGCACCACCCCCGGCTGCCTGGACGTCACGTTCACCGACCCGGCCACCCGCTCGTACGCGAAGCTGGTCCTCTCCGACGACGCGCGGACGCTGCTCGGCGGGGTGCTGGTCGGGGACGCGACCGCCTACCCGACGCTGCGGGCCAGCGTCGGCGGGCCGCTGCCCGCTCCCCCGCTGGCGCTGCTCGCCCCGGCAGGCGAGGGCGGCGGCGGGGTGACCGCGCTGCCCGGCGCGGCGCAGGTCTGCTCGTGCAACGCGGTGACCCGGGACGACATCGACGCGGCGATCGCCGGTGGGGCGTGCGACGTGCCGGCGTTGAAGGCGTGCACCCGGGCCGGGACGAGCTGCGGCTCCTGCGTGCCGATGCTCAAGCAGTTGCTCGACGCGGCCGGGGTGCAGCAGTCCACCGCCCTCTGCGAGCACTTCGACGCCAGCCGGCAGGAGTTGTTCGACATCGTCCGGGTGCGCGGCATCCGGACGTTCTCGCAGCTCGTCGCCGAGCACGGCCGGGGCCGGGGGTGCGACGTCTGCAAGCCGGTGGTGGCCTCGATCCTCGCCTCGCTGGGCACCGGGCACGTGCTCGACGGCGAGCAGGCGTCCCTGCAGGACACCAACGACCACTTCCTGGCCAACCTGCAACGCGACGGCAGCTACTCGGTGGTGCCCCGGATCCCGGGCGGCGAGATCACCCCGGACAAGCTGATCGTGATCGGTGAGGTGGCCCGCGACTTCCAGCTCTACACCAAGATCACCGGCGGGCAGCGGATCGACCTGTTCGGCGCGCGGGTCGAGCAGCTCCCGCAGATCTGGCGGCGGCTGGTCGACGCCGGCTTCGAATCCGGCCACGCGTACGGCAAGGCGCTGCGCACCGTGAAGTCCTGCGTCGGCGAGACCTGGTGCCGGTACGGGGTGCAGGACTCGGTCGGCCTGGCCGTCGCGCTGGAACTGCGCTACCGGGGGCTGCGCGCCCCGCACAAGCTCAAGTCCGCCGTCTCCGGCTGTGCCCGGGAGTGCGCCGAGGCGCGCAGCAAGGACTTCGGCATCATCGCCACCGACACCGGCTGGAACCTCTACCTCGGCGGCAACGGCGGCTTCCGGCCCCGGCACGCCGACCTGTTCGCCACCGACCTGACCACCGAGGAACTGATCACGCTGATCGACAGGTTCCTGATGTTCTACGTCCGCACCGCCGACCGGCTGCAACGCACCTCCGCCTGGATCGAGGCGATGGACGGCGGGCTGGAACACCTGCGCTCGGTGATCGTCGACGACTCGCTCGGGCTCTGCGCCGAACTCGACGCGGCGATGGCCCGGCACGTCACCTCCTACTCCGACGAGTGGCGGGACGTGCTCGACGACCCCGACCGGCTGCGCCGGTTCACCTCGTTCGTCAACGCCCCCGACGTGCCGGACCCGTCGATCACCTTCGCGGTGGAACGCGGCCAGCCGGTGCCGACCCGCGACACCCGGGCCGGCACCGCCCCGCCCGGCGGGAACGCACCACCCGACGGGGCACCCGCCCGACGTCGCCAGCCGGTCGCCCTGGGCCTGCCGGAGGTGCGGCGATGAGCGGCACCGTCACCGTCGACTGGACCCCGGTCTGCCCGCTGGACCGGCTGGAGGCCGAACGGGGCGTCGCCGCCCTCGTCGACGGCGTCCAGGTGGCGATCTTCCGGATCGACGACGAACTGTTCGCGGTGGACAACCTCGACCCGCTCAGCGGCGCGTACGTGATGTCGCGGGGCATCGTCGGCAGCCGGGGCGGGGTGCCCACCGTCGCCTCCCCCCTGCACAAGCAGGTGTACGACCTGCGAACCGGGCTCTGCCTGGACCTGCCCGGGGTGACCCTGCCCCGGTACGACGTCCGCTGCCGGGACGGCCTGGTCGAGGTGCGGCTGCGACAGGAGGAGTGATGCGGGACGAACTGGCCGGCTTCACCATCGGGGTGACCGCCGACCGGCGACGCGACGAACTGGCCGCGTTGCTGGAACGGCGCGGTGCCCGGGTGGTGCTCGCCCCGGCCCTGCGGATCGTGCCGCTGGCCGACGACACCGACCTGCGGGACGCCACCCGGGCCTGCCTGGACCGGCCACCGGACGTGCTGATGGCCAACACCGGCATCGGCATGCGCGGCTGGCTGGAAGCGGCCGAGGGCTGGGGGTTGGCCGAGCCGTTGAAGAGCGTGCTGTCCCGGGCCTACGTGGTGGCCCGGGGCCCCAAGGCACGGGGTGCGATCCGCGCCGCCGGCCTGCACGACCAGTGGTCGCCGGCCTCGGAGAGCTGCGAGGAGGTGGTGGAGCACCTGTGCCGGCGCGGGGTGGCCGGGCAGGTGATCGCCATGCAACTGCACGGCGACCGGCAACCGGAGTGCACCGAGGCGCTGGAGGCCGCCGGCGCCACCGTGATCGAGGTGCCCGTCTACCGGTGGGCACCGCCGACCGACCCGGCCCCGCTGCACCGGCTGATCGACCTGGTCGCCGGCCGGCTGGTCGACGCCGTCACCTTCACCTCCGCCCCGGCGGCGGAGGCGCTGCTGCGGGCCGCCGGTGACCGGACCGAGACGGTGCTGGCCGCGTTGCGCGGGGACGTGCTGGTCAGCTGCGTCGGCGCGGTGACCGCCGAGCCCTTGGTCCGGCGGGGGGTGCCGGTCAGTGCGCCGAGCCGCGCCCGGCTCGGCGCGCTGGTCCGCACGATCGTGGACGAACTACCCCGCCGTACCGTCACCGTGAAGGCGGCCGGGCACCTGCTGACCCTGCGCGGGCACGCCGCCGTCATCGACGGGGAACTGCGCCCGCTGGCCCCCGCACCGATGGCCGTGCTGCGGGCGCTGGCCACCCGGCCCGGCCGGGTGCTGTCCCGGACCGAACTGCTGCGCACGCTGCCCCGGGGGGCCGACGAGCACGCGGTGGAGATGGCGGTGGCCCGGCTGCGGGTGGGGCTGCGCGCACCCCGGGTGGTGCAGACCGTGGTCAAGCGCGGCTACCGGCTCCGGGTGGAGTGACCCGGACGGCCCGCCCCACCGTCACGCGGCGGGGCGGGCCCGCCCGGGTTCAGCCCACCGGGGTGGGGAAACCCCGGCCGTGCTCGGCCTGGAGCCGGATCATGGCGTGCTCCACCACCGTCACCAGCACCTGCTTGACCGATTCGCGGTCCCGGGCGTCGCACATCACCAGCGGCACGTCCGCCGAGATGGCCAACGCCTCCCGGACCTCCTCCGGCTCGTACAGGTCCGAGCCGTCGAACCGGTTCAGCGCCACCACGTACGGCAGTTTGCGGTTCTCGAAGTAGTCCAGCGGGGCGAAGGCGTCGGTGATCCGGCGGGTGTCCACCAGGACGGCGGCACCCACCGCACCCCGGATGATCTCGTCCCACATGAACCAGAACCGGGTCTGGCCCGGCGTGCCGAACAGGTACAGGATCAGGTCCTGCGCCATGGTGATCCGGCCGAAGTCCATGGCGACCGTGGTGGTCTCCTTGCCGGGCACCTTCGACGGGTCGTCGATGCCGACACCGGCGGCGGTCATCAGCGCCTCGGTGGTCAGCGGCGTGATCTCGGAGATCGCCCCGACCAGGGTCGTCTTGCCCACGCCGAAGCCACCCGCGACCACGATCTTCGCGGAGACGATTCCCCGGCTCTGGCGCGACCCGGCGGGGTCATAGCCTGCGAAGTCCACTTAGCACCCTTCCAAGGATTTCCATTCGCTCCTCGAACCCCTCGGCGGGAGCGGCAGTGTGTAGCGTGAGCAGACCGTCGGCGACCAGGTCGGCGATCAGCACCCGGGCGACGCCCAGCGGCATCCGGGTGTACGCGGCGATCTCCGCCAGCGACTGCGCCCGTCCCTCGCAGACGGTGGCGATTCGGTACTTGTCGTGTCCGGCGAAGCGGGACTCGGCCACCTGGGTCGCATTGGAGCTGAGCACCGCCTCCAGCGCGATGTCCCGGCTCGGTTCGGTGCGGCCCCGGGTGACCGCGTACGGACGTACCAGCGCTCCACGTGGGTCCCGCCTGGGGTCCATCCCTCGATCACCTCCTCCCGCCCGGGTCCGGGCCCGGATGCTTCGTCACTCGGGCCGGACGCGGTCGCGTCCGGCCCACCCACCGCCGTGGCTACGAGCGCACGGCGTCCCGGGGCAGCGGCACCAGTGCCGCGCCCACCCGCTCGACCAGCAGCGCCATCTCGTAGCCGACCTGACCCACGTCACAGCTGCGGGCGGCGAGCACCGCCATCGACGAGCCGTCGCTGATCGACATCAGGAACAGGTAGCCGCTGTCCATCTCGATCACTGTCTGCAGCACCCCGCCAGCGCTGAACATCCGGGCGGCACCCTCGGTCAGACTCACCACGCCGGAGGTGATCGCCGCGAGCTGGTCGGCCCGGTCGGCGGGCAGGTCCCGCGAGGAGGCGAGCAGCAGCCCGTCCGCGGACACCGCCACCACGTGGGCGATACCCGCCACGCTGTCGGCGAAATTGGTGAGCAGCCAACCCATGTCCTGCATGGCAGCTGGCCTGTTCATCGGTTCGTCTCCTTGGTCGAGGTGCTGTTGAGGTCCGCGCCCGCCGTGCGACCGCGCTGGACACCGCGGTGGTAGGCCGAGAGCAGGCCGCGTACTTCGTCGGGGGTACGGCGGCTGCGGTCCCGGCCGCTCTTCGGCTCGATCCCGCCGGGCACGAGCTGCGCCTGGGGCACCCGCTTGGGCAGGCCGGACCGGGTGGTGCCGGCGTTGGCCGGTTCGGCCGCCTGGCTGGCCCTGGTCCAGCCCTCGTCGGCGGCCGTCCGCCACGCGTCGGCGTCGGTGGCCGCCGGGGTCGCCGGTGCCTCGGGAGCGGCCGGCGGAGGTGTGCCGTATGCCGGCGACGCGGTGGCGGCGGGCGGCACCGGGCCGGTGGCGGCGGGCGGTACGGGACCGGTGGCGGCCGGCGCTTCCGGGGTGACCGGGGCGGCGGGCGTCACGGTCGGCGTGCCGGCGGCGGTCGGTGCGGTCGGCACCCGGGTGGGCAGCGGCGGGCGCGACGGCGGGGTCGCACCGTTCGGGCGGGCCGGGGCGGCCGGTGGTTCCTCGTCGAACCGGGGCCGGGTGAAGATCGCGGTGGCGTCGTCCCCGTGGGACCGGAACCACACCGCCTCCATCTCCCGGAAGATCGGCGAGTCGGCCGGCCGGTCCGGGCGGGCCACCACCGGCGTCGACGGGGCCGGCGGGGCGTACGAGGTGGCCGGCGCGGTGTACGGCTGCGCGGCGGGGGCGGCGTACGCGGCCGGCGGGGCGGCCGGGGCGAACGACGCGGCGGCGGCCGGGGCGAACGGGGTCGCCGCCGGTGCCCCCGCGTACGGGGCGGC
>NZ_MZMV01000092.1 GCF_002210435.1 Micromonospora wenchangensis
GGGTGGACTGCGCCGACCTGGGGCATGCGACGTCGCCGTCGCCGTTCACCGTGGCGCGCAACGCCGGCCGGGTGGCGCTGACCGCCGCCCAGGCCGCCGAGGTGGACGGGGAACGGGTGGCCGGCTGGATCGTCGACCAGTACCCCCGGGAGCGCTACCCGGCGGTGGTGCTGGGCTCGCCGCACGCCGCCGCCGTGCACCTGGCCGTGGCGCTCGGGGTGCCCTGGCTGCCCACCGGCTTCGAGATGACCGCCCACTGGACGCACGGCGCGGTGGACCGTCCCGCCGCCGCGCTCGACCAGGGGGCCGCGTTCGCCGCCCGGATCCTCGCCGGCAACCCCGGGCTGCACGTCCGTCAGGTGCACTGCCCGGCGAGCCGGGGCGCGCTGGCCGGTACGGCGATCAACCTGGTGGGCCGCTTCCGGGCGCTGCCGGTGGCGTACGCCCGGTTCCTGGCCGACCGGCTGGCCCACCGGGCGGCGCTGCTGCTGGTCGACGACGGCCGCCGGTGGCCGGTGTCGGACTCCGGGCACGGGCACAGCTTCCAGCTCGGCTGCCCGGCCAGCGGCCTGCGGCCGGTGGACTTCCACCCGGACTCGCCCGCCCTGCGTCAGGTGCTGCGGGCCGCCGGGGCGACCGGCGACGGCTGGGAGCCGCCGACGGTGACCGCTGCCGGGGAGTCCGCCGAACACGGGGTGGAACCGGGGTTCGTCCGGGCGCTGGGGCACTGGGCCGGCGGTCGGGGCCACGAGGTGCGTCAGGTGCGGGTGCCGCACCCGGGGGCGCTCAGCGCGGCCACCGCCGACCTGTACCGCAGGTGGCTGCGCCGGGCCGGCAAGACGGGCGACCGGCTGGTGGTGGAGTGCGGCCGGGTGTTCGATCCGTGGCAGGTGGTGCGGGCGGGGCTGGTGCCGTACTGGTGCGAGAACGCGACCCGGCGCAGCGTCGAGGAGGTGGAGTGGTGGCTCGCCGGCAGCGAGCCGTTCAGTTCGGTGGACGTGCTGCCCGAGTCGCCGGGACTGCGGTCACCGGCGGTGGCGGGGCTGCCGCAGTGGCTGGCGGTGGCGGGCTTCGGTCGTCGCCGGCGGGCCCTGGACCGGACCGCCGCCCGGGGCTACCCGGTGGCCCCGGTGGCCACCCGGCGGGCCACCGAGGTGCTGCGCGGGCAGCCGTACGACCTGCCGACGCCGCCGCCGCTGAGCGTCGGTGAGGCGCTGGCCGGGCTCCGCGAGGCGGGCGCGCCGCTGGGGCTCGCCGTGTCCTGACCGGCCCGATCCCACGGTGCGGGCGGGCGGGGACGGCCGGCCGGTAGCCCGGAAAGGGGACGCCGGGGGTGTCCGCGCCGCCCGTCCGGACCCGGCACACCGAAACATCCTCGCGAACCCGGGGGCGCGTGATTGAGTACCTGGGGAGCGGGAAGACCGCCCGCCGCGACGGTCCGATCACGTCGGGTGGCGGCCGGTCGTCGCCCGCCCGCGTCCGGTGATCCCGGCGCGGCACGTTGAACCCCACTTCCGACCCGGTGCGTGGTGCCACCACGCGCCCGACCGGCCCGATCCGGGCGGGGGACCTTCCTGAGGGAGGCGCGGATGTTCGGCCAGACCACCACGACCACACCACCTCCGAGCGACCGGGGCCTAGAGGACCTGGACGCCGCCGCGCTGGCGTACGCCGCGCGGATCGCCGGCCTGCCACCGGAGCACCGGGGGGAGGCCCGCGAGGACCTGGTCCGGTTCGCCCTGCCGTTCGCCGGCCGGCTGGCCCGCCGCTACCGGGGGCGGGGTGAACCGTTGGAGGACCTGGAGCAGGTGGCCCGGCTCGGCCTGGTCAACGCCGTCGACCGGTACGACCCCGAGCGGGGATCGTTCACCGCGTACGCGGCGATCACCATCGTCGGGGAGATCAAGCGGCACTTCCGGGACCGCACCTGGGGGGTGCACGTGCCCCGCCGGCTGCGGGACCTGATCCTGGAGGTCGGGCAGGCCACCTCGGCGTTGACCAGTGAGCTGTCCCGCGCGCCGAGCGTGGCCGAGCTGGCGGCCCGGCTGGAGACACCCGAGGAGGAGATCCTCGCCGCCCTGGAGTCGGCGGCCGGCTACAGCCCCGCCTCGCTCAACGCGCCGGTGGGCGGGGAGAGTTCCGCCGAGTTCGGTGACCTGGTCGGCGAGTCGGACAACGCGTTGGAGTCGGTGGACGACCGGGTGACGGTCAGCGGGCTGCTGCACCGGCTGCCCTGGCGGGAGCGGCGCATCCTGGCGATGCGCTTCTACGGCAACCAGACCCAGGCGGAGATCGCCGCCCGGTTCGGCATCTCGCAGATGCACGTGTCCCGGCTGCTGTCGCGGGCGTTGACCTGGCTGCGTCAGGCGATGCTCGCCGACACCCCGCCGCCGTGGTGCAACGGCACCGCCGAGGCGGACACCGGCCGGAACCGGATCGCGGTGAAACGCACCGCGGAACGGACGGTCGTCGAGGTCGGGGGCGAGATCGACCGCGACGGCGCGGACCAGTTGCGCCGGATGATGCTGGAGGCGGTCGCCGGGCAGCCCCGCGAGCTGGTGGTCGACCTGGACGGCGCGGGCGGGGTGGACGCCGGTGGCATCGCCGCGCTGGTGGCCGGGCGGGACGCCGCCCTCCGTACCGGGGTGCCGCTGCGGCTGACCCGGGTCCAGCCGGCGGTACGCCGGTCGCTGGCGGCCGCCGGCCTGCCCGCCACCGTGGACGCCTGACCCCGCCTCCCGCCTGCGGAAGGACGAACCTCGGGCCGGCACCCCGCACGGGGTGCCGGCCCGAGGGCCGTCGCGGATCAGCGCATTCCGGGGTCGTCGTCGTCCGTGCCGTGCGGGTGCCGCCACCGTTCGGGGGTGTCGGGGTTCCCGCCGCCGGGACCGTCGTCCTCCGGGGCGTCGGAGTGCGCGAAGCCGGGGCGGCGGACCTGCTCCGGTTCGGGCACCACCACCGGGCGGGCGCCGGACTGCGGGGCGGGCTGGTACTCCACCGCCTCCCGCGCGCCGTGCGCGCCCTCGGCCGCCGGCGACTCGGGGACGTGCCGCTCGTGGCGCAGCTCGTCGTGCAGCTCCTGCGGCGGCCGGGTGGTGCGTTGCGGCAGGTCCCGGCCGAGGTCGGCGACGAGCGGGCCGTACTTGGCGTCGAAGGCGGGGCGTTCGGAACGGATTCGGGGCATCCGGTCGAAGTTGCGCAGCGGCGGCGGGCAGGTGGTGGCCCATTCCAGGGAGTTGCCGAACCCCCACGGGTCGTCGACGGTCACCAGCGCGCCGTACCGCCAGGACTTCCACACGTTGTAGAGGAAGAACAGGGTGGACGCGCCGAGCACGAACGAGCCGACGGTGGAGATCATGTTGAGCGTGGTGAAGCCGTCCTCGGGCTGGTAGTCGGCGTACCGCCGGGGCATCCCCTCGTCGCCCAGCCAGTGCTGGACCAGGAAGGTGGCGTGGAAGCCGACGAACATGGTCCAGAAGTGCAGCTTGCCGAGGCGTTCGTCGAGCAGCCGGCCGGTCATCTTGGGGAACCAGAAGTAGACCCCGCCGAACGCGGCGAACACGATCGTGCCGAACAGCACGTAGTGGAAGTGCGCCACCACGAAGTACGAGTCGGTCACGTGGAAGTCCACCGGCGGACTGGCCAGCAGCACCCCGGTGAGACCGCCGAGCAGGAAGGTCACCAGGAACCCGATGGCGAACAGCATCGGCGTCTCGAAGGTGAGCTGTCCCTTCCACATGGTGCCGATCCAGTTGAAGAACTTCACCCCGGTGGGCACCGCGATCAGGTAGCTGAGGAAGCTGAAGAACGGCAGCAGCACCTGGCCGGTGGCGAACATGTGGTGCGCCCACACGGTCATCGACAGCACGGTGATCGCGACCGTGGCCAGCACCAGCCCGGTGTAGCCGAAGATCGGCTTGCGGCTGAACACCGGGATGATCTCGGTGATGATGCCGAAGAACGGCAGCGCCACGATGTAGACCTCGGGATGGCCGAAGAACCAGAACAGGTGCTGCCACAGCATCGGCCCGCCGGTGCCCGCGTCGTAGACGTGGGCGTCGAGCAGCCGGTCCGCGCCCAGCGCCAGCAGCGCGGCGGCCAGCAGCGGGAAGACCAGGATCACCAGGACGGCGGTGAGCAGCATGTTCCACGTGAAGATCGGCATCCGGAACATGGTCATGCCGGGCGCGCGCAGGGTCAGCGTGGTGGTGATCAGGTTGACCGCGCCGAGGATGGTGCCCAGCCCGGAGACGACCAGCCCGACCACCCACAGGTTCGCCCCGATGCCTGGGGAGTGCGTCGCGTCGCTGAGCGGGTTGTACGCCGTCCAGCCGAAGTCGGCCGCGCCGCCGGGGGTGAGGTAGCCGCCGACGACCATGGTCCCGCCGAACAGGTACAGCCAGTACGCGAACGCGTTGAGCCGGGGGAACGCCACGTCTGGGGCGCCGATCTGCAACGGGACGATGTAGTTGCCGAAGGCGAACACCAGCGGGGTGGCGAAGAGCAGCAGCATGATCGTGCCGTGCATGGTGAACGCCTGGTTGTACTGCTCGGGGGAGAGGAACTGCATTCCCGGCCGGGCCAGCTCGGCCCGGATGAGCAGGGCCAGCACCCCGCCGATCAGGAAGAACACGAACGACGTGGCCAGGTAGAGCAGGCCGATCTGCTTGGCGTCGGTGGTGCCGAGCAGCCGCAGCAGCTTGTTGCCGGGCAGCGCCGGGCGGACCGGCCCGGGAAAGCCGCCGAACCGGGCCGGGGCGAGGATGGCCGGCCCCCGGTCTCGTGCGGGCTCCGTGGTTACCCGTCTGGGCATGGCTCTCTCACCCCGTCGTGACGACAGAAAGGACGGGCGCGACTACCCGCCCTCCGCCCATGTAACCAGGCGACAGGGGGAATTTCGGTCAATTCGCCGGCAGCAGCGCCCACACCACCTTGCCGTCGACCAGCGGCGAACTGCCCCAGCGCTGCGCCATCTCCCGGATCAGCAGCAGCCCCCGGCCGCCCTCGGCGGACAGGTCCGGGCTGGCCGCGCGGGCCGCCGTCCGGCTGCCGTCGGCCACGGCCACCCGCAGGTACGGCTGGTGCAGGGTCAACGTGATCCGCATCGGGGTGTGGGCGTGCCGGACCACGTTGCCGACCAGTTCGCTGAGCACCAGCGACGCCGGCTCCACCAGGTGCGGCACGTTCCACCGGGAACACGCGTCGCCGACCAGCTCACGGGCCCGCCGGCAGGCCCCCGCCACCGGCTCCAACCGGGCCCGCAACCGGGGCGCGGCGGTCGCCCCGGCCCACCGGGTGGCCTCCGCGCAGTCCTGCCGCACCTCCACCACCCGGCAGGTGGTGGAGGTGGCCAACCAGGCCGCGGCGTCCGGCGGGGGAGAGCAGAGCACCATCGGCACGGCCGGCCAGTCGGCGGCCTGCCGGGCGGTGGCGGCGAACACCGACAGCGCCAGCCGGTCGGCGACGGTCACCTGGCCCAGGTCGACCACCAGCGCGTCCGGCAGCGTGGTCAGGCAGCGGTCCAACACGGTGTGCACGGCGCGCATGGTGCCCAGGTCGAGCGCGCCGGCGAGGCGTACGACGGTCACCGGTGACTCGTCGCTGACCTCGCAGGTGATCCGGCTGACCATCGGCCCCTCGATTCCGTTCGCGGTGCTGGGGAGAACCGCCAGGTACCCGGGGCCCGGCGGGACGAAACCGGGACCGCGGGCGGCACCGCCCACGGTCCCGGTGCGGGCCGTCCCCGGGCCCGGCCGACTCAGGCGGCCCGCAGCTCGGGCACCCTGGCGGCGGCGCGGACCGTCTCGTAGAGGGTGACGTAGCGCTGCGCCATCACCGCCGGGGTGAACCGCTCGGCGGCCTCCCGGCGGCACTCCTCCGGGTCGAGCCGCCGCGCCGCCAGCAGCAGTTCACCCAGCTCGTCCTCGTCGTCGGTGAGCAGCCCGGTACGCCCGTGCGCGACCAGCTCGGGCAGGCAGCCCCGGGTGGTCGCCACCACCGGCGTGCCCAGCGCCAACGACTCCACCACGGCCGTCCCGCCGGGCTCCTCCCAGCGCAGCGGGAACAGCGCCGCCCGCGCCCCGGCCAGCAGGTCGTCGCGTTCCCGACCGGCCACCGTGCCGACCCAACGGACCAGGTCCCCGTCGACGTGCGGGGCCACCTGGTCGTAGAAGAACCGCACGTCCGGGTTCTGCCGGGCCTCGTCGCCCGCCGCCGCCAGGTCCGCCGGCCGGTGGTAGGGCCCGACCGGGCCGGCGAGCACCAGCGGCACCCCGGTATGCCGGGCCAGCCGGGCGCCGACGTCCTGCCCCTTGCCCGGGTTGATCCGACCGAGGATGACCGTGTGGTCGCCCTTCACCGGCCGGGGTGCCCGGTCGGCGTGCACCGCCAGCGGGGTGGCCAGGTGCACGTGCCCGACGGCGTGCTCCCGTAGCGCCCGGGGCGCGCGGGCCAACTGGGCGGCGGAGACGCCGTTGACCCGTACCCGCGCCCCGCCGTCGAGGGTGCCGTACAGCTCGGGATGCTTGGCCAGGTCCCAGTGCAGGGTGTGCAGCACCGGTGGGGCGTCCGGCCCCATCGCCGCCAGGGTGGCCAGCCCGACCGCCTCCACGTGGTCGTGCACCAGGTCGACGTCGTCGCGGCCGTGCAGCAGCCGGACCACCCCGGCCAGGTGCGCCTGGGACACCCCGCACACCTGGTTGTACGGCCGTTGCAGCGCCGCGAACTGCCCGTCGGCGTAGACCGAGAACTTCTCGTCCACCGGCAGGGTGCTCGACCCCACGGAGGCGAGCACCACCTTCACCCCGAGCCGGCGCAGCTCCGGCACCAGGGTGGCGACGACGTTCTCGATGCCGCCGTAGCCGGGTGGCGGCACGGACAGCCACGGGCCGGCGTTCATCAGCACGGTGAGACTCATGATCGGGACTTCCTCTCGGGACGGACCGGGTCCCGGGCGGGTCTCGACCCCGCGCGTCGGGTGGCGCAGCCGCCGGGGCGGCGTCTCGTCACGCGGCGACCCGCCGACGCGGCAGCCGGGGCCGCAGCTCGGCCAGCGGCGGGCGTTCCTGCACCGAGACGTCGTTGACCACGACCTCCCGGTCGAGATTCGGCAGCGCCTCCGAGCCGCCCCGACGGAACTGGGTGAGCAGGGCGCCCGGACTGGTGCCCGGGGCGGCCCAGCCGCGCCGCTGCAACCGTGCCCAGGCGGTGTGCATGATCTGCGCGGACATCCGGCCCAGGGCCGCGGTGTCCTGGTGCCGGTGTTTGCGCTCGCCCAGGTCGACCTGGGCCAGCGCGTCCAGGCCGACCAGTTCCAGCAGGTCGATCAGCATGGCCGTCTCGACCCCGTAACCGGTGACGAACGGCACCCGCTCCAGCACCTCGCGCCGGCCGGCGTACTCGCCCGCGAGGGGCTGCACGAAACCGGCCAGCTCCGGCCAGAACAGGTTCAGCAGTGGCCGGGCCATCAGCTCCGTCACCCGCCCGCCGCCGTCGGTCTCCACGCTGGTCGTGCCGACCAGCGGGCGGTGGTAGAAGCCCTTCACGAACTCCACCGACGGGTCGACCAGCAGCGGGCCGATCAGCCCGGTCACGAAGTGCGGCCGGAACTCCCGCAGGTCGGCGTCGACGAACGCGACGACGTCGCCCTCGGCGGCGGCCAGGCCGGCCCAGAGCGCGTCGCCCTTGCCGGTCAGCCGGGGCAGGCCCCGGGTCATCTCGTCCTGGCCGACCACCTCCGCGCCGGCGGCCCGGGCCACCTGCGCGGTCCGGTCGGTCGACCGCGAGTCGACCACGATCAACTCGTCGACCAGGGGGACCCGGTCCATCAGGTGTTCCCGGATCGTCGAGACGATCGCCCCGACGGTGGCTTCCTCGTTGCGGGCGGGCAGCACCACGCTGACCCGGTTCTCCCCCTTGGCCCTGATCAGCCGTCGCGTGGGCCAGTCCTGCGCCGACGTCGTCCGGTAGGTGGCCCATGCCTCCACGACAGGGGAGACGATCGGTTCTGTGTCCCGCACTGGCAAACCCCCAGATCCATGGGCGGAAAACGCAGACTTGGTTTTCCCATCTCTGCACATTCGTTAACTGGATATTGCCTAACAGCTTGATCACGGCGGCTCCACCTGCCGGTTCCCGGCAGATGAACGCTGTGTTGCGGGGCACGCCGGGGTTTCGCCCCGCCGCGCCGGGGCAGTGCTGTGCGCGGTGGTGGTGACCGCGTCGAGAGGGCAGAGGGTATGCGTACGTGCCGGGTGGGGCTGGTCGGGGCCGGTGGGGTGGCGCAACGTCACGCCCGCGTGCTGGAGAGTTTCGCCGACGTCGAACTGGTCGGGGTCACCGACGTGACCCGGTCCGCCGCCGCCCGGCTGGCCGACACGCACTCGACCCGGGCCTTCGCCGACGTCGACGACCTGCTGGCCACCGGCCCCGACGCGGTCTACGTCTGCGTGCCGCCGTTCGCCCACGGGCCGGTGGAGGAGGCCGTCGTCGCCGCCGGGGTGCCGATGTTCGTGGAGAAGCCGGTCGCGGTCGACCTGGACACCGCCGAACGGATCGCCGCCCTGGTCGAGCAGCGGCGACTGCTCACCGCCGTCGGGCACCACTGGCGCTACCTGCACGTGGTGGCGCAGGCCCGGGAACTGCTGGCCGACCGTCCGGTGCGGATGGTCAACGGGGCCTGGCTGGACCGGGTGCCCCCGGTGGCCTGGTGGGCGGTGCGGGACCGCTCCGGCGGCCCGGTCGTCGAGCAGGCCGCCCACGTGCTGGACCTGACCCGGGTGCTGGTCGGCGAGGCCGTCGAGGTGACCGCCTACGGCGACGGCAACCCACCCCCGGTCGACGACGCCGACATCGACTCGGTGACCGCCGCCACGCTGCGCTTCGCCTCCGGCGCGGTGGGCACCCTCGCCGCCGCCTGCGTGCTCGGCTGGAAGCACCGCGCCGGGCTGGAGATCCTCGCCGACGGGCTGGCCCTGTCGCTGGCCGAGGACGGCCTGACCGTCCGGGACGCCGACGGGGAACGCCACCTCCCGGCCGACCCCGACGCCGCCCGGGTCGCCGTCGACCGGGCCTTCGTCGACGCGGTCACCGGGGTCGGCGACGACATCCGGGTGCCGTACGCGGAGGCGCTGCGCACCCAACGACTGGCGGTGGCGCTCGCCCAGAGCGCCCGGACCGGACGCGGCGTCAGCCTGCCCACCGGCCCGGCCGCGCTCGCGCCGACGGCCGACGGCCGGCCCGGCGCGCCGACGGGGGCGACAGTCGATGCGTGACACGGTGGTCGTGGTCGACGGCCCGGGGCGCGTCGTGCTGGCCGAGCAGGAGGCCGGTGAGCTGCGGGAGGGCACGATCCGGGTGCGGACCCGCTACAGCGGGATCTCCGCCGGGACGGAGCTGAGCTTCGTCAAGGGCACCAACCCCCACCTCACCGTCACCCTCGACCCCGACCTCGGCCTGTTCCGGCCGGGTGCCGCCGGCACCCCGTACCCGGTGACCCGGCTCGGCTACATGCAGGTCGCCGAGGTGGTGCAGAGCCGCACCCCGGCGATCGCCGTCGGCACCGTCGGCGCGATGACGTACGGCCACCGCACCGGGTACGTCGCCGACCCGCTCGCCGAACGGTTCGTGCCGCTGCCCGACGACCTCGACCCGCTGCTCGGCGTCTACGTGGCGCACATGGGCCCGATCTGCGCCAACGGGCTGCTGCACGCCGCCGCCGACCTGTACGGCGCCGACGTGCGCACCCTCGGCGACGGGGTGCGCGGGCGACGGGTGGCGGTCGTCGGCGGCGGCGTGGTCGCCCTGCTCACCGCCCTGTTCGCCCGTCGGCACGACGCCGCCTCGGTGGTGGTGGTCGACCCGACACCGCAGCGTCGGCAGGTCGCCGAGGCCCTCGGGCTGGAGACGCTGGACCCGACCGCCGACGACCCGGCGGTGGTGCTCAAGACCCGGTGGAACCACAGCGCCGGGGACCGCGGCGCCGACGTGGTGTTCCAGTGCCGGGGCCAGGACCACGCGCTGCACCTGGCGCTGCGCCTGCTGCGCCCCCAGGGCACGGTGGTCGACCTGGCCTTCTACCCCGGTGGCGCGGACGCCGTCCGGCTCGGCGAGGAGTTCCACCACAACGGGCTGTCGCTGCGTTGCGCCCAGATCGGCCGGGTGCCGCGCGGCCTCGCCCCGACCTGGGACCGGGAACGCCTCTCCGCCGAGACGATCGACCTGCTGCGCCGCCACGGCGACCTGGTCCGCGCGCACCTGGTCTCGGCCGTGGTCCCGTTCGCGGACGCCCCGGCGCTCCTCACCGACCTGGCCGAACGCCGCCGCCACGAACTCCAGGTCGTCCTCACCCCCTGAGCCGGCGGGACCGGCCGCCCCCTTCCGGCGGGTCGCCGCCGGGCGGGGCGGGCCCGGGGCCCCGGGGAAGCGGTCCCGCCCGTCATCGACGTCGGTCAGCCCGCGCTCCGGTCGGCCGCCTGCCCGCCGCCCTCCGGGCGACGCTCGCCGACACCCCCGTTGACCTGCCCGGACGGGCCGGCCACCGGACACCGGGGCCGTGTCGGACAGACCGGGCAGCCGTTTCCGGCCGGATTCGCGTACCGTTGCCGCTCATGGGTGTGTCGCAACGGTTGAAGAGCAGGTTCCGCCGGTTCCTCCAGCGCCCGGGGACGACGGTCGACCTGGCTCCGCTGGAGAAGCTGCTGCCGCGGGTCGCCGCGCGTGAGGAAGAGCTGTCGGCGCTCGACGACGACGCGCTGACCGAGGCCGCCGGCGTCGCCACGGAGTACGTGGACATCTGCGCCGTCGGCCGCGAGGCCGCCCGCCGGGGCCTCGACCAGCGGCCGTACGACGTGCAGCTGCTCGGCGCGATGGCGTTGCTGTCCGGCAAGGTCGCCGAGATGGCCACCGGTGAGGGCAAGACGCTCACCGCCACCATCGCCGCCTACGGGCACGTCCGGCTGGGCAACGGGCCGGTGCACGTGCTCACCGTCAACGACTACCTGGCCCGCCGGGACGCCGAGTGGATGACGCCTGTCTACCGGCTGCTCGGGCTGACCGTGGGCTGGGTCAACGAGGCCTCCACCCCGGCCGAGCGGCGGGCCGCGTACGGCTGCGACGTCACCTACGTCTCGGTCAGCGAGGCCGGCTTCGACTTCCTGCGCGACCAGCTCGTCACCGACATCGCCGACCGGGTCCAGCCGCCGCTGGCCACCGCCATCGTCGACGAGGCCGACTCGATCCTGATCGACGAGGCCCGGGTGCCGATGGTGCTGGCCGGCTCGACCACCGGCGAGCAGGACCCGGTGCACGCCGCCGCCGCGCTCGTGCGCGGCCTGCGCAAGGGCCGGCACTACACGGTCGCCGAGGACGGGCGCAGCGTCGCCTTCACCACCGAGGGCCTGGCCGCCGTCGAGGCCAAGCTCGGCGACATCGACCTGTACGACACCGAGCACGTCGGCCAGCTCTCCGCGGTGAACGTGGCGCTGCACGCGCACGCCCTGCTGCACCGCGACGTCGACTACATCGTCCGCGACGGCTCGGTGGAGCTGATCGACGAGATGCGCGGCCGGGTCGCCCAGCGCCGCCGCTGGCCCGACGGCCTCCAGGCCGCCGTGGAGGCGAAGGAGGGGCTGGACGCCACGGCCGAGGGCGAGGTGCTGGGCACCATCGCCGTGCAGGCGTACATCGCGCTCTACCCCAAGCTGTGCGGCATGACGGCGACCGCGGTGCTGGTCGGCGACCAGCTCCGCGAGTTCTTCGGCCTCGAGGTGGCGGTCATCCCGCCGAACACCCCCTGCGTCCGCGAGGACGAGCCGGACCGGATCTACGCGACCCGGGCCGAGAAGGAGGAGGCGCTGATCGACGAGATCCGGCGCTGCCACGAGGCGGGCCGTCCGGTGCTGGTCGGCACCCTCGACGTGCGGGAGTCCGAGGGGCTCGCCGCCGGCCTGCAGGCCGCCGGGGTGCCGTGCGTGGTGCTCAACGCCAAGAACGACGACGAGGAGGCGGCGATCATCGCTGAGGCCGGCGCGTACGGCGCGGTGACCGTCTCCACCCAGATGGCCGGCCGGGGCGTGGACATCCGGCTCGGCGGCAGCGAGCAGGTCGACCAGGAGCGGGTGGCCGAACTCGGCGGCCTCTACGTGATCGGCAGCGGCCGGCACGACAGCCGCCGCGTCGACGACCAGCTGCGTGGCCGGGCCGGCCGGCAGGGCGACCCGGGTGGTTCGGTCTTCTTCGTCAGCCTGGAGGACGACCTGGTCGTGCGGCACGCCGGCGACACCGTCCCGGCCTCGCCCCGGATGAACGCCGACGGTCTCGTCACCGACGAGCAGGTCGACTACGCGGTGGAGCACGCCCAGCGGGTCGCCGAGGGCGTCAACCACGAGATCCACCGCAACACCTGGCGCTACAGCGTGGTCATCGAGCAGCAGCGGATCGCCCTGGCCGAGCGTCGGGAGCGGCTGCTCACCTCGGACGTGGCCGCGCTGATGCTGCTCGACCGGATGCCCGAGAAGGCCGGCGAGATGGACGAGGACCTGCTGGCCCGGGTGGCCCGCTCCATCGCGCTCTACCACACCGACCGGCTCTGGGCGGAGCACCTGGCCGAGTTGTCCGAGGTCCGTGAGGGCGTGCACCTGCGGGCGCTGGGCCGGCTCGACCCGCTCGACGAGTTCCACCGGGCGGCGGTGCCGGCGTTCACCAACCTCATCCCCGAGATCGAGACGCGCACCCTGGCGACCTTCGAGGAGACCGAGTTCGCCGAGGACTGGGAGCCGGACGCCGCCAAGCTGGTGCGGCCCAGCGCCACCTGGACGTACCTGGTGCACGACAACCCGTTCGGTTCGGAACTGGACCGGCTGATCGCCTCCGTCGGCCGTCGGCTCGCCGCCGCCCGCTGAGCGGCCCGGGAACCCCTCCGACGCGGGATGCGCCGGAGGGGTTCCTTTACGCGGTTTCGATCCTGTTTTGCGAGGGTAGTAGCCCGGGGCCCACGACTCGGAAGAGAGATCATCACGATGACACAGGCAACGACGCCGGTGCCGGGCGGCAGGGGTACGACGGAGCCCGCGGGCCGGTGAACCTGGACATGCGGGAGCTGACCATCGACACGCTCGGGGTACTGGAGACGGCCGCCCTGCTGCGGGAACTGACCGCGGGACTGATCGCGGTCGACGACTTCGACGAGGCGCTGACCGAGCTGGTCCGGATCGCCGCGGACGCCGTCCCGGGGGTGCTCTGGTGCGGTTTCACCGCGCTGCGGGCCGGTGAGCCCGCCGGGGTGGCCGCCTCGGACCCCCGGCTGGCCGAGCTGGACGACCTGGGGCACGGCGCGGAGTCACCCGCGATGGACGCCATCCGCCGCCGCGAAATGATCATCGCGGCGGACCTGACCGTCGAGGACCGGTGGCCGGCCTGGACCGACCGCGCCCGCCGGCTCGGCGTGCGCGGGGTGATCTCCGCCCCGGTGGACGTCGACGAGCGGGCGATCGGCTCGATCAACCTGTACGCCGGCCGGTCCGGCACGCTGGGCACCCGGCACCAGCTCACCGCGATGCTGCTCGCCGAGCACGCGGGACTGCTGCTGGCCGCCGTCCGGGACCGGGCCCGGCGGGCCGAGCGGGACAGCGAACGCGACGGCGCGCTGCTCGGCGAGAACGTCGTCGGCCAGGCCGTCGGGGTGATCATGACCCAGCGGGGCTGCCCGGCGTCGGAGGCCCTCGACGTGCTGCGCAGCGCGGCGTCCTCGCTGGACATCCCGCTGCGGGAGGTGGCCGAACGGTTGGTCACCACCGTCTCCCGCCCCCGCGAGTCCTGACCCGCCGCGACCGGCCCGACACGGAACGTCCGCCGGGGTGGTCCGGGCGGCCGACGGTGTCGTTTCTCTCCGGACCCGCGAATCCCGGCCCGGCCGTTTCGTCGAAGCGCCCCCCGGGTAGCACCCTGGACCGGTGCGCTGAGCCGATCCTGGGGAGGAAACGATGGAGAGCCGCCTGAGGGTGCAGGGGCATCCCATCCAACCGATGCTGGTGACGTTCCCGTTCGGGCTCTTCGTCAGTGCCACCGTGTTCGACCTCGCCGACGTGGCCGGCGGCCCGGCGTTCCTCGGTGAGGTCGGCTACTGGACGGCGATCGCCGCGCTGGTGGCCGCCGGGCTCGCCGCCGTCGCCGGCATGATCGACCTGTGGGACGTACGGCCGGGGCCGCACCGTCGTACCATGGTCACCTTCAACATGGTCAATGCCGGCATGGCCGCGCTCTTCCTGCTGTCCTGCCTGGTCCGGGCGGACGCCCCGCAGCGCGGTGCGACCGGGGTGCTGCTGGTGACCGAGCTGGTCGCGCTGCTCGTCGGTGCGGTGGGCGTCGGGTTGGGTGCCCGGCTGATGCGGCAGTTCGAGTCCGGCCGGCGCGAGCCCACCGGCTTCGACACCCTCGACGGGGTCCCCGCCGGCTCCACCGTGGAGATCCTCCGTCCCGCCCCCTGATCCGGCCCCGCCGGGTCGCGCCGCCCGAGCCGAATCCGGTTGCTGGCCGTACGATCCTGCCGCAGGGTGGGCGGATGGTCGAGCCGAGCTGTGCGGAGCTGATCGCCGAGGCCGCTGCCGCCCCCGTCGACGGCTGGGGCTTCGGCTGGCTGGACGGGCGGGCCACGGAGGAGCGTCCACCGTGGGGCTACGCCCGTCAGGTGGCCGCGCGGATGGCGACGGTCACGACCGCGCTGGACATCGACACCGGCGGGGGCGAGGTGCTCGCCGAGCTGCCCCAGCCGCCGCCGCTGCTGGTCGCCACCGAGGCGTGGCCACCCAACGTGGCGGTCGCCCGGCGTACGTTGCGACGGGTCGACGGCCGGGTGGTGCAGGTCGCTCCCGCGTCCCGGCTGCCGTTCCGGGCGGCCGTCTTCGACCTGGTGACCAGCCGGCACCCGGTGGACACCCCGTGGGCGGAGATCGCCCGGGTGCTGCGCCCCGGCGGGCGCTACCTGTCCCAGCAGATCGGTGCCGGCACCATGCGGGAGCTGAGCGAGGCGGTGCTGGGCCCGTTGCCGCCGCCGGTCACCCGGCACACCGCCCAGGCGGTGGCCGCCGCCCGCAGCGCCGGCCTGCACGTGGTACGGCTGGAACGGGCCACCCTGCGGGCGGTGTTCCACGACATCGGCGCGGTGGTCTGGTTCCTGCGCAAGGTGGTGTGGACCGTGCCGGACTTCGACGTCGACCGGTACCGCCCGCAGCTCGAACGGCTGCACGCGCACATCCGTGCCGAGGGCGCTTTCGTGGCCCACTCCCGACGCTTCCTGATCGAGGCCGTCAAGCCGACCGACGGGACCGTCTGAAGGACCCGTGGTGGCGGGTGACGCCGCGGCATCCGGCGTGGGGACGGCGCGCCATCGGCCCCGGCGGGTCGATCACACGTGGCGGGTGGTGAGCAGGGTGAGCATCTCGGGCAGGTCGAAGAACCGGGCCGTCTCCACCGCCGACGGGGTCCCGTGGTCGGGGTCGGCTCCGGCGTCGAGCAGGGCGCGTACGGCGTCGGTGTTTCGCCGGAACACCGCCGCGGCGAGCGCGGTCTGCCCCCGGTCGTTGACCCGGGTGTGGTCGGCGCCCCGGGCCAGCAGGGCGGCGACGGTCTCAGGACGGGCGTGGTAGGCGGCCAGGATGAGCAGCGTGTCGCCCTTGTCGTTGGTCATGTTCACCGGCAGCCCGGCGTCGACGTGGCCGCCGAGTTCCGTGGCCTCGCCCGCGCGGGCCAGGTCGAACATCCGGTGGGCGAAGGCCAGCGTCTCGGCGTCGAACTCCTCGGTCATCCGCTCAGCCTAGAGGCCCGTGCCCCGGTCGCCGCCGGTGACGGGAGCCGGTCCGCCTTTTGCGTCCCAGCATTCGGTATTACCTACTAAACCTATAGGCTTTACAGTCTAGAGTGTGGGGGGACGCATCACACGGGAGAAGCCATGACCAGCATCCACGCCACCGATCTGCTCACCGTCGCCGGCCGGTACGCCGACCCGACCACCTGGGCGGTACCGCTGCGGTTCGATCCCACCGAGCGGTGGTACGCCCGGCTCGCCTCGGCCGACGACCACGAGGTCTGGGCGTTGAGCTGGCTGCCCGGCCAGGGCACCGACCTGCACGACCACGGGGGTTCCTCGGGGGCCTTCCTCGTCGTCGCCGGCGAACTGACCGAGCAGACGGTCTCCGGTGGGCGGTTGCGCCCGCACCGCCTCGCCGCCGGCTCCGGTCGCCGGTTCGGCCCCCGACACGTGCACGTGGTGACCAACCGCGGCGACCAGCCGGCGGTCAGCGTGCACGTCTACCTCCCCGCGCTGCGTCACATGACCCGGTACCACCTCGTCGACGGGCGGCTCCGGGTCGCCGAGATCGCCCGGGCCGGCGTCTCCTGGTGACGCCGCCCGCCCCCGTTTCCCCCACCCGTCGGCCCGCCCATGGAAGGACCGCGACGATGCCGCAACACGCCACCCTCACCGAGAGCTGTCCGGCCCCACCACCGGGTTCGCGCGGCATCGACGAGATCCTCGCCGAGGCCCGCACCCGACTGCGCCGGCTCGACCCCGAACAGGCGCACCTGGCCTGCCGGGGCGGGGCGATCATGGTCGACATCCGGCCGGCGGCCCAGCGGGCCGCCCACGGCACCGTGCCGGGCGCGCTGGTGATCGAGCGCAACGTCCTGGAGTGGCGGCTCGACCCGCGCTGCCCGGCCCGGCTGCCCGAGGCGGTCGACTACGACCTGCCGGTGCTGGTGATCTGCCAGGAGGGTTACACCTCGTCGCTGGCCGCCGCCGCGTTGCAGGACATCGGCCTGCACCGGGCCACCGACGTGGTGGGCGGCTTCGTCGCCTGGCGGATCGCCGGACTGCCGACCCTGGGCCCGACGCCGTCGCACCGTACCCCGTCCTCCGCGCCGCCGGTGACCGCCGGCCGGACGCCGCACTGACCGTCGCGCCCCACCGGGCGTGGCGGACGCACCGCCACACAGGAGGCTCCCATGTCCCTCGTCACCCTCACCGCGCGTCCGCACCCGCCGGGCCGTCCCGACCGGGTGATTCCGGGCCGGCCCCGCTCCACGCCCTCGCTGACCATCACCCTCGACCTGACCGCCGGGCCGCTGACGCCCCGGCTGGCCCGCCTGGTCGACCTGCTCGGCGAGTTGGTCGAGGCGGGGGAGGGGGCGGTCCGGCTGAGCGAGCCGACCGCGCCGCGCCTGCTGTCGTCGCTGCCGGCCCCACGCCCGATGCCTGTGGTCGGGGAGCCAGCGCCGGCCGACGACCACCCGGAGACCCTGCGGATCTTCGCCGGCACCCGGGTGGTGCGGCAGGGCGACCGGGAGATCCCGCTCACCCGCATCGAGTTCGACCTGCTGCTGTTCCTGGCCGAGCACCCGCACCAGGTCTTCACCCGGCTGCAACTGCTCGCCAACGTCTGGGGGTACGAACACGCCGTCGCCCGTACCGTGGACGTGCACATCAGGCGGTTGCGCGCCAAGCTCGGCGCGGACACCCCCCTGGTGACCACCGTGTACGGGGTGGGTTACCGGCTCGCCGACGAGGCGAGGGTACGGATCGACCGGTTCCGCTGACCTTCCGACCATTCCCCGACGCACCCGGCCCGCCCCGAGCCGGGTGCGTCGCGGCGTTCCGGCCGTGATCCGACCGGCGGGCACCCCCGTACCCGGGCACGTCGACGCTTCTGCTGTAATCATCTGGCTCGTACGCAGAGCGAGGGATCGGCTGCGAACTGTTCGTCAATTGTCACATTCATGCAACGCGGTCGCCCCTTGACCCTCGTCCAGGGGCCGGGAAGCATCGATGCAGCGGCGTCCCGGGCCGTGGGGAGATACCCGGACCAGCCCAAGGAGGACCATGTCGGTCAGCCCCGCATCGTCGCGCGCCGGATGGCATACGTCCCAGCCCTCGGTTCCGGGTCGGCCTCCCGGCGGCCAGCGACGCCCGGCAAGCGCCGCCACCCCGGTGCTCACCGTGACCCTCTCCATTCCGCTGGCCAGCGAGGAGTCGCTCACCCCACCGGCCCGCCGGTTGCTGGAGGCGGCCCGCGAGATGCTCGAACGCGGCGAGGGCACCATCGCCACCACCGGCGTTCCCGCCGAACGGCGACCCGACCAGGTCCCGGCCGGCCGGTCGGCGGGGCGTTCGCTCGCCGCCACCATTCCGATGCTGCACATCCTGGCCTCCTCCCGGTCGGTGCTGCGCGACGGTGAGCCGCTGCCGCTGACCCGGCTGGAGTTCGACCTGCTGCTGCACCTGGTGGCCCACCCCCGCCGGGTGTTCACCCGGCTGCAACTTCTCAACGCCGTCTGGGGGTACGAGCACGCCGGGGTGCGCACGGTCGACGTGCACGTGCGTCGGCTGCGCGGCAAGGTCGGCGTCGACGTCCCGCTGGTCACCACGGTCTACGGGGTGGGCTACCGACTCGCCGACGACGCCCGGGTCACCGTCGACCGCACCGGCTGAGCCGTCCCGGCCGGACCGCCGCCCCGCCCGCCGGCCACCGTCGGGCCGCCCCACCCGAAGCACCCGCACCGTGCCGTGCCGCCGGCCGTGTCCGGTCAACGGCCCGGACCGCCCGGTCCCGCGGTCGTCGCCAGGAAAGAATTTTGTCGCCGCGAGTCCCGTCGACCGGACCGCCGACGGGTCGACGGCGGGCCCGGCGCGGTGCCCCGACCGGGTTGCTCCGGGGCCGGGCACCGCTGCCCGGTGCGTGGGCCGCCGGGCCGTCCGCCGGCCCACGGGGCACGATGGTCGGATGCGTGTCCGTCCGATCTCACCCGACCGGCTCGTCACCGAGCTGACCGAACGGCTCCTCACGGTCGCGGCCGGGCCGACCGTCGACGGGTCCACCCCGCCGGCCCACCTGCGGGTCGCGGTGGACGGTCCCCCCGCCGCCGCCCCGGACCGGCTCGCCGAGGCGCTGATCGACCCGCTGCGTGCCGGCGGACGCCCGGCGCTGCACCTGCGCGCCGAGGACTTCCTGCGGCCCGCCTCCGTCCGCTTCGAATTCGGCCGGACCAACCCCGACGCCTACTACGAGGGCTGGATCGACGAGACCGGCCTGCGCCGGGAGGTGCTCGACCCGGCCGGCCCCGGCGGCACCGGGCGGGTGCTGCCCTCGCTCTGGGACGCCCGGACCGACCGGGCCAGCCGGGCGGCCTACCAGGAGCTGCCGCCGGGCACGGTGCTGCTGCTCAGCGGGGCGCTCCTGCTCGGCGGGGGACTGCCGTTCGACGTCGCCGTGCACCTGGTGCTCTCGCCGGCCGCGCTGGCCCGGCGTACCGACCCGGCGCAGCGGTGGACCCTGCCGGCCTTCGCCAGGTACGCCGACGAGGTCGCCCCGCAGTCCTTCGCCGACGTGGTCCTGCGCGTCGACGACCCCCGGCACCCGGCCTGGGTGCAGCGGGCCGACGGGGCCGGCTGAGTCCCTGCCGTGACGGTGGGCCCGGCGGGCCGCGCCGGCCGGCACGATCCGCCCACCGCGACGGCGGCGAAACCGGTGGTTTGACGGGACGGGACGGGGGGTAATCGCCGCACTCACACGGCACGGATGATCTCACCGTGCCCACCGAGCCCGGAGCGTGCCCTCGGCTCGCGCCGGTCCCAGGAAAGGCAGGCAGCGATGCTCGTCCACGACACCGTCGGTACCGCCCGCACCACGGCGGAGGCCGACCAGATCCGGGCCTCCCTGCGGGCCCGCTACGACGAGCTGTCCGCGGAGTACGAGCAGGCGGTCGCGCAGAGCCAGGTGCTGCGGCTGGTGGAGGTCGGTGACACCGCCGGCGACGACCAGGCCGACAGCGGCACCAAGACCGCCGAGCGGGACACCGCCCAGTCCCTGCTGCGCACCATCCTCGACCGGCGGGCCCAGTTCGAGCACGCCCTGACCCGGCTGGACGAGGGCACCTACGGCTTCTGCGAGGGCTGCACCGCGCCGATCCCGGTGGAGCGGCTGGAGATCTTCCCGTCCGCCACCTCCTGCGTCGGCTGCAAGCAGACCCGGGAGCGGCGCGCCGCCTGAGCCCGCGGCCGACCGTCACCACCGGATGCCGGCCCGCCGGCCCACGCCGGACCACCCCGCGACCCCGCACCGCTGATCGACTCCGGGGAGCCGGACAAGCGGCCTCCCCGCGCGGCGATGCCGCACCGTCGGCCCCGACGCCCGATCACCCGCCCGTGCGCTTCACCCCGGCCGGGTGAGGACGGCTCACCCGGCCGACGGGCAGCATCGACGGTGCCGGCCGCGCCCGCGGCCGGAGCAGACCCGACCGGGCCGACAGCCCGGCGGGACAGCGGTCGGGAAGACCGAGCACGGGTACGGAGGTGACCGAGATGACGGTGCGGGTGGTGGCAGATCCCCGACGTGGCGCGGTGCTGCACGTCGTCGGCGCGGGTGGCGACACCCGTCGACCGGAGCGGCCCGGACGGTTCGGCAGCCCGGCCCGGCAGGGGCGGGGCCCGTCGGGACCACCCCGACGCGCCGACGACCGGCGTTGGGGCGGCGAACCGAAGGACGGGGGGTGACCCGATGGCCGAGCAGCTGATGTCGGCGTTCGAGTCCTCGGTGGACAAGACCAACCTGATCCTCAAGGACATCGAGGACGCGTACGGGTGGCCCCGGACGCGGCGCAACCAGTCGTACGCGGCGCTGCGCACGGTGCTGCACCTGCTGCGCGACCGGATGACCGTGCAGGAGTGCGCGGAGTTCTCCGCCCAGCTCCCCGTGCTCGTCCGGGGCATCTACTTCGACGGGTGGCGGCCGGAGGACGTGCCGGTGAAACTCAACCGGGACGACTTCCTCTACGAGGTCCGGCAGGGCTTCCCCTACGACGTCGAGGGCGGCCCCGAGCGGGTGGCCCGGGTGGTGCTGGACGCCCTGCGCCGGCACGTCACCCAGGGGGAGTGGCAGGACGTGAAGGCCGGCATGCCCCGCGACCTGCAACGACTGATTCCCTGACCCGACCGGCCCTGGACCGCCGAGCCCGGGCGGCCCAGGGCCGGCGATCGGTCCCGCGCGCCGGACAGGCCGTCTACGGTGTGGTTAGAGAAGATCGTGTGGGGGGTACCACCCGCGTACGACAGACCCCGCCCTGCGGCGGGGCGGCACACCCGAGGGAGCACCCATGGCACTGAACGATGACGACATGCAGACTACCAGCGGCGGCGGCCTGGAGGGTCCGGCCGACGGTGGCGCGACCCCGGGTCAGCACGACGGTGGTGCGGACGGCAGCGCGGAGGG
>NZ_MZMV01000093.1 GCF_002210435.1 Micromonospora wenchangensis
GTCGGGGTCGGGGTCCGGGTGGGCGTGGCGGTGGGGGTCGGCGACGGCGTCCCGGTGCAGACGCCTAGGTCACGCCAGAGTGCCGGGACGGCGGCCGGGTTCCAACCGGCGCCGGCCGGCGGGGTGTGGGTCACCAGCGACTCGTAGAGGTGACCGAGGTAGCTGACCCGGGTGCCCGCCGGGTAGCTGACGCCCTCGGCCCAGGCCGGTGCGGAGCAGGCCGCGAGGGTGCCGGCGGTGGCGGTGGTCGGCGCGGCGACGCCGTTCGCGGCGGGCAGCGCGGCGGCGAGCAGCACCGCCCCGGCCAGCACGGCCGTCGTCCCGGTTCGAAGTCGCATGACATACCTCCTCGTCGATGGCGGGGAGGTTATCAGTTAAGTTTGTTAAGTGTAAATGCCCGGCGGTCGACGGGGTCGCGCCGCCGGCCACCGGCGGGACGTGGCCGGCGGCGGCGCGGGCCGTCAGGGGATCGGGTTCCAGCCGTCGACGCCGGCCAGGTAGCGCTGCGGCGTGTAGGTCGGGGCCTGCTCGTCGGTCAGCTGTGGCCGGTCGGCGGTCACCGTCGACCCGGGCCCGCTGTTGCGGTATTCGGCGAACCGGGCGTCGCGCCACGAGAAGCCGGACATGTCGGTCCAGGGGGAGTCCTTCACGTGCGCGCCGAGCACGCTGTCGCGGAACACCACCTGACCGATCGCGTTGACGTCCCCGCCCGGGTGCCACGGCCGGCCGAGGTGCACGGTCTGCGCCGCCGCCGCGTCGGTGGTCAGGACGCAGCCGGTGAACAGCAGGCCGTACGGGTTGCCGATCATCGTGGAGGCGGCGGTGACGTACCCGTTGTTGCCGGTCGAGCCCCGGTCGAGCGAGCGGATCTCGCAGCCGTCGAAGACCCCGGTGCCCCGGCCGAAGATGAAGTCGACGTCGCCCTCGACGTAGCAGTCCCGGAAGTACGCCCGGCCGACCGCGTCGACGGAGGCGCTGTTGTGGTAGAGCGTGTCCTGGTTGCCCAGGAAGCGCACGTCGTCGAAGACCAGCCGGTCGGCCCGGGTCAGCACGGCCACCGCCTGTTCGGCGGCGTAGTCGTGCGCCGCCTCGTCGAAGTCGTTGGCGAAGGTCAGGTGCCGTGCGGTGAAGTCGTTGCCGTCGATGGTCACCGAGGCGCTGCCCGAGGTGCCGTACGTGCCACCGCCGGGCTTCGGGGTGCCCGAGGCGTTGTCGTAGACGATCACCACGTCCCGGGGGTCCCCGGTCGACCCGACGAACGACACGTACGGCTTGCCGGCCGGCACCGTCACCGTCTCCCGGTAGGTGCCCGGCCGGATGGTGATCGTGTATCGGCTCGCGTTGCCCGTCGGCACCGCGTCCACGGCCGCCTGCACGCTGGTGAAGTCCCCGCTGCCGTCGGGGTCGACCACCGAGGACCGCTGCGCCGGCCCGGTGTCGGTGGGCGTGGGCGTCGGGCTCGCCGACGGGGGCGTGACGGACGGGGTGGCGGTGGGCGACCCGCCGGTCGGCGTGCCGCCGGGCGTCGGTGGCGCGCTGGTCGGCGCGGGACCGCCCCGGGTCACCAGCACGTCGTCGAAGCGGGCGGTGGCGTGCCCGGTCTGCACCCCGATCCGGCCGGTCGCGGTGAGCGTCCCGGTGCCGGAGCCGACGGGTACGCCGTCGACCCAGCCGCGTATCACCGTCCCGGCGACCTCGATCCGCAGCGTGTGCCAGGCACCGACCGTCACCGGGTGGGACGCCGTGCCCAGCGGGGTGACCCGGCCGCTGCGTACCGCCTCCAGCCGCACCTGGTCACCGGCGTGTAGGGCGAGCCGGTAGTAGCTGGTCGCGCCGCTGGCCCGGGCCAGCAGCGCGACCATGCCGTCGCCGGGCAGGGTCAGCGGCTTCACCCGGGCCTGGACGGCCTGGTCGGCCCAGGACGCGCTGCCGGCGAACAGCCGGGCGTCGCCCGTGTCGGCCCTGGACTGCTGCAACGCCGGGCTGTCGTCGGCGGCCACCGACCAGGAACCACCGGAGCGCGACCAGCCGGCGAGGTCGCCGTCGGTGAAGTCGTCGCTGAACAGCGTGGCGGCGTGGGCGACCGGCGTGCCGCCGAGCGGGGTGAGGGCGAGCAGCGCGGTGGCGAGCGCCGCGACGGCGACGGCGAGCGGACGGCGGCTTCTGCGCATGGCGGAGGGACCTCCGGGGACGGGGTGGAGGCGGACGACGGTGCGTGAAAGCGCTTTCCTGGCGCACCGTAACCCCACCCATGTGCGACTGTCAATGCGATGCCGTCGCCGGGAGCGGGCCCGCCTTGCCGGCGGCCCTCAACCCACCCCGAGGCTGGCGGCGAGCCGGACCAGGGTCGTCGGGGCGGTGGGCGCGCGGACGACCCGCGCCAGCGTGTCCCGGCCGACCGGTCGGTGCCGGATCTCTGCGGGAGCGATCCGGTCGGTGTCGACCAGGACCCGCCCGGCGCCGACCGGGTCCGCCGTGCGCAGATGGGCGCGGGCCACGTCGACCAAGTGCCCGGCCCGGTGCTCGACCGGCAGCCACCGCCAACCGTCGCGCCGGGTGAACTCCTTGTGCCGGGACACCGCGTCCCGGTCGTCGCCGAGGGCGAGCGCGGCGGCGGCCCGCGCCACCGCCACGGCGGTCGGTCCGAAGCCCGTCCGGTGGTGGTCCTGCCCGTCGCCCACGGGTGCCGCCAGGGCGGCGGCCTCGTCGAGCAGGTCGACCACCGCCACGTCATCACCGTGGGCGGCGGCGGCCAGGGCCGCCTGGAGGAGCAGCGTCCCGCACAGCGACAACTCGGCAGGTACGCCGTCCTCGATCACCGGTGGGGCGATCCGGTACGCGGCCGCCAGCATCGCCGACTTCGCCACCCGGGTCTGATCGGAGGCGCGCAGCACCTGGCCGAGCTGCACCGCTGCGGCGGCGACCAGGGCCGGGTCACCGGCGGCAACGCCTATCGCTCGGTCCACGGCCAGCCAGGCCAGATCCGGCACGTCCAGTTTGACCAGCAGCGACGCGGTGACCCGGTAGGCGTCCACCAGTGCTGCCCGGCCCGCCGGATCGGCGGCGCGGGCGCGTTCGACATCGGCCAGCAGACCCGGCAGCAGCGCCGCCACCTCGGGATACCGGGCGTGCTGGAAGGTCGTCCAGGCGTGCGCGACCTGCTGGGCCACCTGGTCGACCGGCAGGACTGGCCGCCCGCTTGCCGGACGGGCCAGCGGGATGTCGTACCGGGAGAGGGCCGTCCGGATCAGCGTGACATCCGCCGTCCCCCCGATCGCGTCGGCCGGCCGGGCGTCCCGGCCGAGCAGTACCGCCGGATCGATCCGCAGCACGGCGGCGATGTCCTGGAGTGTGGACACCTTGTCCAGGGTGCGGACACCCCGCTCGACCTTGTCCACCCAGCTCTTCGACTTGCCCAGCCGGTCGGCGAACACCTGCTGCGACAGGTTGCGCCGCCCCCGCCAGTACGCCACCCGCCGCCCCACCGGCAGCCGCTCGCTACTGTCCATGACGCCACCGCCGGTCCGGCAGCGCCCGGGTCGTCTCCTCGGCCGGTATCCGTTCGGCCTCGGCCTGCGCGAGGAGCCGCTGCTTGGCCGCCTCGTGTTCCGCAGCCTGGATCTGCTCGCCCCGACTCGGTGCCGGCTCGCCCTGGTCCCGCATCCCCACCTCCGTTGGCAGGGGCGCGACGGCATGCCCGGGAAAGAACACCACCGCCGCGCCCGACGACGGTGGCCGACGTCGACGGTCAGGCCACCGGACCATAGGCTGGCGTGACCAAGGGTAATCAAACAGGTGCGATTGGTGCGATCCGATGACGGCGTGTCACCGACTCGGACGCGGTGTACCAGTCAGCGTGCGCAACCCATCAGGTCGGCCAGTTTCGCCAACTCGTCGGTCATCGCTCGACGACGACCGGTGGCGATGGAATCCACGATGTCCCGTGCGTATCGCTGCTGCCGCAGCCAGGTGGGTGCGGTGTCCCGCAACTGCGACAGCACCGCCGTCGCCTTCCCGTACCGCCGCAACTGCGTGTAAGCCCAGGCGAGGTCGAGTCGATGCCGTCGCCAGGCCGAGGTGCTGATAGTGGGCGCGGGCGGCACCAGGGCCGACAGCTCCAGCACCCGGCCCGCGTCTCCCGCCACGGCCGCCGCCTCGGCCCGCTGCATCTGCACCTTGGCGGTATCGAACCCGCCCACCAGCATCATGTGCTCCGCCGCCGGCACCCGGTCGCCGATCCGTGTGGCGGCGGCAGCGGCGACGCCGATCAGGTCTGCCGCCTCGTCCGGTCGGTTGTCCCTGGCCTGCGCGGCGGCGGCGCTCAGCAGCAGCCACCCCCAGCCGGCCAACTCGGCAGGTGCCGCCCGGGATAGTCGCGGCTCCACCTCGTCGGCTGTCGCCACCGCCAGTTCGGCCGACTCCCCGATACGTCCCTGGCGCATCAGCAGCCAGCACATCGTCCGGATGACGGTGGCCGCCACGACCCGGTCCCCCGACCGTTGTGCGGCGTCGAGCGCTCCCGACAACGCCGTCTGCGCCAAGTCGTCGGCCCGCAGTTGGATCAGGAGCCCACCCGCCACATGCTGGGTGCGGGCCAGCAGGTCGTACGCGGCGTCCTGCCGCTCGCTGCTCGCAAGGCTCACGGCGGCGCGTGCGTTCACCAGCAACGGCGGTACCACCCGCAGCGCGACTGCGTAGTCCCCGGCGTTGTAGACCCGATCGGCGGCGTGCAGATTCCGCCGCAGCGTGTCGATGTCGGGCGGCTCGTCCGCCAGCAGCAGGAAGGAAGCACCGTCGATCCCGCGCACCGGGGCCACAACGCGGCGGATCTCCGCCAACGACAACTGCCGGTGACCCGGCTCGCCCTGCGCGGCGGCTTGAGACGCGTCACCCAGCAGCGTGGACGTCGACACCCCCAGGGCGCGGGCGAGCGCATGCAACGTGTCGAGACGGGCGGCACCCCGGGTACCCTGCTCCAGCTTCCGGATCACCTCGACGCTGACGCCCGACCGCTCGGCAAGCTGCTCCTGGGTCAGCTTCGACTCACGACGGATCCCCGCGAGCCGCTCACCCACCGTCGGTACGGTCATGCCCCCTCCCGCCACGCAGCGGACAGCCGCCAGCCGTGTCCGGGGCCGCCACTTCGGACGGTACACCCGGTGTCGGACGCAGGATGTGTCCGGATGCCTACCGTCCGCGTCCGTCCGACGGATCTGGAACCGTGGTGCTCAGTCCTCGGTCTGGGGGCCGAGCAGGCGGATCTCCTCGATGTCCAGCGCCGCCTGCACCTCGCGGAGCACGCTGTCGTCGATCTCGTTGTTGTCGCGCAGTCGGGTCACCTCGCGGCGCTTGTGTTCCAGCACCGCCAACCGCAGCCGGGCGTCCGACTCCTGCGCCCGGTCGGCCTCGGGTCCGCCACCCGACCCCGCCACCAGGTCCAGGTGGCGCTGGTAGTCGGCACGCAACCGGTCCACCGCCGCCGGCTCGACGTCGAGGTCGGCGGCGACGCCCGGCAGCGCCGCCAACGCCACCTCGGTGGCCCGGCGGCGGGCGTGCCGCACCTCGTCCCCGCGCGCCTCGTCGCCCCGCAGGCCGGCCCAGCGGGCCACCGCCGGCAGGGTGGTGCCCTGCACCAGCATGATCGACACGATCGCCACGGCGGTGCAGAAGATGATCAGATCCCGTTCCGGCACCGGCGTGTGCGTGGTGGCCGTGGTGACCGGCACCGCGAGGGCGGCGGCCAGCGACACCGCCCCCCGGAACCCCGCCCAGCCGGCCGCCACCCGGACCCGCCGGCTCACCGTGGCACCCCGGCCCACCACCGGCAGGCCGTAGGAGAACAGTTGCAACCACACCAGCCGGACCACCACCACCATCAGCGTGACCGAGGCGGCGATCGCCACCGACCGCACCAGCGAGGTGCTGGTCACGTGGTTCACCGCCCGGGGGATCTGCATCCCCAGCAGCACGAACAGCGCCCCGTTGATCAGGAAGGTGGACAGGTCCCAGAAGGCGTACGCCAGCACCCGGGAACGGGCCCGGATCACCCTCGGCCCGGCGTACGACAGCAGCAGCCCGGCGACCACGACGGCGAGCACCCCGCTGGCGTGCACCACCTCGGCCAGCAGGAACGCGGCGAACGGGGTGAGCACGCTCAGCGCGCCCTCGCGCAGCGGGTCGTCCAGCCGGCGGCGGATCAGCACCACCACCAGCCCGACGAACAGCCCGGCGGCGATCCCGCCGCCGGCCGAGCCGACGAACCGACCCAGGAACCCGAGCACCCCGGGCGCGGCGCCGCCGACGATCAGGCCGACGGTGACCGAGAACAGCACCAGCGCGGTGCCGTCGTTGACCAGGCTCTCCGCCCGCAGCGTGGTCAGGATGCGGCGGGGCATACGCTTGGCCAGGCCGGCCACCGCCGCCGCGTCGGTGGGGGCGAGCACCGCCCCCAGCACCCAGGCCGCCTGCGGGGTCATCCCCAGCGCCTTGGCCACGAGCGCCACCGCCACCATGGTCACCACCACCAGCGCCACCGCCAGCGAGGCGATCACCAGCAGGTTCGACCGGATCTCCCGCAGGCTGATCACCAGGCTCTCCCGGTAGAGCACGGCCGGCAGGAAGAGCAGCAGCACCACCTCGGGTTCGAGCACCACGTCCGACAGCGGGGGCAGCAGCGCCAGCAGGCCACCCATGGTGATCAGCAGCACCGGCGGGGCGACCCGGTACCGGCCGCCGATGGTGGTGCCGACCAGCACGGTGGCGGCCAGCACCACGATCAGGACCAGGACGTCCACGCCACCCCCCGCCTCCACCCGACATGCTGGTACGAAGTCGGCGGCGGGGCGGGGAGAATCCGGGATCTGCCCGGATCGGCTCAGGTGACCCGGGACGGCTCCGCCGGCACCCCGGTCCAGGCCCGCCGCTCGGCGATGTCCCGCAGCCGGTCCATCGCGTCCCACACGTCGACGTGCCGGGTGTACAGCGCCGCCGGGCCGAGCCGCAGCCGGTCCGGCACCCGGTAGTCGCCGACCACCCCGGCGTCGACCAGGGCGCGGGAGATCCGCAACGCCTCCGGGTGGTACAGCGACACGTGCCCGCCGCGCCGGGCGGGGTCGCGGGGCGAGGCGAGCCGGAAGCCGTGCGGGACGAGCCAGGCGTCGGCCAGTTCGACGATCAGCTCGCCGAGGCGTACCGACTTCTCCCGGACCCGGTCCATCCCGGCGTCGGCCAGCACGTCCAGGGCCGGGTCGAGGGCGGCCATTCCGAGCACCGGCGGGGTGCCCACCAGGAACCGCTCCGGGCCGGGCGCGGGCTCGTAGCCGGCGCCCATCCGGAACTGGTCACGCTGGCCGAACCAGCCCCAGATCGGCTGCCGCAGCGACTCCTGCAACTCCCGCCGCACGTAGAGGAAGGCCGGCGCGCCGGGGCCGCCGTTGAGGTACTTGTAGGTGCAGCCGACCGCGAGGTCGGCCCCGGCGGCCGTCAGGTCCAGCGGCACCGAGCCGACCGCGTGCGACAGGTCCCACAGCACCAGCGCGCCGACCCGGCGGGCCGCGTCGGTGACCGCCGCGACGTCCAGCAGGGCCCCGCAGCGGTACGACACCGCCGAGAGCACCACCAGCGCCACGTCCTCGGTCAGCGCCGCCGCCAGGGTCTCCGGGGCCAGCCCCTCGTCGAGGTCGGAGGGGAGCAGCCGCAGGGTGTGCCCGCGCTGGGCGGCCAGCCCCTCCAGCAGGTACCGGTCGGTGGGGAACTCCTCGGCGTCGGCCAGGATCGTGCCCCGGCCCGGCCGGGCGTCGAGGGCGGCGGCGGCCAGTTTGTAGAGGTTGACCGAGGTGGAGTCGGAGACGATCACCTCGCCGTCGCGGGCGCCCAGCGCGTGGGCGGCGATCCGGTCACCGATGCGGCGCGGCCACTCGATCCAGGTCGGCCAGCTGCGGACCAGTTCGGTGCCCCATCCGCCACGGACCAGACCGGCCAGGTGGTCGCCGGTGGCGGCCGGCAGCCGACCCAGCGAGTTGCCGTCGAGGTAGAGCAGGTCGTCCACCACGAACCGGTCCCGCAGGCCGGCGAGCGGATCGGCGGCGTCCCACTCCCGCGCGACGTCGCGGGACAGGTGTGTGCTCATGGTGTCCTCCCTCCGCCCCGGAGCACCCGGGCCGATGCAGGCTAGCTGATCGGCCCGGCGGTCCGTAACGGCCGGTGGCCCGGCCACCCCGTACCCCGGTGGGGTCGGCCGCGGTCAGCGGACCGGCACGGTGGCGGTGACGGTGGCCTGGTCGATGTCGCTGGTGCGGACGGTGAACCGGATCGTCCAGTCGCCGCGCGCCGGCAGGCTGATCTCGGCGCTGCCGTGGTGCGGCTCCGGGGTGTCCACCGGCACGGTCATCGGTTCGATCCCGGCCGCCGGCAGGGCGAGGCTGACCGTCCACTGGGCCACCGGCAGCGGCTGCCCCTGCGGGGTGTAGACGTACGCGTGCAGGGAGTTCGGCACCCCCACCCGGACCGGGTAGATGTCGAACTGGAGGGTGTAGGTGCCGCTGGTGAGGGTCTGCGCGACCCCCTCGCGGGTGGCGCGGGCGGCCTCGGTGTCGGCGGTGCGGCCGGGCGGGGTCTGCACCAGCACGGCGGTCAGCGCCAGCACCACCGCCGTGGCGGCGAGTTCCACCCCGGCAGCCCACGCCACCCGGCCCGGCCGGTCGGCGGCCCGGCCGGCGCGCACCGCCCGCCGCTGCCAGGCCGCGACGCCGAGCACGGCGGCGAGCAGCGCCGCCTTGGCGCAGAGCAGCCGACCGTACGCGGTGCCGACCAGCGCGCCGGGCCGGCCGAGTTCGATCGCGGCCTGCCCGACGCCGGAGGCGACCAGCCACCCCACCGCGACGGTCGCCCACCGCGACCAGGCGGGCAGCACCCGGCTCAGGACCCGCCGGTGGGTGCCGGGCAGCAGGAACACCGCCAGGGTGAACAGCCCGCCCAGCCACACGCTCATCCCGGCCAGGTGCACCACGTCGGCGAGGA
Source organism: Micromonospora wenchangensis (assembly GCF_002210435.1). GTDB lineage: Bacteria > Actinomycetota > Actinomycetes > Mycobacteriales > Micromonosporaceae > Micromonospora > Micromonospora wenchangensis. Next base: position 9,019 of record NZ_MZMV01000093.1, read on the forward strand.
TGCTCACCGGTGGCAGGGGCGAGGCCACCGGGTGCCCGGCCAGCGGCCAGGTGACCAGCCCGGCCAGGCCCACCACCGCCAGCGCCACCCGCCGGCCGCGCCCGGCCCGCCCTGCGGCCACCGCCGCCAGCAGCCCGGCGGCGATCCCGGCCAGCGCCAGCCGGGCGCCCAGCACCGGCCCGACGTCGCTGCCCGCCACCGCCGTCAGGTCGCCGCGCGACAGGTCGCCGACCGGCACCCCCACCATGTCCGCGGCCTGCGCCACCCACGTTCCGGCGGTGCCCACGGCCACCAGGGCGAGACCCACGTACCCGGTGGCGGTCACCGCGCGCCGGCGGCGACGACGCGGCCAGCGCACCGCGCCGAGCAGCGTGGGACCGACCGCCAGCACCAGACCCAGGTAGCCGACGTACCGGGCGGCGGGGGTCCACCCGCCCGAGGGCCGCTCGTCCACGCTCACCGGCTCCGGGGGCGTCGCCGACGGCGCACCGGCCGAGTAGGCGAAGCTGCCGGCGACCGGGTGGCTGTCGGCCGAGATCACCCGGTAGCTGACCAGGTAGGTGCCGAGTGGCCGGTCCGGCACCCGGACCGGGATGCGCAGGGTGGCCCCGTCCGCGACCGGCTCCCCGGCGGTGATCCGCCGACCGTCCGGGCCGAGCACCTGCACCCGGCCGACGACCGGGGAGACCGACTCGCTGAAGACCAGCACCACCTCCCCGGGCGGGGAGCCGATCACCGCGTCGCGGACCGGGCTGGTGGCGACCAGCGCGGCGTGGGCGGCGGCCGGGGTCGCCGGGGTCAGCGGTACGGACAACAGCGCCAGGAGGAACCCCAGCAGCACGGCGGAACGGGTGGTACGCACGCACAGTGGTTCGTATTTCGTGATCACATGGTTCAACCGTCGCCGGAACGATCCGGCTCACCGGTCGGGTGCTGGCGCAGGGCGAGGGTCAGCAGGAGGCGGGCGTCCGGGTCGTCGAGGGCCGGGCCGAACAGGCCGCGCAGCTGCCGCATCCGGTAGCGGACCGTCTGCGGGTGGGTGTGCAGGTCCTCGGCGACGGTGACCACCTGCCCCTGCCGGCGCAGCCAGCCGTACAGGGTCTCGGCCAGGGCCCGGCGGGTGGTGGGCCGCAGCCCGGCCAGCGGGGCCAGCACCGTGCCGGCGAGGTGCCCGGCCAGGCCCGGCTCCCACGCGGTGAGCAGGGTGAGCAGGTGGTCGTCGCAGGACACCACCGGGTCCGGGCCGAGCGCACCGAGCTGGTGCAGGGCCAGCGCCCGGCGGGACAGCCGGTACGACAGCCGCGCCCGCTGCCGCCGCACCGTCGGCCCGAGCGCGGCCCGCCGTCCGACCAGCGCCTGCCGGGCCCGGTCCAGCCGTCCCGGCGTACCGGGATCGGGCAGCACCACCCGGATGGCGTCGCCGACGACGGCGGCCAGCGCGCCCGCGCCGATGCTCCGGGCCACCTGCTCGGCGTCGGTGCCGTCGACGCTGAACACGGCAACGGTCGCCGGCAACGGCCAGCGGGCCGCGTCGGCGGCGGCGTGCAGTGCCGCCCCGGTCGGCGGGTCGGGCTGCACCAGGAGGGTGACCAGCCGGCGTCGGGTGGTGGCCCAGTCCTGGGCGGTGTCCCGCTGCTCGGCGAGGAACCCCTCGGCGGCGGCCCCGGCCAGCGCGTCGACGTAGCCGAACAGCGCCCCGGCGATCACGTACAGGTCGGCCGGGGCCGGGCCGGGGTCCGTGCCGGCCGGTGCGGTGGCGGGACCGCCGGGCGCGGCCGGCGCGGTGGCGTGCTCCACCAGGAAGGCCCAGATGTCGCGGGCCCCGAGGGTGAGCACGGTCCGCAGCGCGTCCACCCGGTGCCCCTCGCGGTACTCGGTGCGGCCGAGGGCGTGGAACACCTCCCGGGTCCCGGTCAGCTCCCGACCCGGGTCGGCGACCGCGTCGACGAAGGTGTCGACGGCGGTCTGCACGCCCAGCGCCAGGCCCTGCCCCTGCCCACCGGTCAGCGACCGGCCCTGGGCGGCCATCGCGGCCCGGACGGTGGCGAGGATCCGCTCGTGCAGCGGCCCGCGCAGCCCCCGCAGGTGGTCGCCGACCGACGGCGCGAGACCGGCGAGACCGGGCTCGATGGCGAGCAGGGCGTCCGACACGATCGGCCATCCTTTGTCATCCGGGTGACAATTCCGGTGGTGAATACTGCACCCCGGCACGGATCATTTTGGCACCGCGCTACCTAGGGTCGGCGCATGGAGACGGATGTCATCGTGATCGGCGCCGGCCTGGCCGGCCTGGTCGCCGCCGCCGAGGCCGCCGACGCGGGCCGTCGGGTGCTGCTGCTGGACCAGGAGTCCGAGCACAACCTCGGCGGGCAGGCGTTCTGGTCGTTCGGCGGGCTGTTCTTCGTCGACTCGCCCGAGCAGCGGCGGATGGGCATCCACGACTCGGTCGAGCTGGCCTGGCAGGACTGGACCGGCAGCGCCGCCTTCGACCGGCCCGAGGACCACTGGCCACGCCAGTGGGCGCAGGCGTACGTGCACTTCGCCGCCGGGGAGAAGCGGGCCTGGCTGCGGTCGATGGGCCACCGGGTCTTCCCGGTGGTGAGCTGGGCCGAGCGGGGCGGGGGAGCGGCCCACGGGCACGGCAACTCGGTGCCCCGGTTCCACGTCACCTGGGGCACCGGCCCCGGCGTGGTCGAGCCGTTCGCCGGGCGGGTCCGGCAGGCCGTCGCGCAGGGCCGGGTGACGCTGCTGTTCCGGCACCGGGTCGACGAACTCGTCACCACCGGGGGAGCCGTCACCGGGGTACGCGGCGCGCTCCTCGCCCCCGACGACGCGCCCCGGGGGCGCAGCAGCTCCCGGGAGGTCGTCGGCGACTTCCAGCACGACGCCCAGGCCGTGATCATCACCTCGGGTGGCATCGGCGGCAACCACGACCTCGTCCGGCGGGCCTGGCCGGCCCGGCTCGGCACCCCGCCCACCCGGATGGTCACCGGCGTCCCCGCCCACGTCGACGGCCGGATGCTCGCCATCACCGAGACCGCCGGCGGGCAGGTGATCAACCCGGACCGGATGTGGCACTACACCGAGGGGCTGCGCAACTGGGACCCGATCTGGCCCCAGCACGGCATCCGCATCCTGCCCGGCCCGTCCTCGCTCTGGCTCGACGCCACCGGGGCCCGGCTGCCGGCGCCGCTGTTCCCCGGCTTCGACACCCTGGCCACCCTGCGGCACCTGCGCGCGACCGGCCACGACTACAGCTGGTTCCTGCTCACCCAGAAGATCATCGAGAAGGAGTTCGCGCTGTCGGGCTCCGAGCAGAACCCCGACCTGACCGACCGCAGCGTCCGGCAGGTGCTGCAACGCGTCCGGCCGGGCGCGCCCGGCCCGGTCGAGGCGTTCAAGCGGCACGGGGCCGACTTCGTCGTCGCCGACACCCTGCCCGAGCTGGTGGCCGGCATGAACAAGCTGGCCGCCGAGACCGACGGGCCACAGCTCGACACCACCGCGCTGACCGCGCTGGTCGAGGCGCGGGACCGGGAGATCGCCCACCCGTTCGGCAAGGACGCCCAGCTCGCCGCGATCCGGGGGGCCCGCCGCTACCGGGGCGACCGGCTGATCCGGGTCGCCACCCCGCACCGGCTACTCGACCCGGCGGCCGGCCCGCTGATCGCGGTGCAACTGCACGTGCTGACCCGCAAGAGCCTCGGCGGGCTGCACACCGACCTGTCCGCCCGGGTGCTGCGCCCCGACGGCGAACCGCTGGCCGGGGTGTACGCGGCCGGCGAGGTCGCCGGCTTCGGCGGCGGGGGCATGCACGGCTACAGCGCGCTGGAGGGCACCTTCCTCGGCGGCTGCCTGTTCTCCGGCCGCACCGCCGGCCGCGCCGCCGCGGCGGCCGTCGGCTGACCGGCCCGGCCGCGCCCTCGCTAGGCTCGGCTGCCGTGGACGACGACGCGCTGAGCGCGATGGTGACCGTCGCGGCGGGGCAGGTGACCCTGTCCGACAGGCGTACCGAGCGGCGCTGGTCGGTCGGGGTGGCGGCGTACCGGCTCGGTGTCGTACCGGTCACCCAGGGGTGGTACGCCCGGGTGACCGGGGAACGGCCGAGCACCACCCGGGGCGACCGGCTGCCCGTCGAGGGGGTGTCCTGGGTCGACGCGGTGCGCTTCTGCGTCGCCCTGTCCCGGCAGGAGGGGCTGACCCCGGCGTACCGGTTGCACGACGACGGTGAGGGCGCGGACTGGGACCCGAGCGCCGACGGCTACCGGCTGCCGACCGAGGCCGAGTGGGAGTACGCCTGCCGGGCCGGCACCACCGGTCCGCGCTACGGCCCGCTCGACGAGATCGCCTGGTACCGGGACAACTCCGGGGAACGGCCGCACCCGGTGGCCGGGCGTACCCCCAACCCGTGGGGCCTGTACGACCTGCTCGGCAACGTCTGGGAGTGGTGCTGGGACGTCTACGACGCCGAGGTGTACGGCGGCTACCGGGTACTGCGCGGGGGCGGCTGGTTCGACGAGCACTGGAGCTGCCGCGCCTCGGTACGCCGTCGCAGCCACCCGACGTTGCGCATCGACGACGTCGGTTTCCGGCTGGCCCGTTCCCTGCCGCGCTGATCCCGCGCCGCTGCCCCCGGCCGGTCCGGGACGCCTGCGCAGGCGGGAACCCGCCCGGTCAGGCCAGCCGGCGGGTGCTGTGCCGCACGATCAGCGGGGTGGCCAGCTCGATCCGGTGGCTGTCCAGCCCCTCCCCGGCCACCAGGGAGAGCAGCATCCGGGTCGCCATGCCGGCCATCTCGGCCAGCGGCTGACGCACGGTGGTCAGCGGCGGGGCCGCCCAGCGTGCCGAGTCGAGGTCGTCGAAGCCGACGATGCTGATGTCGTCGGGGACCCGGGCACCCCGTTCGTAGAGCGCCTCGTAGGCGCCCAACGCCATCTCGTCGGCGCAGGCGAACACGGCGGTGGGAGGCTGGGCGAGGTCCAGCAGGGCGTTCATCTCCCGGTAGCCCGACGGGGAGGTGAAGTCGCCGTGCCGGACGTACCCGGCGGGGATCTTGCGGTTGGCCGCGTTCATCGCGGCCCGGTACCCGTCGACCCGGGCGCGGCTGCACGGCACCGTCGGCGGGCCGCCGATCACCGCGATCCGGTGGTGACCCAGGTCGAGCAGGTGCTCGGCGGCGGCCACCCCGCCGGACCAGTTCGTCGCCCCCACCGACGGGATGCCCGCGCCGGGCTGACCGGCCGGGTCGATGATGACCACCGGGATGCCCAGTTCGTCGAGCTGGCCCTGCTGGCTGGGGGACAGGTCGGAGAGCACGAGCAGCACCCCGTCGCAGCGGCGCTTGGAGAGCTGTTCGATCCACCGCCGGTCGGGGCGGCTGCGGCTGCGGCCGTGCACGGCGGAGACGACCACCCCGACGCCCGCCCGGTAGGCCAGCTCCTCGACACCGTCGAGGATCTGCATCGCCCAGGGGCTGCCGAGATCCCGGAAGACCAGGTCGATGAGGCCGGCGGCACCGGGCACCGAGGGCGCCCGGCGGGCGGTGTACGACCGCCTGTCGAGCAGGTCCTGGATCCGGCGTCGGGTCGCCGGGGCGACGTCGGGTCGACCGTTGAGCACCTTCGAGACGGTGGGCACGGACACCCCCGCGGCGGTCGCGATCTCCGACAGCGTCGCCCGGTCCTCCGCCATGCCCATCTCCTCCGCAGTCGTGCGCCCGTCGGCAGCATAGCCCGAAAGTTTCGGAGGTCGGGTGACGCCCTGGTCGTCGCGGCATGTGACGCCCGGCACCGGCCGGTCGGAGAGTGCCGGCCCCCGGGCCCGGCTCCGGGTGGTGGACCGCCGGAAGCCGAAACTTTCCCGAAACCGACTTGTCCGGTGCGAAGGGATAGGCCGGGAAACGCCGGGCCGCCGCGCCCCGCCCGATTTCTGCTGCGGCGGCGCATGCGGCATGCTGTGCCGCAATGGCAGGAGACTCTGCCGGTGACCGGCGACGAGCCGCGGACACGCGGTCGTCCCTGCGCGAGACGTGCGGGAGGGCGGGGCGGCGATGGCCGAGGCTCAGGCGGGGCGTTCCGTGTTCACCGGCGCCAGCGAGATGGCGGCCCGGATGCGCGCCTTCGACTGGCCCGCCACCTCCCTGGGCGCGGTCGACGACTGGCCGGCGAGCCTGCGCACCGCCACCCGGATCTGCCTGACCTCCCGGTTCCCCATGATCGTCTGGTGGGGCCCGGAGCTGCGCTTCCTCTACAACGACGCCTACGGCCCGCTGCTCGGCAGCAAACACCCCGCCCTCGGCAAGCCCGGCGACCAGGTGTGGGGCGAGATCTGGCACATCATCGGGCCGATGCTGCGCGGCGTGGTGGAGACCGGCGAGGCGACCTGGTCGGAGGATCTGCTGCTGCCGATGAACCGGCACGGCTACTGGGAGGAGACCTACTGGACGTACTCCTACAGCCCGCTGCACGACGACGACGGTGTGGTGCGCGGCGTGTTCACCGCGGTCAGCGACACCACCGAACGGGTGATCGGCCAGCGGCGGCTCGCCGCGTTGCAGGACCTCGGGGCCCAGGCCGGCACCGCCCGTACCGTCGGTGAGGCGTGCGAGCTGGTCGCCGGGTCGCTCGGCCGGGCCGGGGCCGACGTGCCGTACGCGGCGGTGTACCTGCGGGACCGCGACGGCGACCTGCGGCTGACCGCCAGCACCCGCGCCGGTGACGTCGACCGCGCGGGCGGGGCGGCCGCCGCGGTGTGGCCGGTGGCGCAGGTGCTCGCCGACGGTCGACCGGCGCACGTCACCGACCTGCTCGACCGGGTCGGCGAACTGCCGGCCGGCGGCTGGCAGACCGCGCCGACCGAGGCGATGGTGCTGCCGCTGCACGGCGAGACCGGCGCCGAGGACATCGGCGTCATCGTGCTTGCCGCCAGCGCCGGCCGGGCGCTCGACGACGGCTACCGCACCTTCTTCGACCTGGTGGCCCAGCAGAGCGCCGCCCTGATCAACGGCGCGGTCGCCTACGAGGTGCAGCAGCAGCGGGCCGAGGAACTCGTCGAGCTGGACCGGGCCAAGACGGCGTTCTTCTCCAACATCAGCCACGAGTTCCGGACCCCGCTGACGCTGATCAGCGGCCCGTTGCAGGAGCTGCGGGCCCGGCTGGGCGACGGGGACGCGCAGGTCCGCGACGAGTTGGACGTCATGCACCGCAACGCGTTGCGGCTGGGCAAGCTGGTCACCGCGCTGCTCGACTTCTCCCGCATCGAGGCCGGCCGGATGCAGGCGAGCTACGAGCCCGTCGACCTGTCCCGGTTCACCGCCGAGCTGGCCAGCGTGTTCCGGGCGGCTGTCGAACGCGCCGGCCTCACCCTCGACGTGGACTGCCCGCCGTTGTCCGGGCCGGTGCACGTCGACCGGGCGATGTGGGAGAAGGTGGTGCTCAACCTGCTCAGCAACGCCCTCAAGTTCACCTTCCAGGGCGGCATCCGGGTCACGGTCGCCGAACGCGACGGCACGCCGACGGTGCAGGTCGTCGACACCGGCATCGGGGTGCCGGCCGACGAGATCCCCCGGCTGTTCGAACGCTTCCACCGGGTGCCGCAGGCCCGGTCCCGGTCCCACGAGGGCAGCGGCATCGGCCTGGCCCTGGTCCGGGAACTGGTCGGCCTGCACGGCGGCACGATCACCGTGGACAGCACCCCGGACGTCGGCACCACCTTCACCGTGCGGCTGCCGTACGGCGTCGCCCACCTGCCCGCCGAGCACGTCGTCACCGGCGTCGGCGCGCCCGTGCCGTCGGACAGCGCCGAGCCGTTCGTCGAGGAGGCGCTGCGCTGGCTGCCGGCCGCCGACACCGACGACCGGCCGGTGCCGCAGCCGTCGCCGGCCGGCCTTCCCGGCGCGGACCGGCCCCGGGTGCTGATCGCCGACGACAACGCCGACATGCGCGAGTACCTGCACCGGCTGCTGCGGTCGCGCTACGACGTCACCGCCGTCGGCGACGGGCTCGCCGCGCTGGCCCGGGCCCGCACCGCACCGCCCGACCTGATCGTCAGCGACGTGATGATGCCCGGCCTGGACGGCCTCGAACTGGTCGCCGCGCTGCGCGCCGAACCCCGCACGATGGGGGTGCCGGTGCTGCTGCTGTCGGCCCGCGCCGGCGGGGAGGCCGCCATCGAGGGGCTGGAGGCCGGCGCCGACGACTACCTCGTCAAACCCTTCTCCGCCGAGGAGTTGTTGGCCCGGGTCCGGGCCAACGTCGACCTGGCCCGGTTGCGCAACCACCACGCCAACTGGCGGGCCGCGATGATCAACTCGTTGCAGGAGGGGTTCTTCGTCCTCGACGCCGACGGCGCGCTGGTGGAGATGAACACCGCCTTCGCCGAGCTGTTCGGGTACGGCCCCGAGGGACTGCCCTACCGTCCCCGCTACCCGTGGTGGCCCGACGACGTCGCGGACGCCTCGGCGAACCGGCTGGTGGCCGACGCGTTCGCCCAGGCGATGACCGTCACCCACGGATCGTTCGTGGTGCCGCTGCGGCACCGCGACGGGCACCGCCTGTGGACGGCGGTGGCCTTCAACGCGGTCACCGACGACCAGGGCCGGCGGATGGTCGTCGGCACCATCCGCGACGTCACCGCCGAACGGTACGCGGTGCAGCGGGAGACCGCCCTCAGCACGCTCAACCAGCGGCTGTCCCGGGCGGCCAGCACCAGCGAGGCGTTGCGCGCGGGCATCGAGGAGCTGAGCCAGCTCTGGCAGGCCCACCGGGCGGTCGCCGTCCGCTGGGCGCCCGACGGCACGCCGACGGTGACCGCCACCCCCGGCACCGACTGGGGGCAACTGTCCGGCCCGGTCCGCGAGACGGTCACCACGCTGCGGACGCAGCCACCCCTGCGGATCACCATCGACCCGGCCACCGGGGCCCGGCCCGTCGGCGTCGGCACCACTGTCGACTCGCCGCAGGGCCCGCTGGTGATCTGGCTCGAACTCGACCCGGCGCGCGGCTTCGGCACCGAGGACCAGATGCTCCTGCTGCTGCTGTGCGGGGCGCTCGGGCAGGCGCTGCACCGGGCCCACGCCGCCGACCAGCAACGTGAGGTGGCGGTCGCCCTGCAACGCTCCATCCTCGGCCCGGCCGAACTCCCCGCCGGGTTCGCCGTCCGCTACGAGCCGGCGACCCGCCCCCTCGAGGTCGGCGGCGACTGGTACGACGCGGTGAACCTGCCCGACGGCCGGATCGGCATCGTCGTCGGCGACTGCGTCGGCCGGGGCCTGCCCGCCGCCGCCGTGATGGGGCAACTGCGCAGCGCCTGCCGGGCCCTGCTGCTGGAGGCGTCCGGCCCGGCGCAGGTGCTCACCGCCCTGGACCGGTTCGCCCGGATGCTGCCCGGCGCGGCCTGCACCACCGTGTTCTGCGGCATCCTCGACCCGGAGAGCGGGAAGCTGACCTACAGCAGCGCCGGGCATCCACCGGCGATCCTCACCCACCCCGACGGCCGCACCGAGTTGCTGGCCGCCGGCCGGGGCAGCCCGCTGGGCATCCCGTCGCGCGGTGGCCGTCCCGACGCGACCAGTATCGTCCCGCCCCGGGCGGTGCTGCTGCTCTACACCGACGGCCTGGTGGAACGCCGCCGCCAGTCCCTCGACACCGGGATCGCGCAGGCCGCCTCCGCCGTCCGGGAGGACCACACCGCCGGGGTGGAGCAGCTCGCCGACCGGGTGATGCGGCGGATGACCCCGCAGGGCGGGTACGACGACATCGCCCTGCTGCTCTACCGCCACCCGGCGCCGCTGGAGCTGTCGTTCCCCGCCGACCGGTCGCAGATGGCCCCGGTGCGTTCCACCCTGCGCCAGTGGTTGCGCCGCACCGGCGCCGACCCGCACCTGGCCCAGGACGTGCTGGTGGCCACCGGCGAGGCCTGCGCCAACGCGGTCGAGCACGGCCACCGCGACGCCCGTCCCGGGCTGATCCGGTTGCTCGCGGTGGCCGCCGGCACCGACCTGTTCGTCACGGTGGTCGACTCCGGACGGTGGAAGGTGCCCGAGATAGACCACGACCGGGGACGCGGCATCAACCTGATGCGCGCGTTGATGTCGCACGTGGACATCCGGACCACCGCCGCCGGCACCACCGTCGAGCTGCACACGAGGATTCCCGCATGAACACGCCCCTGGACCTGGCCACCGGCCGGCAGCCCGACGGCGGCCCGCTGCTGACCGTCGCCGGTGAGATCGACATGAGCAACGCCGACCGGTTCCGGGCCGCGATCGCCGACGCGGTGGTCGACGGGCACCTGCTGACCGTGGACCTGACCGGGGTGGAATACCTGGACAGCGCCGCGCTGGCCGCGTTGTTCGCCCACGTCGACCGGTTGCGGGTGGTGGCGAACCCGTTGCTGGGCAGCGTCCTGACCATCTCCGGCCTGACCGAGCTGACCACGGTCACCTTCGCCGACTGACCCCGCCCGGCTGCCGGCCGCGCTCCGTACGACCACCCGACGGCGACACCCGGCTGCCGCGACCCCGCCGGTTCGGGTGGTGCGTCAGGCGACGATCGGAGATCCGACAGCCCTGCGGTGACCGGCACCCTACGCTCGCCCTGCCGCCGCCGAGCGGGAAGCGGGTGACGCATGGGCAGCACCGACCACCGTCC
>NZ_MZMV01000094.1 GCF_002210435.1 Micromonospora wenchangensis
GTCGGGTGGGGTGCGGTTGTTGACGCGGGCGCGGCCGTGGGTGCGGGGTGGTCGTCCGCGTCGTGCCGGCGTTTCCTCCTTCGGCATGAGCGGGACGAATGCTCATGTGATCATCGAGGAGGCACCCGACGAACCCGAACCGGCCGCCGAACGCCGGACCGAGCGGCCCCCCGCGGTGCCGCTGCTGCTCTCCGCCCGCACCGGGCCCGCGCTGCGCGCGCTCGCCGCCCGGCTCGCCGCGCTGCCCGACGTCGACGACGTCGACCTCGGATACTCCCTGGCCACCACCCGCAGTCCGCTGCCGTCCCGCGCCGTCGTGGTGGCGCACGGCACCGGGACCGCCCGCACCGGGCTCGACGCGCTGGCCGCCGGCGAGCCCAGCCCCGACGTCGTGACCGGCACCGCCGCGGGCCTGCGCGACCGGGTGGTGTTCGTGTTCCCCGGACAGGGCTCCCAGTGGCCCGGCATGGCCCGGGAGCTGCTGCGGACCTCACCCGTCTTCGCCAAGCGCCTGGGCGAGTGCGCCGACGCGCTCGCCCCGTACGTCGACTGGTCCCTGCTGGACGTCCTCACCGGCGAGCCGGGCGCACCCACCCTGGACGACGTGGACGTCGTCCAGCCGGCGCTGTTCTCGATGATGGTGTCGCTGGCGGAGGTGTGGCGCGCGCACGGCGTCACCCCGGCGGCCGTCCTCGGGCACAGCCAGGGCGAGATCGCCGCGGCCTGCGTCGCCGGGGCGCTGTCCCTGCCGGACGCGGCCCGCCTCGTCGCCCTGCGCTCCCGGGCCCTGCGTCGGCTCGCCGGCCAGGGCGGCATGGTGTCGCTGGCGCTGCCCGAGGCCGAGGTCCGCGAGCGGATCGCCCGCGACGGCCTCGACCTGTCCGTCGCGGCCGTCAACGGGCCGTCCGCGACCGTGGTCTCCGGCCCGGTGGCCCCCCTGCACCGGCTGCGGGACGCCTGCGAGGCCGAGGGGGTCCGGGTCCGGGTGATCCCCGTCGACTACGCCTCGCACTCGCCCCAGGTGGACGCGCTCCGTGCCGAGTTGGCCGAACTGGCCGCGCCCGTCGTCCCGCAGCAGGGACCGGTCCGGTTCTTCTCCACCGTCACCGCGGATTTCCGGGACCACCGGGAACTGGACGCGGACTACTGGTTCCGCAACCTGCGCGACACCGTCGAGTTCGCGCCGGCGGTCGACGCGCTCGTCGCCGCCGGGTACGACGCCTTCGTCGAGGTCAGCCCGCACGCGGTGCTCACCCTCAGCATCGAGGACACGGTGCAGCAGGCCGGGGCCGACGTGGCCGTCGTCGCCACCCTGCGCCGCGACGAGGGCGGCCCCGCACGGCTCTACCGGCAGCTCGGCGAGGCGTTCGTCCGCGGGGTGCCGGTCGACGTGTCCACCGCGTTCGAGGGCGCGCGCCGGATCAGCCTGCCCACGTACCCGTTCCAGCGCCGCCGGTTCTGGCCGGACCGCCCCCGCGGGGCCGGCGACGTCGGGGCGGCCGGCCTCGTCGCCGCGGCGCATCCGCTGCTCGGCGCGGCCCTGCCGCTCGCCGACGCCGACGGGGTGGTGCTGACCGGCCGGCTCGCCCTCGACACGCAACCCTGGCTGGCCGACCACCGGGTCGGCGGCCGGGTGCTGCTGCCGGGGACCGGCTTCCTCGAACTGCTCGGCCGGGCGGGCGACGAGGTGGGCGGCACCGTCGTGGAGGAGCTGGTCCTACAGGCCCCGCTGGTGCTGCCCGCCACCGGACCGGTGCAGGTTCAGGTGCACGTCGACGCCACGCCGGAGGCTGGCCGCTGGACCGTCGCGGTGTACTCCCGCCCCACCGGACGCGACCGGTGGGACCGGCACGCCGAAGGACTGCTCGGCCTCGCCACCACCGCCGTCACCCCCGACGCCGCGTTCGGGCAGTGGCCACCACCGGATGCGACGGCGGTGGATCTCGCCGACACCTACGCCGGGTTGGCCGCGCGGGGGCTCGAGTACGGCCCCTCCTTCCGCGGTCTGCGTCGGGTGTGGCGCGCCGCCGACGCGGTCTACGCCGAGGTGACCCTGCCCGCCGACGCCGGAACCGCCGCGGGCGACTACCTCCTGCACCCGGCCCTGCTCGACGCCGCCCTGCACGCCGCCGGAGCCGGTGGTCTGCTGCCAGCCGACGGTGCCGCCCGGCTGCCCTGGACCTTCGGCGGCGTACGGGTGCACGCCACCGGCGCGGCGGCGTTGCGGGTCCGCCTGACCTCCCCTGCGCCCGGGACGCTGCGCCTCGGCGCGGTCGATCCGAGCGGCGCGCCCGTGGTGTCGGTCGACTCGCTGACCCTGCGCGCAGTCGACGACGGCCAGGACACCGACGTCGACGACGACCTGTACACCGTCGACTGGACCCCGGTGACGACGCCACCCGTCCCGGCCGCCACCGACAGGTGGGTCGTCGTCGGCCCGTCCGACGTCGACGCGGCGCCCGGACCGGTCTACCCCGACCCGGACGCGCTGCGCGCCGCGCTCGACGCGGGCACCCCGGCCCCGGAGCTGGTGATCGTCTTCTGCCCGGCCGCCGCCGGTGACACCCCGGCTGCCGTACGCGCCGTCGTGCTGGGCGTGCACGCCCCGCTCGCCGCCCTGCTCGCCGAGCGCCGGCTCGACCGGTCCCGGCTGGTCGTCGTCACCCGGGGCGCGGTCGCGGCCCTGCACCGCGACGAGCTGCGCGACCTCTCCCACGCGGCGGTACACGGCCTGGTCCGCACCGCCCAGTCGGAGAACCCCGACCGGATCGTCCTGATCGACACCGACGGGGACGTCCCGTACCCCCTGCTGGCCGCCCTGGCCGGCACGGACCATGTCGAACTCGCGGTCCGTGGCGGGACGGCCCTGACGCCGCAGCTCCGGCCGGTCGCCGCGCGGGCCCGCCTGCGGACGCCCACCGTGGTCGGCCCGTGGCGGCTGGAGGCCCCCGGCAGCGGCTCCCTCGACGCCCTGGCCCTGGTGTCCCGGCCGGAGTGCGCCGCGCCGCTGGCCCCGGGTGAGGTCCGGGTCGCCGTCCGTGCCGCCGGGGTCAACTTCCGGGACGTGCTGATCACGCTCGGCATGTACCCCGATCCGGCGCTGCTCGGCAGTGAGGCCGCCGGCGTCGTCCTGGAGGTGGGCGCGGAGGTCACCGGACTGTCCCCGGGTGACCGGGTGACCGGCCTGTTCACCGGAGCGTTCGGCCCGCTGGCCGTCACGGACCAGCGGATGCTGACCAGGGTGCCCGCCGACTGGTCGTTCACCGAGGCCGCGTCCATGCCGATCGTGTTCCTCACCGCCTGGTACGCGCTGCACGACCTTGCCGGGTTGCGCAGCGGGGAGCGGCTGCTGGTGCACGCCGCCGCCGGTGGTGTCGGCATGGCCGCCGTGCAACTGGCCCGGCATCTCGACGCCGAGGTCTACGGCACGGCCAGCGCCGGGAAGTGGGAGGTGCTGCGCGCCCAGGGCCTGCCGGAGGACCACATCGGCAACTCCCGCGACCTGTCGTTCGCCACCCGCTTCCCGGCCCGGATGGACGTGGTGCTCAACAGTCTCGCCGGAGAGTTCGTCGACGCGTCGCTGGGCCTGCTCGGCCCCGGCGGGCGGTTCGTGGAGATGGGCAAGACCGACGTGCGCGACCCCGACGCGGTCGCCACCGCCCACGCCGGCGCGCGCTACCGCGCCTTCGACCTGGTGGAGGCCGGCCCCGACCGGATCCAGCAGATGCTCACCGAACTGATGCTTCTGTTCGCCGACGGCACCCTGCACCTGTTGCCCACCCACGTCTGGGACGTCCGCGAGGCGCCGGAGGCGTTCCGCCGGATCAGCCGCGCCCAGTACTCCGGCAAGGTCGTGCTGACCGTGCCGCAACCCTGGGACCGGCACGGCACCGTCCTGGTCACCGGCGGCACCGGCACCCTGGGCCGGCTGCTCGCCCGCCACCTCGCCGACCAGGGGGTCCGGGACCTGCTCCTGGTCAGCCGTTCCGGGCCGGACGCCCCCGGGGCGCGGGAACTGGTCGCCGACCTCGCCGCCCGGGGCGCGAGCGCGACCGTCGCCGCCTGCGACGCCGCCGACCGCACGGCGCTCGCCGGCCTCCTGGCCACCGTGCCGGCCGACCGTCCCCTCACCGGCGTGGTGCACGCCGCCGGGGTCCTGCACGACGGGTTGGTCGGTTCCCTGGGTCCGTCCGACTTCGACGAGGTGCTGCGGGCCAAGGTGGACGTGGCGGCGAACCTCGACGAGCTGACCCGCGACCGGGACCTCATGGCGTTCGTGCTGTTCTCCTCGGCGGCCGGTCTGCTGGGCGCTCCCGGCCAGGGGAACTACGCCGCCGCGAACACCTTCCTGGACGCGCTGGCCGTGCGCCGACGGTCGGCCGGTCTGCCCGCCGTCTCCCTGGCGTGGAGCCTGTGGGCGCAGCGCAGCACCATGACCGGGCATCTCGGCGACACCGACCTCGACCGGATGGCCCGGGGCGGCGTGGTGCCGCTGGGCAGCGACGAGGGACTGCGGCTGTGGGACGCGGCGCTGCGGCTCGCCGACCCGGTCCTGGCGCCGATGCGCGTCGACCGGAGGGCACTGCGGGACGCGACAGGTGACGGTGTCGTGCCCGCCCTGCTGCGGGGGCTCGTCGGGCCGGTGGCGGCCAGGCCGACGGCACGGGCCGCCACCGACGTCGACGCCCCGGCCCAGCACTATCTCGCGCTGGCCCCGGCCGACCGCGCCCGCGCGCTGTTGGAACTGGTCCGTGGCTCCGCCGCCGCGGTGCTCGGCCACGGCGACGCCGGTGAGATCGACGCCGACCGCGCCTTCAAGGACCTGGGATTCGACTCGCTGACCGCGGTGGAGCTGCGCAACCGGCTGAACACCGCGACGGGACTGCGCCTCCCGGCGACCCTCATCTTCGACAACCCCAGCCCCGCCGCCCTCGCCGCGATGCTGGACCGGGAGTTGCAGCCGGAGCCGACGACCCCGGACGAGGACCCGGTCGAGGCCGAGTTCCGTCGCCTGCTGACGACCGTCCCGGTGCAGCGGTTCCGGCAGGCCGGCCTCTACGACGCCGTCCTGCGCCTCGCCGACCAACCGGAGCACGACGGTGCGGACGACGGACCGGCCGGTGACGTCGACGCCATCGACGAGCTTGACGTCGCCGCGCTGGTCCAGCGGGCGATGGGCACACCGCAGTCCTGATCCACCGGGCACGCCGCGGTGGCGTGCGGACCGGTCGAGCCCTGGGAGAGACACGATGAAGGTGGTCATCATCGGTGCCGGCGTCAGCGGAACGCTCACGGCGGTCGGCCTGGCCCGGGCCGGACACGACGTGCAGGTGTTCGAGCGCGCCCCGGAGCTGCGCGACGGCGGCAACGGCGTGATGGTCTGGCACAACGGCACCGGGATCATGAAGGACCTCGGGCTGCGGTTGGACGGGCTGGGCCGCCGCATCGACGCCGCCGACGTGTGGTCGTACGACGGTCGTCCGTTGATGCGCACCGACATGGCCCGGATCGCCGACGAGCTGGGCACGCCCGGCCTGGGCGTGATGCGCGGCCGGGTCATGGAACGCGCGGTGGAGGTGCTGCCGCCGGGCACCCTGCGGTTCGACAAGCGGTGCATCCGGATCGAGGAGGTCGGGACCGGCCGCGACGCCCACGTCGTGGCCCACTTCTCCGACGGCACCACGTGCACCGCGGACCTGCTCATCGGCGCGGACGGGTACCGCTCCGTGGTCCGGCGACACCTGTTCGGTGACGTCCTGCCCCGCGCCATGGGCCTCGCCTCGTGGCACGGCACCACCAAGGTGCCGATCCGGCTGGAATCCGAGCACGTGGTGCCCACCTACTACGGCAGGGTCGGGCTCTGCACGATCCACCCGGTGGGGGAGGGCCTGATCCACTGGGCGTTCGAGGTGCCGTGGCAGGGGGCGCTCCAACACCTCCCCGCCGGCCGGGAGGCGGCCGACGCGAGCGAGCGACCGCGCGCCGGTTCCCGCCTCGCCGCCCTGCGCAAGGACTTCGGGACCTGGGCGGCACCGGTGCGGGAGCTGCTCGACGCGATCGGCGAGGACGACATCGGCGTGGCACCGCACCTGCTCCACCGGGTCGACGGGCCGTGGGGCCGGGGCCGGATCACCCTCGTCGGCGATGCCGCGCACGTGGTGCCACCCCGGGTCGGGATGGGCGTCAACCAGGCGCTCGAGGATGCCTGGGTGCTCAGCCGGGTGACCGCCACCGGTGACGACCCGGCCGCCGCGCTGCGCCGCTACGAACGGGCCCGCCGTCCCCGGGCCAAGCGGATCCACTCCACCGCCAAGATGATGCAGCGCGTCAACCCGCTGCTGCTGCTCCTGCGCCGCACCCGCAGGGGCCTGGACGGCACGAAGATGCTGCGCGCCAACATCCTGCGCGGCAGCAGCTTCCTCAACGACGACGTGCGCTGACCCCCGCTCACACCACGACGAAAGCGAGAACCAGGTGCCGCACCCCGCGCCGATCCGCCCGCTGGTGGAGTTGCTGTCGGAGCACGCCGAGCGGTTCCCCGACAAGGTGGCCTACCGCGACGACTCCAGGGGGGTCGGTTACCGGGACCTCGAGCGACGCACCGGCCGGCTCGCCGGCCACTTCGCCGCGCTGGGCGTGGCCCGGGGCGACCGGGTGGTGCTGATGCTCGGCAACAGGGTCGAGCAGGTCGAGGGCTACCTCGCGGTGCTGCGGGCGGCCGGGGTCGGTGTGCCGGTGAGCCCGCTGGCCACGGCCGACGAGCTCGGCTACCTCGTGTCGGACAGCGGCGCCCGGCTGGTGGTGGTCGACGCGGCCCGCGCCGACGAGGTGCGCGCGGTGCTGCCCCCGGGGGTGACCGTGCTGGCCGGCGGCCCCGGGCAGTCCGGTGCGCTGGCCCTCGACCGGCTCGCCACCAGCGAACCGGACCGTCCGGCCCGGGACGACCTCGGGTTGGACGAGGTGGCCTGGATGCTCTACACGTCGGGGACCACCGGTCGCCCCAAGGGGGTGCTGTCGACCCAGCGCAGCTGCCTGTGGTCGATCCGCTCGTGCTACGAGCCGCTGCTGGGCCTGCACGCCGACGACCGTCTGCTGTGGCCGCTGCCGTTGTTCCACAGCCTGTCGCACATCGTCGCGGTCGTCGGGGTGACCGCGGTCGGCGCGTCGGCGCGTATCCTCCCCGGGTTCTCCGCCGAGCAGGTCACCGCCGAACTGGCCGAGGGCGGGTACACCGTGCTGGTCGGTGTTCCGACGATGTACCACCACCTGGCCCAGCGGGCCCGACGCGACGCGGTACGGGTGGACGGCCTGCGCGCCTGCCTGTGCACCGGCGCGGTGGCCAGCCCCGGCCTGCGCGCTGCGTTCCTGGAGGCGGTGGGCGTACGGCTGTCCGACAGCTACGGAAGCACCGAGACCTGTGGTGCCATCACCATGTCCCCGCCGGACGCCCCCGTGCCCGACGGCTCGTGCGGGTTGCCGGTGCCCGGCCTCGACGTCCGGCTCGTCGACCCCGACACCGGCGCGGACGTGCCCCCGGGTGCCCAGGGCGAGGTGTGGGTCCGTGGCCCGAGCGTGATGCTCGGGTACCACGACCAGCCGGAGGCCACGGCCGCGGCGCTGCGCGACGGCTGGTACCGCACCGGTGACCTGGCCCGCCGGGACGAGGCCGGGCACCTGACGATCAGTGGCCGGATCAAGGAACTGATCATCCGGGGTGGTGAGAACATCCACCCCGGCGAGGTCGACGAGGCGCTGCGGGAACTCGCCGGGGTGACCGACGCGGCGACGGCCGGTGAGCCCGACGAGGTGCTGGGCGAGCAGCCCGTCGGCTACCTGGTCCTCGATGCGGCCCGGCCCTTCGACGTGCCGGCCGCCTTCACCGCCCTGCGGGCCCGGCTCTCGTACTACAAACTGCCGGTCGCCCTCTACGCGGTGCCGGAGATCCCCCGGACCGCCTCCGGGAAGATCATCCGACACCGGTTGGCCGAGACCCCGGCGCGACTGCTCGGCGTGCCGGGCCGCCACGAGGCGCTGTTCCGCCTCGACTGGGTACCCGCCGACACCGACCCGGCCGCCGACGCCGACGCCGACACCGCCCCGGCCACCGACGCCGACGGCACGGACCGGACCGCGGCGGCCGTGGTGGACCTCACCCCCGTCCCCGATCCCGGGCGGCTGCGCGACGCGGTCGGGCACGCCGCCGGACTCCTGGAGGAAGTACTCGCCGGCACCGGCCCGGTGGTCGTGGTGACCCGGGGCGCGATCGCCGTCCGCCCCGGTGAGGTGCCGGAACCCACCGCCGCCGCGGTGCACGCCATGGCCGCCGCCATGGCCGCCGCCGACCCGGACCGCGTGACCCTGCTCGACGTCGACGAGCCGACGGCGACACCGGCCGCCGTCGCCGGTCGGGGCGGTGAGCACCGCCTGGCCGTACGCGCCGGGAAGGTGTACGTGCCCCGGCTGGCCCGCGCCGCCGCCGACGGCGTACCGGCATTCGACCCGGACGCCGTGGTGCTGGTCGCCGGGGCCCGTCCCCGGGGCATCGCGCTGCGCCTCGCCACCCGGCACGCGGTCCGCCGCCTGATCGTGACCACCGCACCCGACGGCCTGACCGACCTGCTGGCCGGCCTCGGCGTCGAGGTGACCGTGCTCCCGGCCGGCCTGGACGATCCCGGGGCGCTGACCGCGGCCCTCGCCGCGGTGCGCGACCGGCAGCCGTTGGCGGCCGTGGTGCACACCTCGGCCGACGAGGACCCCGAAGGGGCGTGGCACCTGCACCTCGCCACCGCCGGGGCGGACGCTCCCGCGCTCGTGCTGTTCACGACGGCGGCAGCCGCCCTCGGCGTACGGGACACCCCGCTGCGGGCCGCGACCGCCGGCTTCTGCACCGCCCTGGCCCACCACCGCCGGTCGCGCGGCCTGCCCACGGTGAACCTCGCCTGGGGTCCGGTGTCCACGGAGGACCCCACCGGCTGGCCGGACGGCTGCGGCCTGTTGACGCCCCCGCAGGCGCTTGGACTGTTCTCCGTCGCCATGCTGGCCGACCAGCCGGAACTGCTGCTCGTCCAGCTCGACACCGACGGGCTCGGCGATCCGGCCCGGACGCCGTCGGTGCTGCGGGGGCTGGTCCCGCCGGCCGGCTCCGACGCACTGGCGCAGCGGCTGCGCGGCCTGCCGGGTCCGCAGCGTGAGCCGCAACTGCTGCACATCGTGCTGACCGAGGTGGCCGCCGTACTGGGGCTCCCGGCCGACGCCCAGGTGCCACCGGAGCGGACCTTCAAGGACCTCGGCGTCACCTCCACCACCTCCGTCGAACTGCGCAACCGGCTCGTCGCCGCGACCGGACAGCGACTAGCGGTGACGGTGGCCTTCGACCACCCGTCGCCGGCGGCGCTCGCCCGGCACCTGACGGCGGAACTGTCCGGCCCGGTGGACCCCGCCGGGGACGCCCCGCCGCCCGGCCCGCCGTCCGACCCGGCGGAGCCGATCGCCATCGTCGCCATGAGCTGCCGGTATCCCGGCGGCATCGACTCACCGGAACAGCTCTGGGAACTCCTCACCGACGGCCGGGACGCGATGGGGGGTTTCCCCACCGACCGGGGCTGGGACCTGGACCGGCTCTACGACCCCGACCCCGACCGGCCCGGCACCAGCTACGTACGCACCGGCGGCTTCCTGGACTCGGCCGCCGCCTTCGACGCCGAACTGTTCGGCATCTCGCCGCGCGAGGCGCTCGCCACCGACCCCCAGCAGCGGCTGCTGCTGGAGATCTCCTGGGAGGCGTTCGAACGGGCCGGGATCAACCCGCGCGGGCTGCGCGGCAGCCGGGTCGGCGTGTTCGCGGGCGCGATGTTCCACGACTACGCCACCCGGCTCGGCCGGATCCCCGAGGACATGGAGGGACTGCTGACCGCCGGCACCGCGGGCAGTGTGCTGTCCGGGCGGATCGCCTACACGTTCGGCCTGGAGGGGCCGGCGCTGACCGTAGACACGGCGTGTTCCTCGTCGTTGGTGGCGGTGCACCTGGCCGCCCAGGCCCTGCGCCGGGGCGAGTGCACGCTCGCGCTGGCCGGTGGGGTGGCGGTCATGGCGACCCCCGACCCGTTCCTCGAGTTCAGCCGCCAGCGGGCGCTCGCCGCGGACGGCCGGTGCAAGCCGTTCGCCGCCGCCGCCGACGGCACCGCCTGGGGCGAGGGGGCGGGTCTGCTCGTGCTGGAACGACTCGCGGACGCCCAGCGCAACGGTCACCCGGTCCTGGCGGTGCTGCGCGGGTCGGCGGTCAACCAGGACGGTGCCAGCAACGGCCTGACCGCGCCCAGCGGCCCCGCACAGACCCGGGTGATCCGGCAGGCGCTCGCCGACGCCCACCTGACCCCCGCCGAGGTCGACGCCGTCGAGGCGCACGGCACCGGCACCCGCCTCGGTGACCCCATCGAGGCGCAGGCGCTCATCGCCGCGTACGGCCGGGACCGGCCGGCGGACCGGCCGCTGCTGCTCGGCTCGGTCAAGGCGAACATCGGGCACACCCAGGCCGCGGCGGGAGTCGCCGGGGTGATCAAGATGGTCATGGCGATGCGGTACGGCATCCTGCCGAAGACCCTGCACCACGACGCGCCCACCCCGCACGTGGACTGGTCGGCCGGCACCGTCACGCTGCTCCCGCACCCCGTGCCGTGGCCGGTGACCGACCGCGCGCGGCGGGCGGGTGTCTCCTCGTTCGGGCTCAGCGGCACCAACGCGCACGTCATCGTCGAGGCCGCCCCGGCCGGGCCGCCCACCGGCCCGGCGGAGCCGTCCGGGCCGGCGACCACCCCGATCGCCTGGCCGCTGTCCGGGCGGTCCGAGGAGGCGCTGCGGGCACAGGCGGCCCGCCTGGCCGGGCACGTCGACCGGCACGACGACCTGCGCCCCCGGGACGTCGGCTGGTCGCTCGCCACCACCCGGGCACCGCTGGAGCACCGGGCGGTCGTGCACGGGCTCAACCGCACCGAACTGCTCGACCGGCTCAGGGCCGTCGCCGACGGTGCCACGTCACCGGGCGTGACGACCGGCGTCGCGGCGGGCCGCCCCCGGGTGGCCTTCGTCTTCCCCGGCCAGGGCACCCAGTGGCCGGGGATGGTGGCGGAGCTGCTGGAGACCTCCCCGGTGTTCCGCGACAGCGTGCGGCGCTGCGACGCGGCACTGCGCGAGTTCCAGGACTGGTCCGTGCTGGAGGTGCTCGGTGGCGCGCCGGGCGCACCCTCCCTGGAGCGCATCGACGTGGTCCAGCCCGCGCTGTTCACCACGATGGTGTCGCTCGCGGCCCTGTGGCGCGCGTACGGCGTCGAACCGGTCGCCGTGGTCGGGCACAGCCAGGGCGAGATCGCCGCGGCGTACGTCGCCGGGGGGTTGACCCTGCGCGACGCCGCCCGGATCATCGCGCTGCGCAGCCAGGCCGGGCAGACCCTGGCCGGGAAGGGGGGCATGACGTCGGTCCTGGCGCCCCGACCGGAACTGGCGGACCGGCTGCGGCGGTGGGACGGCCGACTGTCCATCGCGGCGATCAACGGGCCGACGGCCGTGACGGTCTCCGGCGACCGCGAGGCGCTGACCGAGCTGGAGGCGAGCCTCGACGCCGACGGCATCCGGGCCCGGCGGATCCGGGGCATCGACACCGCCGCCCACTCGCCACAGGTCGACGCGCTGCGCACCCACCTGCTGGACGTGCTGGCGCCGGTCGCGCCGACCGCCGCGCCGATCGCCTTCTACTCGACGGTGACCGGCGCGCGGTGCGACACCGGCACTCTCGATCACGACTACTGGTACCGCAACATGCGGCAGATCGTGGAGTTCGAGCCGGCCATCCGGGCGTTGGCCGCCGATCAGGTCACCGCGTTCCTGGAGGTCAGCACCCACCCGGTGCTGCACGCCTCGATCGAGTCGGTGCTGGACGACGTCGGGGTGCACGGCCTGGTGCTGGACACCCTGCGCCGCGACGACGGCGGGCTGCCCCGGATGGTGGCCGCGCTGGCCGAGGCGTACGTCGCCGGAGTCGAGGTGGACTGGGCCCGGGGCGGCGAACCCGGGGCCCGCCGGGTCGACCTGCCGACCTACGCCTTCCAGCAGCGCGACTACTGGCTGCTGCCGGAACCGGACACCGGCGACCCCGTCGCGCTCGGGCTGACCCCCGCCGATCACCCCCTGCTCGGCGCGGCCGTCGACCGGGCCGGCGGGCAGGGTGTGCTGCTCACCGGCCGGCTCTCGGCGGCCACCCACCCCTGGCTGCCCGTCGCACCGGACCCGGTGCCCGCCGAGGTGCTCGTCGAACTCGCCCTGCGCGGGGCCGACGAGGCCGACTGCGACCGGATCGACGACCTCACGGTCGACGTCCCCCTGCTGCTGTCCGCGCGGGACGGCACCCAGATCCAGGTGACGGTGGGTGAGCCCGGACCGGCGGGGGAGCGCCAGGTGGAGATCTTCGCGCGTGCGCAGGACCCCGCCGCCGGGCACCCGTGGACCCGCCACGCCCACGGCACCGTCGGCCGCCGGCTCGGCCCGGTGCCGTCGCCGGACCTGGCGGACTGGCCACCGGCGGGTGCCGTCGAGGCACCGACCCCCGGCACCGACGACGGCCCGTCGCAGGTGTGGACCCGGGGGGACACGGTCTGGGCCACGATCCGGCTACGGGAGCCCACGGCGGGCTTCGGCATCCACCCGGCCCTGCTCACGGCCGCCCGGCAGGTGTCGGCGGCGGGGCGCGACCGGGTACCGGTCGGCTGGCACGGGGTGAGCCTGTACGCCACCGGCGCGACCGAGCTGCGGGTCCGGGTCACGCCGGGCGGGGACGACACGATCGCCCTGGTCGCCGCCGACGTCACCGGGGCACCCGTGCTCACGGCCGAGACGGTCCGGTTGGCCGCGCCCGGAAGCGTCCCGGGTGCGGCAGCGGTCGTACCCCGGGAGTTGTACCAGCTCGCCTGGACCACCCTGCCGGCGCTGCCGCCCGCAGGACGACTCGCCGTCCGGTCGGTCGACGAGGTGTCGACCCTGCTGGCCGACCCCCGGGCCGACCTGCCCGACGTCGTCGCGGTCGACGTCGCACCCTCCGCCGCCACCGGCGTCGCCGAGGCCGTCCGCACCGCCACCCACGGGGTGCTGCGCCTCGTCCAGGCGTGGCTGGCCGACGGGCGGACCTCCCGGGCCAGGCTGGTGGTGTGCACCCACGACGCGAACGGGGGCGACCTGCCCGGTGCCGCGGTGTGGGGCCTGGTCCGGTCGGCGCAGTCCGAGGAGCCGGGCCGGTTCGTGCTCGTGGACCTCGACGACGACCCCGGATCGGTGGCCGTGCTGCGCGCCGCCGTGGACACCGGTGAGCCACAGCTCGCCCTCCGCGGTGCCACGGCGAGCGTGCCCCGCCTCGTCCGGAACCCGGCCGCCCCGACCACCGGCGGACCGACCCGCACCGGTGGTACGGCGCTGATCACCGGGGCCACCGGCGCGCTCGGTCGGTTGGTGGCCCGGGACCTGGCCGAGCACGGTGACGTCGACCATCTGCTGCTGGTCAGCCGCGCCGGTGCCGACGCCCCCGGTGCGCGGGAACTGGCCGACGATCTCACCGCCGCCGGTGTCGGGGTCACCGTCGTCGCCGCCGATGCCGGGGACCGCGACGCCCTGGCCGCGGCGATCGAACGCATCCCGGCCGAGCATCCCCTGGCCGTGGTGGTGCACGCCGCAGGCGCCCTCGACGACGGGCTCGTCGGCGCGCTGACCCCCGCCCGGATCGACCCGGTGCTGCGTGGCAAGGTCGACGGCGCCCTCCACCTGCACGACCTGACCGCCGGGCAGGAGCTGCGGGAGTTCATCCTCTTCTCCTCGATCGCGGGCACGGTCGGCACCGCGGGACAGGCCAACTACGCCGCCGCGAACGCCGTCCTCGACGCCCTGGCCCGGCACCGCCACCGGCAGGGCCGTCCCGCGCTCGCGGTGTCGTGGGGCCTGTGGGCCGCCCGCAGCGAGATGACCGCCCATATCGCCGAGGCGGACCTGCGCCGGATCGGGGGCGGGGGGATCGCGCCCCTGTCCGACGGGCACGGTCTCGCCCTGTTGCGCGCGGCCCGCGCCACCGGCGAGCCGGTCCTGGTGGCCGCGGACTTCGACCTGCCCGAGCTGCGCGACCTGGCGCTCGCCCAGACCCTTCCGGCGGTGCTGCGGGACCTCGTGGGCACGCGGGTACGGCGGACCGCGGCGGCCGGTGCCACCGGCCCCGCCGGGGGCGGCTCGGAGCTGGCCCGGCAACTCGCCGCGCTGCCGCCGGCCGAGCGCCGGGCCAGCGTCGAGGACCTGGTCCGGACCCAGGCGGCCGCCGTGCTCGGACACGACTCGCCCCGCCGGCTGTCACTCCTGCGCCCGTTCAAGGACCTGGGCTTCGACTCGCTGACCGGGGTGCAGCTACGCAACCGCCTGCGGGCGGCCACCGGGCTGCAACTGGGCAGCACCCTGGTGTTCGACCACCCGACCGGGGAGGCGCTCACCTCCCACCTGCTCGGCCTGCTGCTCGGCGAACAGGCAGGCGACGCCGCGCCGGCCGCCGTGCCGGACGCCGCGGAACCGGTCGCCATCGTCGCCATGAGCTGCCGCTTCCCGGCCGGGGTGCGGTCACCGGAGGAACTCTGGCAGGTGCTGGTCGCCGGGACCGACGCCGTCGCCGGATTCCCGGCCGACCGGGGCTGGGACCTGGACAACCTCTGGTCGCCGGAACCGGGCCGCCCCGGCACCACGACCACCCGCTCCGGTGCCTTCCTCTACGACGCCGCCGACTTCGACGCCGAGTTCTTCGGCATCTCACCCCGCGAGGCCACGGCGATGGACCCGCAGCAGCGGATCCTGCTGGAGACGGCCTGGGAGGCGTTCGAACGCGCCGGCGTCGACCCGGCCACGGTGCGGGGCAGCCGGACCGGCGTGTTCATCGGGGCCAACGGGCAGGACTACGTGACCCTCATGCAGGGTGCCGAACGCGGTGGCGAGGGCTACCTGATCACCGGCAGCGCCACCAGCGTGATGTCCGGCCGCATCGCCTACCAGTTGGGTCTCGAAGGCCCCGCGCTCACCGTGGACACCGCCTGCTCGTCGTCGTTGGTGGCCCTGCACCTGGCCGCCCAGGCGCTGCGGGCCGGCGAGTGCGAGCTGGCCCTCGCCGGCGGTGTCACCGTGCTGTCGACCCCGGGCGCGTTCATCGAGTTCAGCAGGCAGGGCGGCCTCGCCCCCGACGGCAGGTGCAAGACCTTCGCCGCCGCCGCCGACGGCACCGGATGGGGCGAGGGCGCCGGACTCCTGCTCGTCGAGCGGCTCTCCGACGCCCGTCGCCACGGCCATCCGGTGCTGGCGGTGCTGCGCGGCTCGGCGGTCAACCAGGACGGCGCGTCCAACGGCCTCACCGCGCCCAACGGCCCGAGCCAGCAGCGCGTCATCCGGCAGGCGCTGGCGAACGCCCGGCTCACCGGTGCCGACGTCGACGTGGTCGAGGCGCACGGCACCGCCACCACGCTCGGCGACCCCATCGAGGCACAGGCGCTGATCGCCACCTACGGCCAGGACCGGCCGGCGGAGCGGCCCCTGCGTCTCGGCTCGGTGAAGTCCAACATCGGGCACACCCAGGCCGCCGCGGGCGTGGCCGGGGTGATCAAGATGGTCCTCGCCCTGAACCACGGCCTGCTGCCCCGGACGCTGCACGTGGACGAACCCACCCCGCACGTCGACTGGTCCGCCGGGGCGGTCACGCTGCTCGACGAGGCCGTGCCCTGGCCGCAGACCGGTCGTCCGCGCCGGGCCGCCGTCTCGTCGTTCGGCATCAGCGGCACCAACGCCCACGTCATCCTCGAACAGGACACCGCCCCCACCCCCGCCCGACCGGCGACCACCGGGGCGGACCGGCCGATGCCCTGGCTGCTGTCGGCGGCGACACCGGCCGCGCTCCGGGACCAGGCCCGCCGCCTGCTCGCCCACGTCACGGCCGAACCCGCCCACCGTCCGGCCGACGTCGCCGTCGCCCTGGCCACCACCCGCGCCACCCTGCGGCACCGGGCGGCCGTGACCGCCGTCGACGCCGACGGGTTCCGCGCCGGCCTGATGGCCCTCGCCCGGGGCGAGGCGACCACCGAGGTGGTGACGGGCGTCGCGGAGGAGGAGACCGGCCCGCTGGCGTTCCTGTTCGGCGGGCAGGGCGGCCAACGCCCCGGCATGGGCCGGGAACTGGCCGCCGCGTATCCCGTCTTCGCCACCGCCCTCGACGAGGTGCTGACCCAGCTCGACCAGCACCTCGACCGACCGTTGCGGGCGGTGCTGGAAGCCGGGGAAGGGTCGGCCGGGGCCGGGCTGATCGACGAGACGGGCTACACCCAGCCGGCGATCTTCGCCTTCGAGGTGGCGCTGTTCCGCCTGCTCGACCAGCTCGGCGTACGCCCCGCCGTCCTGGCCGGTCACTCCGTCGGCGAGTTCGCCGCCGCCCACGTGGCCGGGGTGCTCTCGCTGCCCGACGCCGCCCTGCTGATCACGACCCGGGGCCGGTTGATGCACCGGATCACCCGGCCCGGGGCGATGGCCTCGATCGAGGCGACCGAGGAGGAGATCCTCGCCGACCTGCTGCCCGGGGCGGATGTCGCGGCGGTCAACGGTCCCCTGGCCGGGGTGGTCTCCGGCGACCACGACGTCGTCGACGCGCTCGTCGCGCTCTGGTCCGGCCGTGGCCGGCGGACCCGACGGCTGCGGGTCAGCCACGCCTTCCACTCCTGGCACATGGACGAGATCAGCGAGGAGTTCCGTCGCGTCGCGCAGAGCGTCCGCTACGGCGCTCCCCGGATCCCGGTCGTCTCCACCCTCACCGGCCGCCCGGCCACCGGCGACGACCTGCGCACCGCCGACTACTGGACCCGTCACCTGCGGGAGGCCGTCCGGTTCGCCGAGGCGGTCCGGGCCGTCGAGGCGACGGGCGTGGGCGGCTTCGTCGAGATCGGCCCGGACGCGGTGCTCTCCGCGACGGTCGCCGACTGCCTGACCGGGGAGGAGCCGATCCCGGTGGTCCCGACGCAGCGGCGGTCCCGCCCCGAGGCGCTGGCGTTCGCCACCGCGCTGGCCCGGCTGCACGTCCACGGTCACCCCTGGGACCGGTCCCGGGCCTTCGACGGCCTCGGGGCGTCGCCGGTGCAGCTGCCCACGTACGCCTTCCAACGTCGGCGCTACTGGTGGCCGACGACCCTGACGCAGACCACCGCGACCCCGCCCGCGGTCCGCGACGGCGACGAGTGGTGCTACCAGGTGCGTTGGCGTCCCCTGCCGGAACCGGTCGCGGGGCACACCGGCGGCACCTGGTTGCTGCTCGGCGGGACCGGACCGACGGCTGACGCCACGGCGGCACTGACCGCGGTCGGGGCCCGGGTGGTGCCGCTCGGCAGCCCCGCCGACCTGGCCGACGCCGTCGGCGACGACCCCGTGGCGGGCGTGCTGTCCCTGCTGGACCTGGCGTCCACCGTGGCGCTGCTGCGGGCGCTGGCCGACACCGGGATCACCGCGCCGGTCTGGTCGGTGACCAACGGCGCGGTCTCCACCGGCCCCGGTGACCGGCTCGCCGATCCCGCCCAGGCCGGGGTGTGGGGGTTGGCCCGGGTCGCCGCCCTCGAACTTCCGGACCTGTGGGGTGGCGTGGTCGACCTGCCGCCGGTGCCGGACCCGCGCGCCTGGCAACGGCTGGCCGCCGTGGTGACCGGAACCACCGGGGAGGACCAGGTCGCCGTGCGGGCCTCCGGGGTCGTGGCCCGCCGGCTGGTCCGGGCGACGCCGCCCGCCGCGCCCGCCACGACGTCACCCTGGCCGGGGCGGGGCACCATCCTGGTCACCGGGGGCACCGGCGGCCTCGGTGCCCACGTGGCCAGGTGGCTCGCGGGGCAGGGCGCCGAGCACCTGCTGCTGGTCAGCCGCTCCGGTGCCGCCGCCCCCGGCGCGGCCGCACTCGACGCCGAGCTGACCGGGCTCGGCGTCGAGGTGACCGTCGCCGCCTGCGACGTGGGCGACCGCGAGGCGGTCGCCGCGCTGCTGGCGACGGTACCCGGGGACCGGCCGTTGACCGCGGTCGTGCACACGGCCGGGGTGCTCGACGACGCGGTGCTCACCTCGCTCACCCCCGACCGGCTCGCCGGCGTCGCGTACGCCAAGTCGGACGGTGCCCGGCACCTGCACGAACTCACCGCGGCGCTGGACCTGGACGCGTTCGTGCTGTTCTCCTCGTTCGCCGGTGCGGTGGGTGGCGCGGGGCAGGCCAACTACGCCGCCGCGAACGCCTACCTGGACGCCCTCGCCGAGCAGCGCCGGGCTGACGGCCTGCCCGCGACCGCCGTCGCGTGGGGGCCGTGGGCGGGTGCCGGGATGGCCGCGGCCGACGGCCTCGACCAGCGGCTGGCCCGCGACGGGGTGCGACCGATGGACCCGGCGCGGGCGGTGGAGGTGCTGGCCCGGCTCGTCCGTGCCGGCACGCCTACCACCGTGGTCACCGACCTCGACCAGGAGCGGTTCGCCGCCGGGTTCACCTCCGTACGGCCGAGTCCGCTGCTCGCCGAGCTGGTGCCGGGTGCGCAGCCGCAGCCGGCAGTCCCGGCCGACGGAGCCGACCTGCTGACCGGCACCCCGCCCGCGGAGCTTCCGGAGGCCCTGCTGCGGCTGGTCCGGACCGAGGTCGCCGCGGTCCTCGGCCACGGCGGGCCGGACGACGTCCCGCCCGACCGGGCCTTCCAGGAGATCGGCTTCGACTCGCTGACCGGCGTGGAACTGCGCAACCGCCTGCGGGCGGCCATCGGCAGGCCCCTACCGTCGACACTGGTCTTCGACTTCCCGACGGCGACGGCCCTGGCGCGCTTCCTGCACACCGAACTGGCCGGCGCGGCGGCACCGGCCCCACCGCCCGCCCCGGTTGCCGCCTGTCCGGCGTCGGCCGACGAACCCATCGCGATCATCGGCATGAGCTGCCGTTTTCCCGGTGGTGTGCGGAACCCGGACGAGTTCTGGGCGCTGCTCGACAGCGGCGGGGACGCCCTGGGGCCGTTCCCCACCGACCGGGGGTGGGACCTCGACACCCTGTTCCACCCGGACCCCGACCACCCGGGCACCACCTACGTCCGGGAGGGCGGTTTCCTGCACGACGCGGGTGAGTTCGACGCGGCCTTCTTCGGTGTCTCGCCGCGCGAGGCGGTCGCGATGGACCCGCAGCAGCGGCTGCTGCTGGAGACGTCCTGGGAGGCCATCGAGGA
This sequence comes from Micromonospora wenchangensis, assembly GCF_002210435.1. GTDB lineage: Bacteria > Actinomycetota > Actinomycetes > Mycobacteriales > Micromonosporaceae > Micromonospora > Micromonospora wenchangensis. The sequence goes on from NZ_MZMV01000094.1 coordinate 19,272, forward strand.
CGCCGGCATCGACCCGCTGACCCTGCACGGCAGTGACACCGGTGTGTTCGCCGGGACCAACGGCAGCCACTACGCGGCCCGGCTGCGTTCCGTGCCCCGGGAGGTCGAGGGCTACCTCGGCACGGGCAACTCCGCCAGCGTGGTCTCCGGCCGGGTGGCGTACACGCTCGGTCTGCAGGGACCGGCGATCACCATCGACACCGCGTGCTCGTCCTCGCTGGTGGCGATCCACTGGGCCGCGCAGTCCCTGCTGCGTGGAGAGTGCCGGCTCGCGCTCGCCGGGGGCGTCACCGTGATGTCCTCACCGGAGCCGTTCGTCGACTTCAGTCGGCAGCGGGGGTTGGCGGTGGATGGGCGGTGTAAGGCGTTTGCGGGTGGGGCGGATGGGACGGGT
>NZ_MZMV01000095.1 GCF_002210435.1 Micromonospora wenchangensis
CGGGCCTGTGACCGGTCCGGGTCAGCGGGCGGTGCAGGTGGGGGTGAGCCCGGACCCGCTGCCGTTGCCCTGGAAACCGAACTCGGCGACCTGACCGGGGGCGAGTTGACCGTTGTAGTCGACGTTGGTGAAGCGGACCGTCCCGGTGCTGCCGCTGGCGGTGGCGTTCCAGGTGTTGGTGACGCTCGCGCCGCCGGCCAGGGTGGTGCTGACCGTCCAGCCGGTGGTGCCGGCGGACCCGGCGGTCACCCGCAGGGAGGCGGTGAAGCCGCCGTTCCACTGGTTGACCGTCACGGTCGCGGTGCATCCGGCACCGCCGGCCGGCGGCGTGGTCGGGGTCGCCGGGGGCGTGGTCGGGGTCGCCGGGGGCGTGGTCGGGGTCGCGGGCGGGGTGGTGACCGGCGGCGTGGTGGGGGGCGTGGTGCCGTCGAACTGGGTGAAGAAGTTCCACACCACGGGCCGGGTCCAGGACTTCTCGCCGGGTGCGTACACGTCGGCGGTGCCGTCCACGGCGTTGGGGGCGTGCCCGCCGTCGAACGGGGCCCAGGCGACCGGGTAGCCCGCCCGGCAGCCCGAGTAGTAGGTGACGGTGTGGGTCAGGCTGCCCTGCGCCGGCTCCGGCGGGTTCTGCGGGGTGCAGCCGTTGTTGCGCACGAACCGGTCGCGCAGCGACCGCCCGGTCGAGATGGGGAGCACGTTGTCCCGCAGGCCGTGGATGCCGATGTACGCGATCGGCTGGGTGCCGCCGTTGCAGCCGCTGAGCTGCCCGCCGGAGTAGACCGCGACCGCGCGGAAGGCCGAGGCGCGGGCGCAGGCGATGGCGTAGCTCATCCCGCCGCCGTAGCTGAACCCCATCGCGAAGCGCTGGGTGGTCTCGACGCACAGGTTCGACTCGATCTGCCGCATCATGTCGTCGACGAAGGTCAGGTCCCGGTCGCCGGTGTTGGCCCAGCCGTTGCCGATGCCCTGCGGGGCGACGAAGATCGCGCTGTTGTTCGCCAGCGCGCGGATGCCGTAGTAGGACCAGGGGTAGCCGCTGGTGCCGCCCGAGTCGACCTCGGTGGCGGTGCCGCCGTTCCAGTGGAACGCGAAGATCAGCCGGTAGGGGTGGTTGCGGTCGTAGTTGTCGGGGATCCGCAGGATGAAGGTGCGGTTCTGGCCGCCGCTGGAGATGGTCCGGGTGCCGCTGGTCAGCGTCGGTGCCTTGCCGCATCCGGCGGTCGCGGCGAGCGGGCCGGCGTCCTTGGCCCAGGCGACCGGCCCGGCGCCGGTGGTGATCGCGGCGCCGCCCAGCGCGAGGGCGAGCGTCGCCGCTGCCGCGACGACGCCGGCCACGAGTCGGTGTCTCGACATCAGGGGAACTCCTTCGACATCAGGGGTGGTGGTGGGGTGGGGGCGCGACCGGCCTGCCCGACTCCGACGGCGGCGGCGACCCGGTGGCGATCCCGGCCGTGCCGGTGGTCTCCACCGGATCAGGACAGGCGATCAAATCCATCGATGATTACGAACGTAATCCGTATGACGTATGATGTCAATAAACGGGCGGTCGGGGCGCGCCACCGGAGAGGGGCCGTGGTGCGCAGGTTCCGGTGCCCGGCCAGGGGATGCGCCGAGGGTGCTCGGCCGTGGGGGCCGTCGGCCGTCAGTGGCTCACCAGGTCAGCGGCAGGGTGTTGACGAACCGGGTGAGCGCGCCGGCGAGGAGCTGGTCGTCGCGGCGGGAGGGGTGCCAGTCGCAACCGAGCTTGTCGAGCCCCAGCGCGTTGTCGTCGTAGTAGAGCGAACGGATCCGGGTGTCGCCCCGGCTGGCGCGGGTCTGCACGATCTGCTGCACGGAGCTGGCCAGCGCGGTGGTGGGGGACAGGTCGGGGTAGGTGAGCACGATGAACGTGTCGGGCCCGTACCGGCTGCGCAGCTTGTCGAGGAAGGCCAGGTAGGCGCTGCGGAAGTCGGCCGCGAGCTGGTCGACGGTGGCCCACCGCTCGCCGGGGTTGAGGGCGGTGGAGAAGTCGTTGATGCCCAGCCCGACCACCACCAGTTGCGGCTTCCAGGTGCCCGGGTTCTGCCACGTCGTGCTGTTCCACAACGCCTGCAGGTCGGTCTCGTAGTAGGTGCGGAAGTTGTCGGTGCCGCCACCGTTGTAGTTGCGCACCATGCCGAGGCCGGACCAGGCGACGAGCTGGTAGTCGGCGTTCAGGCTCTGCGCGGTGAGGGCGCCGAAGGTGACGTCGGCGTTGGAGTTGCGGGTGACGCCGCCGTTGCCGGAACAGTCCCGGGTGGTCGACATGTTGCCGTAGCCGGCGGTCCAGGAGTCACCGATGAACTCGATCTGCCGGCTGCGCGGGGCGGGCCGGGCCAGGATCGCGCCGCCGGCGGCGGGGACGAGGCCACCGAACTCGCCGACGGCCCACGGGCTCTCGGTGCGCTTGGCCAGCCGTACGGTGTGCTCGCGGTCGGCCAGGTCGCGGACCCAGTAGGTGGTCCGGCCCGGGGTGACCAGGGTGGCGACGGTCGTCCCGTCGATCTGCACGACGTAGTCGTTCTGCGAGTCGTTGAGGACGATCCCGACCCCGGTGCCCCGGAACCGGCCCTCGAAGTAGATGCCGGGCCAGGTGTACTGCGCGCTGCTGCCGACCGCCCTGACCCGTCCCACCGTCGTCGTCTGGTCCAGCGCCCCGGTTCCCGGCGGCGGCGTGGTCGGGGGCGGTGTGGTCGGCGGTGGGGTGGTGGGCGGTGGCGTGGTCGGTGGTTCGGTGGTCGGCGGCGGCGTGGTGGTCGGTGGTGCGGTGGGCCCGGTGGTACGGCCGGTGCACGGCACCCCGTTGAGGGCGAAGTCGACGGGCGTCGGGTTCGCCACGTTGTTCCAGGACGCGCCGAAGCCGAACTGGACGCTCGCCCCGGTGCCGAGGTTGCCGTTCCAGTCCACGTTGCCGACGGTGACCCGGCCGGCGGACTGGGTCGCCGTGCCGTTCCACCACTGGCTGACCACCTGCCCGGCGGTGAAGGTCCAGGTGAGCCGCCAGCCGGTGAGCGGGTCGCCGAGGTTGGTGACGTCGACGTTCGCGCCGAATCCGCCCGGCCACTGGCTGGTCACCGTGTAGGTGACCCGGCACCCGGCCGCCGCCTGGGCGGGGACGGTGCCGGCGAGCGCGGCGGTGACGACGACGGTGGTGGCGGCGCACAGCGACACCGCCAGTCTGAACCGGGAACGCGTGGGTCCCATGGATGATCCTCCCGCAGGGGTGGGGCGACGGCTGTCGCCGGGCCCCGGGCGTGCGCCCGGGGACAATTTAATGAGAGCTGTCTATATTGACGTCGGGCGTTCCAGGGCGCAGGATCGCGGCACCACCCCCGTGATCCGCCCTGGGAGGCGTCATGCCCCGTCCCCGTCGGCCGCTGCTGCGCACCGCAACCCGGCTGCTCGCGCTCGCCGCCGCCACCGCCGGTGTGCTTTCCACCGCCGTGCCCGCCAGCGCCGCCGTCCCCACCGGACGCTACGTCGCGCTCGGCGACTCGTACACGTCCGGCCCGTTGATCCCCACCCAGGTCGACCTGAACTGCCTGCGCTCCAACCGCAACTACCCGTCCCTGGTCGCCGCGTCCGCCGGCTCGTCGCCGTTGGTCGACGTGAGCTGCTCCGGGGCCACCACTGACGACATCCGCTACGGCGGCAGCGGCTCGCTGGGCGGCCCGCTGCCCCCGCAACTCGACGCGGTCACCGCGAACACCGCCCTGGTGACGGTGCAGATCGGTGGCAACGACATCGGCTTCTCCAGCATCATCAGCGACTGCGCGCAGGCGAGCTTCAGCAGCCCGCTCGGCTCGCCGTGCAAGAACCTCTACACCGCCGGCGGCACCGACCAGTTGCAGGCCCGGATCACCGCCACCGCCCCGAAGGTGGCCGCCGTGCTCCAGGCGGTCCGTCGGGCCGCGCCCGGCGCGCGGATCGTGGTGCTCGGCTACCCGGCGATCGTGCCGGACTCCGGGTACGGCTGCTGGCCGCTGGTCCCCATCGCCTACCAGGACGTGCCGTACCTGCGGGGTGTCGCCAAGTCGCTCAACGCGATGCTGGCCGGTGCCGCCGCGGCCAACGACGCCGTCTACGCCGACGTCTACACCCCGTCGATCGGGCGGGACACCTGCAAGAGCAGCGGCACCCGGTGGGTGGAGGGCCTGGTGCCGGAGAACGCCGCCGCGCCCTTCCACCCCAACGCCCGGGGCGAGCAGGGCATGGCCACCGCCGTGCTGGCCACCCTGGACAACTGATCTGACCAGCCGTGGCGGGGGACCCCCGGTCATGTCCCGTCCCGATGCCGGGCCGGTGTCATGACCGGGGGTCCCGTCTTTTCCGTCGACCCGGTCAGGCCACCGTGCAGGTCTGGCCGTTGAGGGTGAACGCGGTCGGCTTGGCGTTGCTGCCGGACCAGCTGGAGATGAACCCGAAGCCCACGCTGCCACCGGGGCTGAGCAGGCCGTTCCAGCTGGCGCTGCTGGCGGTGACCTGCGCGCCGTTCTGGGTGTAGGTGACCCCCCACGCCTGGTTGAGCTGTTGGCCGTTGTCGAACGACCAGCGCAGGCTCCAGCCGTTGACCGCCGTGGTGCCGGTGTTGCGGATCGTCACCTCGGCCTGGAACCCGTCCGGCCACTGGCTGGTGATCGCGTAGCTGACCTGGCAGGAGATGGCCGCCGGCGGCGGGGTGGTCGGGGCCGGGGTGGTCGACGTGGGCGTCGGGGTCGGCGGGGTGGTGGTCGGCGTCGGGGTGGGGGTGCCGGACGCCCCGCTGACCCGGTAGACGACGGTCCCGTGCCCCGGGACGCTGGCGGAGATGGCGCCGGAGGTGGTGCTCGTGGTGTTGGTCCACGCGTCGCGCAGGGTGAACGAGTTGCCCGACAGTCCGATGGCGGCGGCGGTGGTGCTGATCGTGGTGGCGGCCGTCCCCTGGTTGAACAGGGCGACGGCGACATCGCCGTTGGCGAGTCGCTTGGCCAGGACGCGGCGGGTGCCGTCGAAGGAGACCTGGGTGGCCTGGAGGGCCAGGGGGTCCTGGCTGATGCCGATGAGGTTGGCGTTCTTGAGGATCGTCTGGGTCGCCGCGTTCATGTTGCGGAGGTCGTTGCCGGCGATGAGGGGTGAGGCGAGGAGGGCCCACATCGCGAAGTGGGTGCGCATTTCGGTGTCGGTCATGCCGCCGCGGCCGACTTCCATCATGTCCATGTCGTTGAAGGCGCCGGGTTTGGCGCGGGCGGCGAGGGGGATGGTGACGTCGAGGATGTTCTGGATACCCATGGGGTAGCCGTTGGTTTGGCCGCTGTTCCAGGTGTTGGTGATGTCTTCGGTGGTGCGCCACATGTTGGAGACGTCGCCCCAGTCGCGTTGGGGTCCGGTCTTGGAGTGGATGCTGTTGCTGTTGATGCTCAGGACGATGGGGCGGCCGGCGGCGGCGAGGCCGTCGCGCATCTTGGCGAAGGCACGGACCTGGTCGTCGATGGTGCCGGTGGGTGAGCACCAGTCGTATTTGAGGTAGTCGACGCCCCACGCGGCGAACTGGCGGGCGTCCTGTGCTTCGCGGCCTTGGGAGCCGGTGGCGCCGGGGTAGGAGTTGAAGTACTGGGCGCAGGTCTTGTCGAGGGGGGCCTGGTAGATGCCGAACTTGAGTCCTCGGGCGTGGATGTAGTCGCCGAGGGCCTTCATGCCGGAAGGGAAGCGGGTGGGGTCGCCCTGGAGGTTGCCGGCGGAGTCCCGGTTGGGGTTCATCCAGCAGTCGTCGACGACGACGTACTGGTAGCCGGCGTCCTTCATGCCGGTGCTGACCATGGCGTCGGTCATCTGCCGGATCAGCGCCTCGTTGATGTTGCAGCCGAAGGTGTTCCAGCTGTTCCAACCCATCGGCGGCGTCCGCGCCACACCGTTGTCCAGGGCCAGCGCCGGGGAGGTCCGCAGCACCACCGCCGGGCCCGCCACCAGCAGCAGCCCGGCCGCCAGGGCGGTCAGCAGCCGACGCCTGCGGGTAGATGGTCGTCTCATGGTCTTCCGTCCGTTCCACTCGGGGGATCGTGGGTGCCGGCAGGGGCGGGACGGGTCGTCGCCACCCCGGCCGGCCCGGAGGCGCAGCGAGGTGGCGACGACCCGCCCGGTGCCGGTCAGCTCGTGGTGCAGGTGAGGTTCGTCGGCGCGTTGTTGGTGCCGTTCACCGTGCCGATGAAGCCGAACGTGGTGGAGGCACCGGCGGCCAGCGCCCCGTTGTAGTCGACGTTCTTCACTGTCACGTTCGCGCCGCTCTGGGTGTGCGACCCGCCCCAGATCTGGCTGATGGTCTGCCCGTTGGCGAACGTCCAGGACACCGTCCAGCCCCGGATCGCGGTCGCGCCGGCGGTCACCGTGACCTCCGCCTGGAAGCCGCCCGACCACGAGCCCGTCACCGCGTACGTCGCCCGGGCCCCCGAGGGCGCGGGTGAGCTGGTGGTCGGGACCGGCGTGGTGGGGACCGGGGTCGTCGGCGCCGGGGTGGTCGGCGTGGGGGTGGCGGTGGGCGTGGCGGTCGGTGTCGGGGTCGGCGTCACGCCCGGCCGGGCCGCCCGGTAGGTGTGCCCGGCGCGGACGGTGAACTGGACGACGTCGGTCTCCGGGCGGGTGGTGGCCGGCGCGCTGCCGTCGGCGACGTCGGTGAGGGTGAAGCTGCCGGTGAACAGCCGGGACCGCACCCGCAGCGTGCCGTCGCGGTCGGCGCGGATGCCGATCTCGTCGGGCTGCCCGCTGCTCCACGCCACGCCGACGGTGTAGCCGCCGCGCCCGCGCAGGCCCGCGACCTGCCCGGTGGGCCACGCGCTGGGCAGCGCGGGCAACACGTTCAGCTCACCGGTGTGGCTGTGCAACAGCATCTCGGCGATGCCGGAGGTGGCACCGAAGTTGCCGTCGATCTGGAACGGCGGGTGCAGGTCGAACATGTTCGGCGCGAGCCGGTCGGTGCGGACCAGGTCCTTGAACAGCTTGTGGGCGCGGGCACCGTCCTCCAGCCGGGCCCAAAAATTGATCTTCCAGGCGAGCGACCAGCCGGTCCCGTCGTCGCCGCGCAGCTCCAGGGTCTTGCGGGCGGCCTCGTACAGTGCCGGGGTGCCCCGCCTGGTGATCTGGTTGCTGGGGTGCAGCCCGTACAGGTGGGAGACGTGCCGGTGGTTCCGCTCGGTCTCCACCCAGTCGGCCAGCCACTCCTGCACGTTGCCCCGGGAGCCCACCCGGGTCGGGGGGAGCCGGTCCTTGGCGGTACGCACCTGCGACCGGAACGTGGTGTCCACGCCGAGGGTCTCACTGGCGCGGGCGGCGGCGTCGAACAGGTCCCGCAGGATCTGGTTGTCCATCGTCGGCCCGGCGCAGACGCTGGCGTTGGAGTGGTGCGGCAGCTCCGGGGAGTTCGACGGGTTCGTCACCAGGTAGCCCAGCGACGGGTGGGCGACAAGGGTGTCGAGGAAGAACTGGGCGGCGCCCTTGAGCGCCGGGTAGTTCGCCTGGAGGAAACCCAGGTCGCCGGTGAACAGGTAGTGGTCCCAGATCATCGTGCCCAGCCACGCGCCGCCGGTCTGCCACATGCCCCACAGCGCACCGTCCACCACCGACGCGCCCCGCCAGGCGTCGGTGTTGTGGTGGGTGACCCAGCCGCCCGCGCCGTACTGCGCCTGGGCGACCCGGGCCCCGGTCACCGTCAGGTCCTTGACCATGTCGAACACCGGCAGGAAACACTCGGACAGGTTGGTGGTGTCGGCCGGCCAGTAGTTCATCGGCAGGTTGGCGTTGATGGTGTACTTCGAGTCCCACTGCGGCGTCAGCGAGTCGTTCCAGATGCCCTGGAGGTTCGCCGGCTGGGTGCCCGGCCGCGAGGACGAGATCAGCAGGTACCGCCCGAACTGGAACAGCAGCGCGGCGAACTGCGGGTCGTTGCTGCTCGCGTGCTGCGCGATCCGTACGTCGGTGGGCTGGTCGGCCGCGGCCGTACGACCCAGGTTGATGTTCACCCGGTTGAACAGCGCCTGGTAGTCGGCCAGGTGCCGGCTGCGCAACTGCTCGATCGCCACGCCCTTGGCGGCGTTGAGCCGGGTGCGGGCGATGCCCTGGTAGTCGCCGTTGACGGTGCGGTAGTTGACGTAGCTGGAGCCGATCGAGATCAGGATGGTGACGCTGGTGGCCCCGGACACCCGCAGGGTGCCGCCGGAGCTGCTGACCGTGCCCCCGGTCGCGGCGGCGTTGGCCAGGGCCAGGAACCGGACCGAGCCGGTGACCCCCTCCTGGCTGCCGGAGATGCCGTCCAGCCCGATGGTGGCGGAGTCCGGGCTCGACGCGGTGGTGCGCTGCGGGCTGTCGAACGTGGCGGAGAACGTGATCGCGTTGGCGCGGTCGGCGGTCAGACGCACCACGATCACCTGGTCGGGCGCGCTGGCGAACACCTCCCGCTGGTGCCGTACGCCGCCCAGCACGTAGGTCGTGGTGACCGTGGCGGTGGTGAGGTCGAGGGTGCGGACGTACTGGCTCGCCCCGCTGGCCGACCCGAAAGCCAGCCGCAGGTTGCCCACCGTCTGGTACGCGAGCTGACCACCCGGGTTGCCCATCATCGTCTGGTTGATCAGATCCTGCGCCGAGGTCCACTGGTCGGCGAAGACCCGTCGCCGGATCTCGGCCAGGTTGGCCGCGCCCCGGGTGTTGGCCGAGTCGTACGGGCCGCCGGCCCAGACGGTGTCCTCGTTGAGCTGGAGCCGTTCGGTGTCGACGTTGCCGAACACCATCGCACCGAGCCGGCCGTTGCCGATCGGCAGCGCGCGCAGCCAGTCGGTGCCGGCTCCTTCGTCGTACCACAGGGCGAGGTCGTTCGCGGCCAGCACCTGCGGCGGTGCGGCCGAGCCGGCGCGGGCGGTGGCGGTCCAGGCGGCCGGGACCAGCGCGGCACCGGCCCCCACCGCTCCGGCCTTGAGGACGTTCCTTCGGGTCACTTCAGACATGTTCTCTCCCAGGGGTGCGGATCAGGGCCGGGTGCGGGTGGGGGAGGGCGGCACGGGTGGCCGTCGCCGTGGACCCGGTGCCGGGGACACGGTCGAGCGCCACCCGGCCCGGACCGGTGTTCGATCGGCCCGCAGCGGAAACACTGCTGTTATCGTTAACAGGCGCGGCCCGACGCGCCCTGACGTCGGCATCCATGACTGCCGTGACGGCGCGTCGAGCTCCCGGCGGCGCACCATCTCGCCACATATGGACTCTCGTGGATTCCTCGGGCCCCGTCAAGATATGACGGCCATGTTGCGCGAATGTTCCTGACCCGGTCCGTGGGCCCGCGTCGTCGTCCGTCGACCGCGCCGCGCGGTGGCCGCCCGGCGTCCGGGGTGGCCAGGCGGACCGCCGCTCGGGTGGCGGTCGGCGGTGGGATGCCAGGTCAGGGCCGGTTCCGGTGGGACGTGGGCGGAGCTTGCCCGACGCCCGCCCGGCGCCGGGTGGCGGTGCCGGCCTTGAACCGGGGGGCGACCTTCCGTAGCATCCGGATTGCGAAATGTTATCGCAAACATTTCCGGGCCGTGGTGGCCTGCCCCGGCACCGGCCACTGTGCCCGCACCACCCGAGGAGGTGCCGCGCGGTGTCCACCGGAGCGTCCTACCGCAACCCGGTCGTCCCCGGATTCCACCCCGACCCGAGCGTCTGCCGGGTCGGCGCGGACTACTACCTGGTCTGCTCCAGCTTCGAGTACTTCCCGGGCGTACCCCTGCTGCACAGCCGCGACCTGGTCACCTGGCGGCAGATCGGCAACATCCTGGACCGGCCCGGCCAGCTCGAGCTGCCCGCCGACACCGAGGCGTCCCGGGGCATCTTCGCGCCCACCCTGCGCCACCACGACGGCCGGTTCTGGCTGGTCACCACCAACGTCAGCCTGGGCCGGCACCTCATCGTCACCGCGCCGGAACCCACCGGACCCTGGTCCGACCCGGTCTACTTCGACCTGCCGCACGTCGACCCCTCGCTGGCCTGGGACGACGACGGCACCTGCTGGCTGACCACCTCCGGCGTGGACGCCTACCGGATCGACCCGGACGGCGGCCGGGTGCTGGAGGGGCCGATCCCCCTGTGGTCGGGCACCGGCGGCCAGTACCCGGAGGCCCCGCACCTCTACCGGATCGACGGCTGGTGGTACCTGCTGCTCTCCGAGGGCGGCACGCACACCGGCCACGCCGTCTCGGTCGCCCGCTCCCGCAGCCCGCGTGGCCCGTTCACCCCCGCGCCGGCCAACCCGATCCTCACCCACCGGGGCACCGACCTTCCGGTGCAGGCCACCGGGCACGGCGACCTGGTCCAGGCGCTCGACGGCAGCTGGTGGCTGGTCCTGCTCGGCATCCGGGCCCGGGGCCAGTGGCCGCCCTACCACGCACTCGGCCGGGAGACCTTCCTCGCCCCGGTGCGCTGGGTCGACGGCTGGCCGGTCGTCGACCCGGTCCGGGAGGTCACCCCCGCGCCCCCCGGCAGCGCCCCGGCCGGTGCCACGCCGGCCGGCCCGGACACCTTCCACGACGACTTCGACGCGACCGTCCTCGCGCCCGAATGGATCTCGCCCCGCAGCCGCCCGGACGACTGCTGGTCGCTGACCGCCAGGCCGGGCTGGCTCACCCTGCACGCCGTGGGCGCGACCCTCGACCTCGCCGGTGCGACGATCGTGGCGCTACGGCAGCGGTACCACGACAGCCGGACCAGCGTCCGGGTGGACCCGGGCACCGGCGTCGCCGGGCTCACCATCCGCATCGACGAGGCGCACCACTACGACCTGGAGGTCCGGGCCGGCATCGTCCGGGTGATCGGCCGGGCCGGGCCGTTCCGGCAGGTCTTCGCCACCCACGCCGTCCCGGACGGCCCGCTGGTGCTGACGATCGCCACCCGTACCCACGACCTCTACCCGCCGACCGTGACCTCCGCCGCCGACCTGGCGGCCCGGACCGCGCCCCGGGGGGTGCGGGCGGCCGGCTGCGACATGGTCACCTTCGAGGTGGCGGGCCCGGCCGGCCCCGTCGTACTGGCCGAACTCGACGGGCGCTACCTGTCCACCGAGGTCGCCGCCGGATTCACCGGCCGGGTCGTCGGCATGTACGTCACCGGGGGCAGCGCGGCGTTCGACTGGTTCACCCACCGCCCGGCGGCGGCGCCGCACTGAGCGGGAGCCGGTGCGGTCGGGGCCCCCGCCGGTGCGCCGGGCCGGGACGCCGGGACACGTAGACTTCCCTGCGTGATCGAGGAAGGTCGACGTCGCCGCTCCCGCAAGCCCCGGCGCGGCGACCTGCCCCTCGCCACGATCGCCGAACTCGCCGGGGTGTCCCCGCCGACGGTCTCCAAGGTGCTCAACGGTCGCCGGGGGGTGGGTGAGCAGACCCGGCAGCGGGTGGAGGCGCTGCTACGTGACCACGGCTACCGTCGCCGGCCGGCCGGAAGCTTCACGCCCTGCATCGAGGTGGTCTTCCACCAGATGCTCTCCTCGATCGCCATGCCGATCCTGCGCGGCGTCCAGGAGGTCGCCGGCCCCCGGGACCACACGGTCGGCTTCACCGACGTGCGGCACTGGCTGCGGGCCGGGCAGCCCTGGGCGCAGGCGGTGCTGCTGCGCCAACCGGCCGCCGTGATCACGGTGTTCTCCCTGGTGACTGCCGAGGACGGGACGAGCTTCGCCGCCGCCGGCATACCGCTGGTGGCCGTCGACCCGGCGGACAACCTGTTCCCCGTCCCCGTCGTCGGGTCGGGCAACTGGAGCGGGGCGCTGTCGGCCACCCGCCATCTCGTCGACCTCGGCCACCGGCGGATCGGGGTGCTCACCGGCCCGGTGCGGGACCTGTCGGCGCGGGCCCGCCGCGACGGCTTCCGGGCCGCGCTGGACTACGCGGGCGTGCCGTTCGACGAGCGCCTCGAACGCAGCGGCGTGTTCGCCTTCGAGGACGGCCTGCGGCTCGGCGTCGAGCTGCTCGCCGGGCCCGCGCCGCCCACCGCCGTCGTCTGCGGCAACGACCTGCAGGCGCTGGGCGTCTACGCGGCGGCCCGGGAGGCCGGCCTGCGGATCCCCGACGACCTCAGCGTCGTCGGGTTCGACGACGTCGACGAGGCGGCCTGGCTGGCACCGCCGCTGACCACGGTGCGCCAGCCCTTCGGGGAGATCGGGGCCACCGCCGCCCGCCTGGCGCTGGCCCTGGCCGACGGCCAGCCGCTCGTCCAGGACCGGTACGAACTCGGCACGTCGCTGGTGGTGCGGGGCAGCACCGCGCCACCCCGCCGGCACTGAGCGCACCCGCGCGCCGACCCGCCTCCGGCCGGTCGCACCGGGTGAGGGCTGCGTCACCCGGAAGAGGGGTGCGTACCGCCGCGCCGAGCCTAAACTTGATTTGCTCCAGAACAGCGGACTATGGTCGTCCCATGACGGCCGACCTCGAGGCACAGTTACGGGCGGCCTCGCTGCGCGTGACCCGGCCCCGACTGGCCGTGCTCGCCGCGCTGCGGGACCACCCGCACGTCGACACTGACACGGTGATCGCGCTGGTCCGGGCCGACCTGCCCACGGTCTCCCACCAGGCGGTCTACGACGTGCTACGGGCGCTCACCGAGGCCGGCCTGGTGCGCCGCATCCAGCCGGGCCGGTCCACCGCGCGCTACGAGGCGCGGGTGGGGGACAACCACCACCACGTCGTCTGCCGCTCCTGCGGCGTGATCGCCGACGTCGACTGCGCCGTCGGTCACGTTCCTTGCCTCACCGCCTCCGACGACCACGGGTTCGTGGTCGACGAGGCGGAGGTCGTCTACTGGGGCACCTGCCCCGACTGTGCGACCGACCGCACCTCCCAGTGATCCACCAGTTCGGAAGGAAGTACATGAGCGACACCCAGGACAACGTCCCCGTCAGCGCGCAGGGCGTGGACCAGAAGGCGGCGGCCGGCTGCCCGGTCGCGCACGACTCGGTGACCGCGCAGGGTAGCGAGAGCGAGAACCCGGCGATCGATTCCCCGAAGCCGAAGACCGGCGGGCGTCCGCGTACCAACCGGGACTGGTGGCCCAACCAGCTCGACCTCTCGGTCCTGCACGCCCACTCGGCCAAGGGCAACCCGCTGGGGGAGGACTTCAGCTACGCCCGCGAGTTCGCCAAACTCGACGTCGAGGCGCTCAAGCGGGACATCACCGAGGTGCTCACCACCTCGCAGGACTGGTGGCCGGCCGACTTCGGCCACTACGGCGGCCTCATGATCCGGATGAGCTGGCACGCCGCCGGCACGTACCGGATCGAGGACGGCCGCGGTGGCGCCGGTGACGGCGGGCAGCGGTTCGCGCCGCTGAACAGCTGGCCGGACAACGCCAACCTGGACAAGGCCCGCCGGCTGCTCTGGCCGGTCAAGCAGAAGTACGGCCAGCAGATCTCCTGGGCCGACCTGCTCGTGCTCGCCGGCAACGTGGCCCTGGAGTCGATGGGCTTCAAGACCTTCGGCTTCGGCTTCGGCCGGCCGGACGTGTGGGAGCCCGAGGAGATCTTCTGGGGTCCGGAGGACACCTGGCTCGGCGACGAGCGCTACGCCTCCGAGACCGAGATGTCGGCCGGCGTCGGGGCGACCGAGATGGGCCTCATCTACGTCAACCCGGAGGGTCCGCGTGGCAACGCCGACCCGCTCGCGGCGGCGCACTTCATCCGGGAGACCTTCCGCCGGATGGCGATGAACGACGAGGAGACCGTCGCGCTGATCGCCGGCGGCCACACCTTCGGCAAGACCCACGGCGCGGGCGTCGCCGACGACCACGTCGGCCCCGAGCCCGAGGGCGCCCCGCTGGAGGCGCAGGGCCTGGGCTGGCTGAGCACCCACGGCAGCGGCAAGGGCGGCGACACCATCACCAGCGGTCTGGAGGTCACCTGGACCGACCGGCCGACGCAGTGGAGCAACCGCTTCTTCGAGATCCTGTTCGGCTACGAGTGGGAGCTGACCACCAGCCCCGGTGGGGCCAAGCAGTGGGTCGCCAAGGACGCCGAGGCGATCATCCCGGACGCCCACGACCCGGCCAGGAAGCACCGGCCGACGATGCTCACCACCGACCTGTCGCTGCGCGTCGACCCGGCGTACGAGAAGATCTCGCGGCGCTTCCTGGAGCACCCCGACGAGTTCGCGCTGGCGTTCGCCAAGGCCTGGTACAAGCTGCTGCACCGCGACATGGGCCCGGTCAGCCGCTTCCTCGGCCCCTGGGTCGCCGAGCCGCAGCTCTGGCAGGACCCGGTGCCGGCCGTCGACCACGAGCTGGTCTCCGACGCCGACGTCGCCGCCCTCAAGGCGAAGGTGCTCGACTCCGGCCTGACCACCGCGCAGCTGGTCAGCACCGCCTGGGCCTCCGCCGCGAGCTTCCGGCACACCGACAAGCGCGGTGGCGCCAACGGCGCGCGGATCCGCCTCGAACCGCAGCGTAGCTGGGAGGTCAACCAGCCCGAGCAGCTCGCGACGGTGCTGGCGACCCTGGAGGGGATCCAGCGCGAGTTCAACGACGCCGGTGGGGCGAAGATCTCGCTGGCCGACCTGATCGTGCTGGCCGGTTCGGCCGCCGTCGAGCAGGCCGCCCGTGCCGCGGGTGTCGAGGTGACCGTGCCGTTCCGGCCGGGTCGCACCGACGCCAGCCAGGAGCAGACCGACGTCGAGTCGTTCGCCGTGCTGGAGCCGCGCGCCGACGGGTTCCGCAACTACCTGCGTCCCGGTGAGAAGACCCAGCCGGAGGTGCTGCTCGTCGACCGGGCGTACATGCTCAACCTGACCGCGCCGGAGATGACCGTCCTCGTCGGCGGCCTGCGGGCCCTCGGCAACAACGTGGGCGGTACGGCGCACGGCGTGCTCACCGACCGGCCGGGCGTGCTCAGCAACGACTTCTTCGCCAACCTGCTCTCCCCGGGCACCCGGTGGAAGGCGTCGGAGTCCGACGAGCACGTCTACGAGATCCGGGACCTGGCCACCGACGAGGTGAAGTGGACCGCCACCGCGGTCGACCTCGTCTTCGGGTCCAACTCCCAGCTGCGTGCCCTCGCCGAGGTCTACGCCAGCCAGGACGCGGGCGCCAAGTTCGTGACCGATTTCGTGGCGGCCTGGACGAAGGTCATGGAGCTGGACCGGTTCGACCTGTCCTGATCCGACCCTGCTGTGCGGGCCCCGGCCGATCGGCCGGGGCCCGCCTGGTTTCGGGACGGGTGAACCCGGCCGCCGGGGTGGCGCTCCCGTAGGAGCGGGGCGCTGTGACGGCAGCGGAAAAGTGCGTGGCACGTAATATTGCGTGCCACGCACTTTCGGCTATGCTGGGTGGGTGAGCGGGCTACGGGAGCGGAAGAAGGCCGAGACGCGCGCGGCGCTGAGCTGGGCGGCCATCCGGCTGACCGTCGCCCGGGGCTTCGACAACGTCCTGGTGGAGGACATCGCCCAGGCCGTGGGCGTGTCCCCGCGGACGTTCAACAACTACTTCTCCAGCAAGGCCGAGGCGATCGCCTTCCGGCACCTCGACCGCAGCCGCCGGGTCGCCGAGGAGCTGCGCCGACGGCCGGCCGACGAACCCCTCTGGGCGGCGCTGATCGCGGCGACGCTGACCCGGTTCGCCCCCGGCCCGGAGGTCACCCAGTCGCCGCCGCGCCCACACGCCGAGTGGGTCGACGGGCTCGCCGTGATGCTGGCCGAGCCGGCGTTGCAGGCGGAGATGCTGCGCGCGGGCGCGATCGCCGAGGCCGACCTGGCCGCGGCCGTCGCCGAACGCACCGGCACCGACCCCGACCGTGACCTCTACCCCCACCTCGTGGCGGCCAGCGTGAACGCCGCCGTGAACGCCGCGATCCGGCACTACCTGCGTGCCGATCCGCCCGTGGCGATGGAACACCTGCTCCCCGACGCGCTGACCCGGCTCGCCGCCGGCCTGCCACCCCCCACGCCCCGCTGACCCGACCGCCGCCCGGTCCCACCGCGCCGCCCTGACCGTTCCCGCCGAACCGCGGAAGCCCGATCCACCGCGCCCACCCGCACCCCGCCGGGGTGCCCGGTCCTGCCCGTGCTCCGCCGCGCCCCGGCGGCGGTCCACCATGCCCTCGAAAGGAACCCGCGATGATCGACGTCCTCATCGTCGGCGCCGGCCCCAACGGCCTGCTGCTCGCCGCCGAACTGGCCCTGGCCGGCGTCCGGCCCGTCGTCTGCGAACGGCTGTCCGCCCCCACCACCGAGCAGCGCGCCAACGGGCTGGTCGGTCAGGTGGTCCGGCTGCTCGACCGGCGCGGCCTGCACCACCGCCTCGTCGACGACCCGGGGCCGCCGCAGCCGTCGCCCGGGTTCGTCTTCGGGGCGCTGCCGCTGGACCTGCGGGCGGTGCCGGACAACCCGCTGTACCTGCTCCAGGCCCCGCAGAAGCACCTGGAACGGGTGCTCGCCGAGCGGGTCGCCGAACTGGGCGTGCAGGTCCGACGGGGACACGAGGTGACCGGCCTGACCCCGGGCGCGGACGACGTGCGGGTCGCCTTCGCCGACGGCACCACCCTGCGCTGCCGCTACCTGGTCGGCGCGGACGGCGGGCACAGCGTCGTACGCCGGCTGGCCGGGATCGGCTTCCCCGGCGTGTCCACCGACCGCAGCGTCTCCCGAACCGCCCAGGTCAGCCTGCCCGCGGAGCTGGTCGACGCGGCGACCGGCGGCCTCGTGGTCCCCGGGTACGGCACCGTCGCGCCGTTCCGGCACACCCGTACCCCGCACGGGCTGATCGTGTGGGCCCCCTTCGCCGGGCGTCCGGCGGGCCTCAGCACGATCGAGTGGCCCGAGTCGACGCGGTTCGACGGGCCGCCGACCCTCGCCGAGCTGCGGGCCAGCGTCGCCCGGGTGCTCGGCGTCGACCTGCCGATCGGTCCGCCGGCCGGCCCCGGGCCGCACCTGCTGCGCCGGCTGGTGGGGGGCAACACCCGGCTCGCCGAACGGTACCGCGCCGGGCGGGTGCTGCTGCTCGGCGACGCCGCCCACGTCCACTCTGCGATCGGCGGGCCGGGGCTCAACCTCGGCCTCCAGGACGCGGTGAACCTGGGCTGGAAGCTGGCCGCCCAGGTGCACGGCCGGGCCCCGGACGGGCTGCTGGACTCCTACGAGGCGGAACGCCGACCGGTCGCGCAGCGGGTCACCATGTCCACCCAGGCCCAGTCGGCGCTGATCGCCCCCGGTAGCGAGGTCACCGCGCTGCGGGTGCTCCTCGGTGAACTGCTCGACCGGCCGGAGAACGCGGCTTACGTCGCCGCCCTGCTGGCCGGGGCGGACGTCCGCTACCCGACGGGCGCGGCGGACGGGCCGCTGGTCGGACGCTTCGCACCCGACCTGGTGTGGCACACCGGCACCGGCCCGGTCCGGCTGGCCGAGCTGACCCGGACCGCCCGCCCGCTGCTGCTCGACCCCACCGGCGTCCACGCCGGCGCGGTCGGGCCGTGGCGGGACCGGGTCGACGTGCTCACCGGCCGGTTCACGTCGGGCGGCGCGACGGGCGACCCGCCCGGCGACGACCTGCCGACCGCGCTGCTGCTGCGCCCGGACTGCTATGTGGCCTGGCAGTCCCCGACGGACGGGCCGGACGCCGACGGGTTGACCGCCGCGCTCGCCCGCTGGTTCGGCCCGCCGGGCACCGACCGGGGGTGACGCACGAAGGGTTCGGCCGGCCCGGCGGGGGAGGGTGCCGGGCCGGCCGACGCGGAGCGCGGGGTCAGTCCCGCTGGATGACCATCCCCGCGCCCACGGTGCGGTTGGTGGTCTCGTCGATGATGACGAAACCGCCGGTGGTGCGGTTGCGGTGGTAGTCGTCCACCAGCAACGGCACGGTGGTGCGCAGCCTGATCCGGCCGATCTCGTTGAGCGCCAGCGCGGTGCTGGTCTCGTCCCGGTGCAGGGTGTTGATGTCGAGCCGGTAGTGCAGCTCGCGGACGATGGCACGCGCCGAACGGGTGGTGTGCTTGACGACGTACCGGCCGCCGATCTCCAGCGGGCGGGTCTCGTCCATCCAGCAGACCATCGCCTCGATGTCCTGGGCGACCGTGGGGGCGTTGTTCGGCCGGCAGATCATGTCGCCCCGGGAGACGTCGATCTCGTCGTCGAGGCGGACGGTGACCGACATCGGGGGGAAGGCCTCGTCGACGGGGCCGTCGGCGGTGTCGATCGCGGCGATCCGGCTGGTGAAGCCGGACGGGAGCACCATCACCTCGTCGCCGGGCTTGAGCACGCCGGAGGCGACCTGGCCGGCGTAGCCCCGGTAGTCGGTGATCGTGGTCGACTGCGGGCGGATCACGTACTGCACCGGGAACCGCACGTCGACCAGGTTGCGGTCCGAGGCGATGTGCACGTGCTCCAGGTGGTGCAGCAGCGACGGCCCCTCGTACCACGGCATGTGCTCCGACCGGCTGGCGATGTTGTCGCCCTGCAACGCCGACACCGGCACCACCGCCAGGTCGGGTACGTCGAGCTTGGCCGCGAAGGAGGTGAACTCGTCGGCGATCCGCTCGAAGACCTCCTGGGAGAAGTCGACCAGGTCCATCTTGTTGACGCACAGCACCAGGTGCGGCACCCGCAACAGCGAGCACAGGAACGCGTGCCGCCGGGACTGCTCCACCAACCCCTTGCGGGCGTCCACCAGGACCAGCGTCAGATCGGCGGTGGACGCGCCGGTGACCATGTTGCGGGTGTACTGGGTGTGCCCCGGGGTGTCGGCGATGATGAACTTCCGCCTCGGGGTGGCGAAGTACCGGTACGCCACGTCGATGGTGATGCCCTGTTCCCGTTCGGCCCGCAGGCCGTCGGTGAGCAACGCCAGGTTGGTGTACTCGTCGCCCCGGGCCGCGCTGACCGCCTCCACCGCGGCCAACTGGTCGGTGAACAACGACTTCGTGTCGTACAGCAACCGACCGATCAGGGTCGACTTGCCGTCGTCCACACTCCCGGCCGTGGCGAACCGCAGCAGGTCCATCGGTCGGGCCTCGGCGGGGGAATCGGCCGGTGCCAGCATCTCGGTGCTCATCAGAAGTAGCCCTCCCGCTTGCGGTCCTCCATGGCGGCCTCGCTGACCCGGTCGTCGCCCCGGGTGGCGCCCCGCTCGGTGATCCGGGTCGACGCGACCTCGTCGATCACCTTCTCCACCGTGTCGGCGTCCGAGCGGACGGCGGCGGTGCACGACGCGTCCCCGACGGTGCGGTACCGCACCCGGGCGGTGAAGGGTTCCTCGCCCGCGCGGGGGGTGAAGAACTCGTTGACGGCGTAGAGCATGCCGTCGCGTTCGATCACCTCACGGTCGTGCGCGTAGTAGATCGA
>NZ_MZMV01000096.1 GCF_002210435.1 Micromonospora wenchangensis
ACGTTGCGATCCTCGCCCGGCGCGGTGGCCGGGCGCAGCTTCCTAGATCATTAAAGCTTCGCACAGGTTGATGGGACGAACCTCAAACGGTCAACCGGATATTCAGCACAAGAGAATCCCCCCCGCCGCTCTCGCAGCACATCCAACGCCTGCACGCCGACCACCGTTTTGATGCGTCGAGCGGCAGCGTACGCCTGCCGGCCGTGGTCGAGCAGGCGTGAGGCCGGCCCGGCGCCGAACAGCACCTCGGAGTCGAACGCCTCATGGGAGGTCAGCGACGGGATGGGAACCACGGCCGCCCGCTCACTGGCCGCGAAGAACCGCTCTGGAGCCAACGGGTCCTCCTCGATGCCGAGGTTGAGCGTCTTGACGCCCAAGCTGCGGTCTCACGGATCGCGAATCTCCAGGAGCCGCGCCAGGTGATCGCGCAGCACCCGATAGTGGGGCGGGCCGTGCAGGACGCGGTAGAAGATCAGCGCGGGGCTCGCCGCGAGGGCGGTTTCGATCTCTTGCAGGTACCCGGTGCTACGTGACCGTGAGCCGGTGACGATGAGGCACTCGCGGGCCTGCGCCACGACGGTCAGCATCGCCTCGTTCAGGTCGGCATACCGGGCCAGCAGTTGTGGCCCGTCGCCGTGGTCGCCCAGGTGGCTGTCCTGGCGGGTGAACAGCTCGTCGATGCTCTTGCCGTAGATGGCGCACAGCGTCTTGCGGTGAGCGTGGCTGGTGGTGTGCTGGCCCAACCCCCAGCCGCTGACCATGGTCGGGGTGACGCCGGAATGCCCGCCGGTGGAGCGTTGGTCGAACGCCTCGACGGCCTTCTCCAGCGTCCACCCTCGCTCGAGGCGGGCACGGCGCAGGGGGGACGGCTCCTTGGGGGTTGCCTGACGACGAATGACGACTTCCACCTCCCAGTCGCCGCGGCCGAGGAGGCCGCTAGGTTCTGTCTTGCGGATCATGAGTGTCGCTCGTTAAGCCTGGTATGGCGCGAGGTGATCTCACGAACCACGAGTGGGCTGTGCTGGCACCGTTGTTGCCGGCGCAGCCCGTTCGGGGTGGGCGGTGGCGGGACCATCGGCAGATCATCAACGCGATCTGCTGGGTGAAACGCACCGGGTCGCCATGGCGGGACCTTCCCGAACGGTACGGGTCATGGAAGACCGCCCACGGACGGTTCTGCCGGTGGGCGGCCGATGGGACGTGGGCCCGGTTGAAGGCCCACGTCATCGCCCTGGCCGAACTCGACGACGGCATCGTCTGGAACGTGCAGGTCGATGCCACCATCGTGCGTGCCCACCAGCACGCCGCTGGTGCCCGTAAAGGGGGCTGAGCCGGGAGGAGTCGCGGGCAGCGCAGGCCATCGGCCGGTCGCGGGGTGGTCTCACCACGAAGATCCACACTCTGGCCGATGGACGTGGCCGTTCCCTGGCCACCCGGATCACCCCTGGTCAGGCAGCCGACACCCGCCAACTGATCCCGCTGCTGGGCCAGGTCCGGGTGCCCCGTCCCGGTGGGGTGGGCCGGCCACGTACGAGGCCTGACTCGTTGACCGGTGACAAGGCGTACTCCTCTCGCGCGAACCGGACCGCCTTGCGGGGCAAGGGCATCACCACGGTCATCCCCGAGCCCAACGACCAGATCGCCAACCGGAAGCGGCGGGGGCGACGCGGCGGCCGACCACCGACGTTCGACCCGGTCGCCTACCGGCGCCGCAACCAGGTCGAACGTGGTTTCAACCGGCGTAAGCACTGGCGAGGACTCGCCACCCGCTACGACAAGTTGGCCGCCAACTTCCAGGCCACCCTCGATCTGGTCGAAACCCTCGACTGGCTACGCGCCGTCCCCGACAACCAAGATCCGCGAGACAGAACCTAGTACTGCAACGGCAGTAGGCGAATCGTCTTCGGGTCGGGTTCGTTGGTCTGCCTGTGGCGGACGTTGATGTCGATCAGTGGCATGGTGAGTTGGACCGGTTGCATGCGCGGATCGGGCCTCGGTTTCGCCGGTCGGAGCCGCGTCGGCGGGCGCGGCAGTACCTGTGTGGGTTGGTCTCGGGTCTGGGCCGCAAGAACGGCTGGACCCTTGCGGAGCAGGCCGGGGACGTGTCGCCGGACGGGATGCAACGGTTGTTGCGGTGGGCGGACTGGGACGTCGACGCCGTCCGGGACGACGTGCGTGACTACGTCGTCGAGTATCTCGGTGACCCGGCCGGGGTGTTGATCGTCGATGACACCGGGTTCCTGAAGAAGGGCGTCCGGTCGGCGGGGGTGCAGCGTCAGTACTCCGGCACGGCTGGTCGGACGGAGAACTGCCAGGTCGGGGTGTTCCTGGCCTACCGGTCGGCGAAGGGTCACGCGTTGATCGACCGGCAGCTGTACCTGCCTGCGTCGTGGACCGATGACCGGGACCGGTGCCGGGCCGCCGGGATCCCCGACGAGGTGGAGTTCGCCACGAAGGTGCAGATGGCCCGTCAGATGCTCGCCCGTGCCTTGGACGCGGGGGTGCCGGTGGGGTGGGTGACGATGGACGAGGCGTACGGGCAGTCGAAGTCCCTGCGGGTGTGGTTGGAACAGCGGGATGTGGCGTATGTGGTCGCGACCCGCCGCAACGACGACATGATCACGACCACCATGGGAACGGCCCGCGCTGACCAACTCGTTGCCGCCCTGCCCGCTCGGGCGTGGTGCCGGCTCTCGGCCGGCGCCGGCACGCACGGCCCACGCGAGTACTGGTGGGCTCGGGTGCCGGTGCGGATCTGCTGGCGGCCGGGCCGCGGACACTGGCTCCTGGCCCGGCGCAGCATCACTACCGGCGAGATCGCCTACTACGTCTGCTACGGACCACGTCGGACCCGGCTGGTCGACCTCGCCCGTGTCGCGGGCGCGAGGTGGGCGATCGAGGAGTGCTTCCAGCAGGCCAAGAACGAAGCCGGGCTCGACGAGTACCAGGTCCGCGACTGGCGGGCCTGGTACGCCCACATCACCCTCGCGATGGCCGCCCACGCCTGGCTGTCGGTCGCCCGATCCCTTACCGCAAAAGGGGGTTCCGTCCCGGCGACGGCATGATGATCGGTTACACCGTACCGGAGATCCGAAGACTGCTCACCGCACTCGCAGTGCGATCAACCCACCCACCAGAGCACGTCTGGGCCTGGTCCCGATGGCGACGACGCCGCCAACACCAAGCCCGAACCTGCCACTACCGGCGACACGGCTACCCCTAACCAACTGCCGTAGCAGTACTAGTGACCGTGCACGGTCATCTCGCGGGTCGGTGAGTCGGCCGTGACCTTTTCGCAGATACTCAGCAGTTCGGGATGGTTGCGCAGCCGGGTATAGCCCTGAGGGGGATGGAAAGAGCCGAGCTCGACTTTGAGCTGATCCAGCGGCATCCCCGGGTACTGGACGACTCGCTGAATGGGGATCGCGAACGCTTGTGGCAGGTCCTGCACGTACTCGAACACCGAAGCGCCGTTGCCGGCGCGGGCCTGCTCGGCAATATCAGCGATGCGCTGCGGTGTGTCCACTACAGCGGGCCCCAGGTCGATCACCGCGCCAAGGCGGGACACCGGGGCGGTGAGGAAGACGAACCAGCGCACCGGCTGGCCGGTCAAGAAGCGGCGTCGGAACTCGTGACGCTTCTCGCCGGCCCAGATCAGGTCAAAGTAGACCGGGTTAAGCGACATCAGCACCGGCTCCCGAACGTCGACCGAGGCGTCGTCGAAGAGGCTGGGTTGGGCGCTGCCGGTGAACAGATTCATCGTCACCCTATCCATCATGCGGCCAGCGTGGTCCTGGAGGTAGCCGTCCAGGTCAGTCGGTGTGTCGCCAGGTCGACCGGCGGTGCGGCCTCCTTCCGGCGGCCATCGACGCGTTCGGTTCTTGGGTGGTGCTGCCGGGCAGCGGGATGTTAGTCATGCGTGCTTCTGCGTGTTGTGCTGCGAGGTGGGGTGGATGCGCAGGGTGCAGCTGATGCGGCGGTGGTCCGATGGCCAGGTGGTGGGGTTGTTGTCGGGTGGGATGTGGATTTGGTAAGTGCCGGGTACGACGGTGGCGGTATTGAGGAGGGCGTGGTTGGCGAGGATGTAGTCGATGTGTAGGCCGTGGGGGCCGTTGGTGGTGGGTGGGAGTGGGGTGGGTGTGTGGGGGTCGAGTTCGGCGAGGTGGTGGAAGCCGGCGCCATTGACGCGGTGGTTGGTGGTGGTGTCCCAGGCGCCGATGAGTCGGTCGACGGCGCGGGTGTCGGCGTGCCAGGTCCCGTTGTGGTGGCGCGCTTTGTGATCGCGGGTGCTGAAAGGGATGCGGGTCCAGTCGGGTGTGGGTAGGTGGGGGCCGGAGCTGGTGGAGTTGAGGTCTCCGGCGATCAGGGTGGGGGTGGGGCTGGTGCCGGAGGTGGCGAGGAGCCGGGCGCGGGCCAGGCGTTGCTCTGGGTCGGCGTAGGGCCAGTGTTCGACGTAGACGTGGAGGCGGTAGGTGGGGTCGGCGCGGAGGCTGAATCGGGCGAGGTTGCGTTTGTCGGGGAATTCGGATTCTTCTGCGGCGTCGAGGCGGAGTACACGCGGGTCGTAGATGACCGCGGTGGCGAGCGCTCCGGTGTGTAGCTCACCGACGTAGGGGCGGCCGGTGACGTCGGCGAGGTGTGCCATGGCGGTGTGCAGGGGTCGTCTGCCCCGGGCGTTCCAGAGTTTCGCTTCGCAGAGCATCAGTAGGTCGGGGTGGGGCCTGTCGAGGAAGGCTCGGGCCAGGGGTGCGAAGTTGTAGGTGCCGTCGGGTTGGAGTCCGCCGGCTTCGAAGTTGAACAGGGACAGGTCGAGCTCCACGCTCATCGGGTGCTCCCGGGTGCGGTGTCTCGGGTGGTTGTCGGTGGTGTCGGCGGGGTCTGTAGTGGTTGCTGTTCCTTCGCGTGGGCCCAGGGGAAGCCCAGGGCGTCGAGGGCGTCGATGCGGTCACGGGGGACGAGGTCGCGTTTGCGTTGGTTGCGCAAATTGTGGGCGATGCTTCCGAGATTGATGTCGCCTTCGCGGTGGTGCCGGGGCACCCGGAGGTGTCCTTCGCGTGTGTGGAAGGTGGTGAACGCGGCGAGGTGTCGTTGCCAGCGGGCGTCGAAGACTCGCCAGGTGATGCCGCACTGTTCCAGGGCCTGCACTTGGTCGGGGGTGAGTTCGCCGCGTCGGTGGCGGCCTCGGCAGTTGTGGATGAAGCTGCCGAGGTCGATGTCGCCTTCGCGGTGGTAGCGGGGTACGTCCAAGTGGCCTTCGCGGTGCCGGTAGGCGCGGGCGGCGGCGATGCCCGCCGTCCAGCTTTCAGTGGGGCCGGTGGGTGCCCTGCCGGTGGTGGCATGGTCGAGAATGCGGATGGTGATATCCCGCAGGAGGCTGTCGGTGAGGTACCCGTCGGGCATCCGCAGCAGGACTCGTTCGGGGAGTCGTGGTTGCCGGGCACCAACGTTGGTGCGGGCGTGGTGGTGGCGGGTGTCGAGGTCGGTGGCGAGGGTGTCGTCGTGGGCGCGCATCGCCCACAGCACCTGCAGGGCGGCCATCCACTCGTCGTCGGCGTGCGGTAGTCGGCTGGGGTCGTCGGGGAGTAGCAGGGGGACGAGGATGGTGGCGATGCCGGTGCCTCGGGGGTTGCGGCGTAGGGCTCGTCCGACGGTTTGGACGACTTGCACGGTGGAGCGCATGGGTCGGGTGAGGACGACGGCGTCGACGGCGGGGACGTCGATGCCTTCGGTGAGGGCGCGGGCGGAGGAGATGACGGTCCATCCGTCGTCGGGGGGTTCGGCGAGGCGGTCGAGGTGGATCTGTCGTTGGCGTAGGTTCTGTTGGCCGTCGACGTGGCCGGTGGTCAGCCGGCCTTTCGGCTGTTCGGCGGCGGGGAGGCGGGCTGCTGTTCGGGCGAGTGTTGAGGCGAACTTTCTGCTGTCGGCCACCCGGGGAGTGAAGACGAGGACCCGGCGGAGTCCGAACTCGGCGGCGGCGCGCAGCAGGGCGGTCTGCACGACGGCGGTACGCAGTGGGGCTTCACCGATGGCGGTGACCCGGTCGTCGTCGACGTCTTGAAGCACCTGTAGGGCGTCGTGGGTGCGGATGCCGACGACGACGATGCGGAAGTCGTCGAGCCAGCCGTCGGTGATGGCCTGGCCGAATGGGTACCGGTGCCATACGGGTCCGAACACGCTCGGGTCGTCCATTGATAACGCCTCGTGCGGCTCTCCGTGACGGCGGCCGGGGGTGATGATGCGGGGTGTCGCGGTCATGTTCACCCGGATGGTGGCGGGCAGGTGGGTGTCGTCGTGGACGCGGGCGAACGTCTTCCCCACGAGACCGGCGGTGCGGTGTGCTTCGTCGATGATCACCAGGTCGGCCGTCACACCGGCGGCCAGGAGCGCGGCACCGACCCGGTCGGCGGAATTGTTGGTGACCGCGAGCACCCGCATCCGCCCGTGCGGGGCGTGGTGGAGCCATGCGGTGATCTCGTCGGGGTCGGCCAGCACCGGGCAGTTCGTCGGGTCGGTGTGGCCGGCGACGTCGGCGACGGAGTCGTCGCTGCACACCGCCGCCGTGTAGGCGCCGAGGGGCCGCCACACCCGCAGGGTCTGACCGACCAGGGCCAGTGACGGACACACGATCACCACCAGACCCCGGGGGCAGCACCGTACTGCCGCGTGCGCGGCGATCAGTGTTTTCCCGGTCCCGCAGGCGGCGATGACCTGCCCCCTCCCGTCGCGGGCGGCACCCCGCACGATCGCCTCGACTGCTTCCTGCTGATATCCGCGCAGCGGCGGCAACGCCTCCGCCGGCAGGGATCGCCGGTCGAGGGCGTCGGGTCGCTGTCCGCCCGCATTGCCGCTCGCGGCCGTGTCCGGGGCCGTCATCCCTGCATCACCGGGGCGGGAGGGTTCACTGCTGCTCCTGGGCTGCTGTTGTCGTGGGTGGTGTGGTGGTGCCGCAACTGGTTGAGGTGGGCGGTCATGCGGGCGGTGGCGGGATGTCCGGGGTGGGCGCGGTGGTGGCGGTCGATGGTGTCGGTGAGGAGGGTGTGGGCGGCGTGGTGGTGGCCGAGGTCGTGTAGGACGAGGGCGGTGGTGGCGCGGACGGCGAGGGTGGGGTGCGCGTCGGGTCCTGCGGTGGCGGCCAGGTGATCGGCGAGCTCCCGCAGGAGGTGGTAGGCGCGCTGGTGGTGGCCTACCTGGCGGTGGGCGGTGGCGTGGGTGTGGGCGGCGGTCAGGGTGTGCGGGTGGGTGGGGCCGTGGAGGTGGGTGAGGCTGCGGTGGGCGTAGTCGGCCCAACGGATTGCCGCCTGGCCGTGTAGTAGTGGGGCGAGCAGGTGTGCGGCGTCGGCGTGAACGGCCTCGGTGGCGGTGGTGGTGGGGTCGATGCCGGCGAGGATGTTCCGCAGGATGGTGCGGGCACGCTGCGGATCGGTGCCGGTGAGCTTGCGGGCGAGGTAGAGGTGTCCGGGCGGAGCTGTTCGGGGTGGGCGGGTGGTGGGCCAGGTGATCCGCAGGTCGGTGGAGTGGCTGCCGGCGGTGATCCGGGTGATCAGCCGGTCGGCGTGGCCGGCGGCGTTACTCGCCGCCTTGGGGTGGGTGAGGGCGGGTACGAGGTGCGCGGCGTGCCGCAGGACCACCAGCCCAACGGCGCTGGCGACTGCTGCCGCGTTCAGCACAGGTCGACGGCACGGTGGTGGGCAGTCATACACGAGACCAGCCCAGGTGAACACCGCCGTCATGAGGCGTTGGCAGAACCGGCAATGCAGCAGCCCGTCGGGCAACAGGACCGGGTCGACGCCGGTGTGGGTACTCGATGCGGTAGGTGCTGCGGCGGTGGCATGGGCGCGGGCGTTGGTGACCCAGGATTGGAGGAGGCGGCGGTCGAGGTGGAGTTCCCGGGCGACGGCGCTGATTGGGCCGCGTCGCCCGGCGGCGCGGGCGGCTTCGACCTGACGTACGGCATCGGTGATGACGTCGGAGGTGTAGGTGCGGGGCAGAGCCATCAGGAAGGTCAGTCCCTCGGCAAGACGAACGGGCAGGAAAGCAAGCAGGGCGTTGGCGGGGCCGGCCGCAGCGATCACCAGGCCGGCCGGTGGTCAGGGCGTGGGGTGGTGGCGGGCGCGGTGATGCGGGGCACGAGTGCGGCGGCGGCGTCGATGACGTCCTGCTGGTGGTGGGTCAGCGGACAGGTTCGGACTGCGGTGAGCAGGTGCGCCGCGACGCGGGCAAGCCGGGACGCGGGCAAGCCGGGACGCGGGAAGCCGGGGCGGCGGGGTGGCAAGCAGCGGTCAGGGGGTGCCGATGCCGGCGGTGGGTGGAGACGCTCGCCGGGGCCTGGGGATCGGCCTCGGCAGGTGTGGGTGATCCGGGCCTGGGTCTGAATCCGGCGCGGTGGCGTCGGTGAGGTCGGTGACGAAGGCGTCGATCTGGCCTTGGGTGATGCCGGGCATGCAGATGAGGTGGCTGACGTCGGCGTCGGTGGCGAGGAGCCACTTCGCCCGTACCGGGGCGGGTGGGGTGGGGAGGACGACGGTGAAGGCGTGGGGGTGTCGCCAGGCGGGCCAGCCGGCGGTGGTGAGTTTGTCGACGGTGTAGGCGGCGAGGCGGCGTGCTTCGCTGACCCGCCATCGGTGTCCTTCGCGGCCGTGGGTGGCGATGGCGTGCCAGAGCAGGGCGGCGGCGAGTCCGCAGCGTGATCCGGTGACGGTGGTGTCGAGGGTTGCGGTGTAGGTGACCGGGGCGCCTTCGCGGCGGAGGCTGTCGCGGATGAGGACCACCCCGCAGGGTGTCGGTACCCCGAGGAACTTGTGACCCGACACCGTGACGCTGCCGATGCGGCTGTCGTCGTCCAGGCGGAGCCGCCCGTCGAGGGCCAGGGGAATCCCGGACAGGGCCGCATCGACGTGCAGGTGACGGCCCTGCACCTGATGGGCATCGAGGACGGCCCGGATACGGGTGGTGTCGTCGACGGCTTCGGTCATGGTGGTCCCAGCGGTGGCCACCACGATCGCCGGCCACCGCCGGTGCCGGCGTATGCGGAGGGCGAGGTGGTCGTAGTCCATCTCCCCGTCCGCGCCCGCGTTGACGACCACGCCGCGTGCTCCGAGCATTTCGATGATCTTCGGGATGGAGTAGTGGGCGGCGGTGGAGTAGTAGATGCGGGCGGTGGGGAGGCGGCGGCGGGCGGCGTGGAGGGCGGAGAGGTTGCCTTCGGTGCCGCCGGTGGTGACGTAGCCCCACCGGTCGTGGGTGGGCATGTGGAGGGTGTCGGCGAGCCAGGCGATGACGGCTTGTTCGAGGATGCGGGTGTGTGGGGTGCCGCTGGTGTCGGTGGGGTCGCCGATGTTGTTCCACAGGCGGTGGCCGAGGCGGGCCATGACCTCCCGGTGGTTGAGGTCGACGGCGCCGGGGAAGCCGATGCTCGTCGGTGCGGCCGTGTCGGCTTCGGCGACGAGGTGGTCCAGGACCGCGGTGATGTCGACCGGGGTACGGCCGAGGTCTGCGGCCTCGGCGAGGCCACGCAGGCGAGCGGGCGCGGGGGTGGGGGTGTGGGTCATGCCGGACGTCCCGCGAGGAGGTGCCCGGTGAGGGTGTGGTGCAGGTGGGTGAGCTGGGTCCAGGTGTCGCGGGTGATGGTGTCGCCTTGGTCGGTGAGGTGTTCGTGGGGGTTGTAGTGGATGACCCGGTCGGGGTCGAGGGGTTTGGTGCAGCGGACCCCGTCGGCGCCGATCGGGGCGTGGGGGTCGCGGTCGACGTGCAGGGCGGTGCCGTCGGTGAGTAGGACGAAGCACTGGCCCTTGAGGTCGAACACGGAGCGGCGGCGGTCGTCGCCCGAGGAGTGTAGGGTCCGGGCGAGTTGCTGCCAGCGGCCCTGGTCGGAGTCGAGGGTGGTCACCCCCACCCCCACGTAGACGGCCCCGGCGGGCAGGGTCATGTCGCCGCCGTTGACCATCGACCCCTGCGGGCCGAGGGGATGCCACCGGCGGCCCGCCGCCCCGGCCCGGGTGATGCTGTCGGTGACGACCTCGGTGAGGTCGGCCAGCAACCTCGGTAGGTGCTGGGATTCCGGGGAGGCCAGCCACAGCCGGTAGGCGGTGTGCAGCTGGTAGCCGTGGGGTTGGGCGGGGGCGTCGGAGACGAAGAACAGCATCACCCCGTGCGGGCTGAGCGCGTCGCGGTGTCCGTAGCGTTGGTCGGCTTCGATCATGTGTCCGGTGTTCAGGCGTTTCGCCCGGTAGACGATCTGCTGCCGCAGGTCGGCCCACCACCGGGCCTCGACCGACACCCCACCGTCGGGCTCCCCCGGCTGCGGGGAGGGTGACGGGGTGTGCTCGGGCGGGTCCGCATGGACGGGGACGTCGCGGCGGTACGGTCGCTCGTCGGGCATGCGGTAGTCCGGCGGGGGCGGTTGGATCAGGCGGGGTGCCGGTGGGGGTTGGTGGTCTGCTGGTCGGCGGGGGCCAGGCGGTGGTGGCGTCGGCCGGGGTTCGGGTCGCCAGGCCGGGTCCAGCGGATCACTGCTGTTGCGGTAGCCCGGTGCCGCTGGCGTCTGGGTGGTGTAGGTCTTCATGATCGGGGTGTTCCTCGGGATTCAGATGGAGATGTGCAGGGCGTCGGGCACGGCGTGGGTCTTCGGGGTGCCATGACCGATGCCGGCGTACACGTCGGGTCGAGTGCGGCGCAGGTGCGCGGCCCACATGCCGCCTGCGGTGGCGGTCGCGGTGAGGATCGCCGGAAGCAGCAGCGGATACGGCGATCCCGGTGCGGCCCCGAGGAGGGAGCCGACGTTGCCGACCATCGCGACGAGGACCACCGACCCTCCGAGCACCCCCAGCACCGGTGCGAACCTCCACTGCCAGATTCCGGGGCGTTCACCTCGCACGGCTGGTGGGGCGGCCAGCGCGGCGATGGAGGCGGCGAGGAGGAGGCAGAGCAGGCCGAGTGCGCCGAGGGTGGACAGCCAGGTGAACATCACCGCGACCGGATCGGCCCCGCTGGCGGCGAACGCCACCACGACCAGTGCCGCCACCGCCGTCTGAGTGAGGGACCCGCCGCGCGGGGCGCTGACCCGGGTCGTGCTGTCAGTGCGGGCGAGACCGGTGGGGAGGACACCTTCGCGGGCCATGGCGAACACGTACCGGGCGATGACGTTGTGGAACGCCAACATCGACGTGACGATCGCGAACACCAGCACCACCCCGGCAACACCCACCCAGACCTGACCGGCGGGTTCGAGGATCGTGAACGGCAGACCGGAGGACGGATCGGCCGCGCGGGAAGCGACGGTGTCCGGGCCGGCGGCGACGCCCATCGCCCACGCCGCAGCCGCATACACACCACCCAGGACCAGGACGGCGGTGATGCTGGCGCGGCCGATCGACCGGCGGTCGACGGCTTCCTCCACGAACGAACCGGGGGCGTCGACGCCCATGAACGCGGCCACGCACAACGCCACCGCCCCACCGATCCCCCCGACCGCCAGACCGGAGACGTCGAACCCCTCCCACGACACGGCACCGTCGGCGGGCGCGCCGAGGCCGGCGGCGACGAACAGGCCGACGATCAGCAGCGACAGCGCGAGGACCCCACCGAGGACCCAGGTGGACAAGGCGATCGCCCGTACTCCGAGTGCGCCGACGACGGCCCAGGCGATGCCGGCCCACACCCACCACGTCCCGCCGAGCTGACCGGCGAGAGTCGCCCCGAACAGGCCGTACAGGCTGGTCTGGATCGCCGTGTACGCGACCAGGGCGACCAGGCCGGCGGCGACACCCCAACCACGGCTGACACTGTGGGCGAGGATGCCGTAGTAGGCCGCCGGATGACCGACCTGCCGGGCCAGCGCGGTGTAGCCGACCATCAACAACGCGACGACACCCGTCACCAGGACGAAGGTGAGGGGCAGGGCGGTCACCCGGGTCGTGGCGTAGGTGGTGACCAGACCACCGGCGAGGACCACCATCGGCGCGGACGCCGCAGCCCCGAAGATCGACAGACCGGTCGGGGTCATCGTCCGGCGGGCGAGAGCCACCTGCTCGTGCATGCTCATCGCTGCCCCCGCTGCGGGACGTCCGGGCACGACGGCCTGCGGCAGTCCCGTACCGGGTGGGTGGTGACGTCGGCGGCGTGGACCGGCACCAGGTACACCGCCGTGGGTCGTACCGGGCCGGTGCGCCAGTAGCTGCGGTCGCGGTCGAGTCGCCGCAACGCCACATCGGCGCGCGGGGTGAACCCGAACAGGTCGTGCGTGCCGTCCGGCCACTCCCGGCGGAGCGCATACCCCCACAGGTGCACCTGCGGTGCGGTGCCCGCTTCGTCCGCACTGGCGGGGGTAGTGGGGCGGGTGGGAGTCAGCCAGGGCGGCAACCACCAACCCGCCGTACGCCTACGCGGCGGAACCATAACCACCGGACGCTCGACAACGGTCAACATGAGACAAGCCCTTTCCTCGGACAGTGGGTGCACGGGTGGGACTGGCGGGCCACACGGCCTCCGCCAGCTACTGATCAGGGGTGACGCCCAACCGGGCGCGGTCAGAGAGAACGGTCAGGGAGAACGCGGCGGTGCCGGGAAGAGCCGGCCACGCACCGGGGTCACCCCACGCCGCAACCGGGCCCGAGGAGGAAGCCCGCTACATGCCCGACCGCTGTCGGGGCCGGGCCGCCACATCCGCCACAGCGCGGGGCCGTCGGGCTCCAGCAGGATCGGTGACCTCGGCTCGTACCCCAGCGCGGCCAGCAGGCTCTCCCGGGGACGACCACCCGGCAGCTCCGCGTACGCCGGAAGACCCTCGGTGTCGAGGACCCGGTGGTGGGCGGCCAGCAGCGTCCGCGCGGTGTCGTCGTGGCCGGGACGCGTGGCGAGGTGCGCCAGGTAGGCGTGGGGGACGTGCGGGACCACGGCGTCGAGGTAGGCGTGCCACAGGGCGAACCGGGACGCATACGGGCCGAGGGCCTGATGCAGGTCGTACATCCACGCCGCCGCCGGCACCGGCACCTCCGGCCGTCGCAGCCACACCGCCACCGCCGACCGGTCCCCGGTCGTGTCGACCTGCCCGTGCTCCAGCCCCCATGACACCAGCAGCCGCGCATACCGGCCCAGCACCTCGGGTCGTTCGGCGGCATCCGGCACCAACCAGCCACCCACCGCGCCGACCGACAGCGCCTCCGCGACGAGCACCGACAGCGCGTCTACGTCCGCAGCCGAGGCGCGACGCACCACCCCCGTCCGCGTCACGACGCCACCCCCGACACACCGTCAGCGCCGCTGCCCTCGGACGTCTCGACGACCGCGGTGTCGGTGTGACGTTGCCGCGACGCCCACGCATCCACGTCGAACCCCCGCTGGAACGTCACCGCCACGTGCAGGTCGTCAGGCTCGATCCCGCCGATCGGCAGCCACGTCCGCGCTTCCCGGACGAACTCCGGCGGCCCACACACCAACACCGCCTGCCCCGCCTCGTAGTGGTGCAGCACCGACCCCAGCAAACTCCCCCGAGCAAC
Source organism: Micromonospora wenchangensis (assembly GCF_002210435.1). Lineage (GTDB taxonomy): Bacteria > Actinomycetota > Actinomycetes > Mycobacteriales > Micromonosporaceae > Micromonospora > Micromonospora wenchangensis. Next base: position 13,494 of record NZ_MZMV01000096.1, read on the forward strand.
CGGATCGGCACTGCCGTCGCCCGAGAGCACCACCACCACCGTCAACCACTCACCATGCTCCCGCTGCAACCCGTCCAACGCCGCCGCGTCATACAGACCCCCCAACCTGCGAACACCCACCACCAACGTCACCCGCCGCCCACCCGGCGAGGCCGCAACCTGCTCCACCAACGCCCGCAACGGCGCAAGCCCCGTACCCCCAGCAACGAGCAACAGATCGGCACCACCAACGGCCGTCAACGACAAGCCCACCTCACACGGCGGCCCCAACCACAGCAACTCCCCCGCCACCACCTGCCTCACCAGCACGGGCGAGACGACACCACCAGGAACGACACTGACATGGAACTCCACCGTCCCGTCCGGACGCGGAGCATTCGCCGGAGACAACCACCGCCACCGACCCGGCAACCGAGGCGAACACACCGGCACAGCATCCCCCGGCACATAGTGCAACCGCCGCACCGGACGCACCGTCACCACCGCGACGCACCCCGACGCCGACACCACCGACTCCACCACACCGAACATCACCTGCGAGCCGTCGCCCAGCATCTCGGCGCACTGCTCGGCCAGACGCAACACCCGGAAACAACCCTGCTCCCACACCCCGGCCGACTCCGGCCCCCACGAGTCCCCCGCGAACCGCCGCACCGTGTCCACCACGGCCGCCGCGATCACCGTCCCGTGATACGAATGCAGACCAAACCGCCGGTACAACCGGCCCAACACCACCAGACCAGCCCGATAAGCAGCAGGATCAGCCCCGTGCGCGATCAACTCCACCAACGTCGAGAAGAACACCGGCGCAAGCCGCTCCGGCAGAAACCGCACACTCCGATCCACCATGAACGACCAGAAGTACGCCGCCGCCCGCTCATGATCAGCGAAGGCGATGGTCGACACCTCTATCGGACCACACTTTCGCGTTCGGTCATCGGTTGAGAGACGCCATTTCATCCGACGCATTCGCCTTCTCCGCACAGGGTCCACGCTTGGGGATCGCTAGCCATAGATCAACAATCCCCGAAGGGCGGAACGTCAGGAAGGCCGACCTTCGGTCCCACCTCGCACGCCGACTTACGGTCCGACCGGCGCATGAACGGCTAGAGATCCATAAACGTGGCACCCGTCAAGATCCACGAACGCGCTACGCGAATCTCGTTGGCGAGCAAGAAGCTAAGACACTCGAAACTATTCAGGGAGTCCATAGCCGGGGAGTAACGAGAGGAGGGGGCGGCGTAGCCGAACCCGCACGTCATTACCACCGGAAGTGATGCCGACCAACTCGAAGCCGGATAGGGTGGAGCGCCAAGCAGCCGCGAGATCGGCCGGCCGTGAAGTTACGTCCAGAGAGATCACGATCTCATCGACGCAGTCGAGACTGTCACGGACTTCGTCAGAGTATTGGTGACCTATCAACAGAATGGACCGAGAGCCAGCCGCATAGCATGTTGAAAGCCACTCACGAAGATCGCTGGTCGGTTCACCGGGTATCGTGAAGTGTGCAGAGGCATGACCACCAGGCGTGCCCTCCTCCAACAGGCGGTCGTCGACAACGAGGTCCGCTGACGAACGCAGGTCGTTCGTCAGCCGCTCATTGGCCGCGAAGCGGTCTTTGCCATCGGAGGCGTAAGCCCACGTTAGGTAGGGACGGCGGCGACGGGTAGCAACGAGCCAGGGGCCGAGGACGGTAAGAGTCTCGTCGGGGATCACGTTGGTTTCAACGTCGATGCCGTGAGCCGTCAGGACGGCGGCACCCCCGTCGCCACGGGAGGTGGGGTCGATGATGCTGATAACCACTCTGGCGATGCCAGCATCAATGAGCTCTTGACGGCAAGCCGGAGTTACGCCTATGTGGTTGCAGGGTTCGAGTGTGACGACGGCTGTGCCTCCCCGCGCCGCGCTCCCGGCTGCGCTCAGGGCGTTGACTTCGGCATGCGCTTCGCCCTTGCGTCGGTGATAGCCAGCGCCAGCAGTTGCACCGTGGCGATCGAGGATGACGCACCCGACGGGCGGGTTAGGACTCGTGGTGCCAAGACCGAACGATGACAGCGTGATTGCGTGCCGCATTGCGGCCAATTCTAAGGCGGACGCCATCAGGGTGCCTCCTTGAGCTCATCAAGGAAGGCACGAACGTGCGCTAGTTGCTGGTACCCGCGAATGGCGGCACCCAACTGATCGAGTCCAACGAGGACACGACGCGATCCCGCTCGGCGCGCGATATGCAACGCGCGATGTGCGGTCGTAGCCGCCAGGTCGGGCTGGCTTGCGGCAACGTGGGCGGCGGCCTTGGTCAACAGGGCGGATGCGAAATCTTGACGGTGCCGCGAGGGAATCATGGGAAGTGCCTCGTCCAACACGACGATCGCCTCCGTAGGACGCTGCGCCAACCGAAGGCATGCACCCCGGTACACCTCGATGTAGCCACTCGTGCAGTAGGAGCCATGCTCCCCCTCAGGCTTACCGGGACGACGGTCCGCCGCCCAATGATGTGCGTCATCGAGCACACGCATGGCCGCACGGTGCTCGCCCGTACCTGCCAGAGCGTGCGCGTGCTGGACCCGCAGCGCCGCTCGCATCGGTCCAGGCAGCTTCTGGTCGTAGTGCAGCGCCACCTCAGCCTGCTCAGCCGCTTGGGTGAACTGCCCAGCGGCCAGTCTCTGCTGACTACTGCGGTATACGGCCCAAGCAGTCATCGCCGGGTCAGCGATCTGCTGCGCCCAGGAAAGTGCTTGCTGAGCCCAACGCTGGCCCGCGTGGTGATCGTTGAGAGACTGATTGAGCCAGGCAGCAGACTCGGCGTACTGGGCGGCGAGCCGAACCGCAGCGGGCCGCAGCGTCTGAGGCACCTCATGCATGAGCGCCTCGATCGTCGCCAGTTGCCTACTGACCCCCGTCAAGGCGTACTCCGGCCCGAACGCCCTGTCGTTCTGAACCAGAAGATGCCACTCTTCGCGCAGCAAGTGGATCGTCTCGTCCCAACTACCTGGTCGAGCTTCAACCGGCCCGTCGACCAGGAGCCCTCCATCGCTCCTTCGCGGGCTGTAGAGATCAAGATCCGCATCGGTGGCGACACCGAGCGCCTGGCGCAGTGCGGCACGTCGGGCTTCGCTAGGCCAACGATGCTCGCCACGCTCCAACTTGCCGATCCAGCGAAAGTCGACATAGTGGGCGGCGATGTCACGGCCCGAGTAGGTCGCGTCTAGCGTTGTGTTGACTACGTCAGCCAGCTCGCCACGGGACATACATTGGCCAGGACGCCTCGGCGACGGCAACCGCCTTCGGGCAGCACTGAGGACGGTGTTCGGTTTGATCACCGTGTCCGGATGTCGAGGCACCCTCTCTCCCCTCGGTCAGCTTGCCCGTACTGCCGACTATGCCACCGGCTGCATGGATCATGCATCTGCCATGCAGGACACATGTGGAAGCAACACGACTGACGGCAGACAGGAATCTGAGCCGCAAGGGCGACTACTCGCCTTCCAGGGACAACCTGGCCCGCCTCGTCGAACTCTACGAATGCAGCGTCGCCGACCTCCTGGCCGACCTGCCGAGCTTCCGCTATCTCGACTCCGCCACCGGATCGACCCCCGTCACGCCCGAGGGGGTGAAGCGCGGCCTGCAAGGTGAAATCATGGTGCCGAGCGAGGCAGAGATCCTGCTTCGTGACCCGCTCGGTCGACGCCCCGGCGCTGACGCGGACGCCCCGCCACAAGCGGAAACCGCCGGCCTGTACCGCCGACCCGAGGAGGTCAACTTCGCAGAGTTGGCGCAGGTCATCACCATGTGGATGCAACGAGTACCTCACCCCCAGACCCGACGCGACATGCTCGGCAAACTCACCGCCGCACTCGCCGTCGCCGCAACAGCACCACTGACCGAGTTGACGGGCTTCACCGACAGCGCCACCGCCGCACCCACGCTCACCGACCCCGCACGGTTCGAGCCGGCCACCCTCGCGCACTGCGAAGCCATGATGCCCAACCTGCGTAAACAGGGCGACGTCCTCGGCGCTGCCGCCACCCTCCCCACCACCCTGGCCTACCGACACATCGCTGAACAGCAGGCCAAAGCCGCACCCCACGCCGCGACCGCGCCATCGCCGCCTACGCCGAACTCACCCAACTCGCCGGCTGGCTCTGCTTCAACACCGGCGACTACCACTCCGCACAACGCCTCTACGACGACGCACGCACCGCCGCCCACGACGCCCGCGCCGTCGAACTCGTCACCTACATCCTCTGCACCATGAGCCACCTCGCCACCTGGCAAGGCAAACCCCGCATCGGCATCGACCACGCCGCAGCAGCCTCCGCCTGGGCCGACCGGACCGGCAGCCCCTACGCCCGCGCCTACGCCGCCGACGTAGCCGTCCGCGCCCTCACCGCCGACAACCAAAACCACCAATCCAAACAAGCCCTCGACCGCGAGTACGCCGCACTGCAAGCAGCACTCACCGACCCCCACCCCAGCCAGTCCTGGTGGTACTTCTACGACGCGTCCTTCTACTGAAGCACCAACGCACAGAACGCGCTGAAGTTCGACGGAGTCGACCGAATCATGGCCGCCTCAGAGAGCGTTTGGGATGTGTGCTGGTCGGGTGTGTCGCTCAGTGGGTGTGGTCGATGGGCCGGGCTCGGTCGGTAGAGGGGTATGGATCGTGTGAGGCGGTACCCGTCTGACCTGACCGATGCCGAGTGGGCGCTCGTTGAGCCGATGCTGCCGTCGCCGCAGTGGATGGGCAGGCCGGAGAAGCATCCGCGTCGGGCGATCGTCGACGGCATCTTGTACGTGGTGCGTACCGGCTGTGCGTGGCGGTATCTGCCGGTGGACTTTCCGCCCTGGCAGACGGTGTACTCCCACTTCCAACGGTGGAACCGGCGGGGTGTGATCGAGCGGATCCTCACCGAGCTGCGGGAGCGGATCCGCTTGGCCCACGAGCGGCAGCCGCAGCCCACCGCCGGGATCATCGACTCCCAGTCGGTCAGGGCCGCGGACACCGCGCACTCCGATACTCGTGGCTACGACAGTGGGAAGAAGGTCAACGGCCGGAAGCGGTTCATCGTGACCGACACCCTGGGCCTGCTGGTCACCGTGTGGGTCCTGGCCGCGTCGTGGCAGGACCGCGACGGTGCGAAGGGCGCCCTGCTCGCCACCTATGCGGCGACGCCGATCCGGAATGTGTTCGCCGACTCCGGGTTCGCCGGGCGTCTGGTCGACTGGGCCCGGAACATCCTGCGCACCACCCTGGAGATCGTCCGCAAACCCGCCGACCAGCAAGGGTTCGTCGTGCACCGCCGCC
>NZ_MZMV01000097.1 GCF_002210435.1 Micromonospora wenchangensis
TGGCCTCAACTGCATTCCACACCACCCCCCCGGGAAACAACACAGCCACCGACGAGAACACCCCAACCCCCGAGGAACTCCCCACCCCTCCGGGCCGAAAGCCCCGGACGTTGAGGCTGGTGAACCGAAGAAGCGACTACCCCGGCACGGAACACCCCCAGATCCCCGATCTTGGGGCAACCGGCGGCGTCGCGACCACCATCTCCATGGCACGGTCAACGCAGCCACCGGGGCCCGCCGAGAGTCAGTCCCGGGTCTGGATGCCCTCGCGGAGCTGGCGGAAGAGGCCGGCCGAGTCGTCCACGGAACGGTTGGCGAACATGCCCATCGCCACGCTGCCGTGATCGGCCCAGCCGCAGATCGCGAAGTCGCCGCCGTCGCCGCTGGTCCGGCCGCACTTCATCACGCCGCCGTACTTCCCGGCAGGCACCGTGCGGACGTCGGTCACCCGGCCGGTCTCGTCGGCCATCAGACGGAACAGACTGTCCAGGTCGCGCTCCGGCTGCCAGAGCAGCGTGGTCCCGCCGAAGAACAGCACCGTCCGCTTCTCGTCGGCCGGGTCGCGGTAGACCGTACCGATGCTGCGGTCCAGGTCGATGTCGGCGGCGAATCCGGCCCGCAGGTAGTCGGCGGTGCTGCGGGCCCGGTCGGAGTCGTCGCGGGTGAGACCGGCGAGGTGGCCGGGCGGGTCCAGTCGGACGTCCTTCTCCCGGGCGATGCGCCAGCCCGCGGTGCCGAGCGCTGCGGCACCGGCGAGGCCGACCACGAGAGCGACGGTCAGCGCGATCCGCCGGCGACGGGACATCGGGCCCCGCCCCTGCGGGCTCCGCTCCGGGTCGTGGGTGCTCAACCGGATCGGCTCGTCGGTCAGCTCGACCGGTTCGGGACCCTCGATGAGCTGACGCTCGGTGAGATGTGCGTCGGACATGTTCGCCACCGTACGCGAATGACCGGTGGCGCACGTCGGGTCCGCCGAAGCGCTCCGTAGACTTTCACAGGTGACCGAGAGACTGGATGCCCGACGCCCCGACGCCCCGACCCTTGCCGGCCAGTACCAGCCCGGCGAGGTAGAGCAGCGACGGTACGAGCAGTGGGTAGCCGCCGGCCACTTCCGGGCGTCGGCGCAGAGCGACAAGCCCCCGTTCACCATCGTGATCCCCCCACCGAACGTCACCGGCGTGCTGCACATGGGCCACGCCCTGGACCACACCGTCCAGGACTCGCTGGTGCGCCGTAAGCGGATGCAGGGGTACGAGGCGCTCTGGCTGCCCGGCACCGACCACGCCGGCATCGCCACCCAGAACGTGGTGGAGCGGCAGCTCGCGGGGGAGGGGCTGTCCCGGCACGACCTCGGTCGGGACAAGTTCGTCGAGCGGGTCTGGCAGTGGAAGGCCGAGTCCGGCGGGGCGATCCTCGGCCAGATGCGCCGGCTCGGCGACTCGGTCGACTGGGACCGGGAACGCTTCACCATGGACGAGGGCCTGTCCCGGGCCGTGCAGACCATGTTCAAGAAGCTCTACGACGAGGGCCTGATCTACCGGGCCAACCGGATCATCAACTGGTGCCCGCGTTGCCTGACCGCCCTGTCGGACATCGAGGTGGAGCACACCGACGACGAGGGTGAGCTGGTCTCGATCCGGTACAGCGACGACGTGGTGGTCGCCACCACCCGCGCCGAGACCATGCTCGGGGACACCGCAGTGGCCGTGCACCCCGACGACGAGCGTTACCGGCACCTGGTCGGCACCGAGGTCGAGGTGCCGTTGACCGGCCGGCGTATCCCGATCGTCGCCGACGAGCACGTCGACCCGGCGTTCGGCACCGGCATGGTCAAGGTCACCCCGGCGCACGACCCCAACGACTTCGAGATCGGCCAGCGGCACGACCTGCCCGCCCTGACGATCATGGACGAGCGGGGCGTCATCACCGCGCCCGGCCCGTTCCAGGGCCTGGACCGGTACGAGGCCCGCCCCGCGATCGTGGCGGCGCTGCGCGAGCAGGGCCGGGTCGTGGCCGAGAAGCGGCCGTACGTGCACGCGGTGGGGCACTGCTCGCGGTGTCGTACCACGGTCGAGCCCCGGCTGTCGTTGCAGTGGTTCGTCAACACCACCCCGCTGGCGAAGGCGGCAGGCGACGCGGTGCGCGACGGCCGGGTGAAGATCGAGCCGGCCGAGCTGGCCAAGCGCTACTTCGCCTGGGTCGACAACATGCACGACTGGTGCATCTCCCGGCAGCTCTGGTGGGGCCACCGCATCCCGGTCTGGTACGGCCCGGCGGGCGAGATCGTCTGCGTCGGCCCGGACGAGACGCCCCCGACCGGCGAGGGCTGGGTCCAGGACGAGGACGTCCTGGACACCTGGTTCTCCAGCGGACTGTGGCCGTTCTCCACCCTCGGCTGGCCGGAGCAGACCCCGGACCTGGCCAAGTTCTACCCGACGAGCGTGCTGGTGACCGGCTACGACATCCTCTTCTTCTGGGTCGCCCGGATGATGATGTTCGGCCTGTACGCGATGGACGGCCGGCAACCGTTCGACACGGTCGCCCTGCACGGCATGGTCCGCGACCAGTACGGCAAGAAGATGTCGAAGTCGTTCGGCAACGTGGTCGACCCGCTGGACTGGGTCGACCGGTACGGGGCCGACGCGACCCGGTTCACCCTGGCCCGGGGCGCGAACCCGGGCGGGGACGTGCCGGTCAGCGAGGAGTGGTGCCAGGGCTCCCGCAACTTCTGCAACAAGCTGTGGAACGCCACCCGGTTCGCGCTGCTCAACGGCGCGCACACCGAGGGTCCGCTGCCGGCGGCCGACGGGCTCTCGACCGTCGACAGGTGGATCCTGTCCCGGCTGGCGCACGTCACCGCCGAGGTCGACGAGCAGTTCGAGGCGTACGAGTTCGCGAAGGTGTGCGACCTGCTCTACCACTTCGCCTGGGACGACGTCTGCGACTGGTACGTGGAGCTGGCCAAGCCGGTGCTCGCCGCCGGTGGGCCGGCCGCCGACGCCACCCGCCGGGTGCTCGGGCACGTGCTGGACCAACTGCTGCGGCTGCTGCACCCGGTGATCCCGTTCGTCACCGAGGAGCTGTGGACGGCGCTGACCGGGGGCGAGACCGTGATGACGGCGGCCTGGCCGAGCGCCGACCGTACCCTGGTGGACGACGCCGCGGAGCGCGAGGTCGGCACCGTCCAGCGGGTGGTGACCGAGATCCGACGGTTCCGCTCCGACCAGGGGCTGCGGCCCACCCAGCGGGTGGCCGCCCGACTCGACGGGCTGGCCGGGGTCCAGATCGCGGCGCACGAGCCGTTGATCCGTTCGCTGGCCCGGCTGGACGCCCCGGCCGACGACTTCCAGGCCAGCGCCACCCTCGCCATGCCCGGCGAGGTCAGCGTGGCGTTGGACACCAGGGGGTCGATCGACGTGGCCGCCGAGCGGGCCCGGCTCACCAAGGACCGGGCGGCCGCCGAGAAGGAGGTCGCGCAGGCCCGCGCGAAGCTGGACAACCCGGCGTTCGTCGGCAAGGCGCCCGAGCCGGTGGTGGCGAAGATCCGCGACCGGTTGGCGGTGGCCGAAGCCGACCTGGTCCGCATCGACGCCGCTCTGGAGGCGCTTCCCTCGTGACCGACCGTACCGATCAGCCCGGCCGGTCCGGCGCGGGGCGCGGTGAGTTCGCCGCCGTCGACGCGGAGTTGGCGGCGCGCGGGTTCACCCGGATGCACTTCTCGCTGGACCGCATCGAGTCGCTGCTCGACCTGCTGGGGAGCCCGCAGCGGGCGTACCCGTCGATCCACCTGACCGGGACGAACGGCAAGACGTCCACGGCCCGGATGATCGACTCGCTGCTGCGGGCCTTCGGCCTGCACACCGGCCGCTACACCAGCCCGCACCTGGAGACCGTCCGGGAGCGGATCAGCCTGGACGGGGAACCGGTCGACGAGGCCCGTTTCGTCGCCACGTACCGGGAGGTGAAGCCGCTTGCCGACCTGGTCGACCAGCGGTCGGCCGAGCCGCTCACCTACTTCGACCTGACCACCGCGTTGGCGTTCGCCACGTTCGCCGACGCGCCTGTCGACGTGGCCGTGGTGGAGGTGGGGCTGGGCGGCGCGGAGGACTCCACCAACGTGCTCCAGGCCGGGGTGGCGGTGCTCACCCCGATCGGGCTGGACCACACCGAGTGGCTCGGCGACACCCTGGAGGACATCGCCCTGCACAAGGCCGGCATCATCCACTCCGGCGCGACGGTGATCGCCGCCGCGCAGGAGGAGGAGGCGGCCCGGCCGATCCTGGAACGGTGCGCCGAGGTCGGCGCCACTGTCGCCCGGGAGGGCGCGGAGTTCGGGGTGCTGCGCCGGGCGGTCGCCGTCGGCGGGCAGGTGTTGACCCTCCAGGGCCTCGGCGGGGTGTACGACGAGGTGTTCCTTCCGCTGCACGGCGCGCACCAGGCGCAGAACGCGGCGGTGGCGTTGGCCGCCGTCGAGGCGTTCCTCGGGGCCGGCGCGAAGCGGCAGCTCGACGTCGAGGCCGTCCGGGAGGGTTTCGCCGCCACCAGTTCCCCGGGCCGGCTGGAGAAGGTGCGCAACGCCCCGACGGTGCTGCTGGACGGGGCGCACAACCCGCACGGGATGGCCGCCACGGTCACCGCGCTCCAGGAGGAGTTCGCGTTCAGCAAGCTGGTCGGGGTGCTCGCCGTGCTCGGCGACAAGGACGCCGCCGGCCTGCTGGAGTTGCTGGAACCGGTGCTCGACTCGCTCGTCGTCACCCGCAACTCCTCGCCCCGGGCGATGCCCGCCGACGAGTTGGCCGAGCTGGCCCGGGAGGTCTTCGGCCCGGACCGGGTGCAGGTGGCCGCCGCGATGCCGGACGCCATCGAGGCGGCCGTCGCCGAGGCCGAGTACGACGTGCCCGGCGAGTTGGCCGGGGTGGGGGTGCTGGTCACCGGCTCGGTGGTGACGGTGGCCGACGCCCGACGGCTGCTGAAGCGATGACCGGCCCGACCCCGGACCGGCCGGACGCGGACCGGCCGGACGCGGACCGTCACCCTGCCGACCACCCGGAACCGGCCGGGAGCACCGGCCGGGCCGCGAGCGCCGGAGCGCCCGACCGCACCGCCCCGGCGCAGGACACGGGACTGCGGGACACGGGACTGCGGGACACCGGATCGGCGCAGGACGCCGACCCGGCCGAGGGCAGCGGCCCGGCCGGGCGGCGTTCGGGGCTGCGTAATCCCGGAGCGGCCGTCCGGGGTCTCGGGGCCGGGACGCTCGGCCTGGAGGCGCTGGTGCTGCTGCTGGCGATCCAGCCGATCCGGCTGGTCGGTGGGCACTTCGGCGGGGCGGCGATCGCGGCCACCGTGGCGCTGGCCGTGGCGGCGGTGCTGCTGGCCGGCCGGATGCGCCGCCCGTGGGCCTGGACGGCGGGCACCGTGCTCCAGGGGCTGCTGCTGCTCGCCGGCCTGCTGCACTGGTCGCTGTTCGGGCTCGGGGTCATCTTCGCCCTGGTCTGGGCGTACGCGTTGCACGTGCGGCGGGTCATCCTCGGCTGAGCCGGGTCACGCCTCGGCGCGTTCCCGCCACTGGGTCAGCGCGATGCCGTGCCCGTCCGGGTCCCGGAAGGCGGCGGCCCACACCTCCAACTTGGTGCCCCGGTTGACCACCCGGGGCGCGTAGGTGAACCGGACGCCGGTGTCCTTGAGCCGCCGGTACGCCGCCTCGATGTCGTCGACCTCCAGGTTGACGTGGACCAGCCGGCGGCTGATCGGGGCGGCCCCGGTCACCTCGCGCAGCACCAGCCGGGTCTGCCCGGAGGCGAGCACCGCGTTGCCGGAGCCCCGGTCGAACTCCTCGAAGCCGAGGTCCCGGTAGAAGTCCAGCGAGCGGGACAGGTCGGTGACCAGCAGGGTCAGCCCGACGCCGCTGATCGGGCCGGCCGCATCGTCGCCCCCGGCGGTCGCGGCGGCCGGGTCGTACCCGAAGATCGCCTCGTCCAGGTCGGGGTCGAGCCGGCCGTCACCGGCGGTGGGCGCGTCCAGCGGGACGTCGACCGGGTCGAGGATCGGCGCGTCGAACCGTTCCTCGGCGGGCGGTCGGGGGGCGGGCGCGGCCGTGGGCGCAGCGGCAGCCGGACCGGCGGTGGCACCGGTGGGGGCGGTGCCGGCAGGGCTGGCGGCGGCGGTCGTGGGGGCGGCGGTCGTGGGGGCGGTGGCGCGGCGGGGGAGCTGGCCGGTCGCGGGCTGCTCGACCAGGGTGCCCTCCAGCACCACCGGGCCGCCCGGCCGCTGGTGCACCACCACCGGCTCCCGCTCGTCGGTCAGCACCTCCACGTCGTCGCGCAGCGGCTCGGCCCGGACCGGGTCGGGGTGCGGCGGCTCCGGGCGCAGCGGGTCCGACCGGACCGGGTCGGCGGGCGGCGGGTCGCGCAGGTCGTCCCGGAACTCGTCGTGGAAGTCGTCGTCGGCCGTGCGGCCCGCCCACGGCGGGGCCTCCTGCTGGATCAGCAGGTCGTCGAGCGGCTCGGCGTCGGCGTACTCCGGGGGCAGGTCGGTCACGCCCGCGGCGGCCTCGGTGTGGGTCGGCACCTCGTCCCAGAGGACGCGGACGTGCCGCTGGTCGTCCAGGGCCACCCGGATCGGCAGGGTCTGCCCCAGCGACGGCCACTTCGCCACCGGCACCCGGGGCTCGATGATCTTCTTGGACCGCGGCGGCAGGCCCGGCGCGTCGATCACCAACTGGAGTTCGCACCGGCCGAAGGCGTACTGGGTGGGGGGTTCGGAGGCGCTGTGCACGTGGCCGACGCCGACCACCCAGGTGCGTCCGCCGCCGCGCACGGTGCCCAGGGCGACGGCGAGCACGACCAGGGCCACGCCCAGCGCGACGATGGCCCAGCTGGTCATGCCCAGCCCGAACAGGACGACGAAGGCCGCCACGGTGCCGAGCACCGCGGCGATCAGCTTGCGTACCGGCGCGATGGTGCGGTTCCCGCCATTCGCCACAGTGGACCTCCCAGGGGTCAGAGCCAGGCTAGGCCGCGCGGCGACCGAGGGAAAGAGCAGCCGCCGCGTCGGTGCCGGGACCGGGTCGCTAGGCTGACCGTACCCAGCCGAACCGCCTTGTGCGCACAGGAGGAACCCAGCGTGTCCAGCAGCAGCCCGGATGAGCGCACCCTCGTACTGATCAAGCCCGACGCGGTGCGCCGTGGCCTGGTCGGCGAGATCATCTCCCGCTTCGAGCGCAAGGGCCTGCGGATCGACGCGCTGGAGATCCGGACGCTGGACGGCGGGTTCGCCGACCAGCACTACGCCGAGCACGTGGACAAGCCGTTCTACCCACCGCTGAGGACGTTCATGACCAGCGGGCCGCTGGTGTCGCTGGTGCTCTCCGGCGACCAGGTGATCGAGGTGGTCCGGGCGATGATCGGCAGCACCGACGGGCGCAGGGCCGCCGCCGGCACGATCCGGGGCGACCTGTCGCTGTCCAACCGGGAGAACCTGGTGCACGCCTCGGACTCCACCGACAGCGCCAAGCGCGAGATCGCCCTCTGGTTCCCCGCCCTGGGCTGACCCGGGCCACCCGGCCGGCAGCCAGGGCGCGCTAGGGGACCGGACGGTCGCGGAACGGGCGGCCCCGGCCGAGCGCGTCGGCGTACCCCCAGCGGCCCCTGATGTCGAGCAGCTCGATCTGGCCCAGTTCCTCCGGAACCGCGGCGTCGACGGCGAGATGGTCCTCGTACGGTTCGAGCCCGAGCAGCGCGCGCAGCAGCATCAGGGGCGCTCCGGCAGACGGCGCGTACGGGCTGTCGGTGAACCCGTGCGGGACGGGGACGTGGGTGGTGGCTCGGTCGTAGCCGGTGAGGTACGCCGGCAGCCGGCCCTGGAAGTGCCGGGCGGCGTCGAGCAGCCCGGTGGCGACCCGGGCGGCCTGCGCCCGGAACCCGGCCCGGCGCAGCCCCCAGGCGATCAGCGAGTTCTCCCAGGGCCAGACCGCGCCGGTGTGGTGGCCCAGCGGGTTGTAGTCGGCCGCCGTGCTGGCCAGGGTGCGGATGCCCCAGCCGGAGTACAGCGCCGGGGACATCAGGTGCGCCACCATCTGCTCGGCGCGGTGCGGGGCGACGATGCCCGTGCACAGCAACTGCCCCATGTTGGACGTGAGGGAGTCCAGCGGGACGCCGTCGAGCTGCACCGCCACCGCGTAGTGGCCCCGGTCGGGCAGCCAGAAGTCCCTGTCGAACCGGTCCCGCAGCCGGGCGGCGTCGCGTTCGAGCCGGTCGGCCCAGCCGGGGTCGTCCCAGAACCGGCGGGCCATCCGGGCGGCCCGGCGGCGGGCCTCGAAGGCGTACCCCTGGATCTCGCAGATGGCCAGCGGGTAGGTGGGCGGGTGGCCGTCGGCGAAGCAGATGGCGTCGGCGGAGTTGCGCCAGCTCTCGTTCTGCGGCCCGGTGCGGGTCGGGCGTCGGGTGGACCAGACGTAGCCGGTGCCGTCCCGGTCCGCGTCGTGGTCGAGCCAGCCGATGGCGGCCCGCACCTCGAACTCGAACCGGCGTACCAGTTCCGCGTCGCCGGTCCAGCGTTCGTACTCGTCGAGCAGGATGACGAAGGCGGCGGTGGTGTCGGCGGCGCTGAAGCTGGCCGACTCCGGGGTGTCGTTGAACGCGCCGGAGTCGCCGTACCGGCTCTCCTGGACGATCTTGCCGGGTTGTTCGCCGCGGAACGGGTCGTGCCGGACGCCCTGGCTCAGCGCCAGGATGCGCAGCGTGTTGACCGCCCGTTCGGGCATGAACGGCAGCGCCTGGAAGCTGCTGACCAGGCTCTCCCGACCGAGCAGCGCCATCGACCAGGGCAGTCCGGTGGCGGGCAGCGCGGTCTCGAAGTTCAGCCCGGGGTAGTGCAGCGCGGCCAGGTCCCGCACGCCGTACTCGTAGGCCTGCTGGAGCGGCTTGTGGTCGGCGCGCAGCCGGGGCACCCCGGCGGTGCGGGCGGCGATGTCCCGGCCCCGCTGGTGCTGGCTGCGCCCCACCGAACTGGTCAGCCGTTCCCGCAGGTCACGGCGGTGCAGGTCGCGTAGGAGGGCCAGCACCCGTAGCCGGGTGGACCAGGTGCCGTGGGGTTCGACGGTGAACGTCCAGGTCAGGCCGTGCTCGTCGAGCGCGGCCGGCGTGCTGGAGGTGATCACGGTCTCCCGGTGCAGGCCGGCGCGTTTGTAGTGCAGCCGTAGCGCGTCGTCGGCGATGGTGGCGGTCACCGGCCGGGCCCGCCGGAAGCCGTCGCGGACCTCCAGTACCTCGGCGAAGTCCGCGCCCACGTCGAGCCGGACGACGTAGCGCACCGGTTCCGGCGCGTAGTTGAACAGGGTGATCTCTTCCTCGTACTCCGGACCGACCCAGCGGTGCCGCAGCACCGACGTGGTGGCGTTGACGTAGTGGGTGGGTTCGCCGGGGACCAGCCCGAACTTCGCCTCGTAGGTGGCGACGTCGTCGACGGAGAGCACCGAGAGGGACTCGGTGTTGATGGTCAGCCGCCAGGTGGACAGGAACCGGGTGTCGAAGGAGAAGAGCCCGAGCGGGGAGGTCGGCGTGGCCGACACGTTCCCGTTCTTCTCGCTGATCATGAACATGTTGCCGGCGAAGACGCTGGTGACCTCGTGCAGCCCGACGACGCCGGGGGCGGTGTGGGGGACCAGTTCGGCGGCGGGTTCGGTGCCGACGCTGTCGGCGTCGACCGGCAGCAGCCGCCGGAAGGTGAACAGCAGCGCCAGGTCGCCGGCGACCGAGATGTCGCCGCGCAGCAGCATCGACACCAGGTTGTCCCGACCGGCCAGCAGCCGGGCGAACGCCTCCGGCCGGACCTCCACCGTGCAGTCGGGGTGTTCGCCGGTGCGGGTGACCCTGGTCTGTGCGCCCGCGAGGCGGACGAACCAGGTGGCGGCCTCGCCGTCCTCGGCGACGACGTCGAAGCGGAGCAGTCCGGTGGGGGCGACCGGCAACCGGCCCCGGCAGTCGGCGACCAGGGCGGCGAAGAACTCGTCGATCCGCCCGTCCACGGTCCGCTCCCGTCCCACCGCTGCGCCACCCGAAAAAGGTCCAGGCGTGCCAAAAGGAACAATACGCCGTGCCCGGACCGGCGGGGCGCGCTTAAGTGGAAGAACGCCACTACCTGCGAAAACACCGGGGAGGGTTCGACGATGGACGGGCAGACGGCCGCCGGGATGCGGTACTGGACGTACGGGCACGGCCGGCGGGGCACCTTCCTGCTGGTGCACGGCTGGTGCTGCGACCACGACTTCATGGCACCCCTGGCCCGGCACCTGGCCACCCGCCAGGCCCGGGTGATCGCCGTCGACATGCCGGGGCACGGGGCCAGTCCACCCCCGGCCGACGGCTACGGGGTCACCGCGATGGCCGGTCACCTGCGGGCCTTCGCCGGCGCGCTCGACCTGCGCCGGGTCTTCGTGCTGGGGCACAGCCTGGGCGGGGTCTGGTCGCTTCAGGCCGCCGCCGGGGACCGGGAGCGGTTCACCGGGCTGGGGCTGCTCGACTCCGCGGTGGCCGGGCCGCCCGGTTCCGCTGCCGCGATCGCCCAGGTGGCGGCGTCGCTGCGGGAGGACACCTCGGGCACGGTCCGGGAGTCGATCGTCCGGTCGTACTTCCCGCCGTACTCCGACCCGCGCCTGGTGGAGCGGGTGGTGGCGGCCACCGCCCGGCCGTCGACCGAGGTGGCGTACGCGCCGATCGCCGGGCTGGCCGACTGGATCGCCGCCGAGGGGGACGTGGCCGCCCTGCGCCGCTGGGACCGCCCGCTGCTCTTCGTGGGCAGCAACGCCCCGTTCGCCGACTACGCCCGGCTGGCCGAACTCGCCCCGCAGGCGTTCATCGGGCAGACCGTGGGTTCCGGGCACTTCGTCCAGCTCCAGGTGCCGGCGCAGGTCGACGCGATGGTCGACCGCTACCTGGAGGTCACCGGCTAGCGCCGCCGCCTCAGAGGGTGTCCAACGAGGCACGGCGACGGGACTCCGCCTCGAAGACCGTCAACAGCCCGGCCGCCAGCACGGCGTAGCCGACCCCGACGGCCAGTTCGAGGCCGATCGCCGGCAGGACGTCGCCCAGCGGGGCGCCGCCGGCCAGCCGCCGGGCCGCGTCGGCGGCGTGGGTGATCGGCAGCACCGCGCCCACCGCGCGGATGCCCGCCGGCAGGCTGTCGGCCGGCACGTTCACCCCGGTGAACAACAGCAGCAGCGCCACCGCCACGTTCGAGATCAGGAAGACGTCCCGGAAGCGCAACCCGAGCGCCCCCAGGGTCAGCCCGAAGAAACCGCAGGCCAGCGCGGCGGTGGCCAGCGCCAGCAGCAGGCCGGGCAGGGCGGTGGCCGGAATCCGCAGGCCGAGCAGGAGCGCGGCCACGGTGAGCGTGCTCGCCGCGATCAGCAGGCCGTTGCCGGCGTACGGCAGGACCCGGCCGAGGAAGATGGCGGTGCGGCTGCGCGGGGAGAGCAGCACGTGCCCCAGGGTGCCGAAACGCCGCTCGTTGGCCACCGCCATGGTGCCGCCGTAGACGCAGGCCAGCGCGGCGGTGAGCACCGCGTTGCCGACGATGTAGAACCGGTCGTCGGCGACCCCGAACTCCCGCCCCAGGTAGGCGAAGAAGAAGAGCTGGAACAGCGGGCCCACCAGCAGGGTGCCCACGAAGATCGACGGGGTGGTCCAGTTGAACAGGGCCCGGTAGGCGATGACCCCACCCACCCCGACCAGCCGCAGCAGCGCGCCCACCGGTGCCTCCTCAGGCCAGGGCCAGGGTCGCGGTGACCCGGGCCCGGCGCTCGACGTACGTCATCAGGGCCCAGCCGGCGGCCAGGCAGGCCAGGCTGATCGCCAGGCAGACGGCCAGCGCCGGCCACACCGGCCCGCCGGACGCCGCCTCGTGCACCGCGCGGGCCCCCCAGGTGGTCGGCAGCACCGCGGCGACCGGCCCGGTCCAGCCGGGTAGCGCGGTGACCGGCACGAGCATCCCGGAGACCAGCCAGATCGGGTACTCCAGCATGTTCGCCAGCGCGTTGGCGTGCCGCAGCAGCACGAAGCCGGACGCCAGCAGCAGCCCGAACATGCCCAGCCCGGCGATGCAGCCGGCGACGGCCACCGGGAAGGCCACCGGGTGGGCGAAGTCGAGCGGGATGCCGTAGAGCAGCCGGCCCCAGGCCAGCGTGGCGAGCATCGCGTACGTGCCGGTGATGCCGGTGGCCAGGGTGACCGGCAGCAGCACCAGCGCGGGCGACCGGGGCGCCAACATGATCATTTCCAGGGTGCCCTGCCAGCGTTGGTTCTGGATCGCCCCGCCGGAGCCGAACAGCACCGTCGACCAGACCCCCATCAGACCCGCGCCGACCGCCGCCTCCAGCAGCCGGTCCGGCTCACCGCCGGCCCGGAACAGGTAGACCGCCAGGGTCGCCTGCACCACCGGGACGAACAACGCGATGGCGATCTCGAACGGGGAACGGCTGAGCTGCTTGACGTGCAGCAGCGCGCCGACCGCGATCATCCGCAGGGTGCTCACGCCGGCATCCGCCCGGCCACCGCAGCGGGCTCCGCCGCCCGGTTGACGATCGCCACGTACGCGTCCTCCAGGGTGGGCTGCCGGGCGGTCACCCGGCCCAGCCGTACCCCGCCCAGCTCCCGCAGCACGTTGGCCTGCACGTCCACCCCCGCGTCGGACTGCACCCCGAGGACCTGCGCCGCCCCGTGCACCGCCAGGCTCACCTCCCGTACGCCCGGCCGGGCCCGGATGGCGGCCACCTGCCCGTCGGTCACCCCGTACGCCTCCACCTCCAGCACCCGCCGGCCGTCGGCGTGGTGGCGCAGCTCGGCGGGGGTGCCGAGGGCCTGGATCCGGCCGCCCGCGATCACCGCGATCCGGCCGCACAACTCGTCGGCCTCGGCCATGTAGTGCGTGGTCAGCAGCACGGTGGTGCCGGTGGCGGCCAGGTCGGCGACGGTCTGCCGCAGCTCCCGGGCGGCCACCGGGTCGACCCCGATCGACGGCTCGTCGAGGAACAGCACCCGGGGCCGGTGCAGCAGGCCCCGGGCGATGTGCAGCCGCTGGCGCATCCCCCGGGAGTAGCCCTCGACCCGGTCGTCCTGCCGGCCGGTCAACCGGACCAGCTCGAACAGCTCGGCGATCCGGCGCTTCTGCTCCCGGCCCGGCACGCCGTACAGCTCGGCGAAGTAGCGCAGGTTGTCCCGGGCGGAGAGCCGGTCGTAGAGACCCCGGTCGCCGCCGAAGACGTACCCGATGCGCCGGCGCACCTCCCGGGTCTGCCGGACCACGTCGAAGCCGCAGATCCTCGCCTCGCCGCCGGTCGGGACGAGCAGGGTGTTGAGCAGCTTGATGGTGGTGGTCTTGCCGGCGCCGTTCGGGCCGAGCAGGCCGAACAGCTCACCGTGGCCCACCGCGAGGTCGACCCCGGCGACGGCGTGCACCTCCCGGCGCTGCGGTCGTAGCCATCCGGTCCGGCTGCGGTAGCTGCGGTGCAGCCCCACCGCCTCGATCGCGTGCTCACCCATGGCGGGAAATCTATGGGTCGGCCCGGCCGTCCGCACCCCCGTTACTCGGCGGCGGCGACCCGGACAGGTCGAGTATCCTTGCCGGTACAGGCGACGACCCGGCCATCACCGGTGAGCCTCCGGAAGAAAGGGCCCGGCGGGCCCGACTAGAACCGGACGGGGCGGCCCGTCACAGCCGACCAACGAGCGGGCGGTCGATCCTGACCGTCAAGCGGGGTGGTACCGCGGGCCCGGCCCGGGGCGTCGACCACGACGTACCGGCGCGGGCTCGTCCTCGCAGACCACGAGACCAGTGAGCTGCCAGAGGAGACCGACCCCCGATGGGCTATCCGCTGCACGACCCGACCGCCGCCGGCGTCCCGGCGAGCCCGGACCTGCCCGACGTCGAGCGCCGCGTCCTGGAGCACTGGCGCACCGACCAGACCTTCGAGGCGTCGGTGACGGCCCGGCCGGCCGGCGACGACGGCAAGAACGAGTACGTCTTCTACGACGGCCCGCCGTTCGCCAACGGCCTGCCGCACTACGGTCACCTGTTCACCGGGTACGTCAAGGACGTGGTGCCGCGCTACCAGACCATGCGCGGCCGGCACGTCGAGCGGCGCTTCGGCTGGGACTGCCACGGCCTGCCCGCCGAGGTGGTGGCCGAGAAGCAGCTCGGCATCACCAGCAAGGCGGAGATCCTCGACCTGGGGGTGGCCCGGTTCAACGAGGCGTGCCGGTCCTCGGTGCTGGAGTTCACCCAGGACTGGGAGCGGTACGTCACCCGGCAGGCCCGCTGGGTCGACTTCGCCAACGACTACAAGACCCTCGACCTGGACTACATGGAAAGCGTCATGTGGGCCTTCAAGACCCTGCACGACAAGGGCCTGGTCTACGAGGGCTTCCGGGTGCTGGCGTACTGCTGGCGGTGCGAGACGCCGCTGTCGAACACCGAGACCCGGATGGACGACGTCTACCGCGACCGGCACGACCCCACGCTTACCGTGTGGTTCGAGCTGACCCCGGACGAGCGGGCCCCGGAGCTGGTCCGGGGGCCGGTCAGGCTGGGCGTCTGGACCACCACGCCGTGGACCCTGCCGTCCAACCTCGCGCTCGCCGTCGGCCCGGACATCAGGTACGCGGTGCTGGAGCGCGATGGCCAGCGGTACGTGGTCGGGGAGTCCCGGCTCGGGGCGTACGCCAAGGAGTTGGAGGGGTACGAGCAGGTCGGCTGGGTGACCGGCAAGGCTCTGGTCGGACGCCGCTACACCCCGCTCTACGACTTCCTCGTCGAGCAGGCCGGCGAGAACGCCTACCAGGTGCTCGGCGCGGAGTTCGTCACCACCGAGGACGGCACCGGGATCGTGCACCTCGCCCCGGCGTTCGGCGAGGACGACCAGAACGTCTGCAACGCCGCCGGCATCCCCACCATCGTCACCGTCGACGACCACACCCGGTTCACCGCGCTGGTCCCGCCATACCAGGGTGAGCAGGTCTTCGACGTGAACAAGCCGGTGATCCGGGAGCTGAAGGAGCGGGGGGTGGTGCTGCGGCAGGACACCTACACCCACTCGTACCCGCACTGCTGGCGCTGCGACACCCCGCTGGTCTACAAGGCGGTGTCGTCGTGGTTCGTCGCGGTGACGCAGTTCCGGGACCGGATGGTCGAGCTGAACCAGCAGATCAACTGGACGCCCGGCCACATCAAGGACGGCTCGTTCGGCAAGTGGCTGGCCAACGCCCGGGACTGGTCGATCAGCCGCAACCGGTTCTGGGGCTCGCCGATCCCGGTGTGGAAGTCCGACGACCCGAACTACCCGCGGGTCGACGTGTACGGCTCGCTGGCCGACATCGAGCGGGACTTCGGCGTACGCCTGACCGACCTGCACCGGCCGGCCGTGGACGACCTGGTCCGCCCCAACCCGGACGACCCGACCGGGAAGTCGGTGATGCGCCGGGTGCCGGAGGTGCTGGACTGCTGGTTCGAGTCCGGGTCGATGCCGTTCGCCCAGGTGCACTACCCGTTCGAGAACGCGGACTGGTTCGAGCACCACTACCCGGGTGACTTCATCGTCGAGTACATCGGGCAGACCCGGGGCTG
The DNA here is from genome assembly GCF_002210435.1 of Micromonospora wenchangensis. Classification (GTDB taxonomy): domain Bacteria; phylum Actinomycetota; class Actinomycetes; order Mycobacteriales; family Micromonosporaceae; genus Micromonospora; species Micromonospora wenchangensis. The sequence goes on from NZ_MZMV01000097.1 coordinate 15,619, forward strand.
GTTCTACACCATGCACGTGCTGGCCACCGCGCTGTTCGACAGGCCGGCGTTCCGCAACTGCCTCAGCCACGGCATCCTGCTCGGCTCCGACGGGCGCAAGATGTCCAAGAGCCTGCGCAACTACCCGGACGTCTACCACGTCTTCGACGCGTACGGCTCGGACGCGATGCGCTGGATGCTGATGTCCTCGCCGGTGCTGCGCGGCGGCGACATGCCGGTCACCGAACCGGCGATCCGCGACGCCGTCCGGCAGGTGCTGCTGCCGCTGTGGAACGTCTGGTACTTCTTCTCGCTCTACGCCAACGCCGACGGGCACACCGCCCGGCGGCGGGTGGACAGCACGCACCTGCTCGACAGGTACGTGCTGGCCAAGACCCGGGAACTGGTGGAGACCGTCGGCGCGCAGATGGACGCGTACGACATCTCCGGGGCGTGCGGCACCGTCCGGTCCTACCTGGACGCGCTGACCAACTGGTACGTGCGGCGCTCCCGGGACCGGTTCTGGTCGGGCGACGCCGACGCGTTCGACACGCTGTGGACCGTGCTGGAGACGCTCTGCCGGGTGGTGGCGCCGCTGGCCCCGCTGACCGCCGAGGAGATCTGGCGCGGGCTGACCGGCGAGCGGTCGGTGCACCTGACCGACTGGCCGTCGGCGCAGGACCTGCCCGCCGACCACGACCTGGTCGCGGCGATGGACGCCACCCGGGACGTCTGCTCGGCGGCGCTGTCGCTGCGCAAGGCCAAGGGGCTGCGGGTCCGGCTGCCGCTGCCGAAGCTGACCGTGGCGTCTCCGGTCGCCGACCAGCTCCGGCCGTTCGCCGACCTGGTCGCCGACGAGGTCAACGTCAAGGAGGTGGCGTTCTCGGCGGAGGTCGCCAGCTACTGCCAGCAGGTGCTGACCGTGGTGCCCCGGGCGCTCGGGCCCCGCGTCGGCAAGCAGGTGCAGCAGGTGATCAGGGCGGTCAAGGCGGGGGAGTGGGAGCTGCGCGACGGTGCCCCCGTCGCCGCCGGGGTCACCCTCGCCGAGGGCGAGTACGAGCTGCGCCTGGTCGCCGCCGACGCCGAGCACTCCGCGCCGCTGCCCGGTGGCGAGGGTGTGGTGGTGCTCGACACCGAGGTCACCCCGGAACTGGCCGCCGAGGGGCTGGCCCGGGACGTGGTCCGGGTCGTGCAGCAGGCCCGCCGGGACGCCGACCTGGACATCTCCGACCGGATCGTGGTGTCGGTGGCGGCCTCCGAGCAGGTCCGGGCGGCGGTGTCGGCGTACACCGGGTTCGTGGCCCGGGAGGTGCTCGCCGACACGGTGGACTTCGCCGACGGCGTCGACGGCTTCACCGGTGAGGTCGGCGACGGCGAGCGGGTGACGGTGACCGTCCGCCCGGTGTGAGGTCGTCCGCGGGGCCCCGCCCGTCGGGTCGGGGCCCCGCGACCACCCGCGCCATCCAGCAGGCGGACGCGCGTGCACCCGTTGGGTCGTACGGGCGTCCGTCCGCTACCGTGACACCGCCTGTTTCACCGTACGACCGCCGGAGGACCCGTGCCGCTGCTCTACACCATCGGCAAGCTCACCGTGGGACCCGCGATGCGGCTCGCGTTCCGCCCGGTCGTGGAGGGGCTGGAGCACATTCCGGCGAGCGGCGGCGCGATCTTCGCGGGCAACCACCTCTCCGTCGCCGACGAACTGCTGCTCGGCACCGTCGTCCCCCGGCACCTCGCCTTCTGGGCCAAGTCGGAGTACTTCACCGGCACCGGCCCGAAGGGCGCGCTGTCCAAGTTCGTGCTCACCGGCCTGGGGGCCATCCCGGTCGAGCGGGCCGGTGGCCGGGCCGCGCTGTCCGCGTTCGACGCGGCCATCCCCGCGCTGCGCGGCGGTGACCTGGTCGCCGTCTATCCCGAGGGGACCCGGTCGCCCGACGGCCGGCTCTACCGGGGACGGACCGGCACCGCCCGGCTGGCGGTGGCGACCGGGGTACCGGTGATCCCGGTCGGGGTGCTCGGCACCGACAAGGTACAGCCGATCGGCACCCGGATTCCCCGCCCCGGCAAGGCGAAGATCATCATTCGGTTCGGCAAGCCGTTGGACTTCAGCGGCCGCTCCGACGACCGCACCTCGCTGCGGGAGATGACCGACGAGCTGATGGCCGAGATCCAGAAGCTCACCGGCCAGGAGTACGTCCCCCGGTACGCCCCCCGCCGCGTCGAGCCCACCTCGGGCGGCGCGCCCACCGCGGGCAGCGCCCCGGCCTGACCGCCGCGCCCGCGCCCGACCGGCGGGGCTCGGCGTGACCACCGCCCGGCCGCTCGGGCGCCGGCGGCGTGACCGCGGGACCGGCCCGGCCGCCCCCGCGCGGTTGGACCGTGCGGCGGCCGGGCTCAGCCCTGCTTCGGAGTGACGATCTGGGCGCGCATCGTGGCGAGCAGTCGGGCGCTGTCGTCCACCGAGAGCCGGGTGAACACGCCCGTGGCGCTGCTGCCGTGGTCCACCGAGGTGCAGACCACCACGTCGGTGCCGTCGGACGACCCGGTGGCGCAGCGTTCGTACCGGCCCCGGACGCCGCTGTCCACCGGTTGGGGGGTGCCCAGCTTGAAGGTGTCGGTCAACCGCACCATCGCGTCGTCCGCGTCGGACTCCGGTCGGAGCCGGAATCCGGTGTCACCGAAGACGATCACCCGCTTGCCGTCGGAGGTGCTGTAGACCCCGGCGTAGACGTCCTCGGCGAGCAGGTTCGCCTTGCGTACCTCGGTCTTGAGCTTGTCGACCTCGCTGCCCGAGTCCGACCGCAGGGTCAGGTCGGCCACCTGAACGGGCAGGGCGGCGTCGGCCGGGTACTGCTGCCAGGCCGGCTTGCCGAACCAGGCGGGGCAGCCGCAGCAGCAGGCCAGGCTGAGCAGCAGCACCCAGGGCC
>NZ_MZMV01000098.1 GCF_002210435.1 Micromonospora wenchangensis
GAACACCACCATCCTGCGCAAGAGCATCCTCGGCATCGCCGGCCTCGCCGTCGCCGGCGGCCTGGCCGCCGGACCGCTCAACCACGACACCCCCACCCTCGACACCCGCCCCGTCGCCGCCATCCAGGCCGACAAGCCGGCCGTCGACACCGCCAAGCTGATCCCCCACGGCGTACAGGGCGACCAGTCCCACATCGACCTCAACGACGAGCAGACCAGCAACGCCAAGGCGATCATCGCCGCCACCAAGAAGGCCGGCATGGACGAACGCGCCGCGGTCGTGTCGATCGCCACCAGCCTCCAGGAGTCCAAGCTGGAGAACCTCGGCCACCTCGGCGACCGTAACGACCACGACTCGCAGGGCCTGTTCCAGCAGCGCCCCTCCAGCGGCTGGGGCACCGTCGAGCAGATCACCGACCCCGAGTACGCCACCCTGGCGTTCCTCAAGGGCCTCAAGCAGGTCGACGGCTGGCAGGACATGCCCCTGACCAAGGCCGCCCAGACCGTCCAGGTCTCGGCCTACCCCGACCACTACGCCCAGTGGGAACAGCAGGCCGCCGACCTCGTCACCCAGCACTGGAACAGCTGACCCGCGTACGACACGATGGCCGGCACCCCACCCGGGGTGCCGGCCATCGGCACGTCCACCCGTGCCTGCCGATGGTTCGGTGCCTGCCGGCGGATCGGCGGGCGGGCGGTGCGGATCGTGGGGACTTCTTGCTGCCCCAGGCACCACAACTCTCCACACAGGGCCACGCGGTGATGCCGTCTGGCATGGGCACCCGGGACCGCGCTGCCCTGGCGGACCTCGCCCAGCCCGCTGTCGCCGTAGCCGTCAGCGGCGTCGGTCAGCCGGCCACGTCGGTCAGCCGGCCACAGCGGACCGACGGATCTATGGTGACCTGGGTCACCGGAGGGTGGGGAAGGAGTAGGTGGGGTGCCGCGTTGTGCGGGGTGTCGGTGTGTTCGGTGTCCCCGGGCCTCACCTGAAATGCCGTCGCGGAGTTCCGTTCGGCTGGAGCCGCGTTGCGCCACGCGCCGAGAGGCGACCCGCACACCGACACGCGCCGCCCCCGACCCACCAGGGTCGGGGGCGGCGCGCTGTGTGCGTACCGGGCAGAATCACGGTGTGGACTGGTCCAGCTCGACCGGCGTGGTCACCCTGCCCAGCGGTGCGACCGTGCGCGGGCGCCGGGTGGCCGACGCGGTGTCACCGGCCGACTTCGCCCTGATCCTGGCGCCCGGCCCGACCCCCGCCTGGGCGCACCGGCGCATCCGGTGGCCCGACTTCTGGTTGCCGACCGACCGGGCCGACGCCCTGGACGCCTTCCGTGAGGCGCTGCGCCGCGCCCAGGCCGGCGACCGGGTGGAGGTGGCCTGCCGGGGCGGGATCGGCCGGACCGGCACCACCCTCGCCGCCCTGGCGATCCTCGACGGGGTGCCGGCCCGCGACGCCGTCCGGTGGGTCCGCGACCGCTACCATCCGAAAGCCGTCGAGACCCCCTGGCAGCGCGCCTGGCTGCGGCGGATCCCCAGCCACTGACCGTGCGCCCCGGCCGCGCCACCCCGTCCCCACCGCGCCCCCGACGGCCGGCCACCGGCGGGGGCGGGGGAGTGGCCCCGCTCAGCGGGGGGCGACGTATTCGCGCAGGTGCCGGGCGGTCAGGGTGTCGCCGTGCGCGACCAGGTCGGCGGGGGTGCCGGTGAAGACGATCCGGCCGCCGTCGTGGCCGGCACCGGGACCCAGGTCGACGATCCAGTCCGCGTGCGCCATCACCGCCTGGTGGTGCTCGATGACGATCACCGTGTTGCCGGCGTCGACCAGCCGGTCCAGCAGGGCGAGCAGTTGGTCCACGTCGGCCAGGTGCAGGCCGGTGGTCGGCTCGTCCAGGACGTAGGTGGCGGCCTTCTCCGCCATGTGCACGGCCAGCTTGAGCCGTTGCCGTTCCCCGCCGGACAGGGTGGTCAGCGGCTGCCCCAGGGTCAGGTAGCCGAGGCCCACCTCGGTCAGCCGGTCCAGCACCACCCGGGCCGGGCCGGACGGGAAGAACTCCCGGGCCTCGGTCACCGACATGCCGAGCACCTCGCTGATGTTCCGCCCGCGCAACGTGTAGGTCAGCACCTCGGGGGTGTACCGCCGCCCCTCGCACGCCTCGCAGACGCTGGCGACGGCCGCCATCGTCGCCAGGTCGGTGTAGACCAGCCCGATCCCCTTGCAGGTCGGGCAGGCACCCTCGGAGTTGGCGCTGAACAGCGCGGCCTTTACCCCGTTGGCGCGGGCGAACGCGGTGCGGATCGGGTCGAGCAGGCCCGTCCAGGTCGCCGGGTTGCTGCGCCGGGAACCCCGGATGGGGGACTGGTCGACCACCACGACGCCGTCGCGGCGGGGCAGCGAACCGTGGATCAGTGAACTCTTGCCCGACCCGGCCACTCCGGTGACCACGGTGAGCACCCCCAGCGGCAGGTCGACGTCGACGTCCCGCAGGTTGTGCAGGTCGGCCCCCCGGATCGCCAGGTGGCCGGTGGGCCGGCGGAACGCCGTACGCAGGGTCGCCCGGTGGTCGAGGTGCCGACCGGTCAGGGTGTCGGAGCGGCGCAGCCCGGCGACGTCGCCGGTGTAGCAGATCCGCCCGCCGGCCGAGCCCGCGCCCGGCCCCAGGTCGACGACGTGGTCGGCGATGGCGATCGTCTCCGGCTTGTGCTCGACGACCAGCACCGTGTTGCCCTTGTCGCGCAGCCGCAGCAGCAGGTCGTTCATCCGGGCGATGTCGTGCGGGTGCAGCCCCACCGTCGGCTCGTCGAAGACGTACGTCACGTCGGAGAGGCTGGACCCGAGGTGGCGGACCATCTTCACCCGCTGCGCCTCGCCACCGGACAGGGTGCCGGACTCCCGGTCCAGGCTGAGGTAGCCCAGGCCGATCTCCACCATCGAGTCCAGGGTGTCGCGCAGGTCGGCCACCAGCGGGGCCACCGACGGCGGGTCGATCCCGCCGACGAACTCCGCCAGGTCGGTGATCTGCATGGCCGTGCACTCGGCGATGTTCCGGCCGGCGATCCGCGAGGACAGCGCCGCCGCGTTGAGCCGGGCCCCGCCGCAGGCGGTGCAGGTGGCGAAGGCGACCGCCCGGTCCACGAAGGCCCGGATGTGCGGCTGCATGGACTCCCGGTCCTTGGCCAGGTAGAGCCGGCGGACCTTCACCGCCAGCCCCTCGTACGTCCAGCTGTTGGCGCCGACCTTGATCTTCGTGGCCGGCTTGTGCAGGAAGTCCGCCCACTGCTGCGGGGTGAAGTCCTGGAGTTTGACGTCCGGGTCGAACAGGCCGGACCCGACGATGGTCTGCCAGTACCAGGAGTCCACGGCGAAGTTCGGCACCAGGATCGCCCCGTCGTTGAGCGAGCGTTCCACGTCCACCATCGCCGACACGTCGAGGTCGGAGACCCGGCCCAGCCCCTCGCAGGTCGGGCACATGCCCTCGGCGAGGTTGAAGCTGAACGCCCCGGCCCCGCCGACGTGCGGCTCGCCGAGCCTGCTGAACAGGATCCGCAACAGCGCGTACGCGTCGGTGGCGGTGCCGACGGTGGAGCGGGAGTTCGCCCCCATCCGCTCCTGGTCGACCACGATCGCCGGGGTCAGGTTCCGCAGCGAGTCGACGTCGGGGCGGGACAGGTTCGGCATGAACGACTGGAGGAAGGCACTGTAGGTCTCGTTGATGAGGCGGCGGGACTCGGCGGCGACGGTGCCGAACACCAGGGAGGACTTCCCCGAGCCGGAGACCCCGGTGAAGACGGTGAGCCGTCGCTTGGGTATGTCGACGGAGACACCGGTGAGGTTGTTCTCCCGGGCCCCCCGTACCTCGATCACGTCGTGGTGGTCGGCGGCGGACTGCGCTGGTTGCTCCATACCTTCCATTTTCTCATTCACGCTCACGTAGAGACTTTCTCCGCACCTCACGCGTCGATCGACCGACAACATGACGGGAAGTCTCAAACCACGTGACAACCACTAGGGTGGACGGGAACGCGAGCGGTGGGGAGAGGCCGGGTGACGGGGGAGCGACGGTGGCGGCTGGTCGACGTCGCGGCCAGCGCCGGCATCTCCACCCAGCAGGTGCGCAACTACCTGGCCGACGGGGTGCTGCCGCCGACCGACCGCACCCCGAGCGGCTACCGGATCTTCACCGACCGCCACGTCCGGGCCCTGGCGGTGGCCCGCCGGATGGCCGAGGGGCACGGCTGGGCGCGTACCCGGGAGGTGCTGGCGGCCGTGCACCGGGGTGAGCTGCCGGCGGCGCTCGCCGCACTCGACGCCGGGCACGCCGAGCTGGACCACGAGCGGGCCGAGATCGCCCGGGTGCTGGGCGCGTTCGAGACGGTGCTGGGCGGCCGGCCGGCGGCCGTGCCCCGCCGGGACGCCCGGATCGGCGAGGTGGCGGCCCAGGTGGGGGTGCGGACCTCGCAGCTACGCCTGTGGGAGCAGCGCGGTCTGCTCCGCCCGCACCGGCAGCGGGGCACCGGCTACCGGGTGTACGACGTGGCCGAGGCGCGGGCGGCGCAGGTGGTGGCGCTGCTGCGCCGGGGCGGCTACCCGTTCGAGATCATCACGGCGGTCCTCGACGAGCTGCGCAGCACCGGCCGGCCGGACCGGGTGCGCGCCGAACTCGCCCGGCGGGAGCAGGAGCTGAACCGTCGCAGCCTGCGCCGGCTGCGGGCCTCCGCCGCGCTCTACGACTACCTGGACGCCACCGGTGAGCCGGCCCGACCCCTCGACGGCGGCTGAACCGGTCGGTCCCGACGGTGCCGGCCGCCCGCCGGAGTGGGCGGTGCCCGAATAGCCGGACGGCCCGGCGGATCATCCGCCGGGCCGTCGGTGCCCAACAGTCAGTTCAGCCCGCAGGCGGCGAAGCTGTCGAGGTCGGGGCGCTGTGCGCCGACACGGTTGAAGGCGATCTCGATGCGGTCGAGGGCGGCTTGGCGCTTGTCCTTCAGTGGGCCGAGGATGGCGTTGTTGATGAAGTTGGCGCCGCCCTGGGGGTTGGCGGCCTGCTGGGCGAGTCGGGCGTTGGCCTCGCTGATCTGCTTGTCGAGGTTGGCCAGTTCGGCCTGGACGTTCGCGGCGGCCTGGGCCGGTACGGCGGGGATCTGCGGCGTCGGGCAGTTCACCGTCCGGGCGGCACCGGCGTTGCCGTTGCCCGCGTTGCCGTTCCCCGCGCCCGCGTTGCCGTTGCCGGCGTTGCCCGCACCCGCGCCGTTGAGCCCGCAGGCGGCGAAGTTGTCGAGGTTGGGGCGCTGTGCGCCGACGCGGTTGAAGGCGATCTCGATGCGGTCGAGGGCGGCTTGGCGCTTGTCCTTCAGTGGGCCGAGGATGGCGTTGTTGATGAAGTTGGCGCCGCCCTGGGGGTTGGCGGCCTGCTGGGCGAGTCGGGCGTTGGCCTCGCTGATCTGCTTGTCGAGGTTGGCCAGTTCGGCCTGGACGTTCGCGGCGGCCTGGGCGGGCACGGCGGGGATCTGCGGCGTCGGGCAGTTCACCGTCTGGGCGGCGGCCGTGGTGTTGTTCCCGCCGGTGGCGGCGTTGCCGGCCTTGACGGAGCTGTTCAACGCGCTGGCCACACCCGGGGCGTTCAGGCCGCAGGTGGCCAGGGCGTCCAGGTCGGGTCGCTGGGCACCGGCCCGGTTGAAGTTGATCTCGATACGGTCCAGCACCGCGACCCGCTTGCTCTTCAACGGGCCGAGGATGGCGTTGTTGATGAAGTTCGCGCCGCCCTGCGGGTTGGCCGCCTGCTTCGCCAACCGCTCGTTCTGCCTGGCGATCTCCTCGTCCAGGTTGGCCAGTTCCCGCTCCACCCCGGCGGCGGCCGACGCCGGGACCGCCGGCAGCTTGTCCCGTACCGTCGGGCAGTTGACGGTCTGCGCGGCGGTGCTGCCGGTGTTCTCACCGGCGGAGGCGAGTTGCAGGCCGCCGCCCAGCAGCAGCACCGCCAGGGCGCCCACTCCGCCGAGCTTGAGGACGGCATTCTTCCGCATTGGCCTGGCCATGTACCTCTCCTCTGATCTCCGGCGGGTCGCGACGGCATCGCGTCCGGTGGCCCGACGGTGGCTGGGGGAAGGCGGACCGGGCGTCCGACGCCCGTCGGCGTCCGCCCGATCCGTCCTTGCGGCGATGGATACGGGGACCGGTCGAAGATCGTTCAAGAATTCCGGTGAGCTTTCGGTCGCCCTCCGTGGTCGACAGAGAAACCGCAGCTCAATGTGGGTGGGAGCGGTCCCGGCGGCACTTCGTGGGGCCGATTTTGGCTACCTCGGGTAACTGTATGATCATCCATGGTCACCCGTCGGGCGGCCGCGCCCCCTGGGGAACCCGGTCGCCGCCTCGGTAGGGTGCCTCACCATGAGAGCCCGGGTCCTGGCCGCCGGCGTCGCGGCCGTACTCCTCACCGGTGTGCCGGCCACGCCCGCCACCGCGGGCGGTGCGGCCCGCGCCGGGTCGGCCGCCGCCGTCGTGCCGTGCCCGAAGCTGCCGACGCCGAAGGTGACCCGACCGCCCCGACCCGCGCCGCCCGCGGCCGTGCCCGAGCAGCAGCGGGTGGGGGGCAAGGCGCTGGCCACCCCCGGGCTGACCGTGCCGCCCGGGGTGCCCGCGCCGCCGCCGGTCACCGCGACCTCCTGGCTCGTCGCCGACCTGGACACCGGGGCGGTGCTCGGCGGCTGCGGCCCGCACGAGTACGGCACCCCGGCCAGCGTGCAGAAGCTGCTGCTGGCCGCCACCATGCTGCCGAAGCTGAACCCGAAGCAGGTGGCCACGGTCACCCGCGCCGACCTGGACATCGAGCCCGGCAGTTCCGCCGTCGGCCTGCTCGACCGTGGTCGCTACCCGGTCGAGACCGTCTGGCTCGGCCTGCTGCTCCAGTCCGGCAACGACGCGGCGAACCTGCTGGCCCGCCTGGGCGCGGGCAGCGCCGCCGCCGGGGTCCGCGAGATGAACGCCGAGGCCCGCCGGCTCGGGGCGTGGCAGACCCACGCGGTGACCCCGTCCGGGCTGGACGGTCCGGGCCAGTTCACCAGCGCGTACGACCTGGCGCTGATCGCCCGGGTCTGTTTCGCCGACCCCACCTTCCGCCGGTACGCCCTGACCGAACGCACCCAGATCCCGGCCCAGCCGGCACTGCGCAAACCAGGCTTCCAGATCCAGAACGAGAACCAGCTCATCTACCGGTACCCGGGGGCGCTGGGCGGGAAGACCGGCTTCACCGACCTGGCCCGGCACACCTACGTCGGTGCCGCCGAGCGCGGTGGGCGACGACTCGTGGTGACCCTGCTCGGGGCGGAGGCCCGCCCGGTACGCGGCTGGGAACAGGGGGCGCGGCTGCTCGACTGGGGCTTCGGCCTGCCCCGGGACGCCTCGGTGGGGCGACTGGTCGAGCCCGGTGAGCTGACCGCCGCCAGCCCGTCGGCCACACCGTCCGCCCCGGTGGCCGCCGCGCCGACCGCCCCCCGCCCGGCGACCGGCGCGCCGCACTGGCTCGGCGGGGCGGTGGTCGGCGGGGCGGCCGGACTGGTCGGCGTGCTGGCCGTCCTGCTCGCGGTCGGCCGTCGGCGGCGGACCCGCCGCCGGGCCCGGCGGCGGGTCGCCTGGGACTGACGGCGAGCACCCGCACGGCACCTCCGCCGCGTGTCGACGGTCGCGACCCGCCGGGATCGGCCGGCGTCGACAACCGGTGGCCGGCTCCATAGACTCCGGTCGTTCCGGTACCCGTCGTCTCTCCGGTACCACGAGTCCAGGAGGACCATCAGTGTCGAGTGAACCCCGACCGTCCGCCGCCGGGTCGCGCCCCCACGGCCGGCTGGCCCGCCTCGCCGGGGCGGCCCTGGCCTCGGCCGCGCTGGTCGTCGCCGGTGGCACCGCCGCCGTCGCCGCGCCCGCCGACGGGCCGGCCGCCGCCCGGACCACGAAGGGGCCGTGCGCGTACACGTCCACGCCCGACGAACCACCGGCCCGGCCGGTGCCGCTGCCGCCGGACCCGCGCCGGACGCCCGACGACGGCACGGTCCGGGTCACCCTGCGCACCAGCCAGGGACCGATCGGGCTGACCCTGGACCGCGAGCAGGCCCCGTGCACCGTGCAGAGCTTCCTGCACCTGGCGAAGCACCGGTTCTACGACTGGACGCCCTGCCACCGGCTGACCGCGTACCCGACGTTGCAGGTGCTCCAGTGCGGCGACCCGTCCGGCACCGGTGAGGGCGGGCCGGGCTACCGCTACCGCGACGAGCTGCCCACCGACCTGCCACCCGCGCCGACCGACCCCACCGGGGTTCGCCGGCTCTACGCCCGGGGCACGCTCGCCATGGCCAACGCCGGGCCGGACACCAACGGCAGCCAGTTCTTCCTGGTCCAGTCGGACTCGGCGCTGCGCCCCAACTACACCGTGTTCGGCAGCATCGACGCGGCCGGGCTGGCCACCCTCGACCGGATCGCCGCCGGTGGCATCGCGCCCACCCCCGAGGACCCGGCGCCGGTGGACGGCGCCCCGGCCCTGCCGGTGCAGATCCACCGCGCGATCCGGGGCCACTGAACGACGCCGGCCGGCCCGTCCGCGGGCCGGCCGGGTGTGACGCCGGGCGGGGGTGGGCGACCACCCCCACCCGACGCTCAGTCCTGCTCGCCTGCCGCCCGGGCCCGGTCGGCGTCCGCGTCGGCCGCACCGACCGGCACGCCGTCGCCGTCGCGGGCGGCGTCGGACAGGTCCACGTCAGCGCCGGCACGGGCGGCGTCGGCGCGGGCGTCGTCCGCACCCACCACGGGACGGGTGTCGACGTCGTCGACGTCGACCAGGTCACCACCGGCCGCGAGGCCGATCGGGGCGTAACGGGGGTCGGTCATGGTCTCCTCCTTCACCGGGGCCTACCCTCCGCTACCCCCATCCACCCCCGTCGACACCTCCCGCCGCCCGGCGGCATGTTAGCGGCCCGGCCGCGCCCGGCGGGTGGGATTCGCCGGATCGCCGGACCACCGGGGCGGGTGTCACTACCTTCGTCAGCGTGAGAGTTCGGGGACGTACCGCCGCCGTCATCGCCGCCCTGCTGCTGTCGCCGGTCGTCGCACCCGCCGGTGCGGCGGACGCCGCCGGGGCGGTCACCACCGGCCCGTGCGCGCCGGTGCCGGCCGTGTCCCGGCCACCCCGGCCGGTCCCGCCCCACGCGGACCCGGCCGCCCGCGCGGTCGGCGGCCCCGCCCTGGCCACCACGGAACAGGTCCGACCGGCCGGGACACCCCGGCCGCCCGCCGTCGCGGCCACCTCCTGGCTGGTCGCCGACCTGGACAGCGGCGACGTGCTCGGCGGCTGCGGCCCGCACGAGTACGGCACCCCGGCCAGCGTGCAGAAGCTGCTGCTCGCCGCGACCGTGCTGCCGAAGCTCGACCCCCGCCGGACGGTCACCCTCACCCACGGCGACCTCGACATCGAGCCGGGCAGCTCCGCCGTGGGCTTCGCCGAGGGCGGCCGGTACCGGATCGAGACCCTCTGGTTGGGCCTGCTGCTGAAATCCGGCAACGAGGCGGCCAACGCGCTGGCCCGCCTCGGCGGCGGCCCCGACGGGCTGCCCGGCGGGCTGCGGGCGATGAACGAGCACGCCCGGCAGCTCGGCGCGTTGCAGACCCACGCGGTGACCCCGTCGGGGCTGGACGGGCCGGGCCAGTTCACCAGCGCCTACGACCTGGCGCTGATCGCCCGTGCCTGCTTCGCCGACGCCACCTTCCGCCGCTACGACACCACCCGGGAGACGACGATCCCCGCCCAGCCGGCGCTCGGCGAGAAGGCGTTCCCGATCCAGAACGACAACCAGCTGCTCTACCGCTACCCGGGGGCGCTGGGCGGCAAGACCGGCTACACGGACCTGGCCCGGCACAGCTACGTCGGTGCCGCCGAGCGCAACGGCCGGCGGCTGGTGGTCACCCTGCTCGGCGCGGAGGTGCTCGACAAACGGGGCTGGGAGCAGGGCGCGGCCCTGCTCGACTGGGGCTTCGGGGTGCCCCGGGGCGCGGCGGTCGGCCGGCTGGTCAACCCGGGCGAGCTGACCGCCGGCCCGTCCGCGTCCGCCACCGCCACCCCGCCCGCACTGGCCGCCGCCGGTGGGCCGGGCCGGCTCGACCCGGTCGGCCACCCCTGGTCACGTCCGCTGTTCGCGGTCTCCCTGGCCGCCGTCGTGGCCGGGCTCGCCGGGCTGCTGCTCGCCCTGCGCCACCGACCCGACCACGGACGCCGACGACGGTGAGACCCGGCGCGGACCGCCCCCGGTGGGTGCCGCTCCGGTTGCTGGTCGCGGCGGCGGTGCTCGCCACGGCGGGCTGTGGCCGGCCGCCGCAGCCCGCGCCGGTGCCGAGCGCCGCCGTGCCCACCCCGACCGGCCCGCGCGCCCCGGCCGACGTGGTGCTGCTGTCCGAGGTCGACCCGAGCATCGTCGTCGACATCCGCTACGCCGGCCCGCACAACTTCGTCGGACGTCGGGTGGACGGCTACGACGAGCCGCTGTGCCTGCTCACCCGGCCCGCCGCCGAGGCGTTGCGCCGGGTGCAGGACGCCGCCCGCGCCCAGCGGCTGAGCCTGCGGGTGTACGACTGCTACCGGCCGACCCGCGCCGCCGACGCGTTCGTCCGCTGGGCGAGGGACCCCGCCGCACAGCAGACGAAGGCGGAGTTCTATCCCCGGGTGGCCAAGTCGAGGCTGTTCACCGACGGCTACCTCGGCGCGCCCACCGCGCACAGCCGGGGCAGCACCGTCGACCTGACCCTGGAGTCCCGCCCGGCCCCGCCCCGCGCCTCGTACGCCCCGGGTCAGCCGCTGGTGGCCTGCACCGACCCGGCCGACCGGCGGTTCGCCGACGGCACCCTCGACATGGGCACCGGATTCGACTGCTTCGATCCGCTCGCGCACACCGCCGACGCCCGGGTCACCGGTGCCGCCCGGAGCAACAGGCAACTGCTGGAACGCCTGATGACGCAGGAGGGCTTCGTCAACTACGACCGGGAGTGGTGGCACTACCGGTACGCCGACGAGCCCTACCCCGACACCTACTTCGACTTCCCGGTGGCCCGTACGTCCCTGCCCCGCTGACCGGCCCGGTCGCCACCTCCGGGGCGGTTACCGCCGGCCGGTGAAACTCCGGTGGGTCGGCAGCCGCAGACCGCTAGGCTGCCCGACGGCTCCCGGCCGCCCGCCCGGGGCGACCCCGTCCCCCGGAGGACCCTCGACATGACCACCGAACGGATCGGCCCGCCGCTGCGTGCCGGGGAGCGGGAGACGCTGCGCGCCTTCCTCGACTTCCACCGGGCCACCCTCGCCATGAAGTGCGAGGGGCTGACCGACGACGAGTTGCGCCAGCGGGCGGTGCCGACGTCCGACCTGACCCTGCTCGGCCTGCTGCGGCACCTCGCCGAGGTGGAACGCGCCTGGTTCCGGCGGGTGATCGACGCCGAGGACGTGCCGCTGCTCTGGTCGGACACCGGCGACTACCAGCGGGCGTACGACCCGAGCGGGTCGACCGGCGCGGAGGCGTTCGCGGCGTGGCAGCGGGAGGTGGAGCACTCCCGGCGGATCGAGCGGGCGGCGGCCTCGCTCGACGTCACCGGTCACCAGGCGCGCTGGGGCGAGGACGTGTCGCTGCGTCTGGTGATGCTGCACATGATGCACGAGTACGCCAGGCACAACGGCCACGCCGACCTGCTGCGGGAGGCCGTCGACGGCAGCGTGGGCGTCTGACCCGCCGACCCGGCCGTGCCCGCCCCGGCCGCTCAGCCGGCGGCCGGCCGGGTGCGCAGCGGCAGCCAGGCCAGCACGTCGCGGATCGTGGCGTCCCAGTACGGCCAGTCGTGGTCGCCTGGAGAGAAGTCCACGGTCACCGGCACGCCCCGGTCCCGGGCCGCCGCGACGAAACGCTCGTTGTCGTCGTACAGGAAGTCCTCGGTGCCGCAGGCGACGTAGAGCGGGGGAGTGTCGGCCCCGGCCCGGCCCACCAGCGCCACGGTGTCGTCGTCGGGGCCGGCCGTCGGGGCGTCGCCCCAGACGGTGTGCCAGACGTCCGGGTCGAGCGGACGGTCCGGGGCGTGCCGGCGGTGGGCGACGTTGAGCGCCCCGGACAGGCTGGCCGCGGCGGCGAACCGTTCCGGCTGCCGCAGCGCCCACTTCACCGCGCCGTAGCCGCCCATCGACAGCCCGGCGACAAAGGTGTCCTCCCGGCGGTCGGAGAGCCGGAAGAACGACCGGCAGACCCGGGGCAGCTCGTCGGTGAGGAACGTCCAGTACCGGTTGCCGTGCTTCTCGTCGGCATAGAAGCTGCGTCCGGCCTGGGGCATCACCACGGCCAGCCCCAGCGCCGACACGTACCGCTCGATCGAGGTCTGGCGGGTCCAGGCGGTGTCGTCGTCGCTGAGCCCGTGCAACAGGTAGAGCACCGGCGGGCCCGCGTCGGTGGGCTCCGGCCGTGCCGGGTCGGGTTGCGGCAGGATCACCGTCATCGACGTGCTCATGCCCAGGGCCTCGGAGTCGAACTCGCACCGCATCAGAGCCATGGCCATGGACCGTACCGTCTGCCGGCCGGGGCGGACACGCCCGCGCCGTTTGGACACCCTAGGCTGTCGCCATGTCCGCCGAGGATGCCGTGATCGACCTGGACGCGCCTCGGCCCGGGTCCCTCGGGCCGGCCGGTGCCCGTGCCCGCCGTTCCGCCCGACCCCGGTTCGTCCTCGGCCTGGTGGCCGCCTTCGTGGCCGGCCTCGTGCTGGGTGGCTGGGGCGTCGACCGGTCACAGGAGGCACGCGCCCGGCAGGAGCGGGAATCGGCGGTCAGCCTGGTCGCCATGCCGGCCGCCATGGGCGGCAGCGGGGTGAACTCCGGCGGCCGGGCCCGGCTCGAAGGGTCACTGGCGGTGGTCAACGCCGGGCCGTCCCCGGTCACGGTACGGTCGGTCCAGGCCGACAGCCCCACCGTCGTCGTCCGCGATCTCGGCCGGACCCGGCTGATCCGGCCCGGCGGCACCGGCGGGATCGACGTGGTGGTGCAGTTCCGGTGCGGGGAGGCACCCACGGTGGAGCCGCTGTCGGTGCGGTTCTCCGTCGAGACCGCCGACGGACAGGTCCGGGAGGTCCGCTACCCGATCGTCATCGTGGGCAGCCTCTGGCTCGACCCGATCTCCACCATGTGCGACCTACGATAACCGGACCGCCACCCGGGCGAGGACGGATATCGTTTGCGGCGGTGCGGGCGTCCGCCTAGGTTCGACGTCGACGCCAACACCGACCAACCGGGGAGCACACCGTGTCGCCGTACCTCAGCACGTCGACCACGCGGTTCACGCCGCGCGGCGGCGTGCTGTTGCCAGCCGGCGAACAGGCCCGGGGGTGTCGGTGGCGATCGGGGTGGCGGCGCGGATAGCGCCAGCGCGACCTGCGCAGCCGCCCACCCCACCAGGGGACCGGGCGGCTTTTTCGATCCCCGACACCCGCCGAGGGGTGTAGCTCAACGGGTAGAGCACCGGATTCCAAACCCGACGGTCGCAGGTTCGAATCCTGTCACCCCTGCTCCCACCAACGAGGAGAACGACCATGGCATTCACCCCGCTGCCGGGCACGAAGGCGCCGGTACGGGTCTGGACCGACCCGTACGGCATCGAGCCGCAGGCCGCGCAGCAGTTGCGCAACATCGGCGCGCTGCCCTGGGTGCAGGGCGTCGCCGTGATGCCGGACGTGCACTACGGCAAGGGCGCCACCGTCGGCTCGGTGATCGCGATGCGGCAGGCCGTCTCGCCGGCCGCCGTCGGGGTGGACATCGGCTGCGGGATGAGCGCGGTACGCACCTCGCTCACCGCCGCCGACCTGCCCGACGACCTCGCGTCGCTGCGCTCGGCGATCGAGGCGGTCGTGCCGGTCGGCTTCGCCAAGCGGGACGACCCGGTCGACCCGCGTCGGGTGCGGGGTCTGGAGCAGCGCGGCTGGGACGACTTCTGGGCCCGGTTCGCCACCCTGGACCGCCGGGTGGCGCAGCTGGAGAGCCGGGCCCGGCACCAGCTCGGCACCCTCGGTGGGGGCAACCACTTCATCGAGGTTTGCGTCGAGCAGGACGGCCCGGACGCCGGGCAGGTCTGGCTGATGCTGCACTCCGGTTCCCGCAACATCGGCAAGGAGCTGGCCGAGCGGCACATCGGGGTGGCCCGTGCCCTGCCGCACAACGCCGACCTGCCCGACCGGGACCTGGCGGTGTTCCTCGCCGGCACCCCGGAGATGGACGCGTACCGGCGGGACCTGTGGTGGGCGCAGGAGTACGCGCGGCGCAACCGGGCGGTCATGCTGGCCCTGCTGTGCGGCGTGGTGCGGGACGCCTTCCCGCAGGTCAGCTACGGTGAGCCGATCTCCTGCCACCACAACTACGTGGCCGAGGAGCACTACGACGGGGTGGACGTGCTGGTGACCCGCAAGGGCGCGATCCGGGCCGGCCGGGGGGACCTGGGCATCATCCCGGGGTCGATGGGCACCGGGTCGTACATCGTGCGGGGCCGGGGGAACCCGGACGCGTACTGCTCGGCGTCGCACGGGGCCGGCCGGCGGATGTCGCGGGCGCAGGCGAAGCGCACGTTCACCGTCGACGACCTGGCGGTGCAGACCGCCGGGGTGGAGTGCCGCAAGGACACCGGGGTGGTCGACGAGATCCCCGGCGCGTACAAGGACATCACCGCGGTGATGGCGCAGCAGGACGACCTGGTCGAGGTGGTGGCCCACCTCAAGCAGGTGGTCTGTGTGAAGGGTTAGACCGGCCGACGCCCCCGGGCGTCGGCCGTGAGCCCCGGTGGCGCAGCGGACAGCGCGCCGGTCTACGAAACCGGAGAGCCCAGGTTCGAATCCTGGTCGGGGCACGGACCACCGGGGTGGTCGGGCCGGGTGCGCCTCACGAGGCGTACTCGGTCGAGATCTCGGTGGCGTAGGTCTTCCACAGCGGTGCCATGGTCTCGGCGTTGACCGGCCGCCCGGAGTCGATCATGGCCTTGAAGTCGCGGAAGTACTGCACGTACAGGTCCGGGGTGAACGTGTTCAGCATGACCGCGTTCCCCTCGCCGACGTTGGCGAACGTGTGCGGCGCCCCGGTCGGCACGATGACCCAGGTGCCCGGTCCGGCGTCGTAGTGGTCCTCGCCGACGGTGAACCGGAACGTCCCCGCCAGCACGTAGAAACCCTCGTCGTGCTGGGCGTGGCGGTGCTGCAACGGGCTCGGGGTGCCCGGCGGGATGGTGACCTCGGCGAACCCCAGCCGGTGCTCGGTGTGCTCGCCGTTCTCCAGGATGCGGATCTGCTGCGCCCCGCTGCCGAGGATCTCGCCCTCACCGGGGCGGACGATGTTCACCTTCGCCACGACTTCCTCCCATCGCTACTGCCTGCCTTGGTGACCACCATCCTGTTCCGGTGTCGTGGTGCGCGTCTTGGTGGTCCGTGCACGGTTGTTGGCGATCAGTGCGCGGGCGTTGTAGCCGTACGTCGCCGTGAAGAGCTTGCTGAAGTGGGCGGGGTCGGAGAATCCCCACCGGGTGGCCACGGCGGTGACCGTGCGGCCGCCTGCGGCCAGCTCGGCCCGGCAGCGCTCCAGGCGGCGACGGCGGATCAGGGCCGCGACGGTGAACGGCTGGTCCTCGAACAGCTTGTGCAGCCGGCGTACGGAGATGTGGTGGGCGGCGGCGATGCCGGGCGGGGACAGACCGGGGTCGGCCAGCCGGGCCTCGATGTAGCCGGCGATCCGGTTCCGCAGCCGCTCGTCCGGGGCCGGTTGCCCGTCGCCCAGCCGGGCCTCCAGCGCGACCGCGATCAGCTCGACGACGGCCGCCGCCGACCGCAGCGCCGCCGCCTCGCGCAACCCGGTCGCCGACCGCGCCGACTCCCGGGCCAGCACCGACACGAGCGCGCCCGGACCGTGGCTGCCGTCGATGCGTACGCCGACGAGCCGGTCGATCTGCGCGGGCCGCATCCGCAGCTCCCGGCGTGGAACCAGGATGGTGACGTGCGCCGAGGCGGTGCTCTCGAACCGGAGAGCGCGCGTCGGGTCGAGCAGCACCAGGTCGGCCGGCCCGAGTTCGGCGGTGCCCCGCCCCTGCTCGATCCGCGTCCGACCCCGGGTCATCACCTTGACCGCCAGGTTCCCGCCGTCGGAGGCGTCGCGTTCCCGCCCGACACACGCGCTCGCGGGCGTGGCCAGGGAGACCAGCCGCAGCGGCCCGAGGTCGCGGGTGGCGACCCGGCCCTGGAAGCCGGCCTCGGCCAGTCTGTTGACCAGCGGCGGAAACCCGCAGGCGACCAGCTCGTCCCGGAACGTCTCTCGATTGCCGACCACCCGTCAACGGTAACGGCGGCCCCTGAGGCGGGAGGGGGTCACGCCGCGTCGAGTTTGTAGCCGACCCCGCGTACGGTGCGCAGCAGCCGGGAGGCGGCCGGGTCGTGGTCGACCTTGGCGCGCAACCGCTGCACCGCCACGTCGACCAGGCGGGAGTCGCCGAGGTGGGAGTGCCGCCACACCCGGTCCAGCAGCACCTCCCGGGTGAACACCTGACCGGGCCGGCGGGCCAGCTCGGTCAGCAGCCGGAACTCGGTGGCGGTGAGCGTCAGTTCCCGTCCGTCGCGGCGCGCTACGAAGCGGGCCGGGTCGACCTCCAGCGGCCCGACGGTCAGCACGGGTTCGGTGGGCACGGCGTGGCCCCGGCGCAGCGCCGCCCGGACCCGGGCCACCAGTTCCGACAGGTCGAACGGCTTACGCAGGCAGTCGTCCGCGCCGCACTCCAGGCCGACCACCACGTCGACGGTGTCGGTGCTGGCGGTCAACAGCAGGATCGGCACCTGGCTGCTGCGCCGGATCTCCCGGCAGACCTCGAGGCCGTCCAGGCCGGGCAGCAGCGTGTCCAGAATGATCAGGTCGATCAGCCCGGCCCGCCAGGCGGCGAGCGCGGCCCGCCCGTCGGCGGCGGTGCTGACCCGGAACCCGGCCCGGCGCAGACCGAGGGCGGTGACCTCCCGAATGGAGGCATCGTCCTCGACCAGCAGCACCCGGCCGTCCATGGTGTTCCCAGGGTAGTCCCGGGGTGGCCCGTCCCGACCCGGCGCAACGGCCGGTGCCGGGAGCCGATCGACGTCGGTCCCCGGCCCGCCGGGCGGTCGCCGCCGCCGTCACTCCTGCCACTGGTGCGCCACGTCGAGCACGATCCGGCTGTGCGTGCCGGGGCCGGCGAGCAGCAGCACCCGGAACGGCAACTGCGCCCGGACGCCGACGGCGAAGGTGCTGTAGCCCTCGAAGGTGCCGCCGTAGACGACGTCACGCAGGGTGCGGTAGCCGAGCACCGTCGCCACGTGGTCGCCGGCCCGGTACGGGTAGCCGACCGCCGGCTCCCGCAACTGCACCCGCAGCACCGCCCCGCCCGCCGTGTACGGCGACACCGGCAGCCCCTGCCCCTCGGTGAACACGTCGCCGTAACCGACCGAGTAGCCGTCGGCGGACCCGTCGAACTCGAAGACCAGCCGGTCGTAGCAGTCCTGCTGCCCGGTGCGGGTGGTGAGCAGCGGGGCCGGGTTCAGGCCGCCGCCGGTCCTGCCGGCGCTGCCCCAGGTGATCCCGCAGTAGGGTGCGGCGGCGGTGCGGAGCCGGCCGGCGGCGGTCGCCGTACCGACGGTGATGAGCAGCACGGCCAGCACGGCCGTGACCGCCGTCAGGGTCCTGGTGGAACGCATGGTGTCCTCCCGCTCGACGTTTCCGGCCCGGGACGGCCGGTCCGGTCGACGGTCCACCGGACGGGCCACAGTGGCCCCACCGGCAGGTAACAGCCGGGCAACAACGCCGCCCTGCATCTCGGCTCACCCGGGGTCGCGGCCCGGCGGGCTGCTCGCTCCATCCTGGTCAGGGCGGGTCAGCCCGATGGTGGCGGCGAGACGGGCGACGTCGGCCGGGGTGGGGCCGGCGCGGAGCACGGCGGCCAGGGCGGCGCGGGCGGCGGGGCGGGTGCGGGTCTCGCC
>NZ_MZMV01000099.1 GCF_002210435.1 Micromonospora wenchangensis
GGGCACCCGCCGCCGTCAGCCGGCGGCCAGCAGCGGGCGGAGGGCGGCGACGATGGGCACGTCGGCGGGGAGCCAGGTGACGCTGTGCAGTTCGTCGGCGGCCAGCCAGCGCATCGCGGAGTGTTCCAGCGCGCGCGGCTGGTCGCCGTGCAGCAGGCGCGCCGCGTACACCTTCAACACCGAGCGGCCGTGGGCCATCCGGACGTCCCGGCCTACCCGGTCGCCGACCTCCACCCGGACGGCCAACTCCTCGGCGCACTCGCGGACCAGCGCCGCCGTCTCGCTCTCACCCGGCTCGACCTTGCCGCCGGGGAACTCGAACATGCCGGCGACCTCGGGGGGCGCGGTGCGCGCGCAGGCGAGCACCCGCCCGGCGGAGATGATCGCCGCCCCCACGACCACCCTCGGCTCGCGCCGGTCGGTCGGTCCGTTTCCGCTACGCCGTTCGGTCTGCACGGGCGTCCAGCGTGCCAGATCAATCGTCGGTTTGGGTACCGTGGCCGACCGGTAGGCCAATAAGAGACGGAAGTGTGGGCGTGGACACACCGCCATGAGGCCGACAGACTGTTAACACCACGAGGACACGGGACGGCGACGATTTGGCCACAAGCCGGCAACGGCGCCTGGGAGGTGCGGTGATGCGCGCGCTGTTCACCAGTCGAAGCAAGCACGACTATCTCAGTGACGCCCTCACGCTCCTGCACGGGTGGACCCGCGACGGTGAGCAGATCCGCCGCACCCTGGTCATGGACGACACCCAGCACGCGGCGCTGACCGAACGGGTCAAGGTCGTCGCGGACGCGCTGCGGCTGCGACCGGACATCAGCCGGCGGGACACCGAGACCCGCATCCGGGTCGGGCACGGCGACGGGGAGCCGCTCACCGAGGGTGAGGTGCTGCTCGCCGCCCGGATCGAGGACGCGTACCGCGCGGTGATGGCGGACTGACGCGCGTGCCCGCCCGTTCCCGTCATCGTCGACCCCCGTCGTCGCCAGCCGCACCCTCGTCGCCAGCCTAGAGCCGTCCGGCGCTCGACCCGCTCGGCGGAACGTCCGACCCGTCCGCGCCGAGTGGTCGGAACACCACCCTCGGTCGGCTCAGCGCATCGGCTCGCCCTGCGCCGTCGGCAACCCCAGCGCCTGGCGTACGGCCAGCTCGGTGGCCGGGTCCGGATGCTGCCCGGCCTGCGCGACCACCTGGAGCAGCCGGCCCCGGTCGGGTTCGCCGTCGGCGTCCCGCCAGGCCGGCTCGTCCTGCTCCATCTCGGTGAGCAGCCGCTCCATCGCCGGGCGGACCGCCTCCGGCCAGGTCTCCCGGCGCAGCCGGAACCACATGTCGGTGTGGATCGTCTCGGCCCGGCGCACCGCATCCCGCAGCCCGGCCGGGGTGCTGGTCGGCGCGCTGGCCACCAGGGCGGCCCGCGCCTGCGTCCAGTCCCGGCTGGCCAGCAGGTAGCCGAGCTGCGCCGGGTCGAGCACCGTGGTGTCCATCCGCAGCGACCGGGACAGCCCCGTCGGGGAGGTCAGGTAGCAGGTGATGGTGGGGTCGGTGGACCAGTCCACCCGGGTCGGCAGGTACCAGCTCAGCCGCGCCTCGGCCGGCAGGCCCAGCGGGTCCACCACGTAGCTGTGCAGCCGCTGCCGGCAGAGCGTCTCGGCCCGCTGGGAGAGCACCGCCGCGCCGGGGTACCGCTCGTCGGCGGAACGCTCGTAGGCGGGGAAGTCGTCGACGTACTCGGCGTGGTGCGGGGTGTCGCAGGCCACCCGGGTGACCTCCTCGGGGGCGGTCCGGCTGGCGGTGGCACCGGAGGGCACCCGGAAGCAGTCCCCCACCCGCAACCCGCGCAGCCCCGGGTCGGGGTCGGACCCGGTCATGGTGACGCCCAGGGCCACCAGCCCGGCCAGCACCCAACCCCCGAGCAGCACCAGCCCGGCGATCACCAGGCCCCGGCCCCGCTCGCCGTCCCGCCTGATCCGGCGCAACGCGAACCCGGCGGTGAGCGGGGCCAGCACCCCGCCGAGCAGGCCCAGCACCAGCGTGACCACGGCCAGCCGGTTCAACCGGCCCCGGGCGGCGGGACGCTGCGGCCACGGCTCCCAGTCGGGCACGGCACGCGACGCCCGGTCCGCCTCCGCGTCCCCGGTGCCGCCGGGCAGGGCAGGGGTCCCGTCACCGCCCCGGTCGCCGCCCGGGGTCGGGTCGCCACCACCGTCAGGAGTCGGAGCCTTGCCACCGTCAGGAGAAGGAGCCTCGGCGGCAGGTGCCGGAGCCGCCGAGGCGGGCGGCGTCGCGGCGGGCGGCGTCGCGGCGGGCGGCGTCGCGGCGGCACCGCCGGCGGCCGGGGTCACCGCAGGGGACGGGGTCTCGCCGGCGGCGGCCGGGATCACCGCGTCGGCCGGGGCCGCGTCGGCGGCACCGTCTGAGGTCGTCGGCGGCTCCGGCCGCGACTCGTCGGCGGGCTGCGTCTCGGAACGTTCGCTGGTCACACCGCTTCCCTCCCCCGTCGCCCGCGTCCGGCCAGGCATGGGGAGACTAGTCGACCGGGCTGACGGGCGGGCAACGGCCGACGCTGGCGCCCACTTCCTACCGTGGGACCCATGGCAAATGTGACGTACGACCGCAAGGAGCAGTTCCAGCAGATCCGCAGTGGACTGCTCGACGGCGAACAGATCATCGCCGTCTACGACGCCATCGGCACCGGCACCGGGTTCATCGGCCTGACCGACCGGCGGGTGATCATCCAGGACCGCTCGTTCGTGGGCAAGAAGTTCGCGATCACCAGCATCCCGTACTCGAAGATCACCAGCGTGAGCGTGGTGAGCAACAAGTCGTGGGGCGGGGAGTTCTTCTCCACCGGCGCGATCGCCGTGCACGTCGGCACCCACACCTACGAGGTGGAGTTCCGGGGCGCGCAGAAGAGCCACCACGTGCACAACGTGATCCTGCACTACATCTCCTGACCACCGGTCCGCCCGCCGAGCACCCCGGCGGCCAGCTCACGGCCGCCGGGCGGGACCACCCGTGGCGATCAGGGCGTCGAGGATGTCCCGGGCCGCGGTGAGCCGCTGGATGGACGCGGTGATCCGGGCCCGTTCCCCGGCCAGGCCGTCGAGCAGTTCGGGGCAGGTGGGGGCGAGCACCGTGGTGTCGTCCGGCACGCAGGGCAGGATCTCGGCGATCACGGCCGTGCCCAGCCCGGCCGAGAGCAGCAGCCGGATGTGCCGCACGGTGGTCAGCGCCTGCTCGCCGTAGTCGCGGTAGCCGCTCGGCCGCCGCTGCGGCCGCAGCAGGCCCTGCTCCTCGTAGTAGCGCAGGGCCCTGGTGCTCACCCCGGCCCGCCGGGCCAGTTCGCCGATCCGCATGCCACACAGCACACCGCGGACTTGACCTTCACGTCAACGAGAAGGTCTACCGTCCCCGGCATGAGCGATCTACAACTCACGCACCGTACGCCGGTGGCGGTGCTCGGCCTGGGTCCGATGGGCCGGGCGCTCGCCGCCACCCTGGTCTCCGCCGGCACGCCGACGACCGTCTGGAACCGTACGCCGGACCGGGCCGGACCCCTCGTCGCGCTCGGCGCGACGGCCGCGCCCACCGTCACCGGGGCGGTCCGGGCCGCCCCCGTCGTGATCACCTGCCTGCGGGACCCGGCGGCGGTCGGCACCGTGCTGGCCGCCCACGACGACTAGGCCGGTCGGACCGTCGTCGACGTCACCACCTGCCGGCCGGACGAGGCGCGGGCGCTGGCGGACTGGGCCGCCGGGCACCGGGTCGACCTGGTGAAGGGCGCCATCCTCACCCCGACGCCGACCATCGGCACACCCGCCGCCACGGCCCTGTGGTGCGGCAGCCGGTCCGGCTTCGACGCCGTCCGACCCGTCCTGGCGGCCTTCGGCGGCACCCCCGGATACCTCGGCCCGGACCCGGGCGCGGCGGCGGCGTACGACATGGCGCTGCTCGACCTGTTCGGCACGGCGGTCAGCGGCCTGACCCACGCCTTCGCGCTGGCCTCGGCCGAGGGCATCGCCCCCCGGTCGTTCGCCAGGTACGCGGCCGGGATCGCCCCGATGCTCGCCGAGATGACGGCCCGCTTCGCCGACCAGCTCACCGAGGGCCGGTTCCCCGGCGACCGGTCCACCGTCGCCTCGGCCGGCGCGGGCCTCGGCCACGTCATCGCGACCACCGACGCCCACGGGATCGACTCCGGGGTGCTGCGCGCCGCCCGGTCGGTCGTCGAGCAGGCGGTCGCCGCCGGTCACGGCGATGACGGCCTCGCCCGGCTGGCCCGGTCCCTCGCCCCGGCCCGCCCTGCCTGACCCCCCGCGGCCGGTCGGCCTTTGGGATACTCGGGCGCATGCGGACGACTCCCCACAGTGGCCGGCGGGAGCGGGTGCGGCGTGTTCCTGCGTGACGTGCTGGCCACCGACGTCGAGGCGTACCAGCGGATGCGCTGCGACCCGGCGATGATGGCCGAACTCGGCGGGCCGCTGCCGGCCGCCCACGTGGCCCGGCAGGTCCGCCGGGACGCCCGACTGGCCGCCGACGGCGTCGCGCTGATCAAGATGATCGTGGTGGACGAGACGGTCGCCGGGACCGTCACCCTGTGGCGCGGGCCGGACGACGGGGCGGTCACCGAGATCGGCTGGATGGTGCTGCCCGAGTTCCAGGGCCGGGGCCTGGCGAAACAGGGCGTCCGCGCGCTGCTCGACCAGGCCCGCACCGGGCGGCGGGCGGACACCGTGCACGCGTTCCCGGCGGTCGGCAACGGCCCGTCGAACGCGATCTGCCGGGCGCTCGGGTTCACCCTCCTCGGCGAGGAGGACGTCGAGTTCAACGACCAGGTCATCCGTACCCGGCACTGGACGCTCGACCTGACCCGCCCGGAAACCGGGTTGCCCCGCTGACCGGCCCGCTGCTTGGCTGGGGACGAAGCCGACCGGAGGGAGCAGACGACATGTCGTACGCCACGAGGTCCACCCACGCGCCCACCATCGACCAACAGCGGGAATCGAGGCTTCGTGACCACCAGCACCACCACGGCAGTGACGGCGCGACCATGCGCCGGTGACACCGGACCGGCCAGCACCCCGGACGGGGGTCGCTGATGTCGGTGTTCGACGATCCGGGCCACTTCGGCAGGATGTGGGCCGACAGGTACGACAGCCCCGGCAACCCCGACCCGGGCCCGGCGGTGGACTTCCTCGCCGAACGGGCCGGCGACGGGCGGGTGCTCGAACTCGCCGTCGGGACGGGTCGGGTGGCGTTGCCGCTCGCCGCCCGGGGCGTACCAGTCGACGGGGTGGAGGCGTCACCGGAGATGGTGGCGAAGCTACGCGCCAAGCCCGGCGGCGACGGCATCCCGGTCACCGTCGGCGACATGGCCGACGTGCCCGTGACGGGCCCGTACCGGCTGGTCTACCTGGTGTTCAACACCCTGTTCAACCTGGTCCGTGCCGAGCGGCAGCAGGACTGCCTACGCAACGTGGCCCGGGTGCTGGCCCCCGGCGGCGAGTTCGTCGTCGAGGCGTTCGTGCCCGACCCGGCCACCTTCGACCGGGACGAACAGGTGCAGATGCGGTCGGTGACCGAGGACTCGGCCACCATCCGGCTGCACCAGTACGACCGGGCGGCGCAGACCTTCGTCCGGCAGACCGTCACCTTCGACCGCGACGGCGTGCACCTGGAACCGTTCGCGATGCGCTACTGCTGGCCGGAGCAGATCGACGAGTTGGCCCACCGGGCCGGCCTGCGGCTCGTCGAGCGGTACGCCGACTGGCACCGGCACCCGTTCGACGACACCAGCACGTCGCACATCTCGGTCTACCGCCGCTGAGGGGTGGACCGGCCGGGGTCGGGGCACACCGTCCCGACCCCGGGGTGCCGGCGTACTACAGCCGTTTGATCATGCGGATGGCGGTGGCCTCGAAGCCCATCTGCTCGTAGAGCGCCCGCGCGCCGGTGTTGAAGCCGAAGACGTTCAGCCCGATGGCGACCACCCCCAGCTCCCGGCACAGCCGCTCGGCGGCCTCGATGATCGCCCGGCCGTGGCCCCGGCGACGCAACTCCTCGCGCACCGCGAAGTCGTAGCCGAAGGCGTGCAGGCCGTCGGACTTCTGCTCCAGGTGCAACCAGAGCCGGCCGACCTCGGCGTCGCCGTCGTACGCCGTCCACAGCCGGTGGCCCTCGGTGGCCAGGCCGTCGGGCAGCAGGCCCTGGAAATCCTGCCGTGCCTTCTCCCGCGCCTCCGGCAGCGGCATCGCCCCGGAGGCGACGATGTTGCGCGCGTAGTCCTCCTCGGCGTGTTCCCGGTAGCGGAGGTACTGCTCGTCGGTCATCGGTTCCAGTCGCAACGCCACGACAGCCACCGTAGGGGCAACGCCACCCCGTCCGCTGCCCCGTGATCGCAGGTCGAGCGGCGACCCGTGAGAACGCCGGGTCCCGGCTGGCGTTCGGCGGGACCGGCTGTCAGCCTGGGTCCGTGCGGTACGACCCCCGACGGCACCTCTGGTCCGCGCTCTCGGTCGCCCAGGTGCGCGCGTTGTTCGCCGGCTGCCCGACACGCTGGTGGCTCTCCGGGGGATGGGCCGTCGCCCACTGGTGCGACGGGCCGGAGCGACCGCACGGCGACATCGACGTCAGCACCCTGCGGCCCGCGCTGCCCGCCCTGCTGCACGCGCTACCGGCGGACCTGCGGCCGTTCGCGGCCCGGCGGGGGCATTTGTTCCCCCTGGGGAAGCGGCACGACGACCCCGAGGTGCACAACATCTGGGTACACGACCCCGGTCGGGACCGCTTCGTCCTCCAGATCAACCTGGAGGACGGTGACGAGACGGGCTGGCGCTACCGACGCGATCCACGGATCACGCTCCCGTGGGACTCGGCGGTGGAGTCCGTCGACTCCGTACCGACCGGGACGCCCGTCACCCAACTGCTGTGGAAGTCACCCGACCCGCGCCCCCGCGACGAGCACGACCTGGACGTCGCCCACCACCTGCTGGGCCCGGCCCAGCGGCGGTGGCTGCGCGACGCGGTCCGGCTGGCCCACCCGCACTCACCCTGGGCGGACGACCCCCGGCTGGGGCACCCCTGACCCGCATCCCGCAGCAGCTGTACCGCTGGGCAGGCGGGCAGGAATCAGACGTTGAACCTGAATTCCACCACGTCGCCGTCCTGCATGACGTACTCCTTGCCCTCGATCCGGACCTTGCCGGCGGCCTTCGCCGCCGCCATCGAGCCGGCCGCGACCAGGTCGTCGTAGGAGACCACCTCGGCCTTGATGAAGCCGCGTTGGAAGTCGCTGTGGATCACCCCGGCGGCCTCCGGGGCGGTCGCGCCGACCGGCACGGTCCAGGCCCGTGCCTCCTTCGGCCCCGCCGTGAGGTACGTCTGGAGCCCGAGCGTGCGGAAGCCGACCCGGACGAGCTGGTCCAGCCCCGGCTCGGACTGCCCGATCGACTCCAGCAGCTCGCGGGCCTCCTCCTCGGGCAGGTCCACCAGCTCGGATTCGATCTTGGCATCCATGAACACGGCCTCGGCTGGGGCCACCAGGGCACGCAGCTCGTCGAGGAAGGCGGCGTTGCCCAGCTCGGCCTCGTCGACGTTGAACACGTAGAGGAACGGCTTCGTGGTGAGCAGGTGCAGCTCCCGCAGGTGCTCCAGCTCGATCTTGGCGGCGGCGGCCCCGGCGTACAGGGTGGTGCCACCGTCGAGCACCTCGACGGCCTGCTTCGCGGCGGTCACGGCGGCGGCCCGGTCCTTACGGAGCTTGGCCTCCTTCTCCAGCCGGGGCAGCGCCTTCTCCAGGGTCTGCAGGTCGGCCAGGATCAGCTCCGTGTTGATCGTCTCGATGTCGTCGGCGGGCGAGACCTTGCCGTCGACGTGCACCACGTTCGGGTCGGAGAACGCCCGCACCACCTGGCAGATGGCCGAGGCGTCCCGGATGTTCGCCAGGAACGCGTTGCCCCGGCCCTGCCCCTTCGACGCCCCCCGGACCAGGCCGGCGATGTCGACGAACGACACCGGCGCGGGCAGCACCTTCTGCGACGAGAAGATCTCGGCGAGCTTGTCGAGCCGCGCGTCCGGCAGCCCCACCACCCCGACGTTGGGCTCGATCGTGGCGAACGGGTAGTTCGCCGCGAGCACGTCGTTCTTGGTCAACGCGTTGAACAGGGTGCTCTTGCCGACGTTGGGCAGGCCGACGATGCCGATGGTGAGACTCACGACGGGCCAGCTTACGCCGTCACCCGGCAGGCAGCCCCGTCGGCACCGCCGGGACGGCTCAGGCGGTGAGCAACCGGGGTTCGATCCGGGTCTCCCGCACCCCACCGGCACCGTCCGGGACCACCTCGTACGCGGCCACCCCGGCCCGGTCGGCGACCGCCTCGGCCAGCCGGGTGCCCCGGTAGACCAGCCCCACCCCGTCGTCGGTGCAGTGGCTGGCCGGCAGCGTGCCGTCGGCGACCAGCCGGTGCAGCAGCGGCCGACGCTCGGCCTCGCTGTCGTAGTGCACCCCGTTGCCGTACGGCAACCAGCCCAGGCCGTCGGTGTAGGCGCGCAGCCGCCGGCCGAAGCTGTCGGTGGTGCCGCCGACGTGCCAGCAGATCGAACCGGCGGAGACCCCGCCGAGCACCACCCCGGCCTCCCAGCACTCCCGCAGGATCTCCGGCAGCCCGTGCACCCGCCACACCGCGCAGAGGTTGGCCACGCTGCCCCCACCGACCCAGATGATGTCCTGGCCGAGCAGGTGCGCCCGGACGTCCTCGACGTTGGGCATCGGGAACAGCGCCAGGTGCGACGGGCGGTAGCGGGTGCCGGCGAACGCGCCGTGGAAGACCGTCAGCGAGGTGGGCTGGTCGCCGACGGCCTGGTTGAGGTAGCAGATCCGCGGCTCGTCGGCCTGCGCCAGCTCGGCCATCAGGTCGAAGACCGGCCCCGGATCGGCATCCCAGGGGCCCCGGTCACGGCTGGTGAAACCCATGCTGGTGGCGACGATCGTCGGTTCGTTGGCGGGCATGCTGGTCCTCTCTGCGGCTGGCTCCGCTGCCATCCTGCGCCACCGCCACCTCCCCCGGCCCACCGGCCGGGGTCACCCGGCGAGTCGCCAGGCCGCCCCGCCGTCGGCCACCCCGGGCAACTCGGAGGCCGCCGCCAGCGGCAGGGTGAGCCGGTCCCCGGCGCTCGGGCCGGCCCGTTCGGACTCGCCGAGCATCCAGCGCACCTCGTCGACCGTCCAGCCCAGTCCCCGCCGGCCGGCGATCTCCCGGACCAGCCGGCGGCCGACCCGGGTGTCGTCGTCGTAGAACCGCATGCACCAGTGGTGCGCCCACATGCCCAGGGCCCGCAGGCCGGCCGCGTCGAGGGAGCCGGCGAGCCGGCCGCAGGCGGTGTCGGCGAACGGCCGTGCCGGGTCGTCGGCCCGGTCCCGCTCGATCGCGCCGAAGGCGGCCGGCGCGACCACCCGCATCCGGTCGTAGAGGCCCTGCGCGGCGGCGTCGTCCAGCCGCCCCCGCCCTGACCGAGGGTCGCCCCGCCCGGTCACGCTCGCCATCGCCGCACCCTTTCTGGAGTTGGTGCCGGGACGCTACCGACCACTACCGACACTTTCCGAACCGGAAACCGCCCCCGGCCGCCGGGATAGGCGGGGTGAGCTGGGGCGTCTGTATCGGTGACAGACAACGACGGGGAGGGTGGGTGGACGAGGACGATCGGGCCCGGCTGGCCGAGTTCGTGGCCGGCCGGGCACCGGCCCTGATGCGGGTCGCGTACCTGCTCACCGGGGACCGGCACGCCGCCGAGGACCTGTTCCAGTCGGCGCTGGCCAAGACCATTCCGAGGTGGCGCGACCTGCGCCACACCGATCCGGAGGGCTACCTGCGCACGGTCATGTACCGGGAGCAGGTCAGCTGGTGGCGGCGACTGCGCCGGTACCGGGAGACGCTGCTCACCGGCGTCGACGACCGGGCCGGGCCGGATCTGTTCGGCGGCACCGACGTACGGCTGGCGATGCGGGCCGCGCTGCGCGCGCTGCCGGCCGCCCAGCGCACGGTCGTGGTCCTGCGCTACTACGAGGACCTGACCGAGACCCAGGTGGCAGCCGCGCTCGGCTGCTCGGTCGGCACCGTGCGCAGCCGCACCCACCGGGCCGTGGCCCGGCTGCGGCAACTTCTGCCGGACATCGAACTGCTGGAGGTACGGCGGTGACCACGCCCATCGAGAACCTCATCCGCGCCACCCTCTCCGACCTCGCCGAGGAGGCACCGACAGTGCACGACCAGTTGAACCGGGCGGAACGCCGGGCCCGGTCCCGCCGCCGCGTCACGATCACGATGAGCGCGGCGGGGGTCCTCGCCGCCATGCTGATCGCCACCCCGCTCGCGCTGGCCGCCAGCGGTGGCGGGGACGCGCCGCCCGCCGCACCGGCCTCGACGCCGAGCGGGCCGCCCGCCGCACCCGCCCCGGCAGCGGTGACCGAACCCCCCGTCGACCAGGGTGTCCGGACCGGCCGCGGCGCGCCGGCACCGGCCCGGACCACCATTCCCGCATCGCCGGCCTCGACGGCCGTGCCCGCGTCGCCCGCGACGTCCACTCCGGCACCGCCCGCCATCCCCGCGTCGCCCGCTCCGGCGACGACCGCCGTACCCGCGACGCCCGTTCCGGCGTCGCCCGCGCCGCGCGTCGCCGGACCGCGCACCGGCCCGGTCACCGCGCCGGTCCCCGCCCGCAGCGCACCACCCGTCGACCGGGGCCCCGCGACCGGCCCAGTTCCCGCGCGCTGACGCACCACCTCCCCACCCCGGGACGGCCGGGGTGGGGAGGTCGCCGCCGGCCCGCACGCTCAGGTCCGATTCCCGCGAGCCACCGGCGGTGAGCTGCGGGCATGATCGGTGGCGTGGAGTTGGACTTCGAACGGTGCTACCGGGCCGTGGACAGCCGTGACCAGCGCTTCGACGGCTGGTTCTACACGGGCGTCACGTCGACCGGGATCTACTGCCGGCCGTCCTGCCCGGCGATCACCCCGAAGCGGCGTAACGTTCGCTTCTTCCCGTCGGCGGCCGCCGCGCAGGGGGCCGGCCTGCGGGCCTGCCGTCGGTGCCGGCCGGACGCCGCGCCCGGCTCACCGCAGTGGGACGTCCGCGCCGACGTGGTGGGTCGCGCCATGCGGCTCATCGCCGACGGGGTGGTCGACCGGGACGGCGTACCCGGGCTGGCCGCCCGGCTGGGCTACACCGAACGGCACCTGCACCGGATGCTCCGGGCGGAACTGGGCGCCGGGCCACTGGCACTGGCGCGGGCCCAACGTGCCCAGACCGCCCGGACGTTGATCGAGACGACCGGGCTGGGCCTGGCGGAGGTGGCGTTCGCGGCCGGGTTCGGCAGCGTACGGCAGTTCAACGACACCGTCCGCCAGGTGTACGGGACGGTGCCGTCGCAGTTGCGCACCGGGCGGGGCAACCCGCCGACGCCGGGCGGGGCGGGCACGATCACGCTCCGGCTGGCGTACCGGCCGCCGCTGCACGCCGCCGCCCTGCTGGGATTCCTGGCCGCCCGGACGCTGCCCGGACTGGACGAGGTGCACGACGGGACGTACCGCCGGGGGTTGCGGCTGCCGCACGGCCCGGCGGAGGTCGCGCTGACGCCGACGCCCGGGTACGTCGTGGCGACGCTGCGCCTGGCCGACCTGCGGGACCTGGCCCCGGCGGTGGCCCGCTGCCGTCGCCTGTTCGACCTGGACGCCGATCCGGAGGCGGTCGACCAGACGCTGGCCGCCGATCCGGCCCTGGCCGGGGTCGTCGCCGCCGAACCCGGCGTGCGGGTGCCCCGGGCGGTGGACGGTTTCGAGATGGCGCTGCGGGCCATCGTCGGCCAACAGGTCTCCCTGTCCGCCGCCCGCACCACCCTCACCCGTCTCCTCACCCACCTCCCCCGCCCCGCCCCTGGCCCCGGCTCCGGCTCTGGCCCCGGTGATCAAGAGGTTTGCGTCACGGAGAGCGCTTCCCGGCGACGCAAACCTCTTGATCACCCCGACGGGGCGGGCCGGTGCGGCGCGGCGGGTGGGGACGCCGGGGCGGGCGGGTGGGGGGTTTGGGGGTTTCCGGGGGCGGAGGAGGTGCTGGGGTTGCCGGATGCGGCGTTCGGGATGCCGGCCGCCCGACGGGAGACGATCCGCGCGCTGGCCCGCGCCGTCGCCGCCGGGGAGGTCGACCTGGAACCGGGCGGCGACCGGGCGGAGACGGTACGACGGTTGACCGCGCTGCCCGGGATCGGCCCGTGGACCGCCGGCTACCTGGCCATGCGGGCCCTCGGCGACCCCGACGTCCTGCTCCCCACCGATCTCGCGGTACGCCGGGGCGCCGCCGCCCTCGGCCTGCCGGCCACCCCCACCACCCTGGACACGTACGCCGACCGCTGGCGGCCCTGGCGGTCGTACGCGGCGATCAGACTCTGGAGAGCGGCATGACGACCCTCGGCACCACCACCATGGACACCCCGACCGGCCCGCTCAGCGTGCTGGTGGACCCGGACGGCGCGGTCCGGGCCGCCGGGTTCACCGCCGACCCGGACAGCCTGCTGCCGCTGGTGCACCCGAGCCTGCGCGGCCCGCTGGCGCCGTACGCCGACCTCGGTCCGGTGACCGCCGCCGTCCGCGCCTACCTCGACGGGGACCTGACCGCGATCGACGGGGTGCCGGTGCGGCAGCACAGCGGCGGGGCGTTCCAGACCCACGCCTGGGCCGTGCTGCGCGACGTCAAACCGGGCGAGCCGGTCACCTACACCGGGTACGCCGCGCTGGCCGGCCGGCCCGCCGCGGTCCGGGCGGCGGCCGCCGCCTGTGCCCGTAACGCCGCCGCCCTCTTCGTGCCCTGCCACCGGGTGCTGCGCACCGACGGCACCCTCGGTGGCTACCGGTACGGGTTGCCGGTGAAGAAGTGGTTGCTCGGTCACGAGCGGCGGCTGACGGCAAGCTGACAGCGGCATCGACGCCGTTCGACGCTACCGTCGGGTAGTGCCTGCGCAGCGCGACGGCGACCCGGCCCCGAGGGCGGACGGTCGGGTCCGGTCGCTGCGCAACCTCTGGCGGCTGCGCCGCTACCTGCGCCCGTACGCCCCCGCGTACGTCCTGCTGCTGCTGGCGGCGCTGGCCGCCACCGGGGCGGGCCTGGCCGTACCCCTGGTGGTGCAGCGGGTGGTGGACGGGCCGATCGCCAGGCACGACCCGGCGGGGTTGCTCCGCCTCGGCGGGCTGACCCTGCTGCTCGGCCTGGTCGAGGCTGTGTTGATCTTCATTCGGCGGTGGAGCCAGTCCTCCTCCTCCGTCGGCATGGAGGCGACCATCCGCGCCGACCTCTACGCCCACCTGCAACGCCTGCCGGCCGGCTTCCACGACCGCTGGCAGTCCGGGCAACTGCTCTCCCGGGCGATCAGCGACCTGTCGGTGCTGCGCCGGTTCCTCTCCTTCGGGCTGCTGTTCCTGGTGCTCAACGTGGTCACCTACGTCGCCGTGGTGATCCTGCTGATCCGCCTGCACGGGCCGCTGGGGCTGCTCGTGGCGGCCAGCGCGGTGCCGCTGTTCCTGATCAGCCGCCGGTTCGGCAGGCACTACCACACCTCGTCGCGGCGGATGCAGGACCAGCAGGGCGACGTGGCCACCCTGGTCGAGGAGACCGCGCAGGGGTTGCGCACCATGAAGGCGTACGGGCGGGGGCCGGAACTGGCCGGCCGGTTCGCCGGGCGGGCCCGCGCGCTGCACGACACCGGCGTGGCCAAGGGGGCGCTGCTGGCCGGCGCGTCGGCCCTGTTCGACCTGGTGCCCAACCTGACCCTGGGCGCGACGCTGGTCGGCGGCGCGACGCTTGTCGCCCGGGACGCGTTGACCATCGGTGAGCTGGTCGCCTTCGTCAGTCTCCAGCTCATGCTGATCTGGCCGGTGCAGTCGCTCGGCTGGATCATCGCCAACGGGCAGGAGGCGGCCACCGCCGCCGACCGCATCCAGGAGGTGCTGGACACCCCACCGTCGATCGTGGACGCCCCGGACGCCGTGCCGCTGGCCCGCTCGGCGGTGCGCGGCCGGCTCCGCTTCGAGGGGGTGTCGTTCCGCTACCCGGGCAGCGCCGAACCGGTGCTGCGGGACATCGAGCTGACCGTCGAGCCGGGCGAGACGCTGGCCCTGGTCGGGGCGACCGGCTGCGGCAAGAGCACCCTGCTCTCCCTGGTGCCCCGGCTGCACGACGTCACCGGTGGCCGGATCACCCTGGACGGGCACGACCTGCGCGGGGTGCGGCTGGACGCGCTGCGCCGGCTGGTCGGGGTGGCCTTCGAGGAGCCGACGCTGTTCTCCATGTCGGTCTGGGAGAACCTCACCCTGGGCTGCCCGGACGCCACCGACAACGAGGTCCGGGCCGCGCTGGCGCTGGCCCAGGCCGACTTCGCGTACGACCTGCCGTGGGGGTTGGCGACCCGGGTGGGCGAGCAGGGGCTGTCGCTCTCCGGCGGGCAGCGGCAACGGCTGGCGCTGGCCCGCGCGGTGCTCGGCCGGCCGGCGCTGCTGGTCCTCGACGACCCGCTCTCCGCCCTGGACGTGCACACCGAGGCGCTGGTCGAGGCGGCGCTGCGCCGGGTGCTGCGGGACACCACCGCGCTGCTGGTGGTGCACCGGCCGTCGACGGTCGCGCTGGCCGACCGGGTGGCGCTGCTCGACGGGGGTCGGATCACCGCCGTCGGCCGGCACGGCGACCTGCTGGCCACGGTGCCGGCGTACCGGGCGGTGCTCGCCGCCGAGCCCGCGCCGGCACCGGGCCTGGTGCGCTCGTGATCCGCCGGCCGGCCCGGCGGCACCGCACGGCCGCCGGCGACGGCCGCCCGCCCCGGCAGCACGGCACCGCCGGGGGTGACGGCCGGCCGGTCGCGCTGGCGCACTGGCGGGGACTGGCCACCGACCCGGACGCCGACCGTAGCCGCGCCGAGGACGACTCACCGGAGGCGGTGGCCCGGCTGCGGGGGCGCAGCCGGGCGCTGCTGCGCGACCTGCTCCGACCGCACCGCAGGTCGCTCGGCGTGGCGGTGGGCCTGCTGCTGGCCCAGAACGCGGCCGCGATGGCCGGGCCGTACCTGGTCATGCTCGGCATCGACCGGGCGGTGCCGCCGCTGCGCGCCGGGGATCCGGGTCCGCTGGCCGCCGTCGCGGGCGCGTTCGCCGTCGCGGCCGTCACCGAGTACACCGCCCGACGCAGCTACCTCACCCGCTCCGCCCGGATCGGCCAGGCCGTCCTGCTCGACCTGCGCCAGCGGGTGTACGGCCACCTGCTGACCCTCTCCGTCGGCTTCCACGAGCGCTACACCTCCGGTCGGGTGGTGTCCCGGCTCACCAGCGACGTCGACTCCATCGCCGAGCTGGTCGACGGGGGGATCGACACCCTGGTCGCCGCCGCGTTGTCGGTGCTGTCGGTCGCCGCCATCCTGCTCTGGCTGGATCTGCCGCTGGCGGCGGTGACCCTGCTGGCGTTCCCGTTCCTGTTCTGGCTGTCCCGCTGGTTCGCCCACGCCTCGGCCCAGGCCTACCGGCACAGCCGGGAGGCGGTGGCCCTGGTGATCGTCCACTTCGTCGAGTCGCTGCGCGGCATCCGGGCGGTGCAGGCGTTCCGCCGGGAGCCGCGCAACCAGGAGATCTTCGTGGCGGTCAACGACGAGTACCGGCGGGCCAGCCTGCACGGGTTCCGGCTGATCGCCACGTACTCGCCGGGGATCAAGGTGATCGGCAACGTCACGGTGGCCACGGTGCTCGGGTACGGCGGCTGGCGGGTGCTGGGCGGCGACACCGCGGTGGGGGTGCTCGCCGCGTTCCTGCTCTACCTGCGCCGGTTCTTCGACCCGATGCAGGAGCTGAGCCAGTTCTACAACTCGCTCCAGTCGGCGACCGCCGCCCTGGAGAAGCTCGCCGGGGTGCTCGACGAACGGCCGGGGGTGCCCGAACCGGCGTCGCCGGTGCCGTTGCCGGCCGGGCCGGGGCGGGGCGCGGTGACGTTCCGCGCGGTCTGCTTCGGTTACCGGCCGCAGACGCCGATCCTGACCGGGCTGGACCTGGCCGTACCGGCCGGTCAGACGGTGGCCCTGATCGGCCCGACCGGCGCCGGCAAGTCGACGGTGGCGAAGCTGCTCGCCCGCTTCCACGACCCGGACGCCGGCACGGTCGAGCTGGACGGGATCGACCTGCGGGACCTGTCCGACGCCGAGCTACGGCGGGCGGTGGTGCTGGTGACCCAGGAGAACCACCTGTTCGGCGACACGGTGGCGGAGAACATCAGGTTCGGCCGGCCGGACGCCTCCGACACGGCGGTGCAGGCGGCGGCGCGGGCGATCGGCGCGCACGACTTCATCGCCGCCCTGCCCGACGGGTACGCCACGCAGGTGCACCGGCGCGGCGGCCGGCTCTCCGCCGGGCAGCGGCAGCTCGTCGCGTTCGCCCGCGCGTTCCTGGCCGACCCCCGGGTGCTGATCCTGGACGAGGCGACGTCGTCGCTGGACGTGCCGACCGAACGGCTGGTGCAGCGGGCGCTGGCCAGCGTGCTGCGGGACCGCACCGCGCTGGTGATCGCGCACCGGCTCTCCACGGTGGAGACCGCCGACCGGGTGCTGGTCGTCGACTCCGGACGGATCGTCGAGGACGGCCCGCCGGCCCGGCTCGCCACCACCGGCGGCCGGTACGCCACGCTGCACCGGCAGTGGCGCGAGTCGCTGAGCTGACCCGTCCTGCGGGGCACCCGGTGGTTCACCGGACGGCTAGACTCGGCCCGCATCGATGGGCCTCGCCCCCCCGCCGGTCCGACCGGGCGGGCGCGGCGGGGTCGGTCGCGTCGCCGGCATACGGGGAGGTTGCGGCGTGCGGATCCGTGGACGAGTGGTGCTGGCGGCGGCGCTGGCACTGAGCACGGTGGGGACGACCGGGGTGGCATTGGCCGTGGACCGGGGTGCCGCTCCGGCCGCCGAACCGGCAGGGGGCACCTGGGCGGCCGCGGCGCTCCCGGTCGCCGGGCAGGCCCACGCGGCGACCCGCGCCGACGCCGGTGGCCGGGCCGCGACGCCTGCCGCACCGCGCCCGGCACCGGTGCCGAGCCGCCCGGCGGCCCAGGTCGCGCAGGCCGCCCCCGCCTCGGTGAGCTACCTCAGCGACCGCTACCGGGTCGGCCCCGACGAGGCCGCCCGCCGGCTGGCCCTC
>NZ_MZMV01000100.1 GCF_002210435.1 Micromonospora wenchangensis
GGGTGTGACGCACAGTGGTCAGTCGGTGGCGTTCCTCGGCGTCGGTGCGGCACCCCGGAGCACCAGGGCGCTGTTGAAACCGTCGAAGCCGCGCGCGCAGACCAGCGCCACCCGGTGCTCGGGCCGGCGCGGGGCACGCAGGAAACCCAACTCGCAGCCCGGGGCCGGGTCGACCGGGCCGGCCGAGGCGGGCAGCGTGTCGTGGTGGAAGGCGAGCAGCGCGGTCGCCACGTCCAGGGCCGACCCGCCCTGGTGGGCCCGGCCGGTCAACGACTTGTGGGTGCTC
This sequence comes from Micromonospora wenchangensis, assembly GCF_002210435.1. Lineage (GTDB taxonomy): Bacteria > Actinomycetota > Actinomycetes > Mycobacteriales > Micromonosporaceae > Micromonospora > Micromonospora wenchangensis. Next base: position 287 of record NZ_MZMV01000100.1, read on the forward strand.
ACCGGCGGCGGCCGGTCACCGAAGACCGCCCGCAGCGCCGTCGCCTCGCTACGGTCGTAGCGGGGCACCCCGAGCGCGTCGGGCACGACCAGGTCCACCTCGTCGGGGGTGCTGCCGGCGCGGGCCAGCGCCAGCCGCATCGCCCGCGCGTACGTCGCCGGGTCACCTGCGGTGTCCGGGCCGGTGTGCACCGCGTCGTGGGTGGCCGCCCAGCCGGTCACCTCCCCGTAGATCCGGGCGCCCCGGGCCAGCGCGTGCCCCCGCTCCTCCACCACGAAGACCGCACCGCCCTCGGCGGGCACGTACCCGCCGGCCGCCCGGTCGAACGGCCGGTACGCCGCCGCCGGCTCGTCGACGGCGCTGAGCAGCCCGGAGCGGAGCTGACAGGCCAGCGCGTACGGGCTCAGCGGGCACTCGGTCGCCCCGGCGACCACCACCGACGTGCCCCGCCGGATGGTGCGCACCGCGTGCGCCAGGCTGTCCAGCCCACCGGCTGCCTCGGCGACCAGCACCCCCGACGGCCCCTTGAACTGGTGGTGGATGGACAACTGCCCGACGCTGGCCGCATAGAACCAGGCGATCGACTGGTACGCCCCGACGGTGCGGCTGGGCCCGCCCCACAGCCGTTGCAGCTCCCGCTGCCCGAACAGGTTCCCCCCGGACGAACTGGCCAGGGTCACCGCCCAGGCGTACGGGTCGGGGGCGCGGGCGGGCAGGCCGGCGTCGGCGAGCGCCAACGCGGTCGCGGCGAACCCGAGCTGGGTCCAGCGGTCGGTCTGCACGAGCTGCCGGGTGTCGACGTACGCCGCGGGATGGAAGCCGGGGACCTCGCCACCGACCCTGGTGGGATAGCCGGTGGGGTCGAACAGGGTGATCGGTCCGGTCCGCCGGACGCCGGCGGTCACCGTCCGCCAGTGCGCCTCGACACCGATGCCGCTGGGCGCGACCACCCCGATCCCGGTCACCACCGCCCGCGCCTGCCCGGCCGGGGCCGGGGTGACGGCGGGGGCGGGGAGCGTCACCGCGTCACCGCCAGCCGGCGGAACAGCATCGCGGACTGGAACCCCCCGAACCCGCTGCCCACCGACAGCGCCACGTCCACCGGCGTCTCCCGGGCCACGTTCGGCACGTAGTCCAGGTCGCACTCCGGGTCACGGGTGGTCCAGTTGGCCGTCGGCGGCACCACCCCGTACTCGATGGCCAGGGCGCAGGCGGCCATCTCGATGGCGCCGATCGCGCCCAGCGAGTGCCCGACCATCGACTTGATCGAACTCACCGGCACCCGGTACGCCGTGGGGCCCAGCGACCGCTTGAACGCCGCCGTCTCGTGCCTGTCGTTCTGCCGGGTGCCGGAGCCGTGCGCGCTGACGTAGGACACCGCCGACGGGTCCAGCCGGGCCTGCCGCAGCGCCGCCGCGATGGCCAGCCCCATCTCCACCCCGTCGGGCCGCAGCCCGGTCATGTGGAAGCCGTTGCTGCGGCTGGCGTAGCCGGCGACCTCACAGTAGACGTGCGCGCCGCGCCGCCGGGCGTGCTCCCACTCCTCCAGCACCAGCACCGCCGCCCCCTCGGCGAGCACGAAACCCTGCCGGTGCGCGTCGAACGGCCGGCTGGCGTGCCCCGGGTCGTCGTTGTCCGGGCTGGTCGCCCGGATCGCGTCGAACGAGGCGACGGTGACCGGGGAGATCGGCGAGTCGGCCGCGCCGGCCAGCACGACGTCCGCCTCCCCGTCGACGACGAGCTGGTGGGCGTACCCGATGGCGTCGATGCCGGAGGTGCAGCCGGTGGAGACCACCTGCGCCGGGCCGCGCAGCCCGTGCCGGCAGGCCACGTCGGCGGCCAGGCTGCTCGGCACCAACGCCTGGTAGAGGTACGGCCCGCCGAGGGCGTGGTCGACCAGCCAGTGCCGGCCGGCGTCGCTGACCCGGACGTACTCCTGCTCCAGGGCGGTGGTGCCGCCGACGGCGGTGCCCAGCACCACCCCCGCGACGTCCCGCTCGGCGTCGGTCAGGTCCAGGCCGCTGTCGGCCAGCGCCTCCGCCGCGCACGCCAGCGCGAACTGCACGTACCGGTCGGAGCGTTGCCGCTGCGCCGGGGTGAGCCCGGCGGCGTCCGGGTCGAAGTCGCACTCGGCGGCGATCTGCGACCGGTACGGCGACGGGTCGAAGAAGCTGATCCGCCGGGTGGCCGTCCGCCCCTCGGTGAGGGTCTTCCAGAACCGGTCCCGGGTGACCCCGCCCGGGGCGACCACCCCGACACCGGTCACCACCACCCGCCGGCCGGTCACGACGGGCCCCGCTGTTCGACCAGCTCCGTGTCGACGTGGCCGAGTTCCGGGCGGGGGGCGAGCGGGCCGAGGTGGAAGACCACCTCGGCGGGGGCGTCGCCGGTGTTGCGCAGCCGGTGCCGCACGTTGCGCGGCACGAACAGCGCCTCCCCGGCGGCCAGCGGCACCGGCTCGTCGTCCAGGTCGACGGTGATCGCGCCGCGCACCAGGTAGAGGAACTCCTCGCTGTACGGGTGGTAGTGCTCGGCCACCCGGTCACCGGGGGCCACCGTCACCACCCCCATGAACCCGGAGGTGCTGCCGACGGTACGCGGGCCCAGCAGCACCCGCAGCTCCCCGCCGCGCCGCCGGTCGGCCGGTACGTCCCGGGCGGCGACCAGGCCGGTGGTGACCTCACTCATCGCCGCCCCCCGCGTACACCCGCTCGATCCGCTCCTTGATCACGGCCAGTTGCACCCGGCTGTTGGTGTTGATCCGCTCGGTCATCGCCACGTCGTCCACCGGGGCGGTCGGTTTCATCGCGAAGTCCTGCACCCAGGTCATCCGGGTGCCCTCCGGTTCGGTGTCGTAGTACCAGTGGATGCGCATGTACTCGAACGGTCCGGTCTCCACCCGCCGGGCCCGCACCTGCCAGGTCGCCGGGTCGGCGGTACGTTCGCTGACCCAGCTCCACGCGATGCCGTTCTCGTCGGGGTGCATGGTCAGCCGGAACCGCACCGTGTCCCCCTCCCGGTGCAGGATCTCCACCACCGCGTACTCGGTGAACAGGTCCGTCCAGCGCGCCACGTCGTTGGTGATCTCCCAGACCAGCGACAGCGGGGCGGCGACGAGGATGCTGTTCTCGGTGTGCCCGGCCGGGCCGGCGTCGGCCACCAGGTCGGCGACACCGGCGATGCTGAGCTGCCCGGCCTGTTCGGGGATGCGTACCCGCCAGCGGTCGGCGACCACGGCGGACAGTTCCAGCAGCGCCAGCGAGTCCATGCCCAGTTCCTCCAGGCTGGCGGCGGGCGCGCGGGCAGCGGCGTCGGCGTCGAGACCGCAGCGGGTCACCAGGATCTCGGTTATCTCACTGGTCAGCGGTCGGCCGTGGGTGACGGTCATCTCGGGTCCTCCTCCACCGGGCGACTCACCCCGGTAGCCGTCACCCTCCGGCCGGACCCGTCACCCGGGCGTCACGCCCCAGCCCGCACCACCCCCGCCCGGTGGTGACGTTGCGTTGACGCAGGCTGTGTACCGGCTATGCGCGAGCTGTCCATTGTGATGGAGGTTCGCAGTTCAGAGGCGATTCGCCCGCGGTCACCATGCCTACACTTTCGTTGACCGAGAGTAATCATATTGGTAGTGTTCGTGCCGGCCGGCCCGGCTCGGCCGCACAGTGAACCGGCCACGGCGTCGCGGGGGACCGCGTCGGGACACCGGACGATCTGGACCCAGGTTTCCGTGCAGGGGGTGCGCCCGTGACCGGTCATGCCAGCACGCCGACCAGCGACGTCCCGGCCGACCCGCCGGTACGCCTGCACCTGCTCGGCGGTTTCCGGCTGCTGCACGGCGACACCCCCGTGGTGGTCCCCCGGGGGCTGCAACGGGTCATCGCCCTGATCGGACTGCGTCCCGGCGCCACCCGCAGCAACCTCGCCGGGCTGCTCTGGCCCGAGGTGCCCGAGGAACGGGCGCTGTCGTCGCTGCGGACCGCCCTGTGGCGGCTGCGCCAGGACCCCTGCTGCCCGCTGCTGGTCAGCGGGGACACCGTCCGCCTCGACCAGGCGGTCCGGCTCGACGTGGACGACCTGGTCGCCACCGCCGCCCGGATCCGCGACGGGGGTGACCCGCGCGCCGCCGCCGACGCGCTCGCCGCCGGCAGCCGCGACCTGCTCCCCGGCTGGTACGACGACTGGGTGCTGCTGGACCGGGAACGGCTGCGCCAGCTCCGGCTGCACATGCTCGAACAGCTCGCCGTCGACCACCTCGACGCCGGCCGGCACGGCGAGGCGTTGCAGGCCGCCCTGGAGGCGATGGCCGCCGAACCGCTGCGGGAGACCCCGCACCGCCTGGTGGTGCGCATCCACCTCGCCGAGGGCAACGCGTTCGAGGCGGTGCACGCCTTCTACGTCTACCGGGACCTGCTCATGCGGGAACTGCGCCTGGAACCCTCCCCCGCGATGTGCGCCCTGGTCGACGAGACCCTCGCCCCCATCCGGCAGGCCACCCGCCGCACCCCGGCCGCCCGCCGTCACGAGCCGGCCGGACGGCGTGACGACCAGGTGACAGCCCCACCGCCAGGGTGGACCCACCGTGAGCCCTGGACCGATCGGGGCGCGCCACCGGCGAGAGGGGTCCGATGAGCCGTCTGGTGATCGTCAGCAGGATCATTCCCGGCGCGGAGGGGCGGGTCGCCCAGATCTTCGCCGAAGCCGACGCGACCGAACTACCCGGACTCACCGGGCTGCGCCACCGCTCCCTGTACCGCCTGCACGACCTGTGCGTACACCTGATGGAGACCACCGAGGTGGACGTCGACACCCTGGTCACCGCCCGCCAGCACCCGCTGTACCAGCGGACCAACGAACGGTTGTCGGCCCACACGTCGGCGTACCTGCCGACCTGGCGGTCGCCCCGGGACGCGCCGGCCGGCTGTTTCTACAGCTGGGACGCCACCGACGCGCCCGCCCCGGAGCCGCTGCGCTGAACCGCCGCCGCCGCGGCGGCGGCCCCGGCCACCGACGCCCGACGACGACACCCTGTCGTGACGTCGATACCGCCAGACACCGGACATTCCACCTGCGCAACGAGGTGTGGTCCTCCCTGTCGTCCGACATTCGCGTGTGCAAAGCTGCGGCGGGTTTTCGCGTTTTCCTCGCGACTTCAACGACATACGCAATAGGGAGGTAGCCGTGCCGTCGACTGTCGGGCAGTGGCTCGTCGTGATCCTGGCCCTGCTGGTGGGCCTGGCCGGAGGCTGGGCGCTGTGGGGACGGCAGAAGCCGACCGCCGCCGCGCCCATCGTGGAGGGTGACCCGGTCGTCGGGCTCTCCCCCGAGGAGAAGGCCGCCGCCACGATCGACGCCCCGCGCCCGGCCGCCACGCTCGACGACTCCCCGGCACCCGCCGCCGTCGTCGACGAACCCACCCCGCACGTCGCGCCGGACGCCGACCACCCCGCCCCGACCACCACCGGGTCCGCCGCCTCCGCCGTCGAGGACGTCGCCGTCAACGGCACGTCCAGCACGGTCGCCGCCGACCGGACCGCCCCGCTGCCGGACCTCGCGGACGAACCCGCCGCCAGCGACCTGACCGGCCGTACCACCCCGGACGACGCGCCCGCGAGCAGCGTCACCGACGGGACCGCCGCACCGGTCCCCGCGCCCCGGGCCACCGTCGAGGACACGCCGGACGACGCGGTGGCCGACCTGCCGGAACCGGCCCCGGCGGACCCGGAGCCGGTCGCCGCGACCCCGGCCACGGAAGCGGACGTCACCCCGGATGCCGACCCGGCCCCGGCCGTCGCTCCGGCCCCCGCCGGTGAGCCGGCCCGGGTCGTCGAGCCGGCCCCGGCTGACGACCGGACCCCGGTCCTCGATCAGGCCACGCCGGCCGGCGTGGCCGAGCCGGAGCCGGCCGACGTCCCGCAGGACGAGCCGGCCGGCGCGGCCGGGCAGACCGCACCGCGTACGGCCGACGTGGACGATGCCCCGGTCGCCGCCGGGCCGGTGATCCCGGCCCAACGCACCCCCGACGCCGACGGTGCTCCGGCCCCGGACAGCGACCCGGTTCCGGACAGTGCTCCGGTCGCGGGCAGCGGCCCGGTTGCGCCGGGTGCCCCCGGCGCGGAGGTCGCGGCCACGCAGGACGAGCCGGTGGACGACTTCCGGCGCATCCAGGGGGTCGGCCCGAAGATGGCCGCCGCGCTCCAGGCCGCCGGCGTCCGCAGCTACCGGCAGCTCGCCGCGCTGGACGAGACGAGCCTGCGGGAGACGATCCGTGCGGCCGGGCTGCGCGCCACCGCGAGCCTGGCCACCTGGCCGCAGCAGGCGCACGTGCTGGCCGGTGCGCCCGCCGAGGCCGAGCGGGTGCTGCCGGCCCCGACCGGCGGCGACAGCCAGGACTGACCCGCAGGACCGACGGGGGCCGGTGGACACGTGCGAGGCGTGCCCGCCGGCCCCCGTCGTCCCGGAGTGCGCGGTGGCCCACCGTCGGTGAATGGGGCACCATCGCGCTGACCGTTCCGGAATACCGTTTACCCGGTCCCGGCCGTTGGGTACATGGGCGTCACCTCGAACATCACACAAGCCGGGAGGCACCCCCATGCGCGGTTCGTCGATCCTCGGAGTCATCGTCGTCATCTGGCTGGTCATCGGCGCCATCGCCGCTGGTCAGCGCGGCTATTACGGGAACGACGACACCAACTGTGCCGAGGCCGGCACCATCCTGGTGACCATCGTGGCCGGGCCGCTCAACTACATCGGCGCCAACCCGAAGGTCGACTGCAAGCTCCCCGAGCCGTCCAAGTAAGCCGCACCTCCCCGGCCCGCGCCCACCCCTCGGGGCGCGGGCCGAATCGTGTCCGCTCCAGATCACCTATCCCCGGCCCGCGACGCGCGCACCACCTCACCCTCCCTAACCATCCTAGGAACCCATCCCGAAACCTTCCGCTCCCACCCATCGACGGTCAGCGTGCGGTGATCAAGAGGTTGTGGTCAGAAATGCGCGCTCCGGTGACGCAAACCTCTTGATCACGCGGGAGAGCGCGGGGAAGCAGCGCGGGGAAGCATGGGAGGGGTGGGTCAGGCGCCTACGTGGATGCCGGGGCGGCGGGAGGGGTCGGGTTCGCTCTTGCGGATGATCTCGCGGACCACGGGTGGGGTGTCGCCCCGCCCGAGGATCAGGTAACGCAACAGGTGGGCGATGGGGTTGCCCTCGGACCACTCGAAGTGGGCGTGCGGACGGACCCCCGTGCCGTCACGCAGCGCCAGCAGGATGGCGGCGATCGCGTTCGGCACCGCCGGGCTGCTGGCCCGCAGCACCCGGAAGCCGCCGACCTCGACCCCGTGCACCCACAGCACCTGACTGAACTCCGACGGGTCCACCACGTCGATCTCCAGAAAGAGCACGTCGGAGGCGCCCGGCACCGGGTTCATGCCCCGCTGCGCCCGCTCCTTGACCCGGTACTCCTTGAGCGCGCCGGTGTCGCGTTTGTTGGCGATCAGGTGCAGCCGGCCGTCGTGGGCCAGCGACTCGGTGACGAACCGTCGGGCCGGCTCGTCGAACTCGATCCGTTCGGTGCGCAGCTCGGTGGTCCGGGTGATCCGGGAGACCAGCGACACCGCCACGATGCCGGCGATGAACATGCCGGAGATGGCGAGCCCGTCGGGCTTCTCGATGACGTTCTCGACCAGCGCGTAGAGCAGCACGGCGGTGAGCAGCGCGAAGCCGGACGCGGCGAACCGGTGCCGGGCCCGGACGGTCGCGATGGTCACCGCCACCGCGCCGGAGACCATCATCGCCAGGATGCCGGTGGCGTACGCGCCGGCCTGGGCGTTGACGTCGGCCCGGAAGGCGACGGTGATGACGATGCTGATCAGGGTGTAGACCAGCACCACCGGCCGGACCGCCCGTCCCCACTCCGGCGCCATCCCGTACGACGGCAGGTAGCGCGGCACGATGTTGATCAGGCCGGCCATCGCCGACGCCCCGGCGAACCAGAGGATCAACACGCTGCTGACGTCGTAGAGCGTGCCGAACCCCTCGCCGAGCCGGGCGTGGGCCAGCCAGGCCAGCGCCCGGCCGTTCGCCGCGCCGCCCGGCTGGAACTCCCGGGGCGGGATCAGCACGGTGGTGACGAACGTGGTGGTCAGCAGGTACACCGACATGATCAGCGCGGCGGCGGTGAGCAGCCGGCGGGTGTTGCGGATCCGGGCGGCCAGCCGCTGCGCCCGGTCCTCGCCCGCCCCGCGTACCAGGGGCATCATGCTCACCCCCGTCTCGAAACCGGACAGGCCCAGGACCAGCAGCGGGAAGGCCAGCACCGCCGGGCCGAGCAGGTCGCCCACCCCGGCACCCCCGGCGGTCAGGGCCGCCGTCCAGTTCCGCACGACGCCCGGGTCGGCGGCTATCCCGGCCAGGCCGTCGGCCACGATCACCGCGTTGAGCCCGAGGAAGACCACCACCAGGGGTACGGCCACCAGCACCGCCTCGCTGAACCCGAGCAGGAACACCCCGCCGAGGACGAGCAGCAGCGCCACCGTCACCAGCACGGCCACCCCGTCGCCGTGCGGCGCCGACGACGGCAGGTACGGGTTCTCCAGCAGGTGCACCGTGGCGTCGGCGGCGGACAGGGTGATCGTGATGATCCACGAGGTGGCGACGAAACCGAGCAGCACCAGGACGAAGATCTTGCCCCGCCAGAACGGCAGCAGCCGCTCCAGCATCGCCACCGACCCCTGCCCGTGCGGGCTCTCCCGGGCCACCCGCCGGTACATCGGCAGCATCCCGAGCAGGGTCAGCGCCACGATCAGCAGGGTCGCCAGCGGGGAGAGCGCCCCGGCGGCCAGCGCCGCGATGCCCGGCAGGTAGGACAGGGTGGAGAAGTAGTCGACCCCGGTCAGGCACATCACCTGCCACCAGGGGTGCCGGCGCTGGCTGCCCTCCTCGGTCTCCGGGCCGACCGGCTGCACCCGGTACGCGAACAGCCACCGGCGCAGCGCGCCACCGGGCCGGGCCGGCCGGGCGTGACTGTTCACGCACTCCGGCAGGCCCACCGGCCCGGGTCGGGTGCGCTCACCCTGGCCGGCGTCCCGGGCCTCGCGCAGCGCCCGCCCGTGCCCCGGTGGCGGCGCGCTCCCCCGTCGTTCCCGGGTCCGCCGTCCCCGCGTCCCGTCCCGCCCGTCCGCCATCCGCCGACCGCCCTCGTGTCCCCTGTCCCCGACGGTAGGCGCTGGAGGCGGTCCGACCGGCCGGAACAGGGGAAGCTGTCAGGCGGGACGGTGCCGGTCGGCCGGGGTACGGCGCAGGGCCGCCAGCAGGGCGTCCGGGTCGGTCACCGTCACGGTGGCCGCCGGGTGGCGCAGCCACCGGCCGGGGGCCAGCCCCGGCACCGGCGTGCCGAACCGCAGGCACACCCCGGCCGCGGTGCCGGTGCCGAAGGTGACCCCCCGGTCGGCCAGGGACAGGTGTGGCCCGACGGCCCGCCACCAGCGGTACGGCCCGCCGCGCTGGGCGTCGACCACGTTCGCCCGGGCGGTCCGCAGCCGGAAGCGGCCGAACCGGATCACCAGTTCCGCGTCGTCGAGCAGCACGGCGCAGGTCTGCGGTCGGATGCCGAGCAGCGCCAACGGCACCCGGAAGGCCGGGTCGAACCGGAACGCGAACCGGTGTGCGGGCATGACCGACGGGTACCCCGGGCGGGCTGTCCGACACCCCGCCGGCCCGCAGGGTCATGCCAGGGCGCGGGTCCAGTCGTCGACGTGCGCCGACAGGTGGGCGGCGACGGACCGCCAGTAGGGGCCGTCCTCGGCGTGGATCCGGGCCCAGGGTTGCACGCCGCGCCGCGCGCCGTCGCACAGCAGGTCGTACATCGCCTGCGCCCGGGGGCCGAGGGTCGCGGCGAGCGCGGGCCGGTCCGCCGCCGGCAGGTCGTACCCGTCGACGAGGGCGCGCAGCCGGCGGGCCGAGTCGGGCACCGGCCGGTCGGGTCGCATCCCGGCCATGGCCTGCGCGGCGTACGCCAGCTCCCAGCGGCGGGTGCCGGGGCCGGCGCCGTCCCAGTCGATCAGCACCCAGCCGCGCGGGGCCCGGACCAGGTTCCACGGCGCGGGGTCGTGGTGGCAGAGCAGGTCCGTGCCGTCGGGACGGATCGGCACCTGCCAGTGGGCCGGTTCGGGGGGTACGAACCCGGCGGTGGCGCGGTGCAGGTCGGCCAGCAGCCGGCCGATCGAGGGCAGGTCCGCCGTCGGGTAGAGCCCCGAGGGGTGGCCCAGTTCCCCCGGCACGTACTCCAGCACCTGCCGGCCCTGCCCGTCGCGGCCCAGCGGCCGGGGCGCGCCGTCGAAGCCGACGGCGTGCAGGTGGGCCAGCAGGGCGTCGACGGCGTCGGTCCACGGGCCGACCGGCCGGCGGACGGTGTCGCCGACCCGCACCACGCCGGTGGTGACGTTGCCGGGCAGCGGTTCCTCGGTCGGACTCATCCGGTCATCCTGGTGCAACGGACGCGTCCCCGCGCCCCGGTTTCCCGGGGCGCGGGGACCCCCCGTCCCGGCTGCTACTGCAGGAACGCCCCCAGCGGTGACAGCAGCAGCCGGCCGAGCGCCGCGGCATTGTCGTCCAGCCGGGTGCGCTCGTCGTCGCGGGCCTGCGGGTCGTGCCGGCAACGCCAGATCTTCTGCGCGTTGCGCCAGGCCACGTCCCTGGTGTACTCGACCAGTTCGCCCTGGTACCAGTCGTCGATGTCGCCGTTGAGCATGTCCAGGAGCAGTTGCCACCGCTCCAGGTAACCCCGCCGCAGCGTCGGGATCTTGTCGGCGAAGATGTCGTTGATCTTGAGGTAGTCGCGGTGCTGCTCGGTGCCGTCCACCGGCTCGGACTCCAGGTGGTCGAACGTGGTCACCAGGGCGAACGGCAGGTCGAAGTTGATGTGCGCGTTCACCCCCGCCGCCGCCGACGGCAACGGCCGGGCGTCCGGGCCGCGCATCCGCTTGAACAGGCACGACCAGGCGCGCGGGGTGGTCGGGCTCGACTCGGTCCACAGCCGCATCGCGTCGAAGTACCGGGCGGCGAACTCCACGTCCAGCCGGGACAGGAACACCGGGTCGGCGAAGTAGTCGTCGTAGAGGCCCTCCAGCACCCGGCTGGTGATGGTCAGGTAGAGCCGGTTGAAGTCGGCGAGCGGGCAGCTCTGCTCCAGCGGCGGCAGCCGCACCAGCAGGTCCTGGAGCTTGGTGAGGTGGTCGACCACCGCCGGGACGTCCTCCGGGTGGTCGGCGAGGAGATCGACGATGTCCGCGTGGACGGGCCCCCAGACCGGTTCCGTCATGTCTCCTCCACAGTGGTCGGGGCAGCGCCGCGCCGTCGTTTCCGGTGCACAGCCTGTCAGCGCCGGCCGCGGCGGGGATCAGTAGAACGACGTATTCGTCCGCGCCGGACGTACGCTCACTCGCCCCGGTTACGCAGGTGGATGGCGCTGGCCTGGACCCTGGTGCGGACCTGGAGCTTGTCGAAGATGTGCGACACGTGCACGCCGATGGTGCGCTCGCTGATGAACAGCCGCTGGCCGATCTCCTTGTTCGTCAGCCCCTCGGCCACCGCGGCCAGCACCTCCCGCTCCCGCGCGGTCAGCAGGGCCAGCTCGTCGGCCCCCGGCGGGGTGGCCGCGGTCTCCGCCGCCACGGCGGTGCGGCCGCGAGCCGGGCCCGACGCCCGGGAACCGCCCGCGCGGGCCGCCGGGACCCGCCCCGCCCCGGGCTGGGCACGCCCGGTCAGCTCCACCCGGGCCCGGCCGGCAAGCGTCCGGATCTCGCTGGTCAGCGGCACCGCACCCAGGCTCGACGCCATCTCGTGGGCCTGCCGCAGCAGCGCCGTCGCCGTGCTGCTGCGGCTGCGCCGGGCCAGCAACGCCTCGGCCTGCCGCAGCCGGGAGTAGGCCGCCGGGTAGGGGTGGTTCCGGTTGTCCCACTCGGCCGCCGACCGGGCCCAGGCGTCCGGGTCGCCCCGGCCGTCGAGGCGGCTCAACTCGGCCGTGCACAACGCCAGGAACCCGTTGGCGTTGACCCGTACCGGCCCGGCGGCCGTCGCGCTCTTGGCCGCCACCCGGTCGACCGCGTCGCGCAGCCGGCGGACCGCCGTCTCGTCGACCGCCACGGTACGGCTCGCGTGCGCCTCCGCCTCCGCGCGCAGCCCGTGCCAGGCCAGCGTGCCCAGCAGCACCACGTCGTCGGAGCGGCTCTCGGTCAGGCCCCGCTGCACGGCCTGCCGGGCCACGTCGTGCCGGCCCTGCCACATCGCCAGGCCGGCCCGCAGGATCAGCATCGGCAGGACGTGCCGGGGCGCGCCACCGCCGGCGAGCATCGTCGCCACCGCCTCCAGGTCCCGGTCGGAGGCCTCGACGTCGCCGTACCCGACGGAGAGCCGGCAGCGGGCCAGCAGCAACTCGACCGCGTCGGCGCCGGACGGGCGGTGCCGCAGCGCCGCCGCGACCACCTTCTCCGCCTCCGCCCACTGGCCGACCCGGAACAGCCCGTTGGTGGCGATCGCCAGCAACCGGGTCTCGTAGGTGCGGCCCAGGCCCAGCTCGGCGACCCGCTCGGCGCCCCGGCGGGCCACCACCACCCCCTCCTCCAGGATGTTCAGCGGCCCGGTCAGCAGCTCCGCCAGGTGCAGGTACGCGCAGGCCACGTCCTCCGGTCCGCCGGAGCGTTCAGCGGTCTCCAGGGCCCGGCGCACCACGGCCAGGCCGGCGTCGGGGTCCTCCAGGAACGCCTCGCTGAAGCCGAGCGCGGAGCTGGCCAGCACCACCTCCGTGGTGCTGCCGTCGACCGAGGCGGCCAGTTCCAGCGCCTCCCGGGCGCGCTGCCCGGCGTCGGCGTACCGGCCCAGGTGCAGCAGCAGCTCGGCCAGCCGGGCGGCGGCGTTGGCCCGTTCCCGGGCGGTGCACTCGGCGGCCTCCAGCACGCTGCGGTACTCCGCCTCGGCGGGGGCGGACCGGCCGGCCGCGGCCAGGTAACGGGCCCGTTGGATGCGCACCGCGCAGGACGGGTCGAGCGGCTCACCCCCGGTCAGCTCGGCCAGCAGGGACAGCGCGCGGGCGTGCTCGCCGCTCTTGTGGGCGGCCTCGGCGGCCCGCCCCAGCAGCACCGCCCGGTCCACCTCGGGTGGGGCGTCCACCGGCCCGGTGACCGGCGTCGCGGCCAGCTGCAACGCCGCCGTCCAGTGCCGGTGCGCCTCGGCGAAACCGTGCAGCCGTTCGGCCTCCCGGGCGGCGGCCATCGCCGCCGGCAGGGCCCGGCCGGGCTCACCGGCCAGCCGCCAGTGGTGGGCCAGCCGGGCCTGGTGCAGCTCCGCCGGAACCCGGGTGAGCGCCTCGGCGTAGCGGCGGTGCAGGCCGGCGCGTTCCGCCGGGAGCAGTTCGTGGGCGAGCACCTCGGCGACCAGCCGGTGCCGCAGCCGGTAGCCGTCGTCCGCGCCGACGAGCAGCCGGTGGGCGACCGCCTCCCGCAGCGCCTCGATGAGTTCCGCCTCGGGCAGGCCGAGCACCTCGGCCAGCAGCCAGTGCTCGACCGGTTCGACGCCCGCTGCCACCGCGTGCACCGCGGCGTGCGCGTGCCGGGGCAGCGCGTCCACCCGGGACAGGAAGATCTCGCGCAGCGTGTCGGACAGCCCGTCGCGGCCGTCGCGCAGGTCACGGGCCAGTTCCTCGACCACGAACGGGTTGCCGCCGCTGCGCTGCCAGACCTGCTCGGCGGCCTCCGGGGCGAGCGGCGCGCCGACGATCTCGGCGGCCAGCAGGTCGGTGCCGGCCCGGTCGAGGGGGCCCAGGTCGAGCACCCGCACCGACCGCAGCCGACGCAGCTCGGTGAGCACCCGGCGCAGCGGGTGGGCCCCCTGCAACGACTCGGCCCGCACCGCCGCCAGCACCGACAGTTGCAGGTCGCCCAGGCCGGCGAGCAGATAGAGCAGGAGTTGCCGGGTGGTCCGGTCGACCCACTGCAGGTCGTCGAGGACGAGCACCAGCGGACGACCCTCGGCGATCAGGCTCAGCCCCCGGGAGACCCGTTCCAGCAGCGCCCCGGCGCTGTCCGCACCGCCGCTGTCCTCGGCGAACGTCCGCAGCAGACCCCGTACCGCCGACGACGTGCGGGCCTGTGCGGTGGTGAGGTCGGCGTCGAACCGGCGTAACGCCTGGAGCACCGGGTGCAGTGGGGAGGCGTCGCCGATGTCCAGGCAGGAGCCGGTGAGCACCACCGCTCCCGCGTCCCGCAGCCGCGCCGCAGCCTCGGTGAGCAGCCGGGTCTTGCCCACCCCGCTCTCACCGGTGACGAAGACGGCGGCGGTCTGCCCGGGGCCGGTCCCGTCGTGGAGCGCGGCGCGCAGCACCGCCAGCTGGTCGGCGCGGCCGACGAGCGGTGCGGTGTCCACATCGCTGGCCATGTCCGCAGCCTAGTCACAGGTCCCCGCACCGTTCTACGGGCTCGATCCGGCATTGGTACCTCTCGCGTCGACATTGCGACTAAAGGTGGCGACCGGCCGACATACGTCGTTCGGCAGATCCCCCGTCAGCCCGGTGGTGACAGTCTCCGATCGTCGTCAGCAGCAGCACCGCGGAGGAAAGGGGTGGGTGGGATGCCACTGTCCACGGTCGGCACCGGTCGGGAAGACGCCACCTCGACGCCCTGGCCGGTGCCGCAGGAACGGCGCACGCTGACCGTGCTCTTCGCCGACATCGTCGGGTCGACCGCGTTGACCGAACGGCTCGACCCGGAGGACGTCCGGGCGGTGCAGTTCGCCTACTTCGACACCGTCGCCGGGGTGCTGCGCCGCTGGCAGGGCACGGTGGAGAAGTACGTCGGCGACGCGGTGATGGCGCTGTTCGGGGCGCGTACCTCCGACGGGTTGGACGGCTACCGGGCGGTGCGGGCGGCCCTGGAGATCCAGGCCGCGCTGGACCGGCGCACGCTGCCCGGCGGGGTGACGCTGCGGGTCCGGGTGGGTGTCGCCACCGGCGAGGCCGTGGTCGACCTGGCCGCCGCCCGCGACGGTGGGCACGGCATGGCCTCCGGCGCGGTCCTCACCACCGCCGCCCGCATCCAGGAGTACGCCCCGGCGGGCGGCGTGGTCGTCTGCGCGGCCACCCACCGGGCCACCGCCGGCCTGGTCGACCAGCACGCCCTCGCCCCGGCGAGCCTCACCGGCAAGGCGCTGCCGGTGGACGTCTGGCGGGTCACCCGCCCGACCCGCCATCGGCCGGCCCGCCATGACGGCCCGCTGATCGGTCGACGCCGGGAGGTCGCCACCGCCCTGGACCAGCTCACCCGGGCGGTCCGGGAGCATCGTCCACGGTGGGTGGCGCTCACCGGCCCGGACGGGATCGGCCGCAGCCGGCTGCTGGCCGAGTTACGCCACCGGCTGCCCGAGGTCGACGGCCGGGCGGTGCGCTGGGCGGTGGCGCACTGCCCGCCGTACCCGGAGCAGGTGTTCGGGCCGGTCGCACAGCTGCTGCGGGACCTGGCGGGGCTGGCCGACGGCGGCCCGACGGACGCGGTCCGCCCCCGGCTGGCCGCCCTGGTCGACGGGCTGGTCCCGGCGGGCCAGGTCGGTCCGACAGTGGCGGCGCTCGCCGCGCTGCTGGACGCCCCGGACCGGTCGGCGGTCGCCGGTGCGGTGGCGGTACGCCGGGTCCTGCTCGCCCTGGCCGCCCGCCGGCCGGTGGTGGTCGGCGTGGACGACCTGGACCGGGCGGCCCCGGAGCTGGGGCGGTTCCTGCACGCGCTGTTCGCCGCCGCGACCGACCGGGGACTGCCGCTGGCGGTGCTGGCCACGCACCGGCCGGACCGGACCGACCCGCTGCCCGCGCCGGCCGACCGGCACCGGGTCGAACTGGCCCCGCTGGGCACCCTCCACACCGGCCGGTTGCTGCGCCGGCTGCTCGCCGGCTCCGGCCGGCCGGTCGGGGCCGCGACCCGGCTGCTGCCGCTGGTCGCCGGCCGGCCCGGCCACGCCGCCGCCTACGTCGGGGCGATGCCGCGCCCGAGCGTAAGCGGTGACGCTCTCGCCGGTGCGGCGGTGGAGCCGGCGCTGCCCGAGTCGCTGCGCCGCCGCGCCGCCGCCCGGCTGGACCGGTGCGACGGCGCGCACCGGGCGGTGCTGATGGCCGCCGCGACGCTCGACGTCCCGGTCACCGCGCCGGCCGTGGCCGTGCTGCTCGACTGGACGCCGGAGCGGGCCGCCGGGGCGCTGCGCCGGCTCACCGACGCCGGGCTCCTGGAGCCGTCGGCCCGGGGCGGTCTGGTGGTGGCCGATCCGGCCCTGCGTCGCTGCGCGGCCGACCGGCTGCCCCGCCCGGTCCGCGCCGACTTCGCCCGCCGGGCCGCGTCCGCCGGGCTGGCCCCGACCGCCGCGCCGGCC
>NZ_MZMV01000101.1 GCF_002210435.1 Micromonospora wenchangensis
CGCCCGAAACACCACCACCGACACCCCCGAACAACAACTCACCACCCTCCTCCACACCGGCGACACCTGGACGATCAGCTAGTCGACCGAGCAGTGCGACGTGGCCGTGCCCCGGGTCGGGGCACGGCCACGTCGGCGTCGGTGGACCGCCGGGTGGGCGGCGGAAGCCCGGGAGGCGGTACGGGTCGGTCAGGAGGGGGTGGCGGTGGCGGTCGGGCGGTCGTCGCGGACGTGCACCAGCATGTCGCCGGTCTCGATCACCGCGCCGGCCCGGTCCGCGAGGGTGACCACCTTGCCCCGGCGTACCAGGGCGATGACCAGGGACTCCAACTCGCGGGGGGACTTGCCGACCTCGTGCCGCTCGGCGGAACGCATCGCCAGCGCCATGCCCTGCCCGGGGGTGAGGAGGTCCTCCACCACGTCGATCAGGGGCGGCGCGGAGGTCGAAAGGCCGAGCAGCCGACCCGCGGTCGCCGAGGACACGATCACGTGGTGCGCGCCGCTCTGCCGCAGCAGCGGAGCGTTCTCGGCCTCCCGTACGGCGGCGATGATGCGAACCTGACCGGCGGTGAGCTGCCGGGTGGTCAGCGCCACCAGCACCGAGGCGTCGTCGCTGTCGGTGGCGATGATGACCGCCTTGGCGTTGCGGACGTGCGCCTCCTCCAGCACCGACGAGCGGGTGGCGGAACCCTCGATGGCGACCAGTCCGGCCGAGGTGGCCTGCCGCAACGCCGTCCCGCTGCGCTCCACCACCACGATCCGGGACTTGTCCAGGCCGTTCTCCAGCAGGGCGGAGACCGCGCTGCGGCCCTTGGTGCCGTAGCCGCAGATGATGACGTGGTCCTTCACGGTTCTCCTCCACCGCCCCAGCCGACGGCCGGTCCGGTACTGCTCGGTCAGGACTTCCAGGGTGGTGCCGACCAGGATGATCAGGAAGATCACCCGGGCCGGGGTGATGAACAGGACGTTCACCAACCGGGCGGACTGGTCGAACGGGGTGATGTCGCCGTACCCGGTGGTGGAGAGGGTGACCACCGCGTAGTAGAAGCAGTCGAGCAGGGTCAGCCCGTTCTCGTCCACGTCGCGGTAGCCGCCACGGTCCAGATAGACCACCGCGACGGTGACCAGGACCAGGCCCAGGGCGGCGGCCAGGCGGAGACTCAACGCGCTGAGCGGACCCCGCCGCTGCGCCGGGAAATGGATCACGGTCGGTCCTGCTCCCCCTGGGTCGCCTGCACGAGCACAACATAGCGGTTGGCAGGCGGACCTACCGGGCGGGTCGCCGAGCCTACCTGCGGTGAACGCCCCCTCACCGTCACGGCGGGCGGTGCCGGGCCCCGGAAACCGGCATGATGGGAGGGTCCCGGGACACCGGCCACGAGGAGGCCCGCATGTCGCTGCTGCGTCGGGTGATCGGTGGCGTACTGCGCCGGGTACGACTGCGTCAGGGCCGTACCCTGCGCGAGGTGGCCGCCGCGGCCGGGGTGTCCCTGCCCTACCTCTCCGAGGTCGAGCGCGGGCGGAAGGAGGCCTCCTCCGAGGTGCTGGCGGCAATCTGCCGGGCGCTCGGGATCAACCTGTCCGACCTGCTCGAAGAGGCCCGTGACGAGCTGCGCCGGGTCGAGCGTCGGGTGCCGGTGCCGCCGGGCGGCAGCCTGGCCCGGTTGGACCGGGTGCCGACCGCCCGCCGCGACGGCACCACCGCCCACCTGTCGGTCGGTCGGCCCACCGTCGGGTTCGGTCGTCCGGGCGGCGGCGTGCCGTCCACCGTCGGGGGTGCCGGGTTCGCGGTGACGAGGGTCGCCACGCCCGTCCGGGTGGTCGCCGTGGCGTCGACCGCCCGCCCCGCTGCGCGTACCGCCGGGGTGCCGGCGCGGCGGTGGGCCCGGACGGGCCGGCGGCGGCTGCCGGTCGGGTAGGCCGGCCGGGTTCTGCCGACGGCGGATCTGCCGGGGGCAGAAAGGCTGGGGCGGTGACCACCCGGCGGCGCAGGCTGGACCCGCCGGTTCCCGGGGCGGAGTGAGGTCGCCCGCCGGCGACGCGGAGGGTGGTCACCATGATCGGGTACGACGTGCGCATGTTGGACGGCGGGCAGCCGGCCTTCGGCGACCAGGTCTTCGAGCGGCTGCTGCGCGAACGCATCATCTTCCTGGGCACCGAGGTCACCGACGCCTCGGCCAACCAGATCTGCGCGCAGATCCTGCTGCTCGCCGCCGAGGACAGCGAGCGGGACATCTACCTCTACATCAACTCGCCGGGTGGTTCGGTCAGCGCCGGCATGGCCGTCTACGACACCATGCGGTACGTCCGCAACGACGTGGCCACCCTGGCGTTGGGGCTGGCCGGCTCGATGGGGCAGTTCCTGCTCTGCGCGGGGGCCACCGGCAAGCGGTTCGCCCTGCCGCACGCGCGGATCATGATGCACCAGCCGTCCGGGGGGTTGGGTGGCACCGCCGCCGACATCACCATCCAGGCGGAGAACATGCTGCACGTGAAGCGGACCATGCAGAGGCTGATCGCCCGGCACAGCGGGCGCACCCTCGACGAGATCCAGGCCGACTGGGACCGGGACCGGTGGTTCACCGCCGAGCAGGCCCGGGAGTACGGCCTGATCGACGAGGTGCTCACCCGGGTCGACCAACTCACCGCCTGACCACGGCCGGACCGGGCATCGGGTGCCGACGGCCGGCGACGGGTGCCGCCGGCCGTCGCCCGCGCGTCGGGTCGGGGTTCCCGGCGGAGGTCCGCCGGGAACCCCGCGCGCTGCCGGTGGCCCGCCGGGGCGGGTGGCCGTGGAACCGACGGCGTCCACAGTCGTCGGACCCGCCCCCTCGCTCGGGTCCGACGCCCGCCTGTCGCACCGCGACGGACGCCCGTCGATGCGGCAGAGCGTAAGCGGTACGAGAGTTCCCGCGTGGCCGAATACGGCGGAGCGCATTTCCCACCAATATCGTTACATCGACGCGGCTCATCGGCCACCGCTGGTCAGCACCACCTTGCCCAACGCCCGTCGCCCCTCCAGGTCGGCGTGCGCGGCAGCCGCCTGCGCCAGCGGGTACGTCGACACCAGCGGACGCCACCAGCCACGACCACCCAGCTCCACCGACCGGGCCGCCAACCCCGCGATCCCACCCGGCCGGTCCCGCAGCCGCTGCCCGAGCCACCCGACGGTCAGGCTGCGCCCCACCAGATCCGCCGTGCCGACCCGGGTCGGCTCCCCCGCCGACCACCCGAACATCACGAACCGGCCGCCCGCCACAGTCGCCTCCAGGGCGGCCCGGCCCACCGCCCCGCCGACCCCGTCGTACACCAGGGTCGGCCCGCCGGTCCGGGCCCGGACCAAGTCCGTCCAGTCCGGCCGGTCGTAGTCGACCACCACCACGTCCGCACCCAGCTCACCGAGCCGGGCCGTCCGGTGGGCACCCCGGGCCGCGGCGACCACCGTCGCGCCCACCGTCCGGGCCGCCTGCACCAGCAGCCAGCCCATCCCACCGGCCGCCGACATCACCAGCACCACGTCGTCCGCCGTGGGCGGCTCCGTCTCGACGACGCCGAGGGCGGTCCGGCCCGTCCCGACCAACGCCACCGCGTCGGCGAACCCCATCCGCTCCGGTACGACGTACAGCGACTCGACCGCGGTCACCGCCTGCTCGGCGTACCCGCCGGGGACCATGCCCAGGTGGGCGACGACCCGCCGGCCCCGCCACGCCCCGTCCACCCCGGCCCCGACCAGGTCGACCGTGCCGGCGACCTCGCGGCCCGGCACCGTCGGCAGCGCCGGCAGCGGCAGCGGGCCACCCGCCTCGCCGCGGCGCAGCGCGGTGTCGAGCAGATGGACCCCGCTGGCCGCCACCGCGATGCGCACCTGCCCGGGGCCGGGTGCCAGGTCGGGCAGGTCGTCGAGGACGAGGTTGGTGGGGGGACCGAACCGGTGGAGGCGAATCGCACGCATGCCCCGATCCGACAACCTGCACCGGACGTGAGGTCAAGAGCCGGGCGGGGGCGGCCCGGCCGACCGGCGTCGACCATCCCGGTCCGGAGGCACCGCCATCCCGCCTTGACCCGTCGGCACCGTCGTGACAGCCTCATCAACAGATCGACGTGCATGACTGGCGAGTCGACGAGGGGGTCGCCGTTGAGCGACACGGACTTCGCCCCGGTGAGCGACCGGGTGTCCACCCTCGCCCGCCGCTTCCCGCACCGGGTGGCCCTGGCCGACCGGACCGGGACGGTCACGTACGCCGAGCTGCAACAGCGGGTGGACACGCTCGCCGCGACGCTGGCCGGGGCCGGAGTCGGGCCGGCGACCATGGTGGCGGTCGTCCTGGAACGCGGCGTCCCCCTCGTCCCGGCTCGTCGCCGAGTTCGGCGAGTACGTGCGCGGGGTCGTCACGGGCGGGTCGGACGCCGCGCTGCTGGCCGACCTGGTCGACCCACCGGACACCGGCACCCGGCTCTCGACCGACGAGTTGGTCAGCCTGACCAGGCTGATGCTGTCGGCGGGGGTCGAGGCCCCGGCGACCGTGCTCGGCCGGGCGATGCTGCGGCTGCTGGGGGACGACGCCGCCGACTGGCGGGCGTTCGTCAGGCGGCGGACCGACCCCACGGCCATGGCCGACGAGCTGCTCCGCCTGGTGTACGCCGGCGACGTGGCCGCCCTGCGGACCGCGACCACCGACCTGGCGCTGCCCTCCGGGACCGTGCCCCGGGGCACCGCGGTGCTCCTCGCCTGGATCTCCGCGCTGCACGACCCGGCGGTCTACCGGCAGCCGGAGGCGCTCCTGCCGCACCGCGACGGCCCGAAGTTCGTCGGGTTCGGCGGGGGTCGCCACTACTGCCCGGGTCGGCGGCTCGGTCGGGCGATCCTGGCCGTGGGGCTGGACCGGCTGCGGGCCCGGTTGCCCGGTCTGCGCCTCGCCACCGACGGGCCGTTCCCCATCGCGGAGCGGGAGGTGGGCGGGATGGTCACCACGCTGCCGGTGCGCTGGTAGCGCCGGACCCCACGTCGGCCGCCCCGGGCAGGTGGTCGGCGAGCGCGGTGAACTGCGCCCGGGTCAGGTACGACGGGTTGGCCGCCTGCGGCTGGCGGAACACCTCCAGGCCGGCCAGCCGGGGATCGGCGCGCAACCGGTCCCGGTGCAGCCGGCGGGGTCCGGGCAGCACGGTCAGGTCCAGCGGCACCGTCCAGGGTGCCCCGGGTTCCCCGCCGGGTACCGGCTCACCGGTGAGCCGGCCGATCCCCCAGACGCCGTAGGGCAACCGTCCCCGGCTGCCGCTGGCCCAGAACACCACGGGCTGACCGGCCCGCATCAGCCGGGCCCGGTAGCCGGGGCGGACGCACCAGCCCGTCACCCGGGGGTCCCGGGCGAACCGGCCGGCGAGGTCGACCAGGTCGGCGTTGCCCTTGATCAGCCAGGCGCCCAGGTCGTCGTGGGTCACCCGCCGCCCGTCGGCGCGTCCGTCCGGCACGTCCAGCCCTCCCGAGCGTCAGATCAGCCCCTCCCGGACCGCGTACGCTACCGCGTGCGTGCGGTTGCGGAGCTGGAACCGGCTGGTGATGTCGTGCAGCACGTTCTTGACGGTCCGCTCCGAGTAGCTCAACCGGGTCGCCACCTCCCGGGTGTCCATCCCGTCCGCCACCAGCCGCAGGATCTCGCTCTCCCGCACCGAGAGCCCGTTGACGTCGATGCCACGCGGGGCGAGCACCGTCTGCTGGAGCCGGGTCACCTGCTTGACCAGCAGCCCGAGCACCTCCGGGGGCATCGCCGCGCCACCGGAGGCGGTGCTGACCACGAGCTGGGCCAGCCGGTGACCGGTCGCCTCGGTACGCGAGGCGAGGGCGCGTACCCCCAGCTCCACCGCGGGGATCAGCGCCGAGTCCGACTCGACGGCGGCGACCAGCACGAACCGTCGGCAGCCCAGCCGGCGTACGGCCCGGAGCACGTCGAGCGTGCCGTGGTCGAGGGTGTCGGCGGCGACCACGCCGACGGTCTCGGCGGTGATCATCTGCGCGGGCACGACCTCGATCTCGGCCCGGCCGCGCAGCGCTGCGGTGATGCCGGCCGTGGAGATCGGGTCGGGGGTACGGATGTAGGTCTGGGCACGTCCGTTCATGGCGGTTCCTTAGCTTCCGGGCTGAGTCGAGCGTCAGCTGCCAGGCTGCCGTTCAGCAGGGGGACAGGATCGGTGGTCCGGAGGCCGGTGCCGTGCGGTTCCGTGACCGGGGGCAAGTCGCTTCGCCGAGGTGGACACCGGCCAGCGGGTGGTGGCCGTGTCCGTGGTCCACGGTAGAGACGGCGGCCGGCCACGCACTGGAGGCCGACTGGACGCCATCGAATCGACATCCTTGCCAGGCGGCAACGTTTTGAGCTGCTCAAATACACGACCGTCCAAAAGTGAGCCGCCGGAGCACCGGCAGAACCGGCAGAACCGTTGCCCCGACGGGCGACCGCTGGTGCCCGATCGGCAGGTTTCGCCGGTGTGTCACCCGGTGAATGAGTGTCGAAGATCATGGTCATCCGACCGGTCAACCGGCAGAATCATGTGCTGGCCGCGCTGGTGGGAAGGACGCGCAGCCATGACAGGGAGGCCCGTTGATGGCCGACAGCGGTGGTGAGATCCGACGACGACGACTGGGTGCCGGGTTGACCCAGGAGCAGTTGGCCGAACGGGCAGGAATCAGTGTCCGGGCGGTGCGCGACATCGAACAGGGCCGGGTCCGCAACCCCCGGGCCGAATCCCTCCGACGCATCGCCGACGCCGTCGGGCTACCCCACCTGGAGCCGCCCGGCCCCGCGCCACCCGCCGCGTCGGCACCCACCCTCCGCATCGACGTGCTCGGCCCGCTACGCATCCAGATCGGGGCCGAACCGGTCGCGCTCGGCGCCAACCGGCAACGGATGCTGCTCGGCCTGCTCGCCCTGCACCCGGACACGATCGTGTCCCGCCACGAGATCGTCGACGTGCTCTGGGGCCACGACCCGCCGGACAGCTGCCTCAACCTCGTGCACACCTACGTCGCCCGGCTGCGCCGGGTGCTGGACCGGCCCGGGAACACCGGCACCACCATCACCCACGTCGGTGGCGGCTACCGGCTCCGGGTCGACCCCACCCAGCTCGACCTGACCGAGTTCGCCACCGTGATCGAACGCGCCGAGGGCAGCGTCGCGGGCGACCTGGCCAGCCTGGACCGGCTGGCCGGCGCACTGGCGCTGTGGCGCGGGCCGGTCCTGGCCGACGCGGCACCGGGCCTGGCCCAGCACCCGACCGCCGTCGCCCTGAACCGACGCCGCATCGCCACCGCCGTCACCTACGCGACGCTCGCCGTCGACCTGGGACTGCCCGACCGGGCGGTCCGGGAGCTGCACGCGGTGGCCCGGCACGAACCACTGCACGAACAGGTGCACGCCCGGCTCATGCTCGCCCTCGCCGCCTGCGGCCAGCAGGCCCGTGCGCTGACGCTGCACCGCAAGCTGCGGGACCGCCTCGCCGAGCAGCTCGGCGTGGAACCCGGCCCGGAACTGCGCGAGGCACAGCTGCGCATCCTGCGCCAGGACCTGCCCCGGGTGGCCGCCCGCCCGGCGGCCGGCGACGCCCCGGCCGTACGCCCCGGGGCCGCACCGCACCGGCCCGAGGGGTCGCCCTCGGCCCGCCCGCCCAGCCACCGCCCGCCGGCACAACTACCCCCCGACGTCGCCTACTTCACCGGGCGCGACACCCAGATGGCCGCGCTCGACGCGCTGCTGACCGGGGAGACCGCGACCCGGGGGCCGGTGGTCATCTCCGCCATCACCGGGATGGCCGGGGTCGGCAAGACCGCCCTGGCGGTGCACTGGGCCCACCGGGCACGTCGGCACTTCCCGGACGGGCAGCTCTACGTCAACCTGCGGGGCTACTCGACGGCCAGCCCGGTACGCGAGGAGGAGGCCCTGGCCGGGTTCCTGCACGCGCTCGGGGTGCCGGCCGAGCAGGTGCCGGTCGACGCCGGGCAGGCCGCCGCGCTGCTGCGTACCATGCTGGACGGTCGCCGGATGCTGGTGGTGCTGGACAACGCCGCCAGCGCCGACCAGGTGCGCCCGCTGCTGCCGGGCAGCGCCGGCTGCCTGGCGTTGATCACCAGCCGGGACCGGCTCAGCGGGCTCGTCGCGGTCGACGGCGCGCGCCGCATCGACCTCGACGTGCTCACCGCCGCCGAGGCCGGCACCCTGCTCACCCGGATCATCCCGACCGAGCGGGTCACCCGCGCCACCGAGATCGCCGAGCTGGCGACGGTCTGCGCCCGGCTGCCGCTGGCCCTGCGGATCGCCGCCGCCAACCTGATCGACCAGCCCGACCAGTCGATCAGCGCGCACACCGCCCGGCTGACCGCCGGCAACCAGCTCGCCGACCTGCGCATCGAGGGCGACGACCAAGCGGCCGTCCGGGCGGCGTTCGACCTGTCGTACGCCGCCCTGCCCGCCCCGGCGCGGCGGCTGTTCCGGCTGCTGGGCACGGCACCCGGGACGGACGTCACGGTGGCCGCCGCCGCCGCGCTGGCCGGGATCGACGAGCCGGTGGCCGCCCGCGAGCTGGACCGGCTCGCCGCCGCGCACCTCGTCGGGCAGGTGGCTCCCGGCCGGTACACGTTCCACGACCTGCTGCGGCTCTACGCCCGGGAACGCGCCACCGCCGAGGACCCGGGGCCGGAGCTGCGGGCCGCCACCAGGCGTCTGTACGGCTGGTACCGGCAACGCACCGAGGCCGCCGCCGTCGCCGTCTACCCGCACCTGGTGCGGTTGCCGCCCGACGGGACCGGGCCGGCCGCCGGGGCGTCGCCGTTCCCCACCTCCACCGGCGCGATGTCCTGGCTGGAGGAGGAGCACACCAACCTGATGCGGGTGATCGCGCACGCCGCCGAGAACGACGCCGACCCGGCCGCCTGGCGGATCCCGGACGCGCTGCGCGGCTACTTCCAGTTCCGCCCGCACAGCGACGGCCTGGTCGCCGCGACCAGCGCGTTGCGCGCCGCGCAGCAGGCCGGCGACCACGCCGGTGAGGCCGCGAGCCGGCTCGGGCTGGCCAGCCTGCACCTGCGTCGCGGCGAGTACGCGGTGGGCCTGTCCCACGCCACCGCGATGATCGACGCGGCGCACCGGGCGGCCTGGCCGGAGGGCCTGGCGGCGGCGTACGGCACCTGCGGGCTGGTGCACCTGCGGGCCGGCCGGCTGGCCGAGGGGGCCGAGCTGACCCGGCTCGCGGTGAGCATCCACGAACGCCTCGGCGGCCCGGAACGGCTCAGCACCAGCCTCGGCAACCTCGGGGTGATCTACCGGGACATGGGACGGCTCCGCGAGGCCGCCGAGGTGTTCCGGCAGGCGTTGACGTTGACCCGCAGCACCGGGATGTGGATGAGCACCGGGATCAGCCTGAGCAACCTGGGCGAGGTGCAGCACGCCCTCGGCCAGCACGACGAGGCCCTCGACCACCTGCGGGAGGCGCTGGAGCTGAGCCGGCGCACCGGCTACCGGCCGACCGAGACGGAGAGCCTGCGCCGGCTGGCGGCGCTGCGCGCGCAGACCGGTGACCTGGGCCCGGCGACCGAGCTGGCCCACGCCGCGCTGGCCCTCGCCGACCTGATCGGCGATCCCGCCCAGCAGGCCGCCGCCCGTAACGTGCTGGGCGCGATCCACCTGCGCAACGGTGACCCGGCCGCGACGACCGAACACCGGCGGGCGCTCGAACTCGCCCGCGCCGGCGGGGCCCGGGGTGAGGAGGTCGAGGCGCTCATCGGGCTGGCCGAGGTGCACCGGGACACCGATCCGACGGAGGCGGTCGCGCTGGCCAGGCAGGCCCGCGCGGTCGCCCGCGCCGCCGGCTACCGGGTGTGGGAGGGGCACGCGCTGATGGTGGCGGCCGAGGCGTTGCGGGCCACCGGCCCGGTGACCGCCGCCCGCACCGCCGAGGAGGCGTTGGCGACCCACCGGGAGACCGGTCACCTGCTCGGCCAGGTCCGCGCGCTGCGGCTGCTGGTCGCGCTCGGCGCGGACGGCGGCGTCGACGCGGCCGCGCAGGCGACGTACCGGCGGGAGATCGCCGAGTTGTCCCGGCGGCTGCGGCCCGCCCGCGACGAGGACCTGCCGGTCAGCCCGTGACGGTGAACCGGCGGCGGCTCTCGTCGTCCAGCGGGGTCAGGGTCGGTCGGCCGGCGGAGTCCACGTCGAACGCCAGCCGGCCCTCGACCGCGCCGGTGTCGTCCTGGTGCGACGCGTGCCAGCCGATCCGTAGTCGCGGCGGGTGGTCGTCGCCGCCCGGTTCCCAGTCGGGGGTGAGGACCAGTCGCGTCCACGACCCGGTGCTGTTGCGCACGGCCTGCGGGCCGGGCCCGCCGTCGGCCCCGGACACCAGGAGCGCGACCTGCCGCAGGCCGGTGTGCCGCCGCCCCCGGTGCCACAGCACCGGCCACGCCTCCCGGTCGGCCGTCGGGTCGTCGCCGTAGTAGGCGTCGACGTGCGCATCGTCCCCGGGGGGCCGGTGGGCGGTGCCACGGTCGACCCCGGGCGGCGCGACCAGGAAACGGTGCATGGTGAACCGGAACGCCAGCAGCAGCCGGACGTGACCGGCCCGGCCCGGCCCCCGGTCGGCCCGGTAGGCCAGCAGCAACGCGCCGGGTTCCGGGGCCGCCGGGTCCAGCATCGCCGTCCGCTGCTCACCGGCCGCGTCGCGGACCGTCAGCGTCTGCGGGCCGTCCAGCCCGTCGAAGCCGGTCACCACGACGGTGTCGTCGGCGTACGGCGTCAGCCGGGGCGCGGCCGGCTCGGCCGGGGCGGCGGTGAGCCCGGTCGCGTGCCACACCGGGCGGGCCCCGCCGGGTCGCCGGGCGTCGGCCGGGGGCACCGACGGCCGGTCGTGCACCCCGGCGTCGACAGGGGTGACGAGGAAGTGGGTCCGAGTCTCCAGGGACCGGTCGGCCACCTCGAAGAGCCCGTCGCTGTGCACCAGGAACGACCCCACCTCGTCGTGTTCCGGGGTCAGCGGCACCCCGTCGACGGTGGTCCGCTCGTGGTGCACCCGGTAGCCGACCCGGACCGCCGGCATCGTCCCGTGGCCGGCCTCCAGCCGGGCGGTGAACACCAGCGAACCCACCTCGTTGAACTTGTTGAACGGGTTGCGGCCGGCCGTGACGGCGTGCGGTGACACGCTCAGGTCGGCGACGCCCCAGCAGGGGAAGGACGCCAGCGCGGCCTGCCGGGACGACGCCGGGCCGGCCCCGACGTCGGCGGGCACGTAGTCGAAGGTGGTGAACCGGACCAGCAGGTCCACGCAGACCCGCTTCGGGCCGGTCGGCCCGCCCCGCCGGCGCAGGTAGCGCAGCCAGTACGAGTGCCGCCGCTGCTGCTCGCCCCGCACCATGCCGGTGCCGGCGAGGTAGGGCTGCGCCGGGGTGACCAGGTCCCGCAGGGTCGCCTGCTCGGGGAAGCCGGCACCGGCGAACCCGGTCACCGTGAAGGCGTCGCCCACCGGTGGGTCGGGTCGGTAGCCGACCAGCCGCATCCGACTCGGCACGGTGTCCTCCGCTCAGTTCGTCACGGTCAGGTGCCGGTAGGTCTGCTCGTCGCCGAAGCGGACCAGCGGCCCGCCGGAGGCGTCCACGGTGATCAGGAACGTGCCGCCGAGCGGGGTGCCGGGGCCCGTGGTCGGGGCCACCGCCACCTCCGACCAGCGGACGAGCAGGCCCGGCAGGTCGCCGTCCGGGCCGTCGTACCACTCGGGGACGAACCGCAGCCGGGAGCCGACCGTCCCGGGCGGGCCGGGGTCGGCGTCGTCGGGCAGCGGACGCAGTGACACGTCGGCGAACCCGGGGTGCCGGCGGCCGTGGTGGAAGACCACGGCGTCGGCGAACTCGTTCGACTCGACCAGGTACGAGCAGGTGAGCAGGCGCAACGCGAGGCGGGCCCGGACCCGGCCGGCCCGCGGGCCCTCGGCCGGGTCGCCGGGCCGGGCGTACTCCACGATCATGCCGTCGTCCCGGGTGTCGACGCCCATCGACGCGCGGTGCCAGCGCGGATGCCCCTCGTGCCACACCTCGATCTGCGGCGGGCCGGCCACCCGCTCGAATCCCTGCACCTCGACCGCGCCCCGGCGGGCCCGGCCGGTCAGCACCCGCATGGCGGTCACCGGCGGCGGGACGGTGACGCCTGTCGCCCGGTAGACGGTGAGGCTGCGGGTGGGCGGCGGGTCGGCCCCGACCAGCGGCCGCCCGTGCACCGCGCCGCCGACCGGGACCAGCCGCCACGACGAGGGCCCGGACGCCGGTTCCAGCGTGATCCCGCCGTCGCTGTGCACGGTCAGCGCCCCGGTCTCCTGGTGGCCCGGGGCGACCGCCGGGCCGAGCACCTGGTTCTCCGCGTGCCGGACCCGGTACCCGATCCGGATCGCCGGCACCGGGGCACCGGTGCCGGCGGCGGGGGCGAACACCATCGTCGGCTCGAAGACGAGGTGGCCGGGGTCGTTGAACTTGTTGAACGGGTTCCGGCCGCCGGCACCGGTGTCCCGTAGCGAGATGCTCAGGTCCTCGATCCCCCACAGTCCTGGCAGCGGTGGCGCGGAACGGGGCGAGTACCGGTCGGTGCCGGGACGGGGCTGGTAGGGGAAGGTGCCGAACCGGATCAGGAACTCCGCCGCGACCAGCTTGCGGCCCCCCGGCCCCTGGTAGCGGTAGCGCAGCCAGTAGCAGTGCCGGTGGGTCCGGGTGCCCCGGTCCAGCCACACCGCGCCGTCGAACCGGTCGGGCCACAGTTCGTCGGCGAGGAACTCCCCGACCGGCAGGCCGGCGTCCCGGAAGCCGGTCACGGCGAACCGGTTGCCGGACAGCTCCTCCGGCTCGTACTCGATGCTGGTCACGGGGTGACGTCCCTGCTCGACCGGTCGACGGGCCCCGGGCGCGACGATGGCCGGTCGGTCCATCGGGCCCGCCGGTGCCGGGCCGGGAGCCGCTGGTCGCGCGCTCCCGGCCCGGCACCGGTCGGATCACACCAGTTTGTACTCGCGGGCCAGGTACTGGAACTTCTCGACGGTCAGCACCGTGGCCAGGACCCGCTGGTCGGCCACCGAGAGGTCGTCCACCTCGTCGTCGACCACCCGGTCGAGCACCTCCCGGGCGGCCTCCGGGTCGAGGTCGACGAGCGGCTCCGGCGTCGGCCCGACCGGCTCGACATGGTCGGCCGGCCCGACCTGGTCGCCGGGTTCCGGTTGCCCGGTGGGGTACGCCGACCCGTCCGGCCCGTGTTCCTGCTGCTGGTAGCCGTCCTGGTCGTGCTGGTCGTAGGGCTGCCCGTCCTGGTCGTAGCCGTGCTGGTCGTAGCCGTCCTGGTCGGCGGCCTGCTCGTAGCCGTCCTGTTCGGCGGCCTGGTGCGCGGCGGCGATCCAGTTCTGGGTCACCGAGTCGATCACCCGGGCCATCTCCGTCGCCGGCTCCCCCAGCTCGTCGACGGCGAAGATCTGCACCGGCGGGAAGGCGCTGGCGTGGTGGTAGACGGTGTCGTAGAAGTCGGCCAGCCAGCCGTTGCGCTGGTACCACCCGGGGTCGCCCCAGCCCTGCCCGAGCAGGTCCGGCACCTGCTCCCAGCCGGCCTCCGGCTGCCCGGCGAGGATGCCGTGCGCGCTGACCGCCGCCCAGCTCAGATAGGCGTACGCGTCGTCGAGGCTGGCCGGGCCGGTGGTGTCGAAGGTCTCCGGATAGTTCATCGGTCGTCTCTCCCTCAGCCCGTGACGGTGAAGTACTTGTTGCTGTCGGCGTCGAGCAGGCGGAGCACCGGGCTGCCGGACGGGTCGGTCCCGAGCCGGAACCGGCCCTTGTTGCTGTGCTGGCGGGACCGCCCGTCGGCACCGGCGTGCTCGGCCGTCCAGTCGATGCGTAGCTGCACCCCGACCTGGCCCGGCACCTCCTCGACGTACGGCCCGAAGAACAGCGTCGACTCCTCGTGGTGCCGGTTCTTGACCGCGTCGACGTCGTACTCCCGGCCCTTCTCGCCGACCACCACCGGATCGCCGTGTCCCACCTCCAGCACCCGCAGCGAGACGTTGCGGAAGGCGGTGTAGCGGACCCCGCCCACGTAGACGATCTGCCGGTGGCCGCCGTCGGGCGCGGTGACGTACGGGACCATGGTGAACCGCAGCAGCAGCAACGCTTTGATCTTGGTGCGGACCTTCCGGCCCAGCACCGCGCCGTCGCGGACGTACTCCAGCCGCAGCGACGTCTCGTGGCCCTCGTCGTCCGCCGCCGTGGCGACCACCGGCGGTTGACCGTCGTTGTGGACGGTGACGGTGTTCGGGCCGTCCATCCGCTCGAAGCCGATCACCTTCATGCCCTTGTGCTCGTGCGGGTCGAGCATCCGGCCGCCGTGGTCGATCCCACCCAGCTCGATGCGTTGGGCCCTGAGCACGCCCGTCGTGACCGGCTGGCCGTCCTCGTCGTCCGGCACGACCCGGGTCGGGCGGTCGTGCACGCTGCCGCTGAGCGGGGTGATCCGGAAGTGCTTCTCGGTCCGCCCCTCCCCCGGGTTGATCTCGAAGCTGCCGTTGCTGTGCACCAGGAACGCGCCGACGTCGTTGTGGCTCAACCCGAGGGGCGCGCCCAGCAGGTTCTTCGCCTGGTGCTGCACCCGGTAGTTGATCCGCAGGTGGGGCATGCCGTCGTTGACGGCGGCCACGTCGAAGGTCAGGCTGCCGGACTCGTTGAACTTGTTGAACGGGTTCCGCCCCCGGCCGGTCGCCATCAGCGACACGCTCAGGTCGGTGATCCCCCAGAGCGGGTAGTCGCGCAGGATCGCCCGCTCCTGCGCGGTCGGGCCACCCTCACCGTCCTTCGGTACGTAGTCGAAGGTCGTGAAGCGCACCAGCAGCTCCACGCAGACCCGCTTCTTGTCGGTGACCCCGATGCCCCGCCGCAGGTAGCGCAGCCAGTAGACGTGCTGCCGGGACTGGCCGCCCTGGACCATGACGAGCTGGCCGTGCGCGATCGGCACCGGTGAGATCAACTGGTTCAGCGGCACCTCGGTCCGGAACCCGGCGTTGCTGAACCCGTTGACCTGGAACACCCCGTCCGTCAACCCCTTGGCCTGCCCCTGCGCGAACCCGATCATGTTCGCGGTGGTGTTCAGGGCGATGGCGACTTCTGTCACGGATACACCTCCGACGTGGGACCGTCGGGCCGGTCGGCCGACGGTGGTGGTGGTTGTCGGGTGCCGCCGCCGGGGCCCGGTGCCCCGACGTCACCCGCTGCCCGGCGACCGCTCACTCCCGGGCGAAGAACTCGAACTCGCTGACCGTCACGTCGGTGCCCTTCTCGGCCCGGTGCACGTCGGTGACCTGGATCTGCACGCTGGTGACCCCGTCGGCTTCGTCGAGGCTCAAGGTCTGGGGCTCCCCGGTGTCCTCGACGGTGAGGGTGTCCGACCGGTTGGTGGAGTAGACGAGGTGCAGGGTCATCGGCCGGTGGGTCGCGGTGTAGTCCTCGGCCGTGCCGGCGGTGACGATCAGCCGCTCCAGGTCGACCTTCGCCGCGAAGCGCAGGGTGACCGTCGGCGGTTTCTCCTTGTCCCAGCGCACCTGCCAGTGCGTGTTGCGGTACTGGTCGACGCTCAGTTCCGGCCCGTGGTCGCGGACCGACGCACCGCCGGTGACCTGCACCGGCCGGACCGCCACGAACCGGGGGTTGATCTTCCGGTCGGCCCAGTCCCGCGCCCCGGTCACCGGCCCGGACACCGCCCCGTTGATCCGCTCCCGCAGCGGCGGGTAGATCAGGTACGCCACCCCGATCGCGAAGAGCAGCACCGCGGCGACCGCGTTCGACCGCTGGTAGATCGCGTGCAGCACGCCCCCGACCCCACCCGGTCGGCCGCCGCCGGGCGCGCCCGGACGGGTCCCGGCCGCGGTGACCCGGGGGCCGCGGCGCGGCAGCAGGCGCTGCCACCAGCGTCGACGCACCACCTGGGCGGTCCGCAGCGAGTCGCCGCACCGGCTACAGAACCGGCGGGTCGGCGCGTTGCCCTCGCCGCACTCGCCGCAGATCAGGTCGCCGGGTTGCCGTCGCCGGGTGGACGCCCTCGCACCGACGGTGGCCACCCGGGGCCGGACCGCCTGCGGGCTGACCTCGTCGGGCTCGACGGTCGCGGCGGCGGCCCGGGAGCCGACCCGCCCCCCGGTGGCCGGCGCGCCGGGCAGCACGGAGTCGACCGACCCGTCGGCGGCGACCAGGGCGCTGGTGTGCGGCGCGGCACGCGTGTCGCGCCGGGGCGGGAAGGCCGGACGACCGGAGACCTGGGTGGCCCCGTCGGCCGGCGCGGCCGGTGGTCTCGGGGCGGTCGGCAGCTTCGCCCCGGCCACCCCGGGCGGAGGGGGCGGCAGCCGGCGCGGCGTCCCGGCGGCGGTCGGGACGATGTCCGGCGCACCGGCCGGGGCTCCGGACCCGTCGTCGGCCGCCGGGTCCACTCCGGACGGACCGGGGCGGACGCCCGGCGGCACGGTGCGGGCCGCCCGGTCCGGCAGCCGGGCCGCCGGCACCCCCGGCGGCGGCGGTGGCAGCCGGCGTGGCGGCGTCGACACCT
>NZ_MZMV01000102.1 GCF_002210435.1 Micromonospora wenchangensis
GGGCGTGCGGCCACCGATCCGGGGTGAGGGGGGTGGGTCAGTCGCCGAGCGCGCCGGCCGACCGGCCCTCGTGCAGGGTCAGGTTCCGGCCGGTCGACGGGTCGAACAGGTGGATCTTCTCCAGGTTGAACCAGACCCGCCGGTCCTCGCCCTCCTGCACCGGCGACTCGGCCGACAGCCGGGTCACCAGGTTGCCGCCGCCGCCGCTGAAGTCGGCCCCGGCGTCGGCGGCCAGCTCCTCCAGCTCGGCGGCGCTGGCCCGCTGCCCCTCGACGGTGAAGTAGACGTACTTGTCGGAGCCCATCGACTCGACGATCTCGGCGGGGGCGGTGAACTCCATGCCCCGGGCCCGCGCCTCGTCGTCGATCAGCTCGGCGTCCTCGAAGTGCTCGGGACGGATGCCCAGGATCAGCTCCCGGGGCGCGTCGGCCCCCTCCAACTCGCGGCGGATGCGCTCGCCGATCGGCACGTCACCCAGGGCGGTCCGCAGCTTCCCGTCCTCCACGGCGGCGTGCAGGAAGTTCATCGACGGCGAGCCGATGAACCCGGCGACGAACAGGTTGCGGGGGTGGTCGTACAGCTCCTGGGGCGGGCCGACCTGCTGGATCGCGCCGCCCCGCATGATCACTACGCGGTCGCCGAGGGTCATCGCCTCGGTCTGGTCGTGGGTCACGTAGACGGTGGTGGTGCCGAGCTTCTTCTGCAACCGGGACACCACCGTGCGCATCTGCACCCGCAGCTTGGCGTCCAGGTTGGACAGCGGCTCGTCCATCAGGAACGCCTTGGGCTGCCGGACGATGGCCCGGCCCATCGCCACCCGCTGCCGCTGCCCGCCGGAGAGGTTGGCCGGCTTGCGGTCCAGCAGCGGGGTCAGCTCCAGCACCTTCGCCGCCTCCTCGACCTTGGCGGTGATGGTCTCCTTGTCGAGCTTGGCCAGCCGCAGCGGGAACGCCATGTTCTCCCGGACGGTCATGTTCGGGTAGAGCGCGTACGACTGGAACACCATCGCGATGTCCCGGTCCCGGGGCGCCTTGTCGTTGACCCGTTCGCCGCCGATGCGCAGTTCCCCGGAGCTGATGTCCTCCAGCCCGGCGATCATGTTGAGGGTGGTGGACTTCCCGCAGCCGGACGGGCCGACCAGGATGACGAACTCACCGTCGGCGATCTCCAGGTCGACGTCCTGCACCGCCACGGTGCCGTCGGGGAAACTCTTGCTCACCTTGTCCAGCACGATGTCAGCCATTGTTGTCACCTATCCCTTGACGGCGCCGGAGGTCAGACCGGAGACGATGCGGCGCTGGAAGAACAGCACGAACGCGATGATCGGAATGGTGATCACCACGGCGGCGGCGCAGATCGCCCCGGTGGGGTCCTCGAACTGCGACTCGCCGGTGAAGAACGACAGCGCCACCGGCACCGTCCGGGCCCGCTCGGTGGAGGTGAGCGTGATGGCGAACAGGAAGTCGTTCCAGCAGAAGATGAAGACCAGGATCGCCGTGGTGAACAGCCCCGGCGCGGCCAGCGGGGCGATGACCCGCCGGAACGCCTGCCCCTGGGTCGCGCCGTCCATCTTCGCCGCCTTCTCCAGGTCCCACGGGATCTGCTTGAAGAACGCCGACAGCGTGTAGATCGCCAGCGGCAGGGCGAAGGTGATGTACGGCAGGATCAGCCCCGGCCAGGTGTCGAAGAGGCCGAGCTGCCGTTCGATCTCGAACAGCGGCGACACCAGCGACACCTGCGGGAACATCGCGATCAGCAGGGACACCCCGACCAGCAGCCGCTTGCCGGGGAAGTCGAGCCGGCTGATCGCGTACGCGGCCATCGCACTGAGGACCACCGCGATGAGCGTGGCGATCAGGGCGATACCGATGGAGTTGACCAGGGCGCGGACGAACTGGTCGGTGTCGAAGATGGTCTTGTAGTTGTCCAGCGTCCACTCCCGGGGCCAGAACTTGCCGTCGGTGAGGGTGGCCGGGGTCTTGAACGACAGTGAGGCGATCCAGAGCACGGGAACCAGAGCGAAGACGACGACGATGACGTCGATCAGGCCCCAGCGCAGCTTCGCCCGGGTGGTGGTGTCGGCCATGTCAGCGCCTCTCCCCGTCGTCGCTGCCCGGGGCAGCGGTGCCGAACAGCTTCACGAAGACGAACGCGATGATCGCCACCGTGATGAAGATCAGCACGGACATCGTGGAGCCGATGCCGAGGTTGAGCCCCCGGATCAGGTTGTTGTAGGCGAGCATCGACACCGACGAGGTCTCGTTGCCGCCGTTGGTGAGCACGAAGATGTTGTCGAAGACCCGGAACGCGTCAAGGGTGCGGAACAGCAGCGCGACGAGGATGGCCGGCTTCATCACCGGCAGCATCACCTTGGTGAACCGCTGCCACGCCGTCGCCCCGTCGGTGGAGGCCGCCTTGAGCAGGTCCTCCGGGACCAGCGCCAGCCCGGCCATCAGCAGCAGGGCCATGAACGGGGTGGTCTTCCAGATCTCGGCCAGCATGATGATCGCCAGCGAGCTGGCCCGCTCGGTCAGCGGGGCGCTGCCGTCGAACAGGTTGGCCAGGTAGCCGGTGCCGGGCGTCCAGGCGTACCGCCAGGAGAACGCGGCGACGACCGTGACGATGCCGTAGGGGATGAGCGCGGCGGTCCGCACGATGCCCCGACCGACCAGGGTGCGGTGCATGACCAGCGCCAGCCCCATGCCGAGCACCAGTTCCACCGCGACGGTGACCACCGTGATCAGCATGGTCACCCCGAACGCGGTCCACCAGAACTCGTTGGTGAGCACGGTGACGTAGTTCTCCAGCCCGATGAACTCGCGCTGGTCGGGAAAGCGCAGGTCGAAGCGCTGCAACGACAGCCAGACCGAATAGATGATCGGGTACGCGGTGACCAGCACCATGACCAGCGCGGCCGGGGCGCAGAGCAGCCAGCCCAGCTTCCGTTCGGCCTTCTTGTTCTCGCTCAACGGGGCGCGCCGGCTCACGGCAGGACCCCCTTGGACTGGAGGGCGTCGGAGATCGCCTTACGCAGTTCCTTGGCGGTCTGCTCCGGCCGGATCGCCGACGGCGGCGACAGGATCGCCGACATCACCGTGGAGATGCTCTGGTACGCGGGGGTCAGCGGGCGGACCGCCGGCTCCTTCAGCTCCTCCAGGATGGTCTCCTTCATCGGGTACGCCTCGTCCATCTCCGGGTCGTCGTAGACCGCCTCGATGGTCGGGGGCACCCCGTCGTTGATCGCGGAGAACTTCTGGTTCTTGGCGTCCCGGATGCACCTGGCCGCCTCGAAGGACTCCGTCGGGTGCTTGGAGTAGGCGCTGACCGCCATGTTGACCCCGCCGATGGTGACCTTGCTGGGGGTGTTCGCGTCGATGCCGGGCACCCGGGCCCACTTGACCTTCTTGGCCAGCTCCGGGTCGGCCTCCTGCAACGCCGGGTAGACGAACGGCCAGTTGACCTGGAACGCGCCGTTGCCGGACTGGAAGTCGAGCCGGACCGGATCCTCGGTGGAGTTGCTGAACGACGGCGACGTCACGCCCGACGTGGCGAACCGCTGGAGCTGGTCGAGGGCCTTGACGGTGCCCTCGTCCATCACGGCCTTCTTGCCGTCGTCGCTGAGGATCTTGCCGCCGGCGCTCTCGGCCAGGGTGTTGTAGAGCACCACGAGGCCCTCGTACTGCGCGCCCATGGTGAGCACCCGGTACGGCTTGCCCTGCCCCTTGAGGTCCTTGGCGGCGGTGATCATGTCGTCCCAGCTCTTCGGGGCCTGCGGGACGAGGTCGCTGCGGTACCAGAGCAGTTGCACGTTGGTGTTCTTCGGCGCCCCGTAGAGCTTGTCCTCGTAGCGGGCGGTGTCCAACGGGCCCGCCAGGGTGCCCTGCTCAACCTCGCTCTTGTCCTGCCCGGTCCACTCGCGGATCCACTTGGCGCTGGCGAACTCCTGGGTCCAGGTGACGTCGAGACCGAGCACGTCCATCCCGGTGTCCTCGGCGGCCAGCCGGCGGACGAGCTGCACCCGCTGGTCGTCGGCCTGCCGGGGCAACACCCGGTAGGCGATCTTGTAGCGCCCCTCGGCGCGGGTGTTGCAGTCGTCGACGACCTTCTGCAGGTTCTGCTCGGGCGGGTAGTACAGGTTGATCGTGGGCGTACCACCGCCACCGTCGTCGGCGCCGCACGCGGCCAGCGGCGCGACCAGCGCCAGCGCGGCGGCGGCCGCCCCGGCCCGGAGCACCGGCCGACGCCGGTGTCGGGCCGTTCCGGGGTCCGTCATCGCCCCTCCCCTCTCTTCGGCGAAAACCGGGGAGGTCACCCGTGCCCCGGTGCACGGCAAGCCGTTACCGGGCCGGTGAAGTGCGGAAACACGCCGCCCCGGGCCGTTCCGTGGGCCTACACTGCCCGACCTGCGAAGTCGTGAAACCTGCCGGTAACCGGAGTCGGGCCGGGTGCGGCCGGGCCCGGCGCAGGCGCGTCACCGGCGTCCGGGTCGTGCCCGTGCGGGCGGTTTCAGCGCCGGACCCTGGCCCAGGACAGGAAACGTTCGGTCATCCGGGCCGGCGGGTGCCCGGGGTGCAGTTGGGCGAGCTGGTTGGTCGCCTCGTGCATCAGGGTGCCGAGGTAGACCAGCAGCCCGGTGCGGTCCCTGCGGTACTCGGTGAGCAGGGCGAGCTTGGCCGGTTGGCACGCCCGCGCGACGCTGGCCGGTGGCCGGTTCGCCCCGGACGACGTCGACCGGATCGTGGCGTCCCGGCTCGAACGGCAGGCGATCCTGCGGCGGGAACGACCACCGCAGCTCATCTGCGTCATCGACGAGGCGGTGCTGCGTCGGCCGGTGCTCGACCAGCCGGGGCTGATGATCGAGCAGTGCGAGCACCTGGCCCGGTTGACCGCCGAGGAGCACGTGCAGGTGCACATCGTGCCGACCGACGCCGGCATGTACCTGGGGCTGGGCGGGCAGTTCATCATCGCCGAGATGCCCGACGGCGAGCGGGTGGCCTACGCGGACAACCAGCTCACCGCGCAGATCGTCGATACGCCTACCGATGTCGCTACGCTGGCCAGGACGTGGGAGATCGTGCGGAACGAGGCGCTCCCCCGCCGGCAGGCAATCGAGCTGATCGAGGAAGTGGCGAAGCCATGGACATGATGACCCCGCAGTGGCGGAAGTCGACCAGGTCCGGCGGCAACGGCGGATCGTGCGTCGAGCTCGCCGACAACCTGCCCGGCCGGGTGCTTGTGCGTGACACCAAGGACCGCGAGGGCGGCACCCTCCAGTTCGACCGTACGGCCTGGACCGCGTTCGTCGGCTACGCCAAGCGGCACTGACCCGGCCGGCAAGATCGACTCAGTTGGGGCGGTACAGCGGTATCGAGGTGCGGCGGACACCGCAACATCGACCCCAAGGAGTCGACCAACCGCGCCGCCCCCGTCCCGACCGGCATCGCGCGTCCCGACCGGCATCGCGCGTCCCGTCGGCTTGTCGACGACTGTCCGGATGGCGGGCGCGGTGGGCTGTCCCCGGGCGTGCCGTGTGCACTAGCGTTGACGCACTCACTCCACCAAGCCAGCGCGTCGCCGTCGTAGTCGATACGCCTCCGGCCGACATCAGCCTGCCCGTTCGGTGGGTTCTCCCGCGAACTCCCACTGCGCGCCCCCGGTCCGGGCAGGATCGTCCTCAACGAGGAGGTGCCCCGTGGTGCAGGACACCCGCGCTCTCGCCCTGACGTTCGAGGTGAGCGGCCTGCCACCGGTGAAAACCGAGGCGCTGTCCATCTTCGCCGCCGGCCATCGGCAGGCGACGAGGGTACGCGCCCTGCTCGAGGCGGCCTGCGCCGCGGCCCAGCAGACCGGCTGGACGCCGCTGGCCGGGCCGGTCGAGGTCGACCTGATCCTGCGGTGCCCACCCGGGCACCGCACCTCCGACGCCAGCACCCTGCTGGGCGGGGTGTGCGCGGTGCTCCAGGACAAGAAGCGGGTGGCCAACATCGGGTTGGCCCACCTCGGGGTCCTGGTCGACGTCGCGCTCTACACCGACGACCGGCAGATCCGCCGGTTGTCGTACCGGGAGGAACCGGCGGAGAACCTCTCGTACCAGGTCCGGGTGGCCGCCGCGCCAGCCGTGGTTTGACCGACGCCCGCGGTGGGGTACCGCGGACGCCGACGAAGGGAGCACCGATGTCGGAGCCACATGTCACGCTCGACCCGCGCGGGCTCGACCCGGTGCAGCAGAAGCTGCGCGGCCCGCTGGAGGATCAGCTGACCTCGGCCCTGCAGGCCGCCACCGACCGGGTCCGCGCCAGCTACGCGGGCGAACCGGTCGAGCAGGTCTGCCAACGGCTGCTCGACGAGACCCGCTCCGGGCTGCACCCGGACATCGCCGCCGGCT
Organism: Micromonospora wenchangensis; assembly: GCF_002210435.1. GTDB lineage: Bacteria > Actinomycetota > Actinomycetes > Mycobacteriales > Micromonosporaceae > Micromonospora > Micromonospora wenchangensis. Next base: position 6,386 of record NZ_MZMV01000102.1, read on the forward strand.
TCCGCCCCGACATGGACGAGTTCTGCCGGGTCGCGGTGGCGATCGTCCGCAACGAGATCTCCTGAACCCCGGCGGGGTCGGCGTCCGCCGGCCCCGCCCCCACCCGGGCGTCGACTCCGGCCGGAGCTGAGGCCCGGTCGGTCAGTAGCGGCCGAGGTTGGCCGCCGGGCAGATCACGATGCGTGGCGTGTGCCGCGGGTCCAGCCAGCGCAGCACCGACACCAGGTCGGCGTGGGACAGGCTGACGCAGCCGGCGGTCGGGCCGCCGGCTGGGCTGCTGAACTCGTGCAGGAAGATGCCGCTGCCCGCGTCCGGCACCGGCTTCGCCACGTTCGGCGGCATGTTGTAGGTGATCACCGCGAAGTGGGTGTACGCCGGCACCTCCCGCCACAGCGCCTCGCTGTAGCCGCCGGGGTTCGTGCTGCTGTGCTGGAACGTGTTGTAGGCCGGCGAGTCGGGGTTCTCGTTCCACCAGTCGTTCGTGACCACCCGGTGGTACGGGAACCGGACGCCCGGGTCGGCGGCGATGCCGTACATGGTGGGGCCGAACGAATACACCCCGGTCGGGGTGGTCGCCACCCCCTCGGTGTGGTGGTCGCTGAAGCCCTTCGCGCCCAGCCGGGCGGGCAGCGGGGCGGAGACCGGCACCCAGTGGCCGCCCGCCCGGTGGAACGTCTCCAGGGTGGCGTAGGTGGTCGGGTAGCCGGTGCCGGTGACGATGACGACCTGCCGGGTCGCGGCGGGCAGGGTGGTCAACCGGGAGGCCCGGTTCGGTGGCGGGATCGGCCGGCCCCGGCCCGCCGCCGGGTCCGTGTCGCGCCGGGCCGTCCCGGGTGTGGTCCGCATTCCGCCCATGATCGCACCGCCGGCGGTTCTGCGACGCCCCACCCGCCCCGGGGCGGGTGGGGCGCGTCGCGCGGTGGGTGGGTCAGGGTCGGGTCCGCAACTCCCCGACCCTGACCGCCAGCCGTCCGGCCCGGCAGCGGTTCGCGCCGGTGCGGGCGCGACGGGCGGGTCAGGCCGGTCCCGTCGGGCCCGGCACGCGGACCAGGCCCGCCAGCACTCAGCTCCCCGGTGCCCCGGTGCCGGACTTCGGCGCGTTCCCGACCACCCCGATCGGTCGTGAACGCCGGCCCAGGTTAGGCAGCCGCCGGAGGGCCGGGCAAGCAGGCGGACGGGGTCGCTGAGGTGATTGCCGCCGGGGCGCAATTGCGGCATCGGGACGTGACACGGCCAGCCGGCCGGACGCTGTTGGCTCTCAGAAGTGGGCGAGCAGATCGGGGAAGGCGGCCAGCCGCATCACCCCGGTGTCGGCCGGGTCGAGATCGTCGTCCTCCAGCACCCAGGTGTTCTCGTTGGGGATGAACACCGCCCGCATCCCGGCCGCCCGCGCCGGCAGGATGTCCGACTTCGGGGAGTTGCCGATCATCCAGGCGTCGGCCGGTGCGAACCCGTGCTCCCGGGCCAGCCACCGGTAGGTGCCGGTGTCCTTCTCGGCCACGATGTGCGCCGCGCCGAAGTGGTGCAGCAGGCCGCAGGCGTCCAGCTTGCGCTGCTGCTCCTGGCGGTCCCCCTTGGTCAGCAGCAGCAGGTCGTAGCGGGTGGCCAGGGCGTCGAGGGTGTCGGCGACCCCGGGCATCAGCTCGACCTGGTGGTTGACCAGCGCGGTGGCCAGCCGGTCGATGTCCGCGCGTTCCCGGTCGGTGGCCGGCCGCTCCCGCAGCCGCTCCAGGCACTCGCCGAGGCTGCGCAGGAAGACCTTGCTGCCGTACCCGTGGGCCACCGCGTTGGCCCGCTCGATGTCGTCGAGCACGGTGCGGATCTGCGCCCGGTCGAGGGTGGGGTGGTCGACCCAGTCCAGGAAGTCGTCGATCACCCGCTCGAACAGGACGTTGTTCTCCCACAGCGTGTCGTCGGCGTCGAAGATCAACGTCGTCGCGCGCCCACCGGCGACCGTCCCGGCCCCGTCCGACGTCGCCCCGGTCACATCCGCACCCATCCCGGCTCCTCCCCGATCCGTCGGCCGCCCGGCCGGGCGGCCGACGGACACGCTAGCGTCCCGCCCCGCCCGGCACATCCGGGTTGTTCCGGCGCAGGGTCAGGATCAGGTCGGCCACCAGCGCCGTCCACCCGGTCTGGTGCCAGGCCCCGAGGCCCGCGCCGTTGTCGCCGTGGAAGTACTCGGGGAACGCGATCAGGTCCCGCCAGTCGGGATGGGTCTGGAAGAGCTGACACGCGCCGTAGATCGGCCGGCGGCCCCAGCCGTCCCGGGTGAACAGGGAGATCAACCGGGCGGACAGGTCGTCGGCGATCTCGTCCAGGGTGCACTTGCGTCCCGACCGGGTCGGGTACTCCACCTGCAGGTCGTCGCCGAAGAACGCCGCGTAGTCACGTAACGCGCTGATCAGCAGGAAGTTCGTCGGCATCCAGATCGGGCCGCGCCAGTTGGAGTTGCCGCCGAACAAGCCGCTGGTCGACTCGGCCGGCTCGTAGCCGACGCAGAACTCCTGCCCGCCCAGGTCGACCGCGAACGGCTTGTCCAGGTGGGCCCGGCTCAGCGTGCGCAGGCCGTAGTCGGAGAGGAACTCGTCGGGGTCGAGCATCCGGGCCAGCAACCGGACCACCTGCTCCGGGCCGACCATGGACAGCAGCCGCTGCTGGCGGCCGTCCGGGCCGAGCCGCCGCGACCCGATCACGTCGGCGTACTCGGGACGTTGGCTGAGGAACCAGCGCAGCCGGGCCCCCAACTCGGGCAGGCGGTGCAGGGTCCGCGCGGACAGCCGGGTGGTGGCCGCCAGCGGCAGCAGCCCCACCACCGAACGGACCTTCAACGGCACCTGGGTGCCGTCGGCCAGGCGCAGCACGTCGTAGAAGAACGCGTCCTCGGCGTCCCACAGCCCCTGCGAGTAGCCGGCGGCGGCGATGTAGGCGAAGTGCTCGAAGAACTTCGTCGCCGTGTCCACGTACGCCCGGTCGTGCTCGGCCAGCACGATCGCCATGTCCAGCAGGTTGAGGGCGTACATCGCCATCCAGCCGGTGCCGTCGGACTGCTCCAGCACCCCGGCCACCGGCAGCGCGGCCGAACGGTCGAACGGACCGACGTTGTCCAGCCCGAGGAAACCGCCCTCGAACAGGTTGTTGCCGCCGGTGTCCTTGCGGTTGACCCACCAGGTGAAGTTGAGCAGCAGCTTGTGCATCACCCGGGCGAGGAACTCGTGGTCGCGCCCGCCGTCGATCTCGAACACCTTCAGCGCCGCCCAGGCGTGCACCGGCGGGTTCACGTCACCGAACGCCCACTCGTACGCCGGGATCTGGCCGTTGGGGTGCAGGTACCACTCGCGGAGCAGGAGCAGCACCTGCGCCTTGGCGAAGCCCGGGTCGACCCGGGCGATGGTGACGCAGTGGAAGGCCAGGTCCCAGGCGGCGTACCAGGGATACTCCCACGGGTCCGGCATGGAGATCACGTCGAAGCTGGTCATGTGCCACCAGGCGCTGTTGCGCCCGTGCCGGCGGCCGGCCGGCGGCGTCGAGCCCGGATCGCCCTCCAGCCACCGCTTGACGTCGAAGTGGTAGAACTGCTTGCCCCACATCAGCCCGGCGATCGCCTGCCGGGCCACCAGCGCCTCGTCGGCGCTGGCCGCCGCCGGGATCACCCCGGCGAAGAAGCGGTTCGCCTCGGCCCGCCGGGCCCACACCACGGCGTCGAAGCCGGCCCCCAGCTCCGCCGGGGGCGGCGCGGCGGCCCCGGGCGGCGGCGCGGTGCGGGTCAGCCGCAGCCGGATCTGCCGCTGCCCGCCGGCCGGCACCTCCAGCACGTAGTGCAGGGCGCCCTTGGTCCCCTCCCGGTCCGGGTTGACGGTGGCCGCGCCGGCCACCACGTGGTCGTTGATCCCGTCCTTCGGGTACGGCGAGCGGCCGGCCAGCCCCCACAGCCGCTCGGCGTTGGTGTCGTTGTCGCACAGCAGCGGGGTCGGCGAGCCGTCCCCCTCCAGCAGGAGCTGCCCCAGCACCCAGTGCTCGCCGACGAGCCGGGCACCCTCGCCGGCCAGCCGGGGCACCCGGTCCGCGCCGGGCGGACCCCAGGCCCACGTGTTGCGGAACCACAGCGTCGGCAGCACGTGCAGGGTCGCCGCCTCGTCGGCCCGGTTGGCGACCGTGATCAGGATGCACAGGTCGGTCGGGGACGCCTTGGCGTAGTCGACGGTGACCGCCCAGTACCTGTCGTCGTCGAAGATGCCGGTGTCGACCAGCTCGTACTCGGTCTCGTCCCGGCCGCGCAGGGCGTTGACGGCGACCAGCTCGTCGTACGGGAAGGCGGCCTGCGGGTAGTGGTAGCGCCAGCGCATCCACGAGTGGGTGGGGGTGCTGTCGAGGTACCACCAGTACTCCTTGGCGTCCTCGCCGTGGTTGCCGCCGTCACCGCCGAGGCCGAACATCCGCTCCTTGAGGATCGGGTCGACCCCGTTCCACAGCGCCAGCGCGAAACAGAACGTCTGCCGGTCGTCGCAGACGCCCGCCATGCCGTCCTCGTTCCACCGGTAGGCTCTGGACCGCGCGTGGTCGTGGGGGAAGTAGTCCCACGCCGTGCCGTGCTCGCTGTAGTCCTCCCGTACCGTCCCCCACGCCCGCTCGGACAGATAGGGACCCCATGCGCGCCAGTCCTGCTCCCCGGCGTCGGCCTGGGCGAGCCGGAGCCGCTCGGCGTCGGGGGACGGGGCGTCGGAGGGCGATCTGTCGGTGAACACCTGCACATTTTCGACGCCGCCGGGGTACTTGACCACAGCGGCCATTGTCGTCGTGGCGTGTTACACCTCGCCGCCACAGGAGGAAAGAAGTTGATCGAGTTCGGTTTCGGGCCGGGGGTCTGCGGTGCACTGGCCGACGGGGCGACCCGGGAATGGCTGGTCACCGACGGTCTCGGCGGGTACGCCATGGGCACGGTGAGCGGTTTGCGGACCCGCCGCTACCACGGTCTGCTGGTGGTCGCCGGGGAGACCCCGGCGGCCCGCCGGGTGGGTCTGGTCAGCCTCGACCCGGCGGTGGTCCTGCCGTCCGGGGCCCGGGTCCGGCTCGGCGCACACGAGTGGAACTCCGGGGTGGTCGACCCGCGCGGCTTCGAGTACCTCGAACGGTTCGACCTGGTCGACGGGCTGCCCCGCTGGCGGTGGCGGATCGGCGACGTGGTGATCGAGCGGGAGTTGGCCATGACGTACGGCCGGTCCGCCGTGGCGGTGGTGCACCGGCTGGTGGCCGGCGGCCCGGTCCGGCTGGACCTCTCGGCCGCCTGCACCTGGCGCGACGCGCACGGCGAACGGCGGGCCGACGGGCCGACGCCCCGGGTGGAACCGGCCGACGGCGGCGCGGTGGTCGAGGGGGCGTTCCGCCTCGCCGGCCCGGACTGGACGCCCGAGGGGCAGTGGTGGCTGGGCGTGCACCACCGCGAGGAGGCCGCCCGGGGGCTGCACCCCGACGAGGACCTGTGGTGCGCTGGACGGTTCTCCGGCGCGCTGGAGCACCCCGGGGACACCGTGTCGGTGCTGGCCTGGGCCGGTGACCTGGCCGAGGAGCCGCCCCCGGCGACGCAGGTGGTGGCGGCGGCCCGGCAGCGGCACCGGGCGGTGGTGGCGGCGGCGAAGCCGGCCGACGCGGTGGACGCGACCCTGGCGCTGGCCGCCGACGCGTTCGTGGTGCGTACCCCCGCCGGGCCGGACGTGGTCGCCGGGTACCCCTGGTTCGGCGCCTGGTCGCGGGACACGATGACCTCGTACGAGGGGTTGTTCCTGTGCACCGGGCGGGCCGACGAGGGGCGGGAGCTGCTGCGGGCGTACGCGGCGACGCTGTCGGAGGGGATGCTGGCCAACACCGCCGACACCGGCCGGGTGGAGTACAACACCGTCGACGCGACGCTGTGGTTCCTGCACGCGGTGGGCCGGCACGTCACCGTCACCGGCGACACCGACCTGGGCGACGAGCTGCTGCCGGCACTGCACGGGGTGGTGCGCGCGCACCTGGCCGGCACCCGGTACGGCATCGCCGTCGACCCGGACGACGGGCTGATCACCCAGGGCGGCACCCCGGGCACCGCGCTGACCTGGATGGACGCCCGGGTGTACGGGGTGCCGGTGACCCCCCGGGTCGGCAAGCCGGTCGAGGTGAACGCGTTGTGGATCAACGGGTTGGCCGGGTTGGCGGAGCTGACCGAGCTGGCCGGGCAGGACCCGGACGAGCTGTGGCGGCTGCACGACCGGGCCCGGGAGGCGTTCGGCAAGCGGTTCCCCACCCCGGCGGGCTGGCTGCACGACGTGGTGGACGCGCCCGCCCCCGCGTACCCGCTGGGTGGGGCGGCGCACCACGACGACGACCTGCTGCGCCCCAACCAGCTGCTCGCCTGGTCGCTGCCGTACGCGCCGTTGGAGCCGGACCCGGTGGCGCTGCGTCGGGTGGCGGCCGGGCTGTTCACCCCGCTGGGGCCGCGCAGCCTCGCCCCCGACGCGCCGGAGTACGCGCCCCGGCACCGGGGCGGGCCGGCCGAGCGGGACGGCGCCTACCACCAGGGCACGGTCTGGCCGTGGCTGATCGGGCCGTTCGTCGAGGCGTACCGGAAGGCCGGGCTGCCCACCGACGACCTGCTGGTCGGTCTGGTCGGACATCTGGGGGAGTTCGGCCTGGGCTCGGTGAGCGAGACGGCGGACGCCACCGCCCCGCACGCCGCCACCGGATGCCCGTTCCAGGCGTGGTCGGTGGCCGAGCTGCTCCGCGTCCGACGGGCCCGATAGGCACCCGTTACACACCGGCAACGGTGGCGTCTCCGCTGGTTATCCGGCAGTCGGCAGGATGGGCCGCGACCCCGGGCCGGCGCACGGACACCATCGTGGTGTCCTACCGGCGCGCACCCAGGACACCACCCGAAGGGGGCCGCATGTCACCCGACGCCGACGTGATCGACATCCACCCCGCCCGGCACCAGCGGGTGCTCATGCTGTCCTGGGAGTACCCGCCGGTGCTGGTCGGCGGCCTCGGCCGGCACGTGCACGCCCTGGCCACCGCCCTGGCCGCCGCCGGGCACGAGGTCACCGTGGTCACCCGGCACGCCGAGGGGGCGCCGCTGGAGGAGTACGCCGACGGCGTACGCGTCCTGCGCGCCCCCGAGGACCCGGTGACCTTCCCGCTGGCCACCGGCTCCCTGCTGGCCTGGACGATGGCGTTCAACCACACCCTGACCCGGACCGCCCTGCGGGCCGCCGACACCGCCGGCTACGACGTCGTCCACGCCCACGACTGGCTGGTCGGGCACACCGCCGTCACCCTGGCCGAGCACCTCGACCTGCCGCTGGTCACCACCATCCACGCCACCGAGGCCGGCCGGCACCAGGGCTGGCTGCCCGGGGAACTCAACCGCACCATCCACGGCGTCGAACACTGGCTCAGCAACGCCTCGGCCCGGGTGATCGCCTGCTCCGGATACATGCGCGCCCAGGTCAGCCGGCTGTTCGACGTGCCGGCCGGGCGGGTCGACGTGGTGCCCAACGGGGTCGACGACCGGGCGTTCCGGGCCCGGCCCCGGGCGGTCGCCTCGGCCCGCGCCCGGTTCGCCGGGGACGGCCCGCTGGTCGGCTACGCCGGTCGGCTGGTCTACGAGAAGGGCGTGCAGCACCTCGTCGACGCCGTGCCCCACCTGCGCGACCGGCACCCGGGGCTGCGGGTGGTGATCGCCGGGGACGGCCCGTACAAGGACGAACTGGTCGACCAGGTACGCCGGCTGCACGTCGGCGACAGCGTCCGGTTCACCGGCTTCCTCGACGCCGGGCAGCTCCCGGCGCTGCTCGCCGCCACCGACGCGACCGTCGTACCGAGCCTCTACGAGCCGTTCGGCATGATCGCCCTGGAGGCGGCGGCGGCCGGCGCGCCGCTGGCCGTGGCGAGCACCGGCGGGCTCGCCGAGATCGTCGAGTCCGGGGTCACGGGGGTGACCTTCCCGCACAGCGACCCGGGCGCGCTGGCCGGCGCGGTCGACCGGCTCGTCGGCGACGAGGTCTTCGCCCGCCGGGTGGCCCGACGGGCCCGCACCATGGTCGGCGAGCGGTACGGCTGGGCGGCCATCGCCGCGCGTACCGCGGGCAGCTACGCCGCTGCCCGCCGTGACCACGGCGGTTTCCAGGCCCGACGGGCGGCGGGCCTGCTGGCCGGCGGCCGGCAACGGATCACCATCCCCGAGGGCAACCTGCTGCAACGCGACGGCGCGGCCTGCTGACCGGATCGAGACCTGACAACCGATAGGTCCGCCCCGATCCATTGGCTACGGTGTACCTCGGCCGATGGTGAGGAGAACGGTGCAGCAGGTAGTGATCGCCGGCCGGTACCGCCTGTTGAACTTGGTGGGCCGGGGTGGCATGGGCCGGGTCTGGCTGGCCCGCGACGAGGTGTTGCACCGCGAGGTGGCGGTCAAGGAGGTGGTGCCCCCCGCCTGGCTGGCCGACGACGAACGCGACGAGGTGCGGCTGCGGACGCTGCGCGAGGCCCGCACCGCGGCCCGGCTCAACCACCCCAACGTGGTCCGGGTCTACGACGTGGTGCAGGTCGAGGAACGACCGTGGATCGTGATGGAGTACGTCCTGTCCCGGTCGTTGCAGACGGTGCTGGACACCACCGGCCCGGTCGATCCGGTCCGCGCCGCCGAGATCGGGCTGGCGCTGCTGTCCGCGTTGCGCGCCGCGCACTCCGCCGGGGTGCTGCACCGCGACGTGAAACCGCAGAACGTCCTGGTCGCCGACGACGGCCGGGTGATGCTCACCGACTTCGGGCTGGCCACCTTCGACGGCGGTGACGGGCTGATGACCCGCCCCGGAATGGTGCTCGGCTCCCCGCAGTTCGTCGCCCCCGAACGCGCCGCCGACGGGGTGTCCAGCGTGGAGGCCGACCTGTGGTCGCTCGGCGCCACCCTGCACGCCGCCGTCGAGGGCCGCTCCCCGTACGCCCGCAGCACCGCGATGGCCACCCTGGCCGCCCTGGCCACCTCCCCGCCGGACCCGGCCCCGCACGCCGGGCCGCTGCGTCCGGTGCTCGACGGGCTGCTGATCCGCGACCCCCGGCACCGCATCCGCCACGACGAGGCCGCCCGTCGACTGGAGGAGGTGACCCGGGCGACACCCCGGCCCGAGCCGCCCACGGTGGTGCTGCCGGTCCCCCGTCCGATGGGCGTGGCCCGGCCGACGCCGCCACCCGGCCCGGACGACCTCCCGGCCGACCGGCCGGTGCCACCGCGTACCCGGGCGGACCTCGACGCCGAGCGGGAGTGGGGGCCACCCGGCCGCCGGGTCGCCGCCGACGCGGCCGAACGGGCCGTCTCCCCCACGTCCGCCGGTTCCCCCGGCTCCGAACCGGCCGGCCACCCGGCGGCGGGCGCTCGTCCGGCCGCCGGGATCGGCGGCACCGGCCGGGAGCCGGCCGAGGTGACCCCGGGCGGTCCCGGTCGGGTCGTCGCCGGGTCGGGCGACCCGGGAGGGTACCCGCCGGGGCCGGGCGGCACCGACGGACGTGGCGGCGCAGACCCGATCACCTCCGGTCCGGGGCCGGCCGGAGGGCAACTGACCGGCCCGGGCGCGGCCGGGCCGGGCGGGCGCGGGCCGGGACGCTCCGGCGCGGGC
>NZ_MZMV01000103.1 GCF_002210435.1 Micromonospora wenchangensis
CCCGCCGCCCGCTGTCCTGTCGACCCGTCGGGGCCTACTCGCCCGTGGTGGCGGCGCCACCCAGGTCGGCCGGGACGGCGTCCGGCACTGCGGCCGGACGGTCGGAGCCGTGGAAGACCAGCTTCGACTTGTCGATGTCCTCCGGGTCGCCCTCGCAGTCCACCACCACGATCTGACCGGGGGTCAGCTCGTTGAACAGGATCCGCTCGGAGAGGTTGTCCTCGATGTCGCGCTGGATCGTCCGACGCAGCGGACGGGCACCCAGCACCGGGTCGAAGCCCTTCTTGGACAGGTACTTCTTGGCGTTGTCGGTCAGCTCCAGACCCATGTCCTTGTTGCGGAGCTGGCCCTCGATCCGCTGGATCATGATGTCCACGATCGAGAGGATCTCGTTCTGCCGCAGCTGGTGGAAGACGATGGTGTCGTCGATCCGGTTGAGGAACTCGGGCCGGAAGTGCTGCTTCAGCTCGTCGTTGACCTTCTGCTTCATCCGGTCGTAGGTGGACTCGGAGTCCTCCGACTGCTGGAAGCCCAGCGACACCGCCTTGGCGACGTCCCGGGTGCCCAGGTTGGTGGTCAGGATGATGACCGTGTTCTTGAAGTCCACGATCCGACCCTGACCGTCGGTCAACCGGCCGTCCTCCAGGATCTGGAGCAGCGTGTTGAACACGTCCGGGTGGGCCTTCTCGATCTCGTCGAAGAGCACCACCGAGAACGGGCGACGACGCACCTTCTCGGTCAGCTGGCCACCCTCGTCGTAACCGACGTAGCCGGGAGGGGCACCGACCAGGCGGGACACCGTGTACCGGTCGTGGAACTCGGACATGTCCAGCTGGATCAGGGCGTCCTCGCTGCCGAACAGGAACTCGGCAAGCGCCTTGGACAGCTCGGTCTTACCGACACCGGACGGGCCGGCGAAGATGAACGAGCCGGACGGCCGCTTCGGGTCCTTCAGGCCGGCCCGGGTACGCCGGATCGCCTTCGACACCGCCTTGACCGCGTCCTCCTGGCCGATGACGCGCTTGTGCAGCTCGTCCTCCATCCGCAGCAGCCGGGAGGTCTCCTCCTCGGTCAGCTTGTAGACGGGGATACCGGTCCAGTTGCCGAGCACCTCGGCGATCTGCTCGTCGTCGACCTCGCTGACGACGTCCAGGTCACCGGCCTTCCACTCCTTCTCCCGCTGCGCCTTCTGACCGAGGAGCTGCTTCTCCTTGTCGCGCAGCTGGGCGGCCCGCTCGAAGTCCTGCGCGTCGATCGCGGACTCCTTGTCACGGCGCACCTGGGCGATCCGCTCGTCGAAGTCACGCAGGTCCGGCGGCGCGGTCATCCGGCGGATGCGCATCCGGGCCCCGGCCTCGTCGATCAGGTCGATCGCCTTGTCCGGCAGGAAGCGGTCGGAGATGTACCGGTCGGCGAGGGTCGCGGCGGCCACGAGGGCGGCGTCGGTGATGCTCACCCGGTGGTGCGCCTCGTAGCGGTCCCGCAGGCCCTTGAGGATCTCGATGGTGTGGGCCAGCGACGGCTCACCCACCTGGATCGGCTGGAAACGACGCTCCAGCGCGGCGTCCTTCTCCAGGTGCTTGCGGTACTCGTCGAGGGTGGTCGCGCCGATGGTCTGCAACTCGCCCCGGGCCAGCATCGGCTTGAGGATGCTCGCCGCGTCGATCGCGCCCTCGGCGGCACCCGCACCGACCAGGGTGTGGATCTCGTCGATGAACAGGATGATGTCGCCCCGGGTGCGGATCTCCTTGAGCACCTTCTTGAGGCGCTCCTCGAAGTCACCCCGGTAGCGGGAGCCGGCGACCAGGGCACCGAGGTCGAGGGTGTAGAGCTGCTTGTCCTTCAGCGTCTCGGGCACCTCGCCCTTGATGATCTTCTGGGACAGGCCCTCCACCACGGCGGTCTTGCCGACGCCGGGCTCACCGATCAGGACCGGGTTGTTCTTGGTGCGGCGGGACAGCACCTGCATGACCCGCTCGATCTCCTTCTCGCGCCCGATCACCGGGTCGAGCTTGCCCTCGCGGGCGGCCTGGGTCAGGTTGCGACCGAACTGGTCCAGCACGAGGCTGGTCGACGGCGCGGCCTCACCCGGCGCGGTACCGGCGGCGGCCGGCTCCTTGCCCTGGTAGCCGGAGAGGAGCTGGATCACCTGCTGGCGGACCCGGTTGAGGTCGGCGCCCAGCTTCACCAGCACCTGGGCGGCGACGCCCTCGCCCTCGCGGATCAGCCCGAGCAGGATGTGCTCGGTGCCGATGTAGTTGTGGCCGAGCTGCAGCGCCTCGCGCAGGGACAGCTCCAGCACCTTCTTGGCCCGGGGCGTGAACGGGATGTGCCCGCTCGGCGCCTGCTGGCCCTGGCCGATGATCTCCTCGACCTGCTGGCGGACGCCCTCCAGGGAGATGCCGAGGCTCTCCAGGGCCTTGGCCGCCACACCCTCACCCTCGTGGATCAGGCCCAGCAGGATGTGCTCCGTACCGATGTAGTTGTGGTTGAGCATCCGGGCCTCTTCTTGGGCCAGGACGACAACCCGTCGCGCTCGGTCGGTGAACCGCTCGAACATGCCCTCGTGCTCCTCACGTGCCGTGCGCCTCGACTGCGAGATCTTGGCGGGGCCGGTGCTCGGACGTCCGGGACGGGCGTCCGTGCCTCCTTACTCTATCGCCGCTGACCGACTCCGCTGAGGTCGTGTCTCCTCGTACCGAGCCGTTCCGACGTCGTTTTGACCAACCATCCGCGCTCAGGAGGTGTTCCGGCACCCCAGCCTGTACGCGCAGAGCGAAATTCGCCCGGGGTGCACAACGCCCTGCCGGGGCCCCGTGGGTCATCCACAGGCTGTGGACGAAGTCTCCACCGGCTGTGGACAACGCCCCCGGAGCCGGAAAACTTCCCTCCCCGGGCCGGGTGCCGCAGCCCGAGCGCCGACGGCACCGCGGACCGCCCGGGAACGCCCCCGGACCGCACCCAGACGGCGACGCCGGCCCGGAGGCATGCTCCGGCCCGGCGTCGGTTCGCCGCTGACGCTCAGCGGGTCGCGTGGTACTCGTCGACGATCTCCTGCGGGATGCGGCCCCGGTCGGAGATGTCCTTGCCGTTCTTCTTGGCCCAGGACCGGATCGCCTTGTTCTGCTCGCGGTCGGCGGTCGCCCCGCCCCGGCCCCGGGCGGCCCGGCCACCCACGACCACGCCGCCCCGACCGACCCGGGTACCGGCGGCCACGTACGGCGCGAAAACATCCCGCAATTTGTCGGCGTTGGAGTTCGACAGGTCGATCTCGTACTGAACGCCGTCGAGGGCGAACTTGACGGTCTCGTCCGCGTCCCCGCCGTCCAGGTCATCGACCAGCTTGTGAATGATCTGCTTGGCCACGTCCCACATTCCTTTCGAGCAGGGTGCTCCTGCAATAGGAGCACGATAACCCGCCCGATGCTTGCCACGTCAATAGGTCGCTGTAACGACCCGGCAAAGGTCCCCCTGCGGGGCTACTCGGCACGGACCAACGGGAAGAGGATGGTTTCCCGAATTCCCAGGCCGGTCAGCGCCATCAAGAGCCGGTCGATTCCCATTCCCATACCCCCGGCCGGCGGCATTCCGTACTCCATGGCCCGGAGAAAGTCCTCGTCCAGCCGCATGGCCTCGTCGTCGCCCCGGGCGGCCAGCTGCGCCTGCGCGACCAGGCGTTCCCGCTGCACCACCGGGTCGACCAGCTCCGAGTACGCGGTGCCCAGCTCGAAGCCGAGCACGTAGAGGTCCCACTTCTCGGCCAGGCCCGGCTCGCTGCGGTGGGCGCGGGTGAGCGGGCTGGTCTCCTCCGGGTAGTCCCGCACGAAGGTCGGCGACTGGAGACTCGGCACCACCAGTTCCTCGAACAGCTCCTCGGCGAGCTTGCCCGGACCCCACTTCGGGTCGACCGCCAGCCCCACCTTGTCGGCGTACTCCACCAGGCGGGCCCGGTCGGTGCGGACCGTGACCTCCTCGCCGAGGGCCTCGGAAAGCACCCCGAAGAGGGTCACCGAGCGCCACTGCCCGCCCAGGTCGAACTCGCGCCCGTCGGCGTGGGTCACCGTCGTCGAGCCGCTGACCGCCACCGCCGCCTGCTGCACGAGATTGCGGGTCAACTCGGCCATCGTGTCGTAGTCGCCGTACGCCTGGTAGGTCTCCAGCATCGCGAACTCCGGGGAGTGCGACGAGTCGACTCCCTCATTGCGGAAGTTGCGGTTGATCTCGAACACCCGGTCGACCCCGCCGACCACGGCGCGCTTGAGAAACAGTTCCGGCGCGATTCGCAGATACAGATCCGTACCGAGTGCATTGCTGTGGGTCACGAATGGGCGGGCCGCCGCGCCCCCGTGCAGCAACTGGAGCATCGGCGTCTCGACCTCGATGAATCCCTGACCGTGCAACGAGTCGCGCAGGCTGCGCACCGCCGCGGCCCGGGTCCGGACCATCTGGCGGGCCTGCGGGCGGACGATCAGGTCCACGTAACGCTGGCGGACCCGGGCCTCCTCGCTCAGCGGCTTGTGCGCCACCGGCAACGGACGCAGCGCCTTGGCGGTCACCGCCCACTCGTCGGCGAGCACCGACAGCTCACCGCGCCGGCTGGTGATCACCTCGCCGGTGACACCGACGTGGTCACCCAGGTCGACCAGGCGCTTCCAGTCCTCCAGCCGCTCCGCGCCGACCCGGTCCAGGGAGAGCATCGCCTGCAACTCGGTGCCGTCGCCGTCGCGCAGGGTCGCGAAACAGAGCTTGCCGGTGTTCCGTACGAAGATCACCCGGCCGGTGACCGAGACCCGGTCCCCGGTCGCGGTGTCGGTAGGCAGCTCGGCGTACCGCTCGCGCACCTCGGCCAGGGTGCTGGTCCGGGGAAAACCGACGGGGTACGGCTCGACGCCCTCGGCGAGCATCCGGTCCCGCTTCTCCCGGCGGACCTTCATCTGCTCGGGAAGGTCGTCGGCGGGGTCCACTGGCACGGTGTTCTGCTCGGTCACGGCACGCTTCCTCGGCTAAGGGAGTTTCGGCGGGGTCAGCCCATGAGCGTACTCAAGCCCCCGGGCGGCCGTTACGGGATAACCAGCCCACCGTGATCAGGTGTTGCGCTCGTAGACCATGCGCAGGCCGATCAGGGTGATCATCGGCTCGTGGTGGGTGATGGTGCGGCACTCGCCGATCACCACCGAGGCCAGCCCGCCGGTGGCGATCACCGCCCGGACCTCGCCCAGTTCCTCGGTCATCCGCTCGACGATCCGGTCGACCTGCCCGGCGAAGCCGAAGTAGAGGCCGGACTGGAGGCACTCCACGGTGTTCTTGCCGATCACCGAGCGGGGCTTGTTCGCCTCCACCTTGCGCAGTTGCGCGGCGCGGGCGGCGAGCGCGTCGAAGGAGATCTCGATGCCGGGGGCGAACGCCCCGCCGAGGAACTCCCCCCGACCGCTGATCACGTCGAAGTTGGTGGTGGTGCCGAAGTCCACCACGATCGACGGACCGCCGTAGAGGGTGTACGCGGCCAGCGTGTTGACCACCCGGTCCGCGCCGACCTCCTTCGGGTTGTCGATGGCGAGCTGCACACCGGTGCGTACCCCCGGCTCGACGACGACGCTCGGCAGATCGGCGTAGTAGCGGGCCAGCATGGTCCGCAGCGAGCGCAGCGCCGCCGGCACCGTCGAGCAGGCGGCCACCCCGGTGATCTCGACGGCGTCACCGGCCAGCAGCCCCCGGAACATCAGCCCCAGCTCGTCCGCTGTCGAACGGGCGTCGGTCTTGATCCGCCACGAGTGCACCAGGCGGTCGCCGTCGAAGGTCGCCAGCACGGTGTTGGTGTTTCCGATGTCGATGCAGAGCAGCACGCACGCAGCCTAGACGCCGACGGGCCGCCGGACGCGAGGAGTGGGCCGGCGTCCGGCGACCCGTACCGACTCACCGCTCGCGCAGGTCCAGGGCGATGTCCAGGATCGGCGACGAGTGCGTCAGCGCGCCCACCGAGAGGTAGTCCACCCCGGTCGCCCCGTACTCGGCGGCCACCTCCAGGGTCAGCCCGCCGGTCGCCTCCAGTTCGGCCCGGTCGCCGACCGCCGCGACCACCTCGCGCAGGGTCGTCGGGGACATGTTGTCCAGCAGCAGGAAGTCGGCACCGGCCTCGACCGCCTCCACCGCCTCGGCCGGGGTGTCCACCTCCACCTGCACCGGCACCTCGGGGAAGGTCTGCCGGACCCGCCGGAAGGCCGCCCCGACACCGCCGGCGGCCAGCTTGTGGTTGTCCTTGATCATGGCGACGTCGTACAGGCCCATCCGCTTGTTGGTGCCGCCACCGGCGCGGACCGCGTACTTCTCCAGCATCCGCAGGCCGGGCGTGGTCTTGCGGGTGTCCAGCACGGTCGCCTTGGTGCCGGCCAGGGCGTCCGCCCAGGCCCGGGTGTGGGTGGCCACCCCGGACATCCGGGAGAGCAGGTTCAGCGCGGTGCGCTCGGCGGTGAGCAGCAGCCGGGTCGGCCCGGTCACCGTCGCCAGCACGTCACCCCGGGCCACCCGCGCGCCGTCGTGGGCCACCACGACCACCTCGACGGTACGCTCCGCAGCGGTCACCTCCCCGACCAGCTCGAAGACCGCGGCGGCCACCGCCAGCCCGGCCACCACCCCGTCCTCCCGGGCCACCAGGTCGGCGGTGTCGGTCTGCCCGGCCGCGATGGTGGCGACGCTGGTGACGTCGAGGAAGTCCGCCCCCAGGTCCTCGGTGAGCGCGTCGACGATCACCCGCCGCACCCGCTCCGGGTCCAGCCCACCGGCGGCCAGCGTCTGCCGCGTCGATTCCCGCACGTGGATTCCTCCGTTCGTCGGCGCTGCCCGCGCCACCGCTCCTGGACCGCCCGTGGTCAGGGCAGCCCCTCCCAGCGTTCGGTCAGCCCGCCCCGGGCGTCGATCGCCGCGACCAGGTGGCCACGCCACCGCTCGTCGGCCGTCGGGAAGTCCTCCCGCCAGTGGCAGCCCCGGGTCTCCTGCCGGGCGTACGCGGCGGCGACCAGGGTCGCCGCCACGGTGACCAGGTTCGTCGCCTCCCAACCGGCGGTGCCCGCCCGGCCGGCGTCACCGGCCAGCCCGGTCAGGGTGGCGGCGGTCCCGGCGAGGCTGGCCGCCGACCGCAACACGCCGGCACCCCGGGTCATCGACCGTTGCAGCGCCGGCACGCCGTCGGCGGACAGCACCCCGCCCCCGCCGCCCACCCACGCGCCGGTCGACGCCGGCTGCGCCTGCTCGGGCAGCCCGGTGGCGATGTCCTCGGCGATCCGGCGGGAGAAGACCAGCCCCTCCAGCAGCGAGTTGCTGGCCAGCCGGTTCGCACCGTGCACGCCCGTGCAGGCGACCTCCCCGCAGGCGTACAGGCCGGGGATGGAGGTCCGGCCGCGCAGATCGGTGCGGACGCCGCCGGACGCGTAGTGGGCGGCCGGGGCGACCGGGATCAGATCCGTAGCCGGATCGACCCCGATGGCCAGGCAGGACGCGACGATGGTCGGGAACCGCCCGGCGAGGAAGTCCCCGCCGAGGTGCCGGGCGTCGAGATGGACGTGGTCGGCACCGGTGGCCAGCAGCACCCGGTGGATGCCCTTGGCCACCACGTCGCGGGGGGCCAGTTCGGCCAGCTCGTGCTGGCCGAGCATGAACCGCTTGCCGTCCGCGTCGACCAGGTGCGCGCCCTCGCCCCGCAGCGCCTCGGAGACCAGCGGCTGCTGGGCGAGGCCGGCCCCGGGCACCCGGGCCTGCTCGGGCACGATCAACGCGGTCGGGTGGAACTGCACGAACTCGACGTCGGTGACCGCCGCCCCGGCCCGCAGCGCCAACGCCACGCCGTCGCCGGTGGAGACCGCCGGGTTGGTGGTGGCCGAGAACACCTGCCCCATCCCGCCGGTGGCCAGCACCACCGCGCGGGCCAGCAGGGCGCCCACGCCGTCCTCGCTGCCCTCGCCGAGCACGTGCAGGGTGATCCCGCAGGCCGGGCCGGGGGAGTCCGGGCCGTCGCCGGGGGCGCGCAGCAGATCCAGCACCAGGGCGTGCTCGACCAGCCTGATCCACGGGTCGCGGCGGACCGCCGCGTGCAGGGCCCGCTGCACCTCCGCCCCGGTCGCGTCACCACCGGCGTGCACGATCCGGTCGGCCCGGTGCCCGCCCTCCCGGGTGAGCATCAGCGAACCGTCCGGGTTGCGGTCGAACTCCGCACCGATGCGCATCAGCTCCCGCAGCCGCAGCGGCCCCTCCTCCACCAGCAGCCGGACCGCCGCCGGGTCGCAGAGTCCGACCCCGGCGATCTCGGTGTCCCGGGCGTGCGCGGCGGGCGAGTCCGCCGGGTCGAGTACGGCGGCGATCCCGCCCTGCGCCCAGCGGGTCGAACCGTCGTCGATGTTGACCTTGGTGACCACGGTGACGTGCAGGCCCGCCTCGCGCAGGTGCAGCGCGGCGGTGAGCCCGGCCACCCCGGAGCCGACCACGATCACGTCGGTGGTCTCCACCCAGCCGGGCGCGGGAGCAGCCAGCAGGCTGGGCAGGGCCGGCAGGTCGACGGTCGGACGAAGTTCCATGGTCACAGTCAACCCGAACGATCCTCGCGACGGGGGGCGGGGGGCGGGACGAGTGGTTTCGGCTACCCCGTCCGCTACTTCGTCCGCACCGGCAGGGCCGCCGGACCGCCGCCCTTCAGCGAGGCCGTCACCGTCCGGTCGCTCAACCACAGGTAGCAGCGGACCCCCCGGTCACCGACCCGCCACCGGCCCGGACCGGGCGGACGCACCACCACCCCGCTGCGGAAACGCAGCCTGGTGTCGTCCGGCACCCCCACGTACCGGGCCAGCACGCTGCGGCAGCCGGCGTACAACGGCAGCCAGTCGACGTCCTTGGTCGGGTACGGCCGGTCAGGGGCCTTCCAGACGCCCACGAACTCCGCCTCGTGCACCGCCGGGCACTCCACCGGGACCAGCACCTGCACCCCGGCGCCCCGGCCGCTCCTGGCCCGCTGGCAGCCCAGCCGCAGCGGGGAGGCCCCCTTCAACGCGTCCCGCAGGCTGCCCGTGCGGGTGACCACGGTGGCCGCCGCCTCGACGGTGTTCAGCTCGCTCAGGTCGCACCGGAACCAGCGCGCCCCGGCCGCCCAACCCGGCGCGGTAGGCAGCGCCACCGCCAGCCGCAGCCGGCCGGCCCGCCAGTCGTCGCCCACGTACCCGGCGGCCCGGGTGTCACACTCGGCGAACGCGCCCCGCAGCTCGGTCGAGCCGGTGGCCGGCGCGGTGGCCCGCGTACCCGGCAACGTGCCCACGTGCACCGTCTCGACCCGGTGCGGCACCGCGCAGTCCACCGGCGCGTACGCCGCCAGGGAGACCGTGTCGGTGAAGTCGGCGACCTGGCACACGCCCGCCGCGGGGGTGAACGGCCCGGCCGGCGGCAGGGCCGCCCAGTCGTCGGTGAGATCGCCGTCGAGGCCGCCCGGGGCACCGCAGGCCGCCAGGACCGCTCCCGCCGCCACGGCGGCGACGACGAGCGTCACCGCTCGGCGGACCCTCATCGCACGGCGCAACGCGGCCTCCCCCAGCCGACGACCGTCAATCCGACGGTCAGCCCAGGGTAACCAAAAATGACCTTCCGGTAACAGACCGGAATTCTGGTCAGCCGACGACGGCGAGTGGACTCGGCACCGGGTCGCCGGCCGTCCCGACGGCCGCCGCAGCCGGGTCGCCGCCCAGCTCAACCACCCTGTTGTCGGCGTCCACGTGGACCACCCGGGGGCGGTACGTGCGGGCCTCCGCGTCGTCCATCTGACCGTACGAGATCAGGATCACCAGGTCCTGCGGGTGCACCAGGTGCGCCGCCGCGCCGTTGATCCCGATCACGCCGCTGCCCCGCTCACCGGGGATCACGTAGGTCTCCAGCCGGGCCCCGTTGGTCACGTCCACGATCGCCACCTGCTCGCCCGGGAGCAGGTCGGCGGCGTCGAGCAGATCCTGGTCCACCGTCACCGAACCGACGTAGTGCAGGTCGGCCTGGGTCACCGTCGCCCGGTGGATCTTCGACTTGAGCATGGTCCGGAGCATCGTGGTGCCTTTCCAGAGAGGTACGGGGTCAGCTACGGGGAGCGAGCCGGATGGCCAGGTTGTCGATCAGCCGGGTGCCGCCCACCCAGGCCGCGATCAGCAGCCGGGCCGGCCCGGCGACCGGCCCCGGCTCCAGATCCGGATCGGTGAGCACCAGGTAGTCCAGCCGCGCGCCCGGCGTCGCGCCCAGCGCCCGGTGGGCGGCGGCCAGTACGTCACCGGCGTCGGCACCCCGCTCGGCGGCGGCCGCACCGGCCCGCAGCGCGGCGGACAGCCCCAGCGCCACCTGCCGCTCGTCCGCCGACAGGTAACGGTTACGGCTGGACAGGGCCAGCCCGTCCGGCTCCCGGACGGTGGGCACGCCGACCACCTCGACCGGCACGTCCAGGTCCCGGGCCATCCGGCGGACCAGGGTGAGCTGCTGGTAGTCCTTCTCCCCGAAGAAGGTGAAGTCGGGCCGGGTGAGCTGGAGCAGCTTCAACACCACGGTCAGCACCCCGTGGAAGAAGCCGGGCCGGCTCTGCCCCTCCAACTCCTCACCGAGTTCGCCCGGGTTGACCCGGACCGTGGGCTGCCCGTCCGGGTACATGTCCGCCACGGCCGGGGCGAACACCAGGTCCGCACCGGCCCGCCGGCACACCTCCAGGTCGGTGTCGAGGGTGCGCGGGTACCTGTCGAAGTCCTCGTTCGGGCCGAACTGCAACGGGTTCACGAAGATCGTCACCAGCACGTGGTCAGCCCGCTCCCGGGCGGCCCGGATCAGCGTCTCGTGCCCCGGGTGCAGCGCGCCCATCGTCATCACGACGCCGACCGTGCCGGCCAGCCCGGCCCGCGCCTTCGCCAGCTCCGCCCGGGTGTGCACCAGTTCCGTCACCGAATTACCCTTCGTTCGCGCTGCGGGGCTCGCAAACCCGGCTCACTCCTCACACTCACCGGATCGCCCTTCGTTCGCGCTGCGGGGCTCGCAAACCCGGCTCACCGGCCCATCCGGGCCCGCTCACGCCGCCACTTCCCGGTGGACGCCGGCCAGCACGTCCAGCAGGGACTCGGCGTCCACCGGGCGCAGCCGGCCCGCCGCGATCGCCCGGTCCGCGCTGCGTCGGGCCAACGCCAGGTAGGGGGCGACGGATTCCGGCGCGGTCTGCGCCAGCCGGGCCAGGTGCCGTCGTACGGTGCCCGCGTCGCCGCGCGACACCGGGCCGGTGAGCGCGTCGTCGCCGAGCCGCAGGGCGTTCTCCAACGCCGCCCGCAGCAGCGGGGCCAGCACCTTCTCCGGCTGGGCCACCCCGGCGTCCCGCAGCCGGTCGGCCGCCTCGTTGACCAGGGTCACCAGGTGGTTCGCGCCGTGCGCCAGCGCCGCGTGGTAGAGCACCCGGTCGGTCTCCCCCACCCACTCCGGCACCCCGCCCAGGTCGGCGACGAGCCGGGCCGCCGCCGCCCGCAGCCCGGCCGGGGCGGTCACCCCGAAGGAGATGCCGGCCAGCCGGGACAGGTCGTCAGGCGTACCGGTGAAGGTCATCGCGGGGTGCAGGGCCAGCGGCCGGGCACCCACGGCGGTGGCCGGGGCCAGCACGCCCAGCCCGTGCGCGCCGGAGGTGTGCGCGACCACCTGGCCCGGGTGCAGCGCGCCGGTGTCGGCCAGCCCGGCCACCACTCCCGCCAGCGCGTCGTCGGGCACGGCGACCAGAAGCAGGTCGGCGGCGTCCCGGGCGACCGAGGTGGCGGACCGGTTCACCGCGTCCGGCAGGAGCAGCGCGATCCGGGCCCGGGTCGCACCGGAGACACCGGAGGCGGCGACCACCCGGTGCCCGGCGGCGACCAGCGCCGCCCCCAGCACGGCACCCACCCGGCCGGCACCGACCACGCCCACGGTGAGGCGGGCGGGAAGGACGAACGGGACATCGGGTACGACGGGGCCCTGCGGTACGGCGACGCCGGGTACGGCGGCCGGACGCGGGCGCAGCGGTGCGCTCATGGCGACGATCCAGTCCTCGAAGGGGGTACCGGTCGATGGCAAGTATGCGCCGGGGGCAGGGAACCCGAACAAGGATGTGTGAAAACGTTCACCGACCGCCGGCACCGGCCGCCCCGGTGGCGGCCGGGGGCCCGGTGTGGCAGCTCACCGCCGTCCGGCCAGGAACCCGGCGTCGACGAACTTGACGTCGGTGTCCGGGCGTTCCCCGCCGTCACCGTCCGGCGTCACCGGGGTGTTCCGGCCGTCCTGCACCACCAGCAGCCCGCCGGGGAAGCCCGGCAGCGGCGTGGCCGTCACCGCCGCCCCGTCGCACTCCTGCGCGCCGTCGAACCGGCCGTCGACCACCGCGAACCGCCCGGTCGGCCGGTTGCTGACCCGGTCGTAGGTGAAGAACGTGTCGTCGCCCTGGCTGGACACGACGAGGGTGCCCGCGTACCGGCCGGTGCGCATGATCGTCAGGCCCTCCACGTCCTGGGCGATCCGCCCGCCGAAGCCCGGGTCGGCGGTGTGGTCGGTGACGCAGTCGTCGGCCGCCGGGTCGAAGACCGCCGGGACGCCGTACTCGCGGACCCGCTCCACCGACCGGGGTACGCCCACGAACCGGCCACCGACCAGTCGGGTCCGCCACAGGCCGACTTTCTCCTGCGCCAGGTACACCACGCCGGTGGCCGGGTCCACCACCGTCCCCTCCACCTGCGGGCCGTCCCCCGGGTCGGTGCACGGCGACCAGGCGGAGCCGTCCGGCAGGGTGAACGTCGACGGCAGCACCAGCCGCCCCACCGGCCGGTAGCTGACCCGCCCGGCCTGCTCCACCAGCCGGAACACCCCCACCTCAGGGGTGCTGCGCCGGCTCACCACCGCGTACGCGGCCCCGTCCCGGTCGGTGAACGTGCCCAACCCGTACGCGGTGCGCTGGGTGTTCACCTCAGCCTGGTCCCGGCTGAACGCGAACGGCGGCTGCGGCGCGGTCACGTCGACCAGCCGCCGCGACACCGGGTCGATCCGGTAGAACCGGAGCTGGTCCCGCCCCCGGTCGGTGACCACCGCCAGGTCGACCGGCCGGCCCGCCAACCGGAAGCCGCCGACCAGGTCGACGTTGTTGAACCGGCCCGCCTCGTCGTCCGGACCGGGTGCCGGCGGGGTGGCGATCGCCTGCCGCTCCCGGGCCCGCAGGTCGTACACCCGCAGGCCGCCGTTCTTGGCGGTGACGATCACCAGGCTGCCGGCCCGGTCGGTCGGGTGCACCCAGATCGCCGGATCGTCGGCGTCGGCGTCGCCACCGGCGGCGTCGTCGAACAGGGCGGGGGTCTCGGCCACCGCCCGGACCGCACGCGGCGCGTCGTCCCGGGCGGGCGCGGCGGCGGCACCGGTGGTCGACACCAGCAGCGGTACGACCGCCAGCGCGGGGATCACGATTCGTCTCATGCCCGCAGACCGTAGGGTCGGCACGGTGACGGACCCTGAACACGGGATGAACGCGATTCGCTGGCGGGACGCCATGGACGCCGCCCTCTACGGGCCGCACGGCTTCTTCGTCTCCGGCTCGGGCCCGGCCGACCACTTCCGGACCAGCGTGCACGCCTCCCCGGCGTTCGCGGCGGCGGTGTTCCGGCTCGTGTCCCGCCTCGACGCCGCCCTCGGCTTCCCCACCCCGTTCGACGTGGTGGACGTGGGCGCCGGCCGGGGTGAGCTGCTGCGCGCCCTGGCCGCCCTGGCCCACGACCCGGCGACACCCGACGCGGCTGCGACGCCGCTGGCCCGCCGCCTGCGCCTCACGGCCGTGGAACTGGCCCCCCGCCCGGCGGACCTGCCGCCCGTCATCGCCTGGGCGACCGAGCCCCCGACGGGGATCACCGGCCTGTTGACCGCCACCGAATGGCTGGACAACGTCCCCCTGGACGTGGCCGTCCCCACCGACACCGGCTGGCGCTACCACCTGGTGCACCCGGGCACCGGCGAGGAGACCCCCGGCCCCCCACTGACCCCGGAAGACCTGACCTGGCTCGCCACCTGGCACCCCACCCCCACCCCGCCGCCCTCCACCCCCACCACCGCCCCGGTGATCAAGAGGTTCGCGTCAGGTCCGGGCCCCTCCGCTGACGCGAACCTCTTGATCACCGGGCTTGGGGAGCGGGTGGAGGTGGGGCGGGGGCGGGATCTCGCCTGGGGCGGGGTGGTCGGGCGGCTGCGGCGGGGGGTGGCGCTGGCCGTCGACTACGGGCACCTGCGCGGGCGGCGGCCGGTCGGCGGCACGCTGACCGGGTACCGGAACGGGCGACAGGTGCCGCCGGTGCCGGACGGGTCGTGCGACATCACCGCGCACGTCGCCATCGACTCCGTCGCGGCCGCCGGTGCCCGGGTCGCCGGGTGCGCGTACACGTTGCTGTCCCAGCGGGAGGCGCTACGGGCGCTCGGGGCCGACGGCGGCCGACCGGCGCTGAGCCTGGCCGGCACCGACCCGGCCGGCTACGTGCGGGCGCTCGCCGCCGCCTCGGCGGTGGCCGAGCTGACCGACCCGGCCGGGCTCGGCGGACACCACTGGCTGCTCCAGCCGGTCGGCGTCGCCGTCGATGCACTCATGGCACGATGACCGGCATGACCACGGACACCGGTGAACTGCGCGAGCTGACCGTCGGCACCGGGGCCGGCGGGGAGCAGCTCGGCACCGACATGGTGCTCAACATCGGCCCGCAGCACCCGTCGACGCACGGCGTGCTGCGGCTGAAACTGGTGCTCGACGGGGAACGGGTGGTCGCCGCCGAACCCATCGTCGGGTACATGCACCGGGGCGCGGAGAAACTGTTCGAGGTCCGCGACTACCGGCAGATCATCGTGCTGGCCAACCGGCACGACTGGCTGTCGGCGTTCTCCAACGAGCTGGGCGTCGTGCTCGCCGTGGAACGGCTTATGGGCATGGAGGTGCCCGAGCGGGCCACCTGGCTACGGATGGCGCTGGCCGAGCTGAACCGGGTGCTCAACCACCTGATGTTCCTCGGCTCCTACCCGCTGGAGATCGGCGCGATCACCCCGGTCTTCTACGCGTTCCGGGAACGGGAGACCATCCAGGCGGTGATGGAGGAGGTCTCCGGCGGCCGCATCCACTACATGTTCAACCGGGTAGGCGGCCTCAAGGAGGAGGTCCCCGCCGGCTGGACCGGCCGGGCCCGCGCCGCCATCGACGAGGTCCGCCGCCGGATGCCCGACCTCGACAACCTGATCCGACGCAACGAGATCTTCCTGGCCCGCACCGTCGGGGTGGGGGTGCTGTCGGCCGCCGACGCCGCCGCGTTCGGGGCGTCCGGGCCGGTCGCCCGCGCCTCCGGCCTGGACCTCGACCTGCGCCGCGACGAGCCCTACCTGGCGTACGACCAGCTCGACGTGCCGGTGGTCACCCGCACCGCCGGGGACTGCCACGCCCGCTTCGAGGTGCTGCTCGACCAGGTGTACGCCTCCCTCGACCTCGCCGCGCAGTGCCTCGACCGGGTCGACCGGCTCACCGGCCCGGTGAACACCCGGCTACCCAAGGTGGTCAAGGCCCCCGAGGGGCACACCTACGCGTGGACGGAGAACCCGCTCGGGATCAACGGCTACTACCTGGTGTCGCGGGGCGAGAAGACGCCGTGGCGGCTCAAGCTGCGCACCGCGTCGTACGCCAACGTGCAGGCGTTGGCCACCCTGCTCCCCGGCTGCCTGGTGCCCGACCTGATCGCCATCCTCGGCTCGATGTTCTTCGTGGTCGGCGACATCGACAAGTGAGCTGATGCGCAGCGGTCAGCGCCAGTGCCCGCCCGCGCGCGGGGCGTCGTCCTGCGGCGGGTAGCCGTACCGCTGCTCGCCCGCCCACTGCTGGTGGTCGCGCGGCTCGGGCTCCGGGTCGCGCCACGACACCACCGGCTCCCGGTCCCGCCGCTGCTCGGCCCGCTGCCCCTCCCACCGCCGGTCGTCGGCGCGCGCCGGCCACTGCTGGGCGGGCTG
>NZ_MZMV01000104.1 GCF_002210435.1 Micromonospora wenchangensis
TGCATGCCGCCGGAGAGCTGCCACGGGTGCAACCCGGCGGCGTGGGCCAGGCCCACCATCTCCAGCGACTCCATGTGGGGGCCGCAGTGTCGGACGAATGAGCCATCGATGAAGTCGAGTGCCCGACGCCAGGATGACAACCCTCGACCGTCCGCGCCGGCGCAGAACTGGCCTGCACCCCCTTGTTCAACCCATCCTCACTACCCAGAGAAGGGCCGTGACGATCCCTTCACCACCCATCCACGACGCGTACTTCCGGGGATCGACGCCACACCGCTGCGCGGCACGCCATCGAACACACCTGCCGGCGCGGCAACGTCAACGGGTTTACATCAATAGATCTAGATTAATACTCGGCGCTTGACGGCAACCCCGACGGCAACCGGCAGGAACAGGGGACGCCCCTGTAGAGCCGCCCACTACGGTTCGTGACCGAAGCGGGCGGGCCACAATAAAGGCAGGGATCACCTCGGAGATCTTTAGGCAGGCCGCAACATGTCGGGAACCAGGGCTCCGCCCGACACAATTTGGCCATAATTAGTGTCGACGGTCAACGAACGCCTTTGTGCGATTGACTGCACCAGCGCAACAGCGAGATCGGGCGCACGGTAATCGACACTGAAAATGGCGGTCGGCGATTTCGGGACTTGAGGATCTGGCCAATCTTCAAAGATACCGTCAACTTCTGGATTGGACACCTCAACTACATAGCAAAGTTCGTTGCCGCGTTGAAGCGTCAGGACTGCACCCTTGATTGAGACGTCGCCGACCGGCTGCATGAACTCTGCTAGTTCACCCAGGCCAACTGTTTGGTCGTCGACGACCAGCACCACGGTCTCCGTCATGACTTTGGCCCAACCCAGGAAATCAGATCATCCATACTTCTGAAGACCGGAACGCCCAGGTTTTCAATCCCCTTCACGACGCCACCCTTGAGATTCGGACCATAGATCGCTACGCGCCGCCCGCCTGCGCTCGGAAGAATTCGCCCTCCCATTTGGGCAACACATCCCAAGCACTCTCGGAGATTCGGCATCGGAATATATCGACTCAGTTTGGTCGATGGCGGCAACCATCAAGGCAGCGTTCGCCAACCTTAGCTGTCAGGCGCAACACAACTTCCACTCAGAACATCGGATCACTTACGCCATCATCGAGTCTTCGTCGAAACCGAGTTGATCTTCGATACACAGCGCCACTGCGGCATGCCAACGAATCGGGCTTGGCCACGAATCAGTCGTCATCTCCGACAGATACCGATTCGCCTCATCGGATTCAAGCTCACTCAGGGCAAGTATCGCCTTCTGACATAACCAGTAGGCGGGAGCATCAGATTCAAGGGAACGCTTGACGACTCGGAATATCACACCTGCCGCATCGACCACCCTTACCTCGCCGAGGATATCAACAAGATCCTCCTCATTGAGGCCAGCATAGTTCGCCTCAAGCAGGTCCATTATCACCCGTCCGAGACCGGGAGCATGCAATTTCGCGCCCAAGTTCGCGAAACGCCCGACCTTACCCCAGTCGCATGCCGCTGCCGCGACGCGAATCCAGCGCTCCACAGAGTCGACGGCTCCAGGGAATCGCCGCTGGACCGCGTAGGCAACCTCATCAGTAACAGGCCCCCGAGCGAGGTGAGAGTCTACCGCCTCAGCAAGCGCGGCATCATTCCCTGGAAGCATCACCAATCATCCATTCTCCTAAAATCCAATATCCTAGAGTTAAACACATCGACAGACTCTGGTCTCAGTCCAAAAGTTTCGAATCCTCGCTCCATCTTTAAATGCACAGATCGAATATCTTGACCAATATCTCCTGGAAGCTTTCCCGCCGCGATAAGCGCATCGCGCGTGCCCGGCCGCATGTCATACTGAACCAATGCGGCATACTTTTCGGCGTTACGACCACCGCGCCGCGAGAAGCGATCCCGCAGGCCTCCCAGATATGAACGCGACTGGGTAACGAAGTTTTCTGTTCCCCTGACGGTTATCTCGCCATTACCTCCGAGTTGCTTGAACTCCTTCTCGCTCATCGCTCGATAAAAGGTCTCACTGCAGTTGTGCACGAGCACCGGTGTGGTGCCAGCGAGCACATAGTACGTGTGGAGGGTGTCGACGGTGAGGTTGTGTACCACCTCGGGTTGGGTGCGGTGGTGGGTGGCGGCTACGGCTGCTGGTCGGTGGTCGGCGGTTTCGAAGGTGTAGCCGGGCTTGAGGTCCTTGGCTTCGCGCCATTGCTGCTGGTCGGCGATCCAGAAGGGGTGCCCGGCGGTAGCGGTGATCGTCTCGGCACGGCTGCCTTGGGGGCCATCCACGGTGACGGTGATGTCGACGAGTTGCTTGGTGCCGCTGCCGACGATCAGAGCGGTGACTACTCGCGGCGCGGTCCGCCCCGTGGTGGGATCGGTGGCCAGGACCTTGTCGCCGAGCTGCACGTCACGGATCGGCTTGTGGCTGCCATCGGCCATCAGGACCTTCGTGTCGCCGGTGAAGCTGTTGCCGAGGCAGCCGCCGCTCCGGCCCATGAGCCCGCGTCCGATGGTGCGTGCTTCGCCGAGTCCCGCGCTCACCGCCTTGCCGCCGGCTGCTCTCATTCCCCCGCCCAGAGCGCGGAGCCCGGCACCGAGGGCCGCGCCTCCGACAGCCCCGGCGGCCCCGCCAGCGGCGCCGAACAGCCCACCGAGCGCGGTTTCGCCGGCGAGATCCCATCCGCGCTTGCCGTTCATGTATCCGGTGACAGCGGAGCCGACCGCTCCGGCAAGTGCGCCGCAGGCGACGGCGCCGACACCGGTCCAGCCGATGGCGGCCCCGCAGCCGATGCCGACGACCGCACCGACGGCGATGCCGGCGATCTCAGCGGCGTGGTCCTCGACGAACTGGGTCGCCTTGTCCCACATCTCGTTGGCGCCCTCGACGAGTGGGGCAAGGCGCTGAGCTGCTTCGAGGAACAGCTTCTGCCGGAACTTGTCGGGGTCACGGATGGCTTGTTGCGTGACGGCGACGACGCTCGCCATGACCTTGATGCCGCCGGACACCAGCTTGACTCCCGCCAGCAGCGGCTTGGTGAGCGCGGCCACGACCGGCAGCTTGGTGAACTTGATCGCCTGCCGGACAGCGGCCTTCGCGGCGTTGGTTACCGCCTTCTTGGCTTCGTATATTCGTTGCGCTGCGGCACGGGCTTGTTCTTTGGCCCAGTTGGTGGCATTGGTACGGAGGTTGGTGACGCCTTGTTTGATGTGACGGTAGGTGTTCTCGACGGCGGTCTTGGCCTTGTTGTAGAGCCTGGTGGCACCGTTGTAGAGCATCTGCCCGAATGACCTGAGGGCGGAGATTCCCTGGTTCCAGAGCCGGGTGCCGTAGTTCCATGCCCAGGAGGCGGTGCTGCTGACGAAGTTCGTGGCGGCGTGGTAGCCGTTGCTGACCGAGCGGGCGGCCCGCTTGAGCCACTTGGGCCAGTGACCGTCAGGGTCGTCGAAGTCCAGGGGCGCGCCGGCGGCGTAGGCGTACCGGTTCGCGAGGATGGAGTCACCGCTGGTGTAGTCGACACTGTCGCGGGAGGTGAAGGCGCCGGTTCCCGGGTCGTACCACCGGGCACCCATGTCGACCTGACCGGTTTGTGGGTCGGTCCAGTCACCCTGGAATCCGAGGTTGCCGGTGTCTCCGATGCTGGTGATCTTCTTGCCGAACGGGTCGTACGAGGTGGAGTCGTTCAGCGTGGTCAGGCTGGTGTTGGCGGGATCGAACGCGGCGACGACGTCGCCGTGGGCGTCGGTGAGTGAGAGTTGCTCGTCCGAGCCCTGCCCGGTGGCCAGCAGTTCGTCTGCGGGACCGCGGGCGAAGTACTCGACGCCGTCGGCGACGACCTCGTCACCCAGGCCGGCATAGGTGAAGGTGGTGCCGGTACGGGACACCACCCGGTCCAGGCCGTCGTACTGGTACGTCTGGGTGATGGCGGTGGTGAGACGGTCGAAGGCGTCGAAGGCGTACTGCTCGCTGAGGCCGGAACTGGTGCGCGACCGGAGCGTGCCGCGCGGTGAATAGGTGTAGGTGTAGTCGCCGTCGGTGAGCAGCCTGTTGCGTGCGTCGTAGGTGGCGGTCTTGCTGCCGGCGCGAATCCGGTTGCCGCTGGCATCCCAGGCGTAGGTGATGGTGCCCGCCGGGCTGGTCCAGCCGGTGAGCCTGCCGGCTTTGTCGTAGGTGTAGGTGTTGTTGCCGGCACCAGCGGTGCCGGTGGTGTCCTTGCTGGTCAGATGACCGTTCAGGTCGAATCCGTAGGCGACGGAGGCGACGACGGCGTTGGCGGCGTTCTTCAGGGTGTCGCTGTTGACCCGACCCAAGTCGTCGTAGCCGAAGGTACGGATGCGCCCGGCACCGTAGTCGATCGTCTTCACCTCGCCTGCGGCGTCGTACGTCAGGTTCTGACGTTGTTCGGTGATCGAGTCGGTGAGGGAGGTGAGGCGGCCCTTGACGTAGCCGAAGGTGGCGGTGCCGGTGACGTCGGTCCTGGTGGTCATCTGCCCGTCGTCGTCGTAGCCGAAGGTCGCAGCACCCGAGGGGCCGGAGGTCGACAGCACCGCACCGCGGTCGTTGTAGGTGTAGGTGTTCGTGCCGGTGGGCGCGCTGACGCTGGTGAGTCTGCCGGCCTTGTCGTAGCCGAGGCTGCGGGCGGCGGTGGTGGACTCCCCGCCGGAGCCGGTTTCGGCGGTGAGTCGTCCGGCGGCGTCGTAGGTGCGCTGGCGGCTGGTCTCACCGGGGGCGCTGATGCGGGTGGCGCGGCCTTCGGCGTCGTAGCCCACGGTCCAGGTGCGGTCGGGGGTGGTGGGGTGGCTGCTCGTGGCTGGCTCGATGGCTGACTCTGGCAGGCCGAGAGTGTTGAAGGTGTAGATGGTGGCGTTGCCGCGTCCGTCGGTGTAGCGGGTGCGGTTACCGGCAGCGTCATACCCGAAACTGGTGGTGACCGATTCGGTGTCGGTTACTGGTTCGATCTGCCTGACCAGGCGGTTCGCGGTGTCGTACTCGTAGGTGGTGACGACGTTGTAGGGATCCTTCGAGGAGACCATGTTGCCGGCCTCGTCGTACCCGTACCTCTGGGTACGCAGCACGTCCCCGTCGGCGTTGAGATTGGCATCGCTCGTCAGGTTGCCGAACAGGTCGTAGCTGGCGCGGGTGGTGCGCCCCAGCCCGTCGGAAACCCGGACCTTCCGCCCGAAGTAGTCGTATCCAAAGTGGGTGACCGCGCCGTTCGGGGCAGTGGTGCGAATGAGGTCGCCCACGGAGTTGTAAGTGTTGCTCGTGACCGCGCCGGTCGGTGACGTGATGGAGGTCAGGTTCGCGGCGTCGTCGTAGCCCAGCTTGGTGACGAGGTTCTGGTTGACCGGATACCGCTCGACGCGGGTCTGGGTCGTCTGGCGGTCCAGGTCGTCGTAGGTGGACTGAACCTGCGCCCCGGTGGGGCCGGTGACGGTCAGTGTCTCGCCGGTGCGGGTGTAGGTGTAGCGGGTCACCGCTCGGTCGTCGTTGGTGCTGTTGGGCTCGTCCTGGGTGATCAGCCGGTTGAGCTGGTCGTAGCTGAAGCGGGTGGTGCCGCTGGGGTCGATGCGCTCGATGACGTTGCCCAGGCCGTCGTACGTCGTTTGGGTGCTCGGGATGAGGGTTTCCGTGACACCCGGGGGCAGATAGGTGGGCGCGACTGATTTGACCGGGCGTCCCAGGTTGTCGTACTCGGTGCGGGAGATCTGACCACGCGGATCTCTCGTGGCGGTCGCTTCGCCGAAGGCGTTGTAGCCGATCGCGGTGTCGGCTCTGGCCGTGACGGGCGTCTGGCCGTTGCTCTCGGTGGCGACGGCCGGACCGGTCGCCCCCACCTGCTGGCCGACTTCGTCGTACCGGTAGGTGGTGGTGAACGCCGCCTTGTCCGCGCCGGTCACGTTTCCACGCGGATCGGTGGCGGAGGTACGCAGGCCACGTTGGTCATAGGTGTAGCTGGTGAGCCGGGTTCGCGATCCGTCGCCGATGATCTTCTCGGTGAGCAGATTTCCCGCGTCGTCGTAGGTGTAGTCGACAGTCTCCGTGACACCGAGCAAAACGAACCAGGGAAGGTTGGACGTCTTTCCGGTGCGAGTGGTCCGGGTGGTGTTGCCATTGCCGTCGTAGGCGAAGGTGTTCGTCCGGGCGAGCCCTCCCGGATCCACGACGGTGCTGGTGAGCTTTCCGGCGCGGTCGTAGGCGTGTTGGGTGACCTGGGTACCGTTCGCCTCCGCCTTCCGCGTCAGATGGCCGGCCCCGTCGTAGGTGTTCTCCTCGACGACGTAGTCGCGCTTGCTGCCGTCGGGGTTGTGGAAGTCCTTCAGGGTGACCTTCTGCAACAGGTCGTCCCGGTAGTACTGGTACTCCAGCCGACGACCCATGGCGTCGGTGTCACTGGCGAGCCTGCCGGCGAAGTCGTAGATGTAGCGGTGCAGGACCAGGTAGTCGCCGGTGCCGGTGCCCGGCGCCCCTTCCGGGTCACTACGCCAGTCCCTCAGCCGTACCTCGGCAACCTTGTTCTGTGCGGTGTACGCCCAGTCGTACCGGTTGCCGTTGGCATCGACCATCGACGTCCGGTTGCCGAAACGGTCGTAGCCGTAGCTGGTCTCCTTGCCCTCCGCATCGACGACCAGGACGGGTCGGTTGTACTCGTCGTACTCGGTCGTGCTGACCCGGTCCGGGTCGCCGCCCAACACGTCCGAGGTGGTGACCTTGACGACGTTGCCGTCCGGGTCGTAGTCGTTGGTGACGCGGGCCTGGTGACGGACTCCGGAAATGACGTCCGTGGTCGCAGGCGCGGTGATGGTCGCTACTCGCGACTGGCTGTCGTAGGTGTAGCTGGTGATGACACCCGCGGGGTAGCTGTCCGAGACGATCTTCTCGGTGAGCCGCCGTCCGAGGGCGTCATAGGTGTAGGTCGTGACCAGACCGGAGGGCTCGGTCACCTGAGCAAGGTCGCCATTGCTGTAGTACGCGTTCATGGTGATCTTGCCACGGCCGTCGGTGCTGGCTTTCAGAAGCCCGGCAGGCTGGAATCCGCCGCCGTACCCGAATTCCAGGCCGTCGGTGTACGTGTGCCTGACGACGCTGCCGTCAGGGTTGGTCTGCGCCATCAACTGGCCGTTGGGGTGGTAGGTGAACGACGTACGGTACGTGTTGTCGGTGGGGCCGCTCGACCGCCCGTCCCGAGACTCGATCGCGAGGTCAGCCCGTGGGTCGAACGGGTTGGTGATGCTGGTCGGGTACGTGTAGTAGCTCGTCTGGCACTGGTCGAGGGTGCGGCAGCTTTTCCTCGATGCGAGGTGCCCCTTGTCGTCGTAGGTCATCTCCACCGAGTCACCGTCCTCGTTGGTGACCTTGCTCTGATATCCGTCCTCGTCGTAGGAGTAGGCCCGGACCGCCATCCCCTCGGTGGAATGGTGGACGAAGATGGGACCGCCCGAGGAATCCGGGATGATCGTGCAGAATGCCGGGTCGTTCGGGTCCGGCTGCGTACAGACCTGGGTGGGAGGCGAGGTAGGCGGGGTGGTGGGCTCCCCTGGCAGGTCCTCCGCACGGGTGTCCCGGCCCAGGGGCGTGCCGGAGCGCAACAGACGCCCGGCGAGGGCGTCGTACTCGTACAGGTACGGTCGATTTGCCGGGTCGAGAACCTGGATGCTGCGCCGCAGATCGGTGTCGCCGCCGTAGATGGCCGGTTGCCCGACCTTCCAGGTGCCGCCGTTGTCGTCGGTGTACTCCTTGACCCGGTCGGTGGCGGTGTCGTACTCGACCTGACTGGTGATCCGGCCGCTGGGCAGTGTCACCTTCGTCAACTGCTGGGAAGCCGGCTTGGCATAGCGGAAGTGCGCCGACACGGTTTCCGAGCCGAGCGGTCGGGAGTAGATCGCCACCTCGTCGATCACCCCGGCGAAGTACCGCTGGGCGGTGCCACCCCAGCTAGGCCAAGAGGTCGGAGACGTCGCCGTCGCAGCACCGATCTGGTTGAACGTCAGTGACGAGTGCTCGATGGTCTGCCCGGCACGATCCGCGACCTTGACACCGTCGAGGTACATCGTCTGCGTGGTCCCCATCGCCGACAGCACGACATGGTGCCACTTGTTGTCGTTGACGGGGTAAACCGACGTGACAGGAGCGATACCGCCGCCGGCGAACTGTCCGCGTAGTCGTCCGTCAGTACCCGTGTAGAGCACCGGCACGCCGCTGGTCGCGGTCGCACCGACCGCTGCGTCCTGATATCCCAGAAGCGGACCGCCGGTCTGGGTAAGACCGATCTTGAACCAGAGCTCCACCGCGGCGTCCCGGCTCTTCTTGAGCGATCCCTTCGGAAGCTCGACGTACGAGGACACACCGTTGAACGCCGCCGCGGTATTGCTGGTTCCCTCGATGACCCCGGGCTGCGCCAGAGTCGCGTTCTTGTAGGTCCCGGCGTCCTTACCGAGGTTGATCGCGATGTCGCTACCCGCGCCGGTCCCCTGCTCCTCGCCGAGACGGTAGTACGAGTCGGGACGGGCATCGAGTACTGCGGAGCGGTAGTGCGACCCTGCGGCGTAGTCGTAGCTCGTGCACGCCAAGGTCGGAGAGCAGACCTTGGTGAGGAGGTCACCTGTGTACTCGTAGGACCAGACGAGCGCGGCACCGTTCACCACATCGGTCTTGACCGTGGTGATGTGCGCACCGGTCCAGGTGAAGTACAGCGCTCGTCCTGCGGTGTTGCTCGCGCTGTTCGACACCTGCGCCTTGGTCAGCTTGCCGGCCAGGTCATAGCTGAGCACGACCGACCGGGCCGAGATGTCGGTGATCTTCGCTAGTCTTCCGCCCAGGGAGAATCGGTAGGTGGTGCCTGAGCGGTCCCGAAGCGTCCAACTGGTGCTGTCGACGGTGAGCTGCGCGACCCGGCCGGATGGTGCGGCAAAGGTGCCGTCCGGGTTCCTTCCGAAGCGCACCTCCTGCCCATCGGGGTAGCGGACCACCACATTGCCTGATCCGTCGTCGTCAGACGCCAGTTTCATGTCGTACCGGCTGGACCATCCCGCACCGAAGACGGCCGAGGGCCGCGGGTCCAAGCTGTTGTAGGTGCGCAGCAGGTTCAGTTCGGGGCCCACCGTCACCACCGTGGCGTCGACCGCCGAGGTAGTGAAGTTGCCGTACTGCGCGTCGAATTCGCGGCCCTGCTCCGCATCGGGAGACCCCGCGATGCGGGAGATCAGGTCAGGCTGCGGCACCGAGGTCAGAAGCACGGAGTCCGCCGACATGACCTCGTTAGCGCCATCCTTGACGAACGTGCGCCACAGGTAGCTCTTGGTCCATGACAGCCGGCCGGCCGGCACCACCCACGAGGGATTCGCGCCGTAGCCCGAGTTGGTGCAGTTCGCCGCCTCTCCCGCATCGGTACGGTCGCAGATCTCGAACTTGAACGACAGCGTTGCTCCGGGGGCGGCGTCGGAATCGACGGCCCGTGCCCAGAGCAGTGGAGTCAGCGTCGGCGCTTGATAGCCGTTGCCTGGATAGAGTTCCTGCACCACCGGTGGAACGTCGAACACCTGAAGCACGATCCGACCCGGTGGCACCTGGTGGTCGGTGAAGACCGCACCGCCGGTACGCACCATCGTGAAATCCAGGAAATACGTTCCGGGCGGCAGGGCTTTGATGGTCGCATCCAGCGTCACTTTCGCCCCGCGGGCGATGGTGGTCGACAGGTTCGCAGCGCGCTGCTGGACCACCGCGGCGCCGGTCTCCGCGTTGTACGCACGGTAGGCCAGATAGTAGTTGCCGGGCGACCACGGTTCGGCGCTGAGGTTGGTGGCGGTGATCTTGACGTTGCCGTCCTGGTTCCGCAGCACCGGTGGCTCGGGAGTCGGCTTCGGGATCGCGTATGCCGCATTGTAGGGCGAGTGCGTCACGTAGAGCTTCGGCGCGTTAGCGGTGCTGGTTCCAGCAAACTTCTTCCAGGCCGAGGCATCCGTCGTCGAAGCGCGAAGCGAGAGCCCGTAGTTGGTCTGCTGGCCATTCACCCACCGCTGCACCAGGTCTCTGCCAGCCTTCCCCAGGTCGAACATCTCACCAGCGGCCGGACATGCTGACTGCGACTGCCCCAGCCCGATGTACCCGTGGGCGAACGACCGGCTAGCCAATGCGCCACCTACTGACGGGCCCGGATACGAGTAACCCGTACTGGCCGACCACGACTCCGTCACCGGATGCACGGTCACCTGACGCGATCGGCACGATGCAGCGTCAAAGTTGACCGCAGACAGGGCCACGCCGTGGATCGTGTGGTTCTGTAGTTGGCCAACCAGGCCGCCGAACTTGAGATAAGCAGCGGCATTGGACCCACCCGAGCGGCCCACCAGCAGGTCC
Organism: Micromonospora wenchangensis; assembly: GCF_002210435.1. Lineage (GTDB taxonomy): Bacteria > Actinomycetota > Actinomycetes > Mycobacteriales > Micromonosporaceae > Micromonospora > Micromonospora wenchangensis. The sequence continues at coordinate 10,386 of NZ_MZMV01000104.1, forward strand.
TGCCCACCGACGGTCGACGATCCCCCGTGCACGTACATGCTGCTGTCGGCACCCACGCCGCTGACCGGCGGACCCACCGTCGGATCCACCTCAACCGGGAATCTCCGGTCCGGGCTCCGCAACCAGTCGCTGTCGAGCGTGACCTTCAACGCGGATCGCCCATTCGACGTGACCAGTTCGTAGGCAACACCTGCCGACGTCGCCGGCCCACGCGACTCACTGCCCGCATCCAGCATGTAGCCAGGGGGGATAACCGCGCGCCGACCACCAACCCGGTCGTTGAGCTCCACCTGTCCATCAACGAGCTTCGCCGTCAACCCGCGGAGCCTCAGGGGGAAGACGAACGATGTCGGCGCCTCGGCCGAATGCAGAACGATGGTCTCCTTGACGCCCCCTGCCCTCGGTGCGAGGCGAACATCGACGCCTGGCTGCACCTGGGAGTAGGTGACAGAGTCCGCATCCGCTCGCCCGACGCTACGTGCCCCGTCAGCCAGGCCGTAGGAGAACTCCTCCTCTGCCGAGAAGGTCAGCTTCACCAGCTCGCTGTCGTCAGCCCGTCCCGCCAGCTTGAGGGCGACCGCGTCGGCAACGTTGCGCCATCCGCTTCCATCCTCGTCGGGCGTGAGCCGAGTGTCGATGGATGCCCAACTGCCGTCCGACTTACGGTAGTTCAACGCGTCTGTCGACAGCTCGGTGGTCTGCGTACCGTCGGCGTTGTCGTAGACCCGCTTCGTCTCCGACCGCTCACTGAGGCGCTCACGGCTCGTCGCTCTGTCGTACCCCTCGACATCCACCACTGGTGCCGCGATTACCGACGCCCTGTTCCGGCCCGGAGCCGGCTCCTGCTTCAACCTGTGCAGCGGATACTGCCCCCGCAGGGACTTCGGCAGTTCCCGGTTACCCCGCCCACGAGCCAGCAGCGAAGACGTGTCCGACGCCGACCCCCACCGCTGTGAGGGGGCAGCCGTGGCCGCCCGGCCGCTCGCTGCTTTCCCTCGTTCGGAGGCTGCGGTAGACAACCCACTCGCGCCGCTGCCCCCCAGATTCACAACCAGGAGGCAGGCCAAAGACATCGAGATTGTTGACCGAACTGCGGTCGACCGCATAAACGACCCGCGTCTCCTTGAATGGGCCATCGGTCCAAAAAGCATGAACATCGCCAATCATTTAGGCGGACGAAGAGCGGCGAATGAATGTTGGATGCGAGAGTTCACCGGCAAGCCTGCCGCGTTTCCGCGCGGACAGCGCCTGCGGCGTTCCCAGAATGAACCTGGACAGGCGGGATTCCGCTGCCGGCCAATTCGGCGCGCCAACGGACCCGAGACCTCAGCCAGCAATCCACAACAGCCCCCGTGATCGATCTGAGAGATCACGGGGAACTTACAAGCCCCAGGGTGCGGCTAGGAAGCATCGTTACAAGTTGATGCCACGAAACAGGTCAGAGCCGGACGAAATGCCACGGCAGGTAACTGTGAGCAACGGATTCATAGCTGAAAGCAGTGCGCGGAAGCCGAGACGACACAGCAGGCCCCGACGAACCCATCGGACGGCACGAGAAGATGATCAACTTCATCCGAGCCAAGGACGTCACTCACCCACCACCCCCGCCAGGTCAACCACGACGGGCGATCGCGGATCAACTCGACGACTCGATGTCGACACAGCGATTTGCATCACTCAAAGTGATCACGCGACTACGTTCGGAACACCTATGCCCCGTTTTGTGGCATCAACTTGTAACGACACTTCCCATTCACGCCCCGGGATCTGTAAGTTCCCCGTGGTCTTTCGGAGCTAGCACGGGGGCCGTTGTGAATTGCTGTCTGAAGTCTTCCGCTCGTTGGTGTGCAAGACCCGACGCGAGCAGGCAACACGACTGAACCGGTCGCACCTCTTCGATCTATGGAGCCGATCTGTTTCCCACCGTCGAACTCGGTGGCTGACAGCCGCAGGAGCAAGTGCGTCAGTGTCCAGCAGATCGACGTCCAATGGAAACCCCTCAACAGTCGTCAAACTTCTGCACCCGCACCTACTGGCAATGGCCACCCTGCCACACAGTAACCACTGCGCCCACATGCGAGGATGGAATGACCGATTCGGGAAAGCTGGACATCAAGGCTCGATTGCTTTTAGCCTACCTATTAGCACCAATCTTGATCATTGCTACTGCCATTACTCAGGGGTCATCCCCGGCGCTGGCGGACGCAGCAGGCAAGGGTGGTGATTTCCTAGCGACAAACGGTGTTTTATTGGATACCCGCACGGGCGTGGGCGGCACGGCCGGCACGCGAGCAGCTGGTTCCGAGACGAAGGTGACCGCACTCGGGGTCGGGGGCATTCCTGCCAACGGCGTCCGCGCACTGCTGGTAGACGTCACGGCCATCAATCCAACGGCGAACACTTTCCTGACGGTTTACCCGGATGGATCCGATAGGCCCGACGCTTCCACGATCAATGCTTCCGCGGGTCAGGTGCTGTCGAATTCCGCGATCGTGGTCACCGTCGGCGCCAACGGCAAGATCGTGGTCTACAACCATTCAGGGAATACCCATATCAAGCTGGACGTCCAAGGCTACTTCACCAGTAGTACGGGCACCACGGGTGGAGGCCTGGTGTCCCTGCCGCACACCAAGTTGATCGATACCCGCAGCGGCCTCGGGACGACCACTGGCACGATCGCGGGCAACAGCAGCCGGACTGTGACCTTGACTGGAAGCGTCGTTCCTGCCGGCGCTTCGGCGGCAGTCATCGATGTGATCGTGACTGGCGCCACAGCACTTGGCTGGCTTTCTGTGGCACCCGAGAACGACGCCACAGCGGCCAACGCAATCGACTATCCGGCGGGCACCACGTCCATGGGAATGATCGTGAAGTTGCCCGCCAATGGCAAGGTTGTGTTGACGAACAAGGGTAGTGGCGCGGTACACGCGGTCGTGACCGTACAGGCATACTTCACTGCCACACCGACGACGGGCGCAGGGTTGCGTACGGTGGCAGCAAGCCGTTTGTTGGATACCAGGACGGCCGGCAGCGGACAGCCGGTGCCAGCAAACGGTACGGTTGATGTGGCCGTTGGTGGCGCGTTCGGCCTGCCAACCAGGGACATCGCCGCAGCAGCACTGAACCTGACTGCAGTGAGCCCGGCTAGCAGCGGTTTCTTGACGGTATGGCCGGTCGATGGCACTGCGAGTGCGGCATCGACGACGAACTTCACTACCGGCCAGCTCGCCCGGTCAAGCTTTGCCGTCAGCAAGCTTGGCACCGAGGGTAAGATCCGAGTCAAGAACAACAGCGCAGGGACGCTGCATATTCTGGTCGACCTGCAGGGCTGGTTCGCCGACCCGATCCTACCCCAGCCGGTGACACCATTTACTCGTACATCGGCTATTCAGCAGTCACCCAACGGCACCACTCTGGGCCTGTTGTTCTACGGGTACACCGACAACCTGGGGCGCATGCGCCGCGGTAAGGCAGACCCCGATAATCCCAATGACATCGCGTGGGAAACCCCGGAGAGCAGCGAGGCTTTCACGGGCCGACCCACGCTGAGCGAACTCTCCGACAAGCGAATTCAGGCAGCGGTGCAGAGCATCGACGGCAGCACCTGGAAGAGCACCCAGGCTGGCTCCAGCCTGCCTTCCTGGGAGAGCGCGCGGACCCTCGGTGGTTCGATGGCGGGCCCTCCGAGCGCACTGACGCTGGGAGACGGAACCAATGTGATCTTCGCCGTCGACATCGACGGACGGCTGTGGAACTACCGCCAAGCAGGAGCAGCACCTCTCTGGAAGAGCCTCGGTGACGCTGACCTAACCGGCACAGTTTCCGTAGTCAAGGACGGCGAGGATGCCCGACTGGTGGCGGTCAGCGCCACCGGCACGGTAAAGACAGCCCTGTATTTCGCCGATGGCGCGCTATCGAGCTGGACTGATCTGGGTGGTACCGCAGAGGGAACACCGGCGGCGTTGCTCTCGACCGCGCATCGCCTGCGCATCGTGATCCGTGACGCCAGCGGTCACATCTCGACCAAGTTCCAGAACCTGGACGGCACCTGGCCCACAACCTGGCAACAGGTGGGAAGCCTCACTGCCATCGGATCACCCGACACTATTCTGGACCCACCGTCCGGCCGTACCGCCATCGTCGTTCGTCGAGATGACAATACGCTGCAACACATCTTCGAAACGGCACCGGGATCGTCGAACTGGGGTCAGTGGCAGCCATTGAACCCGAACCCCGACAAAGCCGAAAATGCAGCGACCGACCCGACCATGACCGCAGTGACCGGAATCGATGGAACGTCCTACATCATCATCTTCCGGGACACCGACGATGTGATCCAGATCTACAGTCGTCAGCTGTCGCCTCAGCGAGTCGGGGAAGCGTCAGACGGGAAGTTTGTCCGCAGCTCAGCTCCAGCACCCAGGCCCTGAACCGGTCGTTCTCGCATGGCGAGTCCTAGCGCATCCTGAGCAGTAGAGCGCTACAGAAGGGCGGGACGGGTCCTGAGGGGCCCGTCCCGCCCGTAGCCGCGTCAGCGCGGCCCGGTTCACCCGGTCAGCTCGGCTCCCCGGCCAGGGAGGTCCGCCGCTGCGAGGCCATGACCAGGGAGTAGACGTGC
>NZ_MZMV01000105.1 GCF_002210435.1 Micromonospora wenchangensis
GGGCCGGGGCGGGGTGCGGTACGCCGGCCGGCGGGTGCGCCGCCCGGCCCACTCGGTGCGGACGCTACGACGCCGGATGGCCCCGGTGGAGCCGGGCGAGCTGACCCGGTGGGTCCGGGCCGACCCGGCCGCCCGGGGCCGCTGACCGGACGTGACCCGCGGCCCCCACCGGCGGGTGCCGGCGGTGGCCGCGGGACGGTGCCGGTGCTGCTTCAGTGGCGTACCTGTTCGCGGGACTGCTGTGCGGAGTCCTTCACGTCCTGGGCGGCCGACCGGGTGTCGTCCCGGACGGCGTGCACGGCCTCCTGGGCGGTGCCGCGCAGCGACTCGGTGGCCTGCCGGGCCGGCTCGCGCAGCTCCTCGGTGAGTTCGCCGGCCACCGCGCCCAGCTTCTCCTTGACGGCCCCGCCGTGCTCGCCGGCCTTCTCCCTGACCTGCGCGGCCAGTTCCTGCTCGCGCCGACTGGCCGGGATCAGCGAGGAGACCAGCATGCCGACCCCGAAGGCGATCAGGCCGGCGGCGATCGGGTTGCCCTCGGACTTCTGCCGGATCACCTGCGGGGTCCGCTGGGCGGCGTCGCCGACTGTCGAGGCCGCCGCGTGGGCGCCCCCACCGACGGCGGAGGCCGCCGCGGCGGCGCGGTCGCCGACGGAGTGCGCGGCGTGGCTGGTGCCGTGGCCCAGGTCGGAAGCGGTACCCATCACCCTGTCCCTCACATTCTGGAGCGCGTTGCGCGCCCGTTGCTTGCGGTCGTCGACGATGCGGCCGGGGCTGACCTTGTACGCCAGCGCGTCCACGTCGGAGCTGAGGCTGTTGCGGGTCGCCTCGATCTCCCGGCGGATCTGGTCGGGATCGGTGCTCATCGGGTCACTCCCTCCGGGTGCGGCTTCAGCGCGTCGGGGATGCGTTGCACGCTGTCGTTGGTCTGCCTGAGGCCCCGCACGTGCGCGGCGTTCTTCTTGGCCATCGAGTAGAGGACGGCGGCGATGCCGGCCCAGACGACGGCGACGATCAGGCCCGCCCACCCGGCGTCCAGCACGTTGGACAGCCCGGCCCAGAGCGCGATGGAGAGGAAGAGGGCGACCATGTAACCGCCGAAGCCGGCTCCGCCGTACAGCCCGGCGGCCTTGCCCGCCTTGCGGCCCTCCTGGCGGATCTCGGCCTTGGCCAGCTCCACCTCCTGGCGCATCAGGGTGGACAGGTCGGTGGTGACCGACCGCATCAGGTCACCCAGGGAGCTGCCCCTGACCTCGTCCGCGGAGTGCGGCCCACCCGCGGGGTGGTATCCGGGGTCCGGTCCGGACCCCTGCGTCGGCACGGTCATGCCGTCGCCTCCCTTCGGCTGGTCGCGCGGCTCACGGACGGGTCACGCCGCTGGCCGGCACGCCGGGCAGCGGGTCGGTCTGGGTCACCGGCGGCAGGGGCTGACCGATGCCGCCGGCCGGGTCGGCGTAGCCGGTGCCGGTGCCGTCGTCGGGGTACGCGGTGCGGCCGGTCGCGCCGTCGGGCCGGGCCGGGTAGCCCGGGTCGGGCTCGGCGTAGGTGCCGGGGGTCGGGTCGAGGTAGCCGACCGGCGGGGCCTGGGTCGGGATGACGGCGGTCTGCTCCGGGTCGTAGCCGTCCGTCGCGCCGTGCCGGCCGGGGCCGCTGTCGGCGGTGAGGCCCTTGGCGAGCCGGCCGGCGAGCACACCGAGCACCGCCGCGCCGATCAGGAACGTGCCGGGATTGCGGCGGGCGTACGTCTTGACCTCGTTGAGCAGGTCACCCGGCTCGCGCTCCTCCAGCCAGCCGGCCACCCCGTGGACCCGGTCGGCGGCCTGGTGGGCGAGTTCGGTGACCGGGCCGCCCTGCCCGCCGTTCTGCGCCATCGAGCGCATCTCCTCGGCCAGCGACCGCAGTCCGCCGGCCGCCCTGCGCTGCTGCTCGCCGCCCTGGGCGGTGAGCTGGTCCCGGGCCTCGCCGTAGAGGTTGCGGGCCTGGCGGCGGGCCTCGCCGACCACCTCGTGCCCCTGTTCCCGGGCTGTCTGGGCGACCGCCCCGCCGGCGTGGGCGGCGTCCGTGCCGACCTGGCGGGCCTGCTCCCGGACGCCGGTGCCGTTGCTCTGCTGTCCGTATGACGTGGTGGACGAAAGATCGTGCGTCATGATGGTCCTTCCGCTCGGATACTCGTCGCGGTGGTTGCGGGGGATGTGCCGGTCTCGTCGGCCGGTGCTTTTCGACCTACCCCCGCTCTGCGGGTCCATGCACAATTCGCGTTTTCCCCGCCGAAAGCCGCCAGTCAGCCCAGAATGTGAGGATCGTCCGACTGTGCCGCGCAGTTGGCTCCCGTGGAGGTGACAGCGATGGCCCACGCCGTACGTCGACCCGCCCCGGCCGCCCCGAAGCCCCGGGTCCAGACGGTCGCCACCGCCGTCGCGGCCGTGTTCCTGCTGCTCGGCGTCCTCGGCTTCGTCCCCGGCGTCACCACCGGCTTCGACGAGCTGGCCTTCGCCGGGCACCACTCCGGGGCGAAGCTGCTCGGGGTGTTCCAGGTGTCGGTGCTGCACAACCTGCTGCACCTGATCTTCGGGCTGGTCGGCCTGGTCCTGGCCCGCCGGCTCGGTGGCGCCCGGCTCTACCTCACCGTCGGCGGGGCGGTCTACCTGGCGCTCTGGCTGTACGGCTTCGCCGTCTCCCGGGACGCCGCAGCCAACATCGTCCCGCTCAACGGCGCGGACAGCTGGCTGCACCTGGGGCTCGGCCTCGGCATGCTCGCCGTCGGCCTGCTGCTGTCCAACGACGCCGGCACCGGTGGCCGGCTGGACGTCCCCCTCGACCGGGGCTGACCTCCCGTCACCCGGGCGGGTGGTTCCCGACCCCGGCGCGCCACGGCGGCGTTTGCCCGCCACGCACCCGGGGCACGGGATCGACGGACGAGGAGGTCACCATGGCGCGCTGGATGCGGAACAACGCCCTGAGCCTGGCCATGCTGGGCGCGTTCGCCGTGTTCCTGGTGTTGCAGAGCATCACCGGCTGGCAGACCCACAACGAGGAGCTGACCGAGTACGGCGCCGCCACCCTGAGCTGGTGGGGCTATCTCGGCAGCGGGCACTTCGTCGAGTCCGTCTTCGAGAACTGGGAGTCGGAGTTCCTCCAGATGGGCGGCTACGTCCTACTCACCGCGTACCTGGTGCAGAAGGGGTCGGCCGAGTCGAAGACCGACGACACCACCGACCGGGCCGCCGACGACGAACGGGAGGCCGGGCCGGACGCGCCGTGGCCGGTGCGGGCCGGCGGGTTCCCGCTGGCCGTGTACCGGCACAGCCTCCCGCTGGTCCTGCTGCTGATCTTCGCGGGGTCCTTCGTCGGGCACCTGTTCGGCGGGGTGGCCGCCTACAACGAGGAGCAGGCGTTGCAGAGCGGCGCGGCCCCGATCAGCGCCTGGCAGTTCCTGCACACCAGTGACTTCTGGTTCCAGTCGATGCAGAACTGGCAGAGCGAGTTCCTCGCCGTCGGGGCGCTGATCCTGCTGAGCATCGTGCTGCGGCAGGCGTCGTCGCCGGAGTCGAAGCCGGTGACCGCCGCCCACGCCCAGACCGGCGCCTGACCGCCCCCGCCGGCCCGGGTCAGGCCGGTGCCCGGCCGGCCCGGGTCAGGCCGCCACCGGCAGCCGCTTGGCGAAACACACGCTGTACGGGTTGTGGACGTACTCGCCGTACACGGGGATCGGCTGGTAGCCGCAGGAGGTGTAGAGGCCGATCGCGGCCGGCAGGTAACTGCCCGTCTCCAGGCAGAGCACCGAGTGGCCCCGCTGGAACGCCAACTCCTCCAGCGCGCTGAGCAACTGCCTGGCGATCCCCCGCCCCCGGTACGCCGGCCGGACGTACATCCGCTTCAGCTCGCCGGTCTCGGCGTCGAGGGACTGTACGCCACCGCAGGCCACCACCCGGCCGCCGTCGACCACCACCAGGTAGCGGATGCCGTCGTGCACCACGGTGGCCTGCCCGTCCAGCCCGCCGTCGGCCTCGCGCAGCTCCCGCTGCTGGGCGGCGACCAGCGCGTCGACCTCCGGGTCGGTGGCGGGACGGGACTCGATCAGCATCATCCCACGGTAGGACGGGTCCGTTTCACGAAGGTTTCCAGGAAACGACCCGGACCCGACCGGTACCGGGCTATTCCTCGTCCTCGTCGTCGTCCGCCGGCTCCGGGGCCGGGTCCAGCTCGTCCTCCGGGCGCTGTCGACGCGCCTTGCGGGCGGCCAGCCGCTCCGCCGCCGCGGGACGCGTCGACTTCTCCTCCAGCCGGACGTCGGTGCCCCGGTTGCCGGGGACGAAGTCGACGCCCGCGTACAGGGTGGGCTGCCAATCGAACTCCCGCTCACCGATGCGGACCAGGTCACCGGGGTTGGCGCCGGCCTTGGCCAGCTTCTCCTCCACGCCCAGCCGGGCCAGCCGGTCGGCGAGGAAGCCGACCGCCTCGTCGTTGTCGAAGTTCGTCTGCCGGACCCAGCGTTCGGGCCGTACGCCCCGCACGGTGAACGAGCCGTCGGCCTGCGCCTCGATGGTGAACCCGGCGTCGTCGACGGCCTTCGGCCGGATCACGATCCGGGTCGGCTCGGCCGGCGGGGCGGCGCGGCGGGCCTGGTCCACCAGCTCCGCCATCGCGTACGTCAGCTCCTTGAGCCCCTCCCGGGTCGCCGCGGAGACGTCGAACACCCGGAATCCGCGTGCCTGCAGGTCAGGGCGGACGATGTCGGCGAGGTCCTGCCCGTCCGGCACGTCGACCTTGTTGAGCGCCACCAGCCGGGGCCGGTCGGCCAGCCCGCCGTACTCGGCCAGTTCCGCCTCGATGGTGTCGATGTCGGCCAGCGGGTCCCGCCCCGGTTCCAGGGTCGCCGTGTCGACCACGTGCACGAGCACGGCGCACCGCTCGACGTGGCGCAGGAACTCCAGGCCCAGCCCCTTGCCGGTGGCCGCCCCGGGGATCAGCCCCGGCACGTCGGCGACCGTGAAGGTGTGGTTGTCCACCCGGACCACGCCCAGGTTGGGCACCAGGGTGGTGAACGGGTAGTCGGCGATCTTCGGCTTGGCGGCGGAGATCACCGAGATCAGCGACGACTTGCCCGCCGACGGGAAGCCCACCAGGCCGACGTCGGCCACGCTCTTGAGTTCCAGCACCACGTCGAGCCGGTCGCCGGGCTCGCCCAGTTCGGCGAAGCCGGGGGCCTTGCGCCGGGCGTTGGCCAGCGAGGCGTTGCCCCGGCCGCCGCGCCCGCCCCGGGCCGCCTCGAAGGTGGTGCCCGCGCCGACCAGGTCGGCCAGCACGGTGCCGTCGAGGGTCTGCACGACCGTGCCGTTGGGCACCTTGATCAGCAGGTCGTGACCGTTGGCGCCGTCCCGGTTCGAACCCGCGCCGCCCCTGCCGTTCTCGGCCTTGAGGTGCGGGCGGAAGTGGAAGTCGAGCAGGGTGGTGACCTGCGGGTCGACCACCAGCGACACGCTGCCGCCGTGCCCGCCGTTGCCCCCGTCCGGGCCGCCGAAGGGCTTGAACTTCTCCCGGTGGATGGAGACACAGCCGTGCCCGCCGTCGCCGGCCTGCATGTGCAGGACGACCCGGTCAACGAACGTCGTCACGACGCCAATCCTTCCAGCGGGGGTCGGCCCCCGCACGTGAAAAAGCACCCCCCGGGACCCGCCCGGTCGGGGACGGACACCCGCCGGCGGGAGCATCCCGCACCTGAAACGGCGAAGCGGGCCGGGGACCCCCAGGTCCGCGGCCCGCTTCGCCTTCGTGTTACTGCGGCACGATGCTGACGGTCTTGCGACCCCGCTTGGTGCCGAACAGGACCGAGCCGGCGGCCAGCGCGAAGAGCGTGTCGTCGCCACCGCGGCCGACCAGGTCACCGGGGTGGAACTTGGTGCCGCGCTGACGGATGAGGATCTCACCCGCGCTGACCACCTGACCACCGAAGCGCTTCACGCCGAGCCGCTGGGCCGCGGAGTCACGACCGTTACGCGAGCTGGACGCACCCTTTTTGTGAGCCATTGTCCGACGACCTACTTCCCGCTGGAGATGCCGGTCACCTTGACCTGGGTCAGCGGCTGGCGGTGACCCTGGCGCTTGTGGTAGCCGGTCTTGTTCTTGAACTTGTGGATCCGGATCTTCGGGCCCTTGGTGTGCGCGGCGATCTCGCCGGACACCGCGACCTTGGCAAGCTTCGCCGCGTCGGTCACCAGGTCGTCACCGTCGACGAGGAGCACCGCGGTGAGCTTCACCGCGTCACCGGGGGCACCGGTGAGCTTCTCGACCTCGATCACGTCGCCCTCGGCGACCTTGTACTGCTTGCCGCCGGTCTTGACGATCGCGTACATCGGAGGCGGACTCCCTGTCGTTGAGGCTGCTGGCGGTCGTTCCCATGGCAACTCGCCGGGTAGCTGTGACACCGGCAGCGCGGGCACGCGGGAACTCGGCACACCAAAGTGCGCCGCAGGAAAGAGTACGCCATCCCCCGCCCGCCGCCCAAACCGGCCCCCCGCCCGGCCGGGCCCGCGGTCAGCGGGCGCAGAGCTGGTCCAGCCGCTGCTGGAGCCGGTCCAACTCGGTCTCGTCGATCGAGTCGACGTCGGTGCCGAGCCGGCCGATCTCGGTGGCCAGGTCGGTGAGCAGGGTCTTCAGCTGCGGATCGGTGGCCCGGCCGGACTGCTGCCGCAGCGCCGTCCGCCAGGTGGTCAGCGCCGTCTCGGCCCGCTTGCGGGCGGTGTCCGCCGCCGCGCTGTCGTTCGCGCCGACCGCCGCGATCATCTTGCCCAGTTCCTCGACGTAGGTGCGTACCGCCGTGGTCGACGCCGCCTCGGCGTCGGCACACACCTGCGGCCCGTTGCCGCCGGCCGGGGAGCCGCTCACCGCGGCCGACGGGACCACGGAGGCGGGGGTGGCGACGCCGGACGGCCGGCCGGAGGCCGTCGGCGCGTCGGCTTGGTCACCGGAACAGCCGACGCCGGCCAGCAGAACGGTGGTCACCACGATGGCGGCGGGCAGGCGGCGCATGGTCTTCTCCTAGCCGGGGGTGACCGATGGTATCGCCGCACCCCCGGCACGGCAGGACCCCTCCCACCGGGAAGGGGTCCACCGCCGTCGGGTGCGGCTCAGCCGGTCACGGCCGGGTACGGCGACGGGCACCGCCCCGGCGGGAGCGCCGCCGGCCCGTGCCGGCCTCCCCGTCGTCGTCACCGTCGGAGTCGCCGAGCGCGTCCGGGTCGTCCGCCCCGGCGAGCCGGGCCGACTCGCCGGTCTGGGCGTCGGCTGCGGCCGGGGTCTGCGCCTCGTACCGGGACAGGTCGTAGCCCATGGTGTCGTGGTAGCCGTTGTCGGCCGCCGGGGCGGCGACCTCGGCCTCCTCGGGTGCCTCCGTGGTCTCCACCACGGCCCGCTCCGTCGTCGCCGCCTTGCGGGCGCGCCGCCGCGCGGAGGGGGTGGTGGCGGTGGCCGGCGGCTCGGCCGCCGGGGCGGCCACCGCCGAGGCGACCGCCTTGACCCGTTCGCCCGCGCCGCCACCGGTACGCGGCTTCTCCGGCACCGGCTCGGTGTGGATCACCAGACCCCGGCCTTTGCAGCACTCGCAGGGCTCGCTGAACGCCTCCAGCAGGCCCGCGCCGATCCGCTTGCGGGTCATCTGCACCAGGCCGAGCGAGGTGATCTCGGTCACCTGGTGCTTGGTGCGGTCCCGGCCCAGGCACTCGGTCAACCGGCGCAGCACCAGCTCCCGGTTGGACTCCAGCACCATGTCGATGAAGTCGATCACCACGATGCCGCCGATGTCGCGCAACCGCAGCTGGCGGACGATCTCCTCGGCCGCCTCCAGGTTGTTGCGGGTGACCGTCTCCTCCAGGTTGCCCCCGGAGCCGGTGTACTTGCCGGTGTTGACGTCGATGACGGTCATCGCCTCGGTGCGGTCGATCACCAGCGAGCCGCCGGAGGGCAGGAAGACCTTGCGGTCCAACCCCTTGATGATCTGCTCGTCGATCCGGTACTCGGCGAACACGTCGGCGGTGCCGACATGCCGGCGCACCCGGTCGACCAGGTCCGGCGAGACGTGCGATAGGTACGACTCGACCATGCCGTACGACTGCTCGCCCTCGATGACCAGCTCGCGGAAGTCCTCGTTGAACAGGTCGCGGACCACCCGGATGACCAGGTCGGGCTCCTCGTAGAGCAGCACCGGGGCACCACCGGCGGTCGCCTTGGCCTGGATGTCCTCCCACTGGGCCTGCAACCGCTTGACGTCCCGGGCCAGCTCGTCCTCGCTGGCGCCCTCGGCGGCGGTCCGGACGATCACGCCCGCGCCGTCGGGGACCAGCTTCTTGAGCACGTCCCGCAGCCGCTTGCGCTCGGTGTCGGGCAGCTTGCGGCTGATCCCGGAGGCGTTGCCGTTGGGCACGTAGACCAGGTGCCGGCCGGAGAGCGCCACGTGGCTGGTCAGCCGGGCGCCCTTGTGCCCGATCGGGTCCTTGGTGACCTGGACCAGCACCGAGTCGCCGGAGCGCAGGGCCTGCTCGATCGAGCGGGAGCGCCCCTCCAGGCCGGTGCTGTCCCAGTTGACCTCACCGGCGTACAGCACGGCGTTGCGTCCCCGCCCGACGTCGACGAAGGCCGCCTCCATGCTGGGCAGGACGTTCTGCACCTTGCCCAGGTAGACGTTGCCGGCCATGGTGCCCGACGAGTTGCGGGTGACGTAGTGCTCGACCAGGACGCCGTCCTCCAGGACCGCGATCTGGGTACGGTCGCCGCGCTGGCGGACCGCCATCACCCGGTCGACCGCCTCCCGGCGGGCCAGGAACTCCGACTCGCTCAGGATCGGCGGGCGGGTCCGGCGCTGCTCCCGGCCGTCCCGGCGGCGCTGGCGCTTGGCCTCCAGCCGGGTCGAACCGGAGACACCCTGCACCTCGTCGACGGCCTTGCGGGGCTCCCGGATCTTGACCACCGTGGGCACGCCGTCGTCGGCACCGCCCTCGACGTCCCCGGCACCCCGACGACGCCGCCGACGCCGACGACGGGTCAGCCCGTCCCCGTCGCCCTCGTCCTCGGCGTCGTCGCCCTCACCCTCGGCCTCGGCCTGGGCCGGTTCCTCGGTCTCGTCCTCGTCGGCCTCGTCCGCGCCGCCCTTGCCCCGGCCCCGGCCCCGGCGACCCCGGCGGCGACGACGGCGCGCGGCGGCCGACTCGTCGTCGTCCTCCTCGTCGCTCTCGTCCTCGCCGGTGTCCCCGACCTCGGCGGTCGGCTCCTCCTCGACGACCTCCACGACCTCGACCGGCTCGGCCTCACGGCGGCCACGGCGACGCCGCCGCCCGGTCTCGACCGGTTCCTCGACGGGCTCCTCGGCGACCGGGCCGGGCTCGACCACCCGGAAGGTGGGCAGTTCCTCCGGCTGCGGGGCCATGAACAGGACCGTCGGCGCGGCGATCGCGGCCCGCCGCCTGCGGGTACGCGGCTGCGGTTCGGCCGGCTCCACCGGCTCGTCGACGGCCGGCACGGCGACGCCGGGCGGCACCTCACCGGTCTGCTCGCCGGCGACCGGCGACGCCGGCCCGGCGGCCGGCCGGTCGCTCGCGGGCTCCTGCGCCACGGGCTGCTCGGCCACGGCCTGCTCGACCACGGGCTCCTCGGCCTCGTCGGCGACGGTCGGCTCGGTCGGGGCGGCCGCCTCCACGGCGGGCTCCTCCTCGGGAGCATCGCCCTGGGCTGCGGAAACCTCACCCACCGACGCCTGGCCGGTCACCACCTCGGCGGCCGGCGGCGACGTCGGGGCCTCGACGGGCGGCTCGGTCGCCGCCGGGGCGACGGCCTTCTTCCGCCGGGTACGGGTCACCTTCACCGGCGGCACGAGTTCCGCGCTGCCCTCCTCGACCCCGTCGACGACCACCGGCTCCTCGGCGGCCTTGGCCGGGGTGGCCTTGCGCCGGCGGCGGGTGGTCTTCGGCGCGGAGTCCAGCTCACCGGCGACCGGGACGATCACCTCGGCCTGCTGTGACTCGTCGGTGGCCGACGGGGCGCTGCCGGACGCCTCTGCGGGCGCTCCCCCGGTCAGTTCCGGCTGGCTCAGCGGCGCGGCCCGCCGCCGGGTGGCCCGCCGCCGGGTTGGTGCCGCCGTGCCCTCCGTGGACGCCGCAGCGCCCTCCGGTGGTGTCGCGGCGGCTCCCGCGCCGGTGCCGATGGTGCTGTCGGCGGTGTCGCCGGCCGGCTGGGAACCGGTCCGTTCGCCGCCCTCGGGCTCGTTCTCGAGCATGGACGTTCTCCAGTTCTGGCGGCCCCGGGCGCGGGTGAGCGCTGCCACGCAGGATCGCCGCAAAAGTGTTTCCGCCGGGCGCGCGACGTGCGCGACCGCCGAAGTCTGCCTGCCAGAACGCCGACCGACGGTCAGCGTTCTCCGATGGCTGCCCCGTCGCGGTCCGCGTCCAACGGATCCACGATCGCGCCCTGCGCGGTCAACACGCCCTGCGCCAGCCGGATCACCCTCGGGGAGACCGGCGGCTCCAGGGCGGCCACCACGCGGAGGCCGGAAAGGACGTCATCGGGTCGCACGGACGGGGTGACCTGCCGTACGACCAGTTCGAGTATCGCACATGACGGCTCCGCTGCCCCGGAAGGCGTCTGCACCGGCGGCAGCACATCGATACGGGTCACCGCGCCACGGGCGTCGAACGTCCGCCGGCCCTGCTTGGTCATCCGCTCGACCTGCACCTCGTCGGCGGCCACGAAGGCGGAAACCGCCCGTTGCGCCACCGCGTGCTCGACCCCGGGCAGCTCGATGCGCCAGTACGACGCCTCGATCCGCTCCGCCAGGCTGCCCCCGGTCGCGACCACCACGTCCAGCACGTCGAGGCCGGGCGAGAGCGCCGCGTCGAGAGCCACCCGAAGCTGCTCCGGGTCCACCACCGCCTGGAGGCCGACCTCCAGGTACTCCGCCTCGCTGGCCACGCCGGTGGGGGCGGCGCTGGCGTAGGAGATCTTCGGGTGCGGGGTGAAGCCCTGGGAGAAGGCCACCGGCACGGCGGCCCGGCGCAGGGCGCGCTCGAAGGCGCGGGCGAAGTCCCGGTGGGAGGTGAACCGCAACGGCCCGCGCTTGGCGTACCGGATGCGGACACGCTGGACGACCGGCGCCTGCCCGCCCTCCGGCTGTGGTTTCCTGCTGATCGTCGTACTCCTCGGTCTGGTCACCGGCCGCCGTCCCCCGTGGCGCGGGCTGCCGGTGACGATAGCCGCACACCCGCCGCAACGGGACGGGTGGCCCGCCGCAGCGGGCCGGGTCCCGTCCCGTCGGTGGTCACTGCTGGGCGCCGGTGGGCACCCTCATCGCGGTCACCGGGGTGAGCGGCAGGAGCTTGCGGCCGGTGGGCCCGATCTGGATCTCGGTGTCCATCGACGGGCAGACGCCGCAGTCGAAGCACGGGGTCCACCGGCAGTCGTCCTGCTCGTACTCGCCCAGCGAATCCTGCCAGTCCTGCCAGAGCCAGTCCTTGTCCAGGCCCGAGTCGAGGTGGTCCCAGGGGAGCACCTCCAGCTCGTCGCGCTCGCGGGTGGTGTACCAGTCCAGGTCGACACCGAAGCCCGGCAGCACCGCCGCGGCGGCGTCCACCCAGCGCTGGTACGAGAAGTGCTCGCTCCAGCCGTCGAACCGGCCACCGTTGCGCCACACCTCGTGGATCACCGCGCCGACCCGGCGGTCGCCCCGGCTGAGCAGGCCCTCGATCAGCGACGGCTCACCGTCGTGGTAGCGGAAGCCGATCGCCCGGCCCAGCGAACGGTCGCTGTTGATGGCCTGCTTGAGCAGCTTGAGCCGGCCGTCGATGACCTCGGGCCGCTCCATCGACGCCCACTGGAACGGGGTGTGCGGCTTCGGCACGAACCCGCCGATCGAGACGGTGCAGCGGATGTCCTTGGAGCCGGTGGCCGCCCGCCCGGCCCGGATCACCTCGTGCGCCATGTCGGCGATCTCCAGGACGTCGGCGTCGGTCTCGGTGGGCAGGCCGCACATGAAGTACAGCTTCACCTGCCGCCAGCCGTTGGTGTACGCGGTGACCACCGTACGGATCAGGTCTTCCTTCGACACCATCTTGTTGATGACCTTGCGGATCCGCTCCGACCCGCCCTCCGGGGCGAAGGTCAGCCCGGTGCGCCGGCCGTTGCGGGACAGCTCCTGCGCCAGGTCGATGTTGAACGCGTCCACCCGGGTCGACGGCAGCGACAGCGACACGTTGGTGCCGGCGTACTGCTCGGCCAGGCCGGAGCACATGTCACCGATCTCGGAGTGGTCGGCCGAGGACAGCGACAGCAGGCCCACCTCGTGGAAGCCGGAGAACTCCAGCCCCTGCTGCACCATCTGCCCCACGGTGGTGATCGACCGCTCCCGCACCGGGCGGGTGATCATGCCGGCCTGGCAGAACCGGCAGCCCCGGGTGCAGCCCCGGAAGATCTCCACCGCGTACCGCTCGTGCACCGTCTCGGCCAGCGGCACCAGCGGCTTCTTCGGGTACGGCCAGGCGTCCAGGTCCATCGTCGTGCGCTTGTGCACCCGGAACGGCACGTCCGGGCGGTTCGGCACCACCCGCTGGATCCGGCCGTCGGGCAGGTAGTCCACGTCGTAGAAGCGCGGCACATAGACGCTCTCGGTGCGGGCCAGCCGCAGCAGCAGCTCGTCCCGGCCTCCCGGGGAGCCCTCCGCCTTCCACTCCCGGACGATCGTGGTGATCTCCAGGACCGCCTCCTCGCCGTCGCCGAGCACCGCGGCGTCGATGAAGTCGGCGATCGGCTCCGGGTTGAACGCGGCGTGCCCGCCGGCCACGATCACCGGGTCGGCGTCGGTGCGGTCGGCCGCCAGCATCGGGATGCCGGCCAGGTCGATCGCGGTGAGCAGGTTGGTGTACCCCAGCTCGGTGGAGAACGAGACCCCGAACACGTCGAACCGGCGCACCGAGCGGTGCGCGTCGACGGTGAACTGCGGCACGGCGTGCTCGCGCATCAGCCGCTCCAGGTCCGGCCAGACCGCGTACGTCCGCTCGGCCAGCACGTCGGGCAGCTCGTTGAGCACCTCGTAGAGGATCTGCACGCCCTGGTTGGGCAGCCCCACCTCGTACGCGTCGGGGTACATCAGCGCCCACCGTACGGTCGCGGCGTCCCAGTCCTTGACCACCGCGCCCAGCTCGCCACCGACGTACTGGATGGGCTTGGTCACCTGGGGCAGCAGCGCCTCCAGCCGGGGCCACACCGACAACGTGGGGTCGTGGTGCGGCGACGCGACCGCCGCGTCGTCGGTCGGGGCCGCGGCGGGGCGCGGGGTCGTGGACGGAGCACTCATGGAGCCCAAGGGTACGCGTCCACCGGCGGACCGCTCGCCGCACCGCCGACCTGCCCGCTCCCGTCACCCGGCCGCCCGCCTACCCACCGTCGCCTGTCGGCCGGGCGGCCGGGGCCGCACCGGGCGGGGCCCCGGGGCCGGCTGTGCGAGGCTTCCCGGTCGGTGGGGGCCGAGGGGCGGCCGGTTGGTCGAGGTGGCGGCCCGGTACTAACCTCGCAACCGGTGCGAGAGGAGATTGCCGCGATGCCGGAGCCGCAGCCGGGAGCAGACCGGCCGGCCGACGGGGACCATCCCGTCCCGGGTCGGCAGCAGGATCCGGTGGTCGCCACCGGTCCGGCCGCTCCGGAAAACCCGATCGACCGGCACGACCCGGTCACGCAGGACGACCCGACCAGGCAGGACGACCCGACCGCGCAGGACGACCCGACCGCGCAGGACGACGCGGCGACGCAGGGCGACCCGACCGGACAGGACGAGCAGGCCGGGCCGGTGGAGCCACAGCAGCCCGCTGATCCGGCCGCCCGGACCGAACGACCCGACCCGCCGGCACCCGCCGACCCCAGCGCTCAATCCGGTCCGCCGGAGCAGGTCAGCACGCCGGAGCCCACCGGCCCACCGGAGCCGACCGACCCAGCGGGTCAGGTCAGCCCGGTCGCGCCCATGCCGCAGGCCGCGCCCGCCGATCCGGTGGGGTCGGCACAGCCTGCGCGGGAGGTCGCGTCCGGCCCGGTCACGCCGGCCCGGGGCTCGGCCGCCGTTCCGGGCCGGACCACCCCGCCCGGCGCGCCGCACCGTCCCGACGCCACCCGGGTGGAGCAGCCCGACGCCGTCCGGACGGAGCAGCGTCCCGACCCCACGCGGATCGAGCGGCATCCCGACGACACCCCGGTGGCGCAGCGCCCCGACGCCACCCGGGTGGAACAGCGTCCCGACGCCACCCGGCTGGAGGAGCACCCGGGCGGGCAGCGTGCCGACCCGACGCTGGAGGAGCCGGCGGTGCCCCGGTGGAGCGGTTCCGCCGCCGTGCCCCCGCCCCCGCCGCGTCGCCCCGGGTGGGGCGAGTCGGTCGAGTTCGTCCCGCTTCCGCCGCCCCCGCCACCTGCGCCGGAGCTGCCCGAACACCGCACCCCGGTCGACCCCTGGGCGGGTGCCGACACCGGCGGCTGGGACGTGCACCATCCGGAGCTGGCGCCGCTGCCGTACGCGCCGCCGCCGACCCGCCCCTATCCGGCGGCCGTCGACCAGCCACCACCCGCCGCCGCGGCGGTCCCGCCGCACCAGCACACCCCTACCCCGCCGCACCAGCACACGCCGACCCCGCTCCGCCAGCACAGCCCGGCGCCGTCGTACCCGTCGGCGGCACCGGCCGCCCCGGCCACGCCCTCGCCGACCCGGCCGTACCCGGTCACGCCGGTGCCCGCCGCGCGGCCGGCGCCCCTGCCGCCGGCCCGCCCCGTGTCACCGCCGCCGGCCCGCCCGGTGTCACC
>NZ_MZMV01000106.1 GCF_002210435.1 Micromonospora wenchangensis
CCCCGGCCGGTGCAGGCCGGCGGGCCGCCCGACGTGCCGGCCCGCCGGTGGAGGCGACCAGGCCGCCCGCCGCGGAGCACGCCGGGGCGCTGCCCGCCCCCGACGTCACCGGGCCGCCACCTGCCCTCGCCCCCGTCGGCGGGCCGCCCACCCGGGTCGGAGCCGCCCCACCGGGAGCGGCACCCGCGGGGACCGGTGACGACCCGGAGACGGCCCGGCCGGTCGGCGCGGGCACCCGACCGAACCCGACCACCGCGCTCGCTGCGGAGAGCCGATGAAACCCTCCTCACCCCGGTCGGACAACCAGACCGGCACCCCCGGGCGTCCATTCGCCGTGACGCCCGACGAGCCGTTGGAGCAGGCGCTCCGGGAGACCCTCGCCCAACGGGTCGCCGTGCCGCACCGGCTGCCCGTCGACCCGGCCGGAGTGGCGCTCGGGCGGGCCCGACGGGCGCGACGACGACGTACCGTCGCCGGGCTCGCCCTGGCCGGCGTGGCGACCGCCCTGGCCACCGGGGGGATGACCCAGCTCGGCGGGCAGGCGGACCGGCCCACCACCCCGACCGTCGTGCTCGGCGATCCGCGCGGGGTGGCCAGCCTGTCCGCCGGGCCGGTCGCGCCCGCCCCACCGCAGCCATCCACCGACGGCGGGGTCGACCTGATCGTCGCCGGCACCCTGGTCACCGTCTCCGGGCAGCGGTACGACCTGGGCGTCGGGCCGGTCGAACGCGCGCAACGGCTGCCCGAACACGGCGGCTGGCTGCTGACCGGGGCGGTCACCGCGGCCGGCCGTACCCTCTGGTTGGTGCCCGCCGGCGGTGAGCCCCGGGCGTTGCTCGCCGGGGCGGACGAGATCGCCCTGTCGCCCGACGGCCGGCAGGTGGCCTGGCGTGACGACGGCCGGCTCTTCGCCGCCGGGATCGTCGCCGGTCAACTCGTCGCCCTCGTGGCCGGACCGCCCGCCGACGCGGTGCCGGTCCGGTTCGTCGGCGACCGGGTGCTGCTGCGGGCCGGTTCCGCAGGTGGGCACCGGTGGTGGCGGCCGACGCCGGGCGGGTCACCCGGGCCCGTCGCCCCGGACGTCCTCGACGTCTACGGGACCAGGCCGGACGGGCGGCTGGTCGCCCGGGTACGCGCCGGGGCCCGGAGCTGCCTGGCCGTGCTCGACCCCGACCTCACCCCGGCCACCACCCGGTGCGCGCCGACGCCCGCCGCCGACGGCCGGGGGGTGGTCTCCCCCGACGGGCGCTGGCTGCTGGTCAACGGCCGGCTCGCCGGGGCGGACGGCGCGATCCTGGTCGACCTGGCCGGCACCGCCCCGCCGTCGCGGACCGCCGGCCCGGTGATCGACGGCGTGGTGACCTGGACGGACACCCGGACGGCGGCGTACGTGGACCGGGACGGCGCGCTGGCCCGGCTGCGCCCCACCGAGGCGCTGGCGGGCCAGCGGGCCACCTCGACCCCGGTCGCCGGGCTCGGCGACGGCGTCCGGCCGGTGCTGGTGACCGGCACCGACCCGGGGTGACCTGCCCGGGTAGCGTCGGGATCATGCCCGCGCGCCCGTTGATCGACCTGCACGCCCACTCCACCGCCAGCGACGGCACGCTGGGCCCGGCCGACCTGGTCCGGGCCGCCGCCGACGCCGGGTTGGACGTCGTGGCGATCACCGACCACGACACCACCGCCGGGTGGGCGGCGGCGGTCGACGCGTTGCCGGCCGGGCTCAGCCTCGTCCGGGGAGCGGAACTCTCCTGCCGCTGGCAGGGTGCGGAACCGGCGCTCCCGCTGCACCTGCTGGCGTACCTGTTCGACCCGGAACATCCCGAACTGGTCGCCGAGCTGGCCCGGGTCCGGCAGGCCCGGGAGGCGCGCGGGGAGCGGATCGTCGAGTTGCTGCGCGCCGACGGGATCGACGTGAGCTGGCCGGAGATCATGGCCGCCGCCGACGGGGGCACTGTCGGTCGCCCGCACATCGCCGCCGCGCTGATCCGGGCCGGCCTGGTCGCCACCACCACCGAGGCGTTCGGCCCGCAGTGGCTGGGGCAGCGGTACCGGCTGCCCAAGGAGGACATCGACGTGTTCCGGGCCGTGGCCCTGGTCCGGGCGGCCGGCGGCGTGCCGGTGTTCGCCCACCCCCGGGCCAGCCGGCGGGGGCGGATCGTCCCCGACTCGCTGATCGCCGAGCTGGCCGAGGCCGGGTTGGCCGGCCTGGAGGCCGACCACGAGGACCACACCCCCGCCGAGGCGGCGCACGTCCGGCGGCTCGCCACCGACCTGGGCCTGCTGGTCACCGGCTCGTCGGACTTCCACGGCAGCCACAAGACCGTCCGGCTGGGCGCGCACACCACCGCCGTGGAGGCGTACGAGCGGATCGTCGCGGCGGCCTCCGGAGTGACCGGCGTCGCTTCCGGGTGATCCGCGTTTCACCTGCCAGCGGCACCGCTACCCTCGTCCGGTGGATCTCAAGCTCTTCGGTGAGGTCTTCGTGACCCTGCTGGTCATCGTCGACCCGCCGGGCATGATGCCGATCTTCCTCGCCCTGACCGGCCCGCTGCCGGCCCGTGACCGTAACCGGGCCGCCTGGCAGGCGGTCGCGTTGGCGCTCGGCGTCATCGTGGTCTTCGCCGTCGCCGGCCAGACCCTCCTCGCCTACCTGCACGTGGACCTGCCGGCGTTGCAGGCGGCCGGCGGCCTGCTGCTGATCCTGGTGGCGCTGGAACTGCTCACCGGCAAGGCCGACGACCCCAGCCAGCAGGTCACCTCCAACATCGCCCTGGTGCCGCTGGGCACCCCGCTGCTGGCCGGTCCCGGCGCGATCGTGGCGACCATGCTGTTCGTGCAGCAGTCCGAGGGCGTCGGGCAGGTCTTGGCGATCGCCGCCGCGATCGTCGCGGTGATGCTGGCGGTCTGGGTGGTGCTGCGGTTCTCCGGCGGGATCGTCAAGATCCTCCGGCCGGGCGGCATCGAGGTGCTGACCCGGATCGCCGGTCTGCTGCTGGCCGCCATCGCCGTGCAGCTCATCGCCGACGCGGTGGCCGCCTTCGTCACCCAGTACGTGAATATGAGCTGACCCGCCGTCGTGCCGCCGTCGGGCTGTCGTACCGGGCTGGCAGGATCACGGGGGTGCGACGAGCCTCCTCCGCCGGCACCCCCCGGCCCCGCTCCGGCCAACCCGAGCAACTCGGCTTCGCCGGCATGCCCGAACGGCTCTTCACCTGCACACCCAGCAAACTCGGTGCGTACGCCGACTGCCCCCGGCGCTACCGCTACGCCTACCTGGACCGGCCCGCCCCGCCGAAGGGCCCGCCGTGGGCGCACAACTCGCTCGGCGCGAGCGTGCACACCGCGCTGAAGAACTGGTATGCGCTGCCCGCCGACCGGCGGCGTCCCGAGGCGCTGCCCGCCCTGCTCAAGGGCACCTGGGTCCGCGAGGGCTACCGCGACGACGAGCAGGAACGGGCCGCCTACCAGCGGGCGCTGGGCTGGCTGGAGGGCTACGTCGCGACCCTCGACCCCGGCGACGACCCGCTGGGCGTGGAACGGGTGGTCGCCGTGAAGACCGCCGTGCTGGCCTTCAACGGGCGGGCCGACCGGATCGACTCCCGCCCCGGCCCGGACGGCCCCGAACTGGTCATCGTCGACTACAAGACCGGCCGTACCGGGCTGGACGCCGACGACGCACGCGGCTCGCAGGCACTGGCCCTCTACGCGTACGCCGCCGAGCGGACGTTCCGTCGACCCTGCCGGCGGGTGGAGTTGCACCACCTGCCGACCGGCACCGTCGCCGGGCACGACCACAGCGAGGAGTCGTTGGCCCGGCAGCTCAGCCGCGCCGAGGACACCGCCCGGGACATCATGGCCGCCGAACGGTCGGTCACCGACGGGGCCGACCCGGACGAGGCGTTCCCCACCGTGGCCGGGCCCCGCTGCGGTTGGTGCGACTACCGCCGGACCTGCCCGGTCGGCGCACAGACCCCCGGCCGCGAGCCGTGGTCGGCGATCGACCGTCCCGCCGCTCCGGTGGCCGACTGACCGGCCTCCCGCGCCGCGTCGACCCGTCCCCGGGTCGGTCAGGCGGCGGCGGTGAGGCGGGCGGCACGGTCCTTCGCCGCCTGCTGGATCGGGCTCTCCCGCCAGTTGCGGGGCAGCGCCGTCAGGGCCAGCCGCAGCGTCCGGACGCTCAGGTCGGCCGACAGCGCGGTGGTGGGCAGCCCCAGGCCGCCGTAGAGCCGCAGCGCCCACGACGGCAGCAGCCCGAGCGCCGTGCCGGCTACCCCGAAGTACGCCCAGCGTGGCGGCCCCAGGCTCAGCCCCAGACGGGCCGGTCGGCTGAGCTTCCACGGGATCGGCGGGGCGGTCAGGAACAGGGCGGTCTCTGCCGCCTCCTTCGTCATCCGCAGCTCGGGACGGACCGCCCGGTAGTAGTCGGCCACCTCGGCGGCGCTGCCCGGCACCCCGGCCGGGTCCAGCCCCACCAGCGCGGCGGCCCGCCGCTGCTCGGCGTAGTATCCGTCGACCTCGGCGTCGGTCAGCGGCAGGCCGGCCCGGCGGGCGGTGCTGACGAACGACTCGACCTCGGTGACGTGCACCCAGCGCAGCAGGTCCGGTTCGTCGATCCGGAACTGCTCCCCGGTGAACAGGTCGGTGGCGCGCAGCCGGCCGTGCAGGGCCCGCAACCGCCGGCCGGCCCGCTCGGCCTCGGCGGTGGTGCCGTAGACGACCGTGTCGACGTACGTGCCGGTGCGGACCAGCCGGCCCCAGGCGTCCGACCGGTAGTTGCTGTTCTGGGCCACCCCGGCCATCGCCCGGGGGTGCAGGGCCTGGAGGTAGAGGGAACGCAGGCCGGCGACGATCAGGATCGGCTCGTCGTGCACCTTCCAGGTGACCGAACCGGGACCGAAGAGGCCGAGATCGTCGGTGTCCACCCGTCAACAGTGCCACGCCCGGCTGCGGACCGCCGGCCGTCGGGGCGTGTCCGGGACGCCGCCGGGCGGGATGAACCGGAGCGGTCCCCGCCGCGTGTACGCCTACTGGGCAGGTCGCGACGTACGCTGTCTGCCGCAACCCGCATTCCACGCTCGGAGGTGTCGGTGTTCAAGGAGATCAACGGTCTGCCCGGTCATGTCCTGGTGGTCCACGCCGTGGTGGTCTTCGTGCCGCTGCTCGCGTTGCTCGCCAGCGCGTACGGGCTGATGCCCCGCTGGCGGCCCCGCCTCGACTGGGCGGTGGCGGTCCTGGCCGTGGTCACCCCGGTCCTCGCCTGGGTGGCGACCGAGTCGGGGGAGGCGTTCGAGGCGGCGCTGCGGGCGAAGGGCTACTCGCCCGAACTGCTCGCCAAGATCCACGAGCATTCCGAGTACGGCGAGACGCTGCAGTGGTTCACCATCGGCCTGGCCGCGGCGGCGTTGCTGCTGCTGGCGGTGACCAGCGACCGGGTGCGTACCCCGGACCTGCCCGCCTGGGCGACCTGGGCCCTGACCGCGATCGTCGTGGTGCTGGCCGTGTTCGCCCTGGTCTACGTCTATCTCACCGGGGACAGCGGGGCCGCCTCGGTGTGGAGCAACACCTTCTGACCGGTGACCCGGCCGGGTCGTCGGGGTTCCGGTGTCGCCGTCCGGCGGCGTCGTCGGGTCTGCCCCGCGGTCAGGCCGCGGTCAGAACAGCGCCCGGGAGCAGAGCAGGCAGAGCAGCACCAGCAGCACGACCCCGACCACCGCGCCGACGCTCCAGGTGACCCGTTGCGCCTGCTGCTCAGCGGCGTCCATCGCCTCCATGTCCTGCGCCGGCAGCGCGCGGGCCGGGGTGGCCGCCAGGTGTACGGGGGGACGCCAGCCCGGCGGCGGGGGCGTGGTCGGCGGCGGCCCGGCGTAACCGGCCGTCCCCGCCCGCCCCGCCGGAAGACCCGTCGCCGACCCGTCGGCCGGGCCGGCCCAGGGCGAGGGTGCCGGCGAGGTCCCCGCGTCCGTCGTCGCTCCGGACCCGGCTCCCGTTTCCTCTCCCGGGCCGGCGTCGGCGGTTGCACCTCCCACGCCGGCTGCGGAGCCTGTCTCGGCCGTACCCGCGTCGCTCGACGGGGGTGTCGGCCCGGTGGGGGAGGGGGTGGGTGGGCGTCGCCAGTACCCGTCCTCGGGGCTGGCACCGCTGGGCGTCGTCACGCCGTCCGACGCTACCAACGTGACGAGCCCGTCAGCCGGTTCGACGCGACGATCTTCGGCTGGCGCACCCCCGCGCGCCGGTGGCGGTGCGGTCGCCTGCATCCCACCCGCTGCGGTCCGGGCGGGTGCCGGGGACGCGCCTTCGGTGGTACGCCGGGGTGGGGCCGGCGCGGGGTAGGGTTGCCGATCGTGAGCCCCGAGGACCCGGCCGGGCATGGTGTGCCCGGCGACGACGACCGTACGGTCGACCTCAGCGACGACTTCGTGGTGCTGCCCGAGCAGACCACCGACGACACCGACTTCGGTTGGGGTGAGCGTCGGGGCGGCGACGACGACTGGTTGCTCGCCGAACGCCCCCCGCACTGGGGCTGACCCCCCCCGGGGCCGCCCGGTCTTTGGCAGGATCCACTCATCGGTGGCGATGGTGCGGTATCCGGAGCCTGGGCCACGGCAACGTCGGCCCCGACGGGTGGATCATCCCCGGATGACGACGCTGAACCGGCTGCCCTCCGGTTGGCCGACCGAGCGTTGCGCCTGATCGGGTCGGACCGCCAGGTAGAGCGCGGACGAGCCGTCGAGTGCGTGCCCACCCACCACGTCGAGCACCAGCGCGTCGGCTGCCACCAGGACCGTCTCACCGGCGTTCCGTCCCGCCGGGAGCACGAGCAGGTCGACCCGCGCGCCGGGGCGCAGGACCGCGAGGGCGGCCGGCTCGGCCAGGCGGACGGGCACTCCGACGAAGCCACTGGGCAGTGGCAGCGCAGCCGGGGCGTCCCCGTCGGCGGCTCGATCCCGGTTGGCCGGAGCGGACCGCCCAGTGTCCTGCCCATGCGGGACGGTGGCCGTAAGCCCGTGGGAGGTGGTGGGGGCGGGCCGGCCGGCGTCCAGGACGATCACCGCCAGCCCCAGCAGAACGGCGACCAGTACCGCGCGCAGCAGGGCCGCCCCACCCGGCCGACGCGGCCAGCGGAACGGTCGTAGTGAACCGTCGCCGTCCGCGCTCCTGGCCGCCATGACCCACCTCCGCTGTCCACCGGGATGCCCGTGGTGGCGTCCCGGTTCAGCAGGCTAGGCGCAAACCACACCCCTCACGAGTCGTTGTCCACAGCCTGTGGACAACGACTCGCCCTGTGGAAAACCTACCCGCCCCGACCGTCCCCGGCCGAGCCGGGGACGGCCCCGGGCCCGGCCCGGTGATCAAGAGGTTTGCGTCATCCGCAGAGATCCACTTGACGCGAACCTCTTGATCAACCCGGGCTGGCGGGGGTGCGGGAGGTGGGGCGGGGTCAGGAGGAGGTGCTGGTGGCGGGGGACTTGGTGGAGCTGGACGAGCCGGACGCCGAGGACCCGCCCGAGCCGGACGCCGAGGACCCGCCGGAACTGGACGCCGAACCCGAGCCGGAGCCGGAACCGGAGGAGTCTCCGCCGGACGAGGAGCCCTCCGACTTCGCCGGCTTCGCCGCGCCGCTCTTGCCCTCGCTGCCGGAGGCCCGGGAGTCGGTGCGGTAGAAGCCGGAGCCCTTGAACACGACCCCGACCGAGTTGAAGACCTTGCGCAGCCGCCCCTCGCACGCGGGGCACTCGGTCAGCGGCTCGTCGGAGAACGACTGCACCGCCTCGAGCTGGTGGCCGCACGCGGTGCAGGCGTACTGGTACGTGGGCACGTTCTCCTCCGGATCTGGTACGGCCGGTTGGCACTCGACGTATTCGAGTGCCAATGGTGCGTCATCGGACCCGGGTTCGTCCAGCGGACGTGATCGTCATCCGCCCACCGGGCGTCCCCGGACCGCAGCGTCAAGAACCCGCCACCTGATCGACGCAGGCGGGCGTCGGGAGCGCGAGCAGCCCGCCCGACGGGGTGAGCGCGGCACCCACCGGCCGGTCGTGCGGCTGGGCGGGCAGCACCGGGAGCAGTTCGCCGTCGTGCAGCAGCGCCACGGTCAGGGTGGTCGCCGGCACCCGGGCCAGGGCCCGGTCGTAGGAGCCGCCGCCCCGGCCCAGCCGCAGGCCGCGCCGGTCCACCGCCACCGCGGGCACCACCACCAGGAGGGCCCCGACGATCGCCGTCCGGCCGAGCCGGGGGCCGTCCGGCTCGCGCATGCCCCGGCCGGCGGCGACCAGGGTGCCCGGCCCGGCGTACGCGGCCCAGTCCAGGTCGAGGTCGTCGCGGAGCACCGGCAGCAGCAGTTCCGCCCCGGCCGGCAGCGCGGCCCGGAGGACGTCGGGCAGGTCGGGGCCGCCCGGCTCGGCACCGACCGGCACGTACCCGGTCATCCGGGCCGGCCGCAGCCGGCGTACCAGCGCGGTCAGTTCCGCCTGGACGCGCGCCGCGGCGGCGGCCCGCCGGGGCGCGGTGAGCGCCCGGCGGCGGGCGAGCAGCGTGACCCGCGTCTCGCGTTTGGCCGCGTGGACGGCTTCCGCTTCATCAGAAAAATCGGGCACGCAACACTCCTGACGCAACGCTGTCAACGCGGTCGCTCTGTGTCAGCATCGCAGGAACGGGCCTGGAACTTCCGGGGGGACAGCGTTGACGCTACGCGGGCGGTTGACGGCGGCCTTCCTCACGGTGGTGCTCGGTCCGGTGCTGCTCGGCGCGGTGTTCGTCGGCACCACGCTGTCGACGGTGGACCGCAGCCGGTCCACCGAGCGCCTCGGCCTGGCCGCGTCCGCCGTGCGTACCTCGATCGACGCGCTCTGCCAGCAGTTGCGGGCCGCCGCCGACGCGGTGGCCCTGCGCCCCGACCCGGCGACCCGGGCGGGCGCGGCCGGTCAGGTGGTCAGCCGGGGCCTGGCCGCCGCCGTGCTGGTCACCGACGTGGCCGGCGGCACCACGTACGCCACCCCGGGTGGACCGGCGACCCCCTGGCGGGACTGCGCGGGGGCGGCCCGGACCGGCGGGCCGGTGCGGGCGCTGAGCGCCCGGGTGGACCTGCGTGACCCGGCCGGCACGCCGCTCGGCACGGTGGCCGCCGCCGAGGTGGTCGACCCGGCGTTCGTGGCCCGGCTGGCCGCCGCGACCGGCGTCGCGGTCACCCTGCTCGACGACGCCGACGGCCCCGACCGGATCACCCACACCACCGAGACCCGGCGGGTACGCGGGGCGGTGCTCGCCGCCGCCGGCTCCCTCGACGGCGACCGGGTCACCGCCACCCCCGACGGCCGGTACGTCAGGCGGCTCGGGCCGGCCCCCGGGCAGCCGCTGCCGCTGGTGCTCTCCGTCGCCGGTGAACGACCGTCGGGCCTGCCGGCCGCGCTGGTCGGGGCGGTGCTGCTGGCCGCCGTGCTGGCCGTGCTGACCGCGTGGCGGCTGGCCCGGGTCACCACCCGGCCGCTGGTGGAGCTGGCCGGGGCGGTGGACCGGGTGGCCCGGGGCGACCTGACCGCCCGGGTGCCGGTGCGCAGCCGGGACGAGATCGGCGGGCTCGCCGCCGCGTTCAACCGGATGATCCGGGAGACCGCCGGGTACGTCACCGCGCTGACCAGCAGCCGGGACCAGTTGCGCGGGCATCTCGGGGTGCTCGGGGACACCCTGGCCAGCACCCACGACCTGCAACGCATCCTGCGGGTGATCCTGCACAGCGCGATCGCGGCGACCGGCGCGCGGGCCGGGGCGGTGCTGCTGCGCGACGACACGGCGACGCTCGTCGGGCAGTGCGCCGAGGGGCTGGCCGGGCGCTGCCCGGCGGGCACCGAGCCGGAGGAGCTGCGGGTGCCGGTCGGCGCGGGGGTGGTCGGTGCGGTCGCCGCCACCGGCGAACCGCAGCGGGGGCGGGTGCCGCCCGGGGCGACGCCGCCCGGCGAGCCGTGGTGCGAGACGTACGTGGCGGTGCCGTTCACCGTGCCCGGCGGGGACGCCGGCGGTCGGGAACCGGCGGTCGGCGTGCTGGTCCTCTACGACCGGCTGGGCGGCGACGAGTTCGACGACGACGACCTGGCCACCCTGCGGACCTTCGCCGGGCACGCGGCGGTGGCGGTGGAGAACGTCCGGGTGCACGAGGAGGCGCAACGGCTGTCGCTGACCGACCCGTTGACCGGGCTGTGGAACTACCGCTACCTGCGTGAGTCGTTGCGTCGGGAGGTGGAGCGGGCCAGCCGGTTCGGGCGGATGCTCAGCATCCTCGTCCTCGACCTGGACCGCTTCAAGACCGTCAACGACAGTTACGGCCACGCCGCCGGGGACGCGGTGCTCGCCGAGTTCGCCCGCCGGGTGCGCGGCGAGATCCGCGAGGTGGACCTCGCCTTCCGGCAGGGCGGCGAGGAGTTCGTGGTGCTGCTGCCGGAGACCGACGCCCGGGGCGCGGCGACCGTGGCCGAGCGGCTGGGCGCGGCGGTGCGGGACACCCCGGTCGTGGTGCCGGGTCACCCGGGCGGCCCGACGACGATCGCGGTGTCGGTCTCCATCGGCATCGCCGTCTATCCCGATCACGCCAGCACCGGGGTGGAGGTGCTGGACGCCGCCGACGAGGCGTTGTACGCGGCCAAGGGCGCCGGCCGCGACGGCTACCGGGTGGCGACCGCCCGGCCCCGTCCGGCCCCGCCGGGAGACGGTCCGGCCGCCGGGACCGCCGTGCCGGCGGGTGCGACCAGCCCGGACGACGGCCTGCCCCGCGCCGGGCCGCCACCCGGTCCGTCCCCCGTCGACCGGCCGCCCCCCCATCGGCCGCCGCCCGAGCGGAGTTCCGCCGACGACCTGCCGGCCGACGGGTCGACCGGTCGGCACGCCGTCGGCGCCCCCGGTGTGACGCAGCCGGGCGGCGCGTCTTGCGGTCCTCACCCGCCGCGGCAGAGCCGTGGCCGATAGTCTCGCGGCATGTCGGAGCACTCAGCGAACCCCTCAACGACCGCCGCGACCGGTCGCGCCCGCGCGGTCAAGGCCGTGATCCCGGCCGCCGGCCTGGCCACCCGGTTCCTGCCGGCCACGAAGGCGGTGCCCAAGGAGCTGCTGCCGGTGATCGATCGACCGGTGCTCCAGTACATCGTCGAGGAGGCCGCCCAGGCCGGCATCGGCGACGTGCTGCTGATCACCGGGCGGGGCAAGACGTCGATGGTGGACCACTTCGACCGTCGTCCCGACCTGGAGGCCCGGCTGGAGGCCAAGGGCGACACGGACCGGCTCGCCGCGGTCAAGCGCCCCAGCGAGCTGGCCGAGATCTACACCTGCCGTCAGCCGGAGCAGCTCGGTCTCGGCCACGCCGTCGGGTACGCCGAGTCGCACGTCGGCGACCAGCCCTTCGCGGTGCTCCTCGGCGACGAGTTCGTCAAGCCGTCCGAGCCGCTGCTGCCGGCCATGTTGGAGCTACAGGCCCGCACCGGCGGGGTGGTGCTGGCCTTCTTCGAGGTCGACCCGGCCGAGACCAAGCGGTACGGCATCGCCTCGGTCGCCCCGGCCGAGGCGGAGCTGACCGACATCGGCGAGGTCGTGAAGGTCACCGGCATGGTGGAGAAGCCGCAGCCGGAGGACGCGCCGAGCAACCTGGCCGTCCTCGGCCGGTACGTCCTGCCGGGGCGGATCTTCGACGCGATCCGGCGTACCGAACCGGGCAGCGGCGGGGAGATCCAGCTGACCGACGCGATGGAACTGCTGCGCAGCGAGGGGGTGCCGGTGCACGCGATCGTCTACCGGGGCACCCGCTACGACACCGGCATGCCGCTGGGCTACCTCCAGACAGTCGTGCAGATCGCCGCCGAGCGGGAGGACCTCGGCACCGAGTTCCGCGCCTGGCTGACCGAGTTCGTCAACAACGGCGACGAGACGGTCACGGCGGCGATCCTCAACGGGGTACGCGACGCGGCGGGCGGCTCCGGTACATGACCTCGACGGCCGACGCCGAGGCGGCCGCGAACGAGTTGACGCCGCTCGCCGACTACCTGGGCAGCGTGCTGCGCAGGTTGCGCGCGCTGCCTCCGCTCGACCTCGACCTCACCCAGGCGTACGGCAACGTCCTCGCCTCCGACGTCGTCGCCCCGCACTCGTTCCCCGCCTTCGACCAGGCGGCGGTGGACGGGTACGCCGCGCGCTGGGAGGACCTCGTCGGGTACGGCCCGGTCCCCTCGCAGGGGCCGGGCCGTCCGGTACGCCTCAACGTGGTCGGTGACCTGGGGGCGGCGAGCTGGCGGCCGGTCCGGCTCACCCCCGGCTCGTGCTTCTCGGTGGCCGCCGGTGCGCCGATGCCGATCGCCGCGGACGTGGTGGTGCCGGTGGAGTGGACCGACCAGGGCATGGCCGCGGTGGAGATTTTCCGCACCCCCAAGCGGGGGTACGGCGTCCGCCGTGCCGGTGAGGAACTGCCCGCCGGCACCGTCCTCGCCCGCGCCGGCACGTACGTCGCCCCGGCGCTGGTGGCCGTGTTCGCCGCCACCGGCATCGGGCACGTGGTGGTCCGGCCCAGCCCCCGGGTGGTCATCGTGGCCACCGGTGACGAACTGGTCGACGTGGGCCGGGGCAGCCAGCCCGGTCAGGTGGTGGACGCCAACTCGCACGCGTTGACCGCCGCCGCCGCCGAGGTGGGCGCGCTGGCGTACCGGGTGGGGATCTGCGACGACGACCCGGAGGGGCTGCGCGGCCTGCTGGAGGACCAGACGCTGCGGGCCGATCTGATCATCACCACCGGCGGCACCGGCACCGGCCCCGGCGACATGGTCCGGCGGATCCTGTCCCGTCGGGAGGGTGGCCGGGCCGGGCCGGTGACCTTCACCGACGTGGCGCTGTACCCCGGCACGGCCCTCGGGTTCGGTACCGTCGGCGCCGAGGAGGTGCCGGTGGTGTGTCTTCCCGGTGAGCCCGGTGCGGCGTTGATCGGTTTCGAGGTGCTGGCCCGGCCGGCGATCCAGCTTCTGGCCGGTGCGGAGCCGGTGTTCCGGCCGAGCGTACGGGCGCACCTGCTGGAGACCATCTCGTCGCCAGGCGGGCTGCGGGAGTTCCGGCCCGCGCACGTGGCCGAGCGGCGCGGCGGGGGCTACACGGTGCAGCCGCTCAGCGGTGGGCCGTACACCCTGTCCGGGCTGGCCGAGGCGAACGGCCTGATGGTGCTCGGCGAGCGGGTGACCACTGCGGCGGCCGGCTCCACCGTGGACGTGCTGCTGCTGGACCGGCGGCGGTGAGCCGGTCCGGGCGTGCCGACGCCCCGGGGGCGGACGGGAGGTCGGCGCGGTGAGCTGGTTCGGGCGGGCACCGGGCTGGCCGGTGGTGCTGATGGACGGTCCGGTGGTGCTGCGGCCGTACCGCCGTTCCGACGCCGGCGCCTGGTCGTCGGTGCGCCGGGCGAACCGGGCCTGGCTGGCACCCTGGGAGTCGCACCTGCCGGGCAGTTGGGACGAGACGAACTCGCCTGCCGCGTTCCGCTACGTGCACGCCGACCAGCGGCGCTCGGCGCGTACCGGTGAGGGGATGCCGTTCGCGGTCTGCCTGCGTGAGGACGGCCGGGAGCGGCTGGTGGGGCACCTGAACGTGGGCAGCATCGTCCGGCGGGCCTTCTGCTCCGGGTACGTCGGCTACTGGGTGGACTCCCGGGTGGCCGGGCGCGGGGTGATCCCCACCGCGATGGCGCTGGCCGTCGACCACGCGTTCGGCCCGGGTGGGCTGCACCGGGTGGAGGTGAACATCCGGCCGGAGAACAAGCCGTCCCGGCGGGTGGTGGAGAAGCTGGGCTTCCGCGAGGAGGCGTACCACGTCCGCTACATGCACATCGACGGTGCCTGGCGTGACCACATCGGGTACGCGATGACCAGCGAGGAGGTGGCCGCCGAGGGCGGTCTGCTGGCCCGCTGGCACCGGATGCGTCACGACGCCGGGTGAGTCGTCCCACGCGTGGGATGCGGCGCGGCGTGTCGGCATCCCGGTCGGTGGCCCGTAACCTCAAGTAACTGCAAGCTGCGGCAAGCGCTGCCCGGCCGCAGGATCTGCGCCCAGGGCGAGATTTCGGGGAAGATCCTGCTGTCGATCGGCGGTTGCCCCGAATTCGGTGACGGGAGGGGTGAGGGTGCCGACCTCGGTGCTCCTCGCCGTCCTCGCCGCCGCCGGTCTGCTCGCCCTCGCGCCGGCGCTGGTCCGCCGGTACGACGCCACCGAGCGGCTGGTGGCGGAGCGGGCGCAGTCGACGGCGCGGGTGCTCCAGCGCCGCCGCCGGCGTCGTACTGTCCCCGGCCGGCGGCCGGTCAACCAGCCCCGGGCGCTCGTGGTCACCCTGGCCGAGGACGCGGCCACCGGGAACCTCGGTGTCCCCGTCTCCGCGCCGCCGGCCCCGGCCCGCAGTGCCGGCCCGTCGGCCGGGCGTCGTTCGGGTCGCCTGCGGGCCGTGCCGTCCACCGCCCGGCAGGCCCGCCGCCGCCCGCCCCGGCACCACACCCCGGCCGTCTACCGGCGGCGTCGGGTGCTCGCCGCGCTGCTGCTGCTCAAC
>NZ_MZMV01000107.1 GCF_002210435.1 Micromonospora wenchangensis
GTCGGGTGGGGTGCGGTTGTTGACGCGGGCGCGGCCGTGGGTGCGGGGTGGTCGTCCGCGTCGTGCCGGCGTCTCCTCCTTCGGTATCAGCGGGACGAATGCTCATGTGATCATCGAGGAGGCACCCGACGACCCCGAACCGGCCGACCGGGCGACCGACGACCGGCCGGACCCGGCCACGCCCCTGCCGGTGCTGCTGTCGGCGCGGTCGCCCGAGGCGCTGCGGGCCCAGGCCGACCGGTTGTACCACCACCTGACCGATCGACCCGAGCTGCCGTTGCCGGACGTCGCCCGCGCCCTGGGGCTGACCCGGTCCGCCTTCGACCACCGGGCGGCGATCACGGCCACCGACCGGGAGACCCTGCTCGACGGGCTCGGCACGGTCGCCCGGACCGGCGGCGGGGCCGTCGTCACCGCCGCCCGGCTGGCCGTCCTCTTCTCCGGGCAGGGCTCCCAGCGGCCGGGGATGACCCGCGACCTGTACGCCGCCCACCCGACCTACGCACGCGCCCTCGACGAGGTCTGTGCCGCGTTCGACGGCCACCTCGACCGTCCCCTCGCCGAGGTGATCTTCGCGGCGGATCCCGACGACGCGGCCCTGCTGCACCAGACGGCCTACACCCAGGCGGCCCTGTTCGCCGTCGAGGTGGCCCTCTACCGGCTGGTCGAATCCTGGGGCATCGTGCCGGGGCACCTCGTCGGGCACTCGATCGGGGAACTCGTCGCGGCACACGTCGCGGGGGTGCTGTCCCTGCCTGACGCCGTCCGCCTGGTCGCCGCCCGGGGACGCCTCATGCAGCAGTTGCCGCCGGGTGGCGCGATGGTCGCGGTGCAGACCGGCGAGGAGGCCGCCCGTGCCCTCATCGACGACGACCGGTCGGTGAGCGTCGCCGCCGTCAACGCCCCCACCGCCGTCGTCCTCGCCGGCGACGAGGAGGCGGTCCTGCGGGTCGCGGAGCGACTGGCGGCGGCCGGTCACAAGACCAGACGGCTCACCGTCAGCCATGCCTTCCACTCGGCGCGGATGGACCCGATGCTCGACGAGTTCCGCCGGGTGGCCGAAACGGTCACCTACGCGCAACCGCGGCTCCCGGTCGTGTCCAACCTCAGCGGCGCGCTGGCCGGCCCGGGTGAGCTCACCACCGCCGACTACTGGGTGCGGCACGTCCGGCACGCGGTGCGGTTCGCGGACGGGGTGGCCGAACTGCGCCGCCTCGGTGCCGACGTGTTCCTCGAGATCGGGCCCGGCGCGGTGCTCACCCCCATGGTGACCGAGTGTCTCGACGCCGAGCCCGACGGCCCCCCGTCGCTCGTCGTCGCGGCGCTGCGGGCGGACCGTCCGGACCCGGTCGCGGTCACCGACGCGGTCGGCCGGCTGTGGGCCCACGGCGTCGGCATGGACCTGGCTGCCGTCCTGCCGCCCGCCGGGCTCGCGCCCCTGCCGACGTACGCGTTCCAGCGGGAGCACTTCTGGCTGCGGCCCGGCGCCGACGTCTGGGACCCGGCCGACGCCGGGCTGGAGGCCCCGGCCCATCCGCTGCTCGCCGCGACCGTCGCCCTGGCCGGCGGGGGCGTCGTGCACACCGGGCGGCTCGCCGGGCGCGACGGCTCCTGGCTCGCCGACCACACCGTCCTCGACCGCCCGGTCCTTCCCGGCGGCGCGGTCGCCGACCTGCTGCTGTCCGCTGTCGTCGGCGTCGGCGACCCGGGGTTCACCGAGCTGACCCTCGCCGCGCCCCTGGTGATCCCCGCCCGGGACCGGCTCGACGTGCAGGTCCGGGTGGGGGAGCAGGACGAGCGGGGCCGGCGGGCGGTCAGCCTGCACGCCCGGCGCGCGGCACACGGCCCGTGGACCGAGTACGCCCACGGCCGGACGGACGCCGCTCCGGTGCCTGCCACCGGGGACCTGCCCGCCACCTGGCCGCCGCGCGACGCCACGCCCGTCTCCCCGGCCGCCTGCTACGACCGCCTGGCGGACCTGGGTCTGGCGTACGGCCCCGCCCACCGCGTCGTGTCCGCCGCCTGGCGGGCCGGTGAGCACGTCTACGCGGAACTCGACGCGACCTCCGCCACCGCACCCGGTGCCGCCCTGGAGGCGCTGACCGTGCTGACCGGCGGTGGCGTCGTACGGCAGTGGCACGACCTGCGCCGTTCAGACGCCGGTGAACCGGTCCGACTGGTGTTCCGGAGGGACGGGGACGCGGCCGCCGACGTGGTGCTGGCCGACGCGCACGGCCGGGTGGTGCTGCGCGCGGCCCGGGTGACCTTCACCCTGCCGGAGCCCTGGGCCGAGCCGGACGACGACCGGCGCGACCTGCTCTACCGGTTGAGCCTCGTGCCCTACCGCCTTCCGGCGCGGCGCGGGTCGGCGCGGGTCGCCGTCGTCGGCGATCCGACCGCGTTCCCGGTGCTGCGTGGGCTGGACGCGGTGGCCGTGCCCCGGCTGGCGGAACTCGGTGCGGACCGGCCGGAGGTCGTCGTCGCCCCGGTCGGGGTGCCGGCGGGACCGCCCAGTGGGGTGTCGGCGCGCGCCGCGACGACGACGGTGCTGCACCTCGTCCGCGAGTGGCTTGCCGACGAGGACCGGGCCGGCACCCTGGTCGTGCTGACCCGCCATGCCCTGTCCGGCCCGGCCGACGGCAGCCGGATCGACCCGGCGCACGCCGCCGTCTGGGGACTGCTCCGGGCGGCGCAGGCTGAACAGCCCGACCGGTTCGTCCTGGTGGACGTGGACGACGCGGTGCCGGCGACCGCCCTCGACCTGGCCCTGGCCGCACCGGAACCGCAGTTGGTGCTGCGGGGCAGCCAGGCGTTCGTGCCCCGGCTCACCCTGGCCGACGTGCCGTCCGGGGCGTCGACGGCACCGTTCGACCCGGCCGGCACGGTCCTGCTCACCGGCGGCACCGGGGGGCTCGGCCGGGAACTCGCCAGGCACCTGGTCGCCACGTCGGGTGTCCGGCACCTGGTGCTGGTCGGCCGGCAGGGGGCTGCCGCCCCCGGCGCGTCCGAGCTGTGCGCCGAACTCGGCGACCTGGGTGCCGAGGTCACCGTCGCCGCCTGTGACCTGGCCGATCCGGCACAGGTACGGGACCTGGTCGCCGCGGTTGCGGCGGCGCATCCCCTGACGGCCGTGGTGCACGCCGCCGGGGTCAACCGGGACAGCGTGCTCGCCGCCATGACCGACGAGCAGGTCGACGAGGTCTTCCGCGCCAAGGTGGACGCGGTGCTCAACCTGCACGAGGCGACGGCGGACGCCCCGCTCGCGGCGTTCGTGCTGTTCTCCTCGGCCTCCGGCATTCTGGGTGGACCGGGTCAGGGCAACTACGCGGCGGCCAACGCGTTCCTCGACGCGTTCGCCGTGCACCGCGCGGCACTCGGCCTGCCCGCCCAGTCTCTCGCCTGGGGGCTGTGGCGGGAGCGGGCCGGGATGGCCGGCAAGCTCACCGAGGCCGATCTGCACCGGATGCGTCGGGGTGGCATCGCGCCGCTGGACACCGCCGACGGGCTCGCCCTGTTCGACCTGTCCCTGCGGACCGGCGAACCGGGCCTGGTTCCGCTCCGGTTGGACGTCGCCGCCCTGCGTGTGGCGGCCCGCACCGCGCCGGTCAGCCCGCCGCTGCGGGACCTGGCACCGCACCTCCCGGCGACGGCGTCGGGCGGAACGCCATCGCCGGGGGCGGCGGCCTCCCGCTCCGACCTGCTGGCCGGGCTGTCCGGGGCCGACCGGGAACGCGCCCTGGTGGACCTGGTCGGCGAGTGTGCCGCAGGCGTCCTGGGCCACGCCACCGCCGCGGCGATCGATCCGCACCGCGGCTTCCTGGAGCAGGGCGTGGATTCGTTGACGGCGGTGGAGTTGCGCAACCGGCTGGCCACCGAGGTGGGCCGGAAGCTACCCACGACTGTGGTGTTCGACCATCCCTCGCCTGGTGAACTCGCCGCGTACCTGGGCACGCTGTTCGTCGACGAGGCGTCCCCGGCGGGACCGGCGGCGCTGTCGGTGGAGCTGGACCGGGTCGCCGTGGCGCTGGGCGCGGCCCAGCCGGACGCGCAGGGGCATGCCGAGATCACCAGGCGCATCGAGCAGCTTCTGCAGAGCTGGCAGGAACGGTCGCCCGGGGGTGGGACGGGGGACGCCGACGAGCAGCGCTCCATCGACCTGGACTCGGCCTCCCTGGACGAGGTGCTCGGCTTCATCAACGACGAGTTCGGCTACTCGCAGTGACCTGGCACCGATCCTGGTCACCGCCGTGCCGACGGCCCCACGGGGGCCGTCGGCACGGCGGGCCGGAGTCACTGCGACCGGTGTCGCACGCACGTCAGGGGCCGCCCGGCGGGGGATGGCCGGGCGGCCCCTGACGTGTGCCGGGGGTGGCGGGGGGAGCTTGGTGGATCAGGAGCCCTGGTCGGCGGTGAGGCGGGCGAGCAGCTCGTCCGTCATCGTGCCCAGACGGCGGGCGTCGGCGGGATCGAGCGTCTTGGTGGACAGGGGAACCGGCTTGCCCTGGTTGCTGGCGGTCAGCGCGTCCGACGGCGGCTTCTCGATCCACTCCACGATGGGGTGGATCGACTTCTCGACCGGCTTGGCGAAGACCGACGCCGCCCGGATCAGCCCACGGATCGCCGCCGGCATGGTGGACAGGTCGCCGCTGCGGGTGAAGCCGGGGTGGTAGAGCACGTACCGCGCCCGGGAGCCGGACCGCTCGGCGAAGTCCACCCCGAGCAGGTCGTTCGCCCGGCCGGCCTGCAACTGCGCGTCGACCATGCCGTACTTCTGGGCGAGCTGGAGGTCGTCCCAGTGGATCGAACCCTTGGTGATGCCGACGCCGGCCACGTTGACGATGACCGGCCGTTCGGCAGCGTCGAGCTGCTCGCGCAGGCCGTGGCTGAGGAGGTAACGGCTCAGGTAGTACAGCGCGAAGGTCTGCTCCAGACCTTCGGCGGTGACCGTCCGCTTGGGCGACTGCCGGTTGGCGAACAACGCCAGGGCATCGATCTTGGGCCAACGCTCCTTGATGGTGTCGATGACCTTGCGCGTCGCCGCGACCGAGCTGAGATCCGCCTGGAGGAAGTGCACCCGGTCGGAGAGCGCCTGCACGGCCTGCCCCTTGGCGGGGTTGCTGCCGATGGCGATGACCTCGTCCCCACGCCGGAGCCGGGCCTCGAGCGTGCCCCGCCCCATGCCGTCCGTTCCGCCGCTGATGACTGTGACGCGCATACAATCCCTTCTTACGGTTACCGGTCAGTGACCTGATGGTGGTGCCTGGCCTGCGACCTTCGACAGCAGACGGCACCATCCTCTTCGGCCTTCACGACCGAGGGAAGAAGGCAGTTACATGTCCCCAACGCACACGGATGTTCGTTCCCTGGTGGGAGCGGCCCTGGAGACGCCCGTGCCGGCCGACGAGTACGACCGATGCCCGGTGACCGAGGTGATGCGGCTGATGAGCGACAAGTGGACCGTCATCGTGCTGGTCCTGCTGGGCCGTCAGCCGTACCGCTTCAACGAGCTGCACCGCGCCATCGACGGGATCAGCCAACGCATGCTGACCCGCACCCTGCGCGGTCTGGAATCGGCAGGCCTGGTCCTGCGCGAGGTCCATCCCACCGTCCCGCCCAGCGTCGAGTACCGGCTCACCCCCCTCGGGCAGAGCCTGCTCGGCCCGCTGTCCGGTCTCGCCGACTGGGCGGTCACCAACGAGGCCGCGCTCGCCGCCGGCCGGCACCCGGTCGCCGCCGCGACGTCGTCCGGGCCGCACTGACCGGCCCACGCTGACCGAGCCGGGCGGGCCGCAACCGCGGCGTCCCTCCCGACCGCGCCGACGACGCCGCGAGGGGCCCGACCGGCTGGTCGGGCCCCTCGGGGACGAGGTGCGGGTCGAACGGGCGGGTCAGGCGGTGGTGGCGTGCCGGGCGCTCCTGACCGCCTCCGGGTCGCTGGGGGAGCGGGGGGCGTCCGGGCGCAGTGCGATCATCCGCTCGCCGATCTCCTGGAGCTGGTTGCGGCCGAGCGCCTCCCGTACCTTCGGGAACCACTCCTGCTCCTCCTCCTCGACGTGGTGCTCGACGTTCTCGATCAGCACCGTGGTCTTGGCGACGAAGTGGTCGTCGGAGGCGTCCATCGCGGCCAGTTCGGCGCAGAGCACGTCGGCGACGTGGTGCTCCTCGTACGACTCCAGGATGTCGTCCTCGAGGTCCGGCAGGAGCTTGCGGACCTCCGGGTACATCACCTCGTTCTCGAGGTAGGTGTGGGTGGTCAGGGCGGCCACGATCTCGTCGACCAGCTTCCGGCGGCGGCTGACCGGCCCCTCCTGCGCCTTCTCGAACTCGCGGAACAGGCGGCGCATCTCCTTGTGGTCCTCTTTGAGCAGGACGATGGCGTCGGTGGACACCGGCAGACCTCCTTGATCGGCTGACGGCAATCCCGGTACCCCGGGATGAACTGCGCAAACAGCTCGCGGTCGGCGAATGTCCGACACCCTCAGACGGTGGCGATGGTGTGCGGGATCTCGTCGAGCAGCTCCCGGGCCAGGAACCCGATCCGGCCGAACCGGGGCACCAGCCGCTGCCCGCTGACCGCGTGCACCCACGCCGCCCAGCAGGCCGCCTGGGCCGGCTCCGCGCCCCGGGAGAGCAGCCCGGCGAGCAGGCCCGCCCGCACGTCGCCGCTGCCCGAGGTGCCCAGCCCGGCGTCGCCGCTCTCCTCCCGCCAGCCCCGGCCGTCGGGGGTGGCGATGTGGCCGTACAGGGAGACCACCGCCTCGTACCGGCGGGCCAGCTCACGGGACTCGGCGTCCAGGTCGTCGCCGGGGTCCCGGCCGAGCAGGTGCCGGGCCTCGGTGAGGTTCGGGGTCAGCACCACCTTCCGGTCCGCGCCGACCAGCAGGTCCGGTTCGTGGCTGAGCGCGCCCAGCGCGTACGCGTCGAAGACCAGCGCGGTGCGCGGCCCGGCCGCCGACAGCACCAGGCGCAGCAGCGCGCGGGACTGGTCGATGTCGTTGAGGCCCGGCCCGACGGTGACCACGTCGGCCTGTCCGACCAGGTCACCGAGCCGGTCGCCCGGGTCACCGGCGACCGCGCCGTCGGTGGTCTCCGGCAGGCCGACCACCATCGCCTCGGGTACCTGGATGCTCAACGCGGCGGCGGTGGACTCGGCGGCGGCCAGTTGCAGCACGCCCGCCCCGGCGCGCAGCGCGGCCACCCCGGCCAGCAGCACCGCCCCCGGGGTGAACCGGGAGCCGCCGACGACCAGGACGGTGCCCCGGTTGTCCTTGCCGCCGGTCGGCACCGGCAGCGCCCAGTCCCGCAGCAGTCCCGGGGTGATGACCCGGGTTTCAGACCGGTTCGGCATGGATCTCGTCCTCCGTGGTGGGTGGTGCGCCGTGCGCGTGCAGGTGGGTGACGTCGTTGAAGGTCTGCGGGACGAGCCGGCCGGTGGCGTCGGCCGACCAGCCGGTCACCGAGCAGTTGGCGATGACGTGCTCCCGGGTCAACCCCATCAGCTCCGCCTCGGTCAGCCCCTCCACCAGGTAGCGGAGCAGGAACACCAGGGCGTCGTGCCCGAACAGCAGCACCCGCCGCCCCGGGTGGTCGCGGCGCAGGTCGCCGAGGAGGGTACGCAGCCGCAGCGCCACGTCGGTCCAGGATTCGCCGCCCGGCGGCCGGTAGTAGAACTTGCCGAGCCGCTGCCGCCGGGCCGCCTCGTCGGGGTGCCGCCGGGCCACCCCGTGCCCGGTCAACCCGTCGAGGATGCCCAGTTCCCGGTCGCGCAGCCGCTCGTCGACGCTGGCCGGGATTCCGGTGCCGGCCAGCGCCAGTTCCGCCGTCCGCACCGCCCGCAGGTACGGCGAGACGACCGCCACGTCGGGACGCTGTTCCGCCGGCAGGCCGGCCAGCCACCGGGCGGTCGCCCGCGCCTGCTCCTCACCGGTGTCCGACAGCGGCACGTCGGCGTCGCGGTGGGTCAGGTCGATCAGCTCGACGCCTGCCGCCTCGGCCGCCGACGCGGCGACGTTCGCCGTGCTCTCCCCGTGCCGGACGATCCACAGCGCCCCCAGTTCCGCCATGGCCCCATGCCTACCCCCGCCCCGACCCCGGTAACCCCGCCCCCTGGCGGGTCGGCCCCGTGGGGTTGGGCACCCAGCGACGTCGCCGAAGTTGCGGTGTCCGGGCCGGTGAATACCGCTACTTCGGCGACCTGGAGCCGATCATGTGGGGTGACCGTCGGTCCGGGGACGGACCGTCGCCGGAGGATGGGTACCCTGCCCGCGTGGACGGTGGGGCGGACGGCGAACGGTTGGCGGCATCGCTCACCGCCTGGCTGGACCGGCTCGAATTCGTCGACCTGGGCACCGACGAGGTGACCGCGCGGATCATCGACGCCGCGGCGGCCTGGGCCGCCGCGCAGGGCTGGCGGTCCTACCGTCGGGCGGCGAGCGTGCTGCCGCTGCCCCCGCCGATGACCGACCGCCACTCGGTGCTGGACGTGGCCTGTGCCCGCCGGGACGGGCCGCCCGTGGTGATCGAGGTCGACCACACCGACCGGCGGCGCACCTGGGAGAAGCTCACGGCGGAGACCGCCGCCGGCCGGGTCGCCCTCTGGGTGCGCTGGGGTCCGGGGCGGTTCGCCGCGCCGCCGGCCCCGATCCACCTGGTCACCTGCGAGGTGTCCCGGCACTCCGGGCCGCCGGGAGCGGGCCGCCGGCACAGCCGGACGACGGGTCCCGCCCGGCCGGCACCCGTGCACTCCGCCCGTGACGTCGACCCGGTCGTGGAGCCGCTGCCGCTTCCGTCGGCGGACCCCGGTTCGTCCTGACCGGACGGGACTACTCGAAGCGGGTCGGGTCGCCCGCGCCGTAGCGGACGATCTCCGGCTCGTCGGTGGAGAAGTCGACCACGGTGGTGGGCAGGGTGCCGCACTCGCCGGAGTCGATCACCGCGTCGACGGCGTGGTCGAGCCGTTCCTTGATCTCCCAGCCCTGGGTCATCGGTTCGGTCTCACCGGGCAGCAGCAGGGTGCTCGACACCAGCGGCTCGCCCAGCGCCGCCAGCAGCGCCTGCGCGACCGGGTGGTCGGGGATGCGTACCCCGACTGTCTTCTTCCTGGGGTGCAGCAGCCGGCGCGGCACCTCCTTGGTGGCGGGCAGGATGAAGGTGTAGCTGCCCGGGGTGGCCGCCTTCAGCGACCGGAACACCGCATTGTTGATCTGCACGAACTGGCCGAGCTGCGCGAAGTCGCGACACACCAGCGTGAAGTGGTGCTTGCTGTCCAGGTGCCGGATCTCCCGGATCCGGTCGAGGCCGTCCCGGTTGCCCAGTTGGCAGCCGAGCGCGAAGCACGAGTCGGTCGGGTAGGCGACCAGGCCGTCGGCCCGCAGCAGGTCGACCACCCGGGCGATCGTCCGGGGCTGCGGGTTCTCCGGGTGTACGTCGAGATAGCTCGCCATGGCGGCGAGCCTAGTGGGGCAGCGGCGGCGGTCGCCGGTGAGCCCGGAGTACGTCGCGCGCCCAGGTC
This sequence comes from Micromonospora wenchangensis, assembly GCF_002210435.1. Classification (GTDB taxonomy): domain Bacteria; phylum Actinomycetota; class Actinomycetes; order Mycobacteriales; family Micromonosporaceae; genus Micromonospora; species Micromonospora wenchangensis. Next base: position 9,512 of record NZ_MZMV01000107.1, read on the forward strand.
AACATGTGGCATCCGTCGTCGCGGCACTGGAGGCACCGGCGCGGGGGTGGTGGCCCCTCCGGCGTCTCGTGGTGCTGCGCCACCACCCGCTGCGCGGTCCAGATGACCAGGGCGGGCGTGACCGGTCCGTCGTCCATCGGCATGGGACCCCTCCCGGGCACGGGCAGATCCGGGCACCGATCCCCGATCAGGCACCCGGACCGCCGCCGGATGTGCCCCACCAGCATCACCTGCAACGTACACACCGTCAAGGTTGCAAGTGGCAACGTGTGCACGGCGCACGTACATACGGTCGCAGCGTGAGACTCGTGGCCCTCTCCGACATCGCGGACATGCTCGGTGGCGTGTCGCGCACCAGGGCCACCGAGATCACCAACCGCCCGACCTTCCCACCGCCGCTCGACACGGTGGCCAGCGGCAAGGTCCGCGTCTGGGACCGGGCGGCGGTCGACGCGTGGATCAGGCAGTACCGGCCGAACCAACCGCGTGGCGCGGACGACGACGAACGCTGAACGGCTCCGGGTGTCGGGGGTGGCCGTTACCGTGTGAGCGTGGCGACGGCGGCCGAGGAGATCCAGGTGGGGGAGCGGCTGGTCCGCGTCTCCAGCCCCGACAAGCCCTACTTTCCCGAGCGCGGCCTGACCAAGCGGGACGTGGTCGGCTACTTCCTGGCCGTCGGCGACGGCATCCTGCGCGCCCTGCGGGACCGCCCGACGATGCTGGAGCGCTGGCCGCGCGGCGTGTTCGCCGGGGCGAAGATCGGCACCCGGCAGGACAACCGGGGTGACGCCTTCTACCAGAAGCGGCTCCCGGCCGGCGCCCCCGACTGGGTCCGCACGGCGCACCTCACCTTCCCCAGTGGCCGTACCGCCGACGAGGTCGCGCCGGGCGAGCTGGCGGTGGTGATCTGGGCGGCCAACCTGGGCACCCTGCGGTTCCACCCGTGGCCGGTGACGTCGGCCGACGTGGAGCGTCCCGACCAGCTCCGGATCGACCTGGACCCGATGCCTGGCGTCGGCTTCGACCAGGTGGTGCCGGTGGCGCACGAGGTCCGGGCGTTCCTCGCCGAGCTGGGCATGGTCGGCTACCCCAAGACCACCGGCGGCCGTGGCCTGCACGTCTATCTGTCCATCGAGCCCCGGTGGAGCTTCGGGGAGTGCCGGCGGGCGGTGCTCGCCCTCGGCCACGAGCTGGCGCGGCGGCTGCCCGACCTGGTCACCACCACCTGGTGGCGGGAGCAGCGGGACCGGCCGGTCTTCATCGACTACAACCAGATGGCCCGCGACCACACGGTCACCTCGGCGTACTCGATCCGGCCGACCCCGGCGGCGCTGGTGTCGGCCCCGCTGGACTGGGCGGAGCTGGACGACGCCCGCCCGGAGGACTTCGACGTGCTGAGCATGCCGGCCCGGTTCGCCGAGCGCGGCGACCCGCACGCCGGCCTGGACGGCGACCGCTTCTCACTGGAGCCGCTGCTGGCCCTGGCCGACCGCGCCGGCCTCGCCGCCCCGCCGGAACGCTGACCCACCGCGCCGGGCCGCCACTCAGGCCCAGGGGCTGCCGGCGCCGTCGAACTCGTCGAAGACCAGCCAGGTGCGGGTGGACAGCACCCCGGCGATGCCCTGCACCCGGCTGAGCACCACGTCCCGCAGGGTGGCGTTGTCCGGCGCGCGGACCAGCGCCAGCACGTCGTGTTCCCCGCTGAGCAGCGCCACGTGCTCGATGTAGCGCACCCGGGCCAGCTCCGCCGACACCTCCCGCCAGGTGTTCTGCTGAATGGTCAGGGAGATGTACGCCGAGGTGCCCAGCCCGGCCGGCTCCGGCGCGACCAGTGCCCGGAAGCCGGTCACCACCCCGTCGCGCAGCAGCCGTTCCAGCCGGGCGTACGCGTTGGTGCGCGACACGTGCACCCGTTCGGCGAGGGTGCGCACCGACATCCGGCCGTCGCGGACCAGCTCGGCGAGGATCCGCCGGTCCACCTCGTCCAGCGGCGTGGCCGAACGTCCCGTTCCGCCCGGCCCGGCCCCGGCGGGACTGGTCTCCTGGCCCATCAGCAGCTCCTCCGAATGCCAATCGTCCCGCGTTGGGCGCGCATGTTGAGTCAATCATCCGACGGCAGGAGCATAGGGCCACCACACGTCCAGGAGGTCCCCGCCGTGACGACCACACCCCAGGCGGTCCGCAGGGCATCCCCGCGTACCCGTCGACCGGCCACCCCGGTCGCCCCCGAACCCACCGCCGGCCTGCTCCCGCAGACCGAGCCGGTCCGGCTGCTCGACCCCGACGGCACCCCGCTGCCGCCCCGCGCCGACCTGCCCGAGCCGCCTGTCGAGACGCTGCGCGAGATGTACCGGCGGATGGTCGTCGGCCGGCGCTTCGACGCGCAGTCCACCGCCCTGACCAAGCAGGGCCGGCTCGCCGTCTACCCGTCCTCGCGCGGCCAGGAGGCGTGCCAGGTCGGCGCGGTGCTGGCGCTGCGCGACGACGACTGGGTGTTCCCCACCTACCGGGAGTCGATGGCGCTGACCGCCCGGGGCATCGACCCGGTCGAGGTGCTCACCCTGCTGCGCGGCGACTGGCACTGCGGGTACGACCCGACGGTGGTCCGCACCGCGCCGCAGTGCACCCCGCTGGCGACCCAGTGCGTGCACGCCGCCGGCCTGGCCTACGGCGAGTCCTACCAGGGGCGGGACACCGTCGCGCTGGCCTTCATCGGCGACGGCGCGACAAGCGAGGGCGACTTCCACGAGGGGCTCAACTTCGCCGCCGTGTTCAAGGCCCCGGTCGTCTACTTCGTACAGAACAACAAGTACGCGATCAGCGTCCCGCTGTCCCGGCAGACGGCCGCGCCGAGCCTGGCCTACAAGGGCGTCGGCTACGGGGTGCCCAGCGAGCAGGTCGACGGCAACGACCCGGTGGCCGTCCTGGCGGTGCTGACCCGGGCGGTGGCGCACGCCCGCGCCGGGCACGGGCCGTACCTGGTGGAGGCGCACACCTACCGGATGGAGGCGCACACCAACGCCGACGACGCCACCCGCTACCGGGACCCCGACGAGGTCGAGGCGTGGCGGGGCCGTGACCCGGTGGCCCGGCTGGAGGCGTACCTGCGCAGCCGGGGTGAGCTGGACGACGCGGCGGTCGCGCAGATCGCCGCCGAGGCCGAGGAGTACGCCGCCGAACTGCGGGAGCGGATGCACGCCCAGCCGACCGTCGACCCGCTGAGCCTGTTCGAGCACGTCTACGCCGAGCCGACCCCGCAACTGGTCGAGCAGCGCGAGATGGTTCGGGCCGAGCTGGCCGCCGACGCGGAGGGGGACGCCTGATGGCCACCATGACCATGGCGAAGGCGCTCAACGCCGCGCTCGCCGACGCGATGCTCGACGACGAACGGGTGCTCGTCTTCGGCGAGGACGTCGGGCAGCTCGGCGGGGTCTTCCGGATCACCGACGGGTTGCAGGCCCGGTTCGGTGACAAGCGCTGCTTCGACACCCCGCTGGCCGAGGCCGGCATCGTCGGGTTCGCCGTCGGCCTGGCCATGTCCGGGCTGCGGCCGGTGGTGGAGATGCAGTTCGACGCGTTCGCCTACCCGGCGTTCGAGCAGATCGCCTCACACGTGGCGAAGCTGCGCAACCGCACCCGGGGCGCGCTGAGCGTGCCGATGGTCATCCGGGTGCCGTACGCCGGTGGCATCGGCGGGGTCGAGCACCACTGCGACTCGTCCGAGGCCTACTACGCGCACACCCCCGGGCTGAAGGTGGTCACCCCGGCGACGGTCGAGGACGCGTACTCGCTGCTGCGGGAGGCGATCGCCGACCCGGACCCGGTGGTGTTCCTGGAACCGAAGAAGCTCTACTTCGCCAGCGGCGAGGCCGCGCTGCCGGCCCGGACCGCACCGTTCGGCCGCGCCGTGGTGCGCCGTCCCGGCACCGACGCCACCCTGGTCGCGTACGGCCCGGCGGTGCCGGTGGCGCTGGAGGCCGCCGAGGCCGCCCGGGAGGACGGCTGGGACCTGGAGGTCGTCGACGTACGGACCATCGTGCCGTTCGACGACGCCACCGTCACCGCCTCGGTCCGCCGCACCGGCAGGTGCGTGGTGATCACCGAGGCGCAGGGCTTCGCCGGGGTCGGCGCGGAGATCGCCGCCCGGGTGCAGGAGCGCTGCTTCCACGCCCTGCACGCCCCGGTGCTGCGGGTCGCCGGACTGGACATCCCCTACCCGGCGCCGATGCTGGAGCACACCCACCTGCCCGGGGTGGACCGGGTCCTCGACACCGTGGCCCGCCTCCAGTGGGACGACCGGCCCGACCCGCGCTGGCTGGTGCAGGGGAGCGCGGCGTGAGCGCCCCCACCGCCACCGGCAACCGGGTCTTCCTCCTGCCCGACCTCGGCGAGGGGCTGAGCGAGGCCGAGATCGTCGAGTGGAAGGTCGCCGTCGGTGACGTGGTCACCGTGGACCAGAGCGTGGTGGAGGTGGAGACCGCCAAGGCCGTGGTCGACGTGCCCTGCCCGTACGCCGGGCGGGTCGTCGCCCTGCACGGCGCGGCCGGCGAGACGCGCCCGGTCGGCCAGCCGCTGGTCACCATCGCGCCGGCCGACGGCGGCAACGAGCCCGCCGGGCACGCCACCTACCGCGAGGAGGAGCGGGCCGGCTCCGGCAACGTCCTGATCGGGTACGGCACCGGCCACGGCGGCACCCGGC
>NZ_MZMV01000108.1 GCF_002210435.1 Micromonospora wenchangensis
GGTCGACGACCGTCGGTTCAGTTGCAGGTGGTGACGCTCAGCGAGCTGTCGCCGCAGAGCAGCAGACTCGCCCGGCTACCACCGCCGGTACGCTCGGCGGCCGGCAGCTCCATCCCCTGGAGGTCGAGCAGGGCCATGTCTTTCCTCCTTTCCACAGTCGTCGGGTCGGTCGGCCCCGGGGTGACCCCCGGGGAGCGGGTGGGCCGTCAGTCGGCCGGGGTGGCGTCGCCGGTCGGCGCCAGCAGCGGCAACCGGACCGGATCGGTGGGTCGGCTGGCGGCCACGGCGGCCAGCACGCCGGCGGTGCCGGTGGCCAGGTCCATCGAGAGCCGCAGCAGCTGGTCGCCGGGGAAGGCGGTGCCGCCGGCGTACGGCAGGGCGTGCCAACCCAGCAGGCGGGCCTGGTGGTGGGCCACGTCGTACTCGCCCCGGCCGGCCAGGTAGGCCACGATTCCGGCGCGTCCGGCGAACAGCCCGGACTGGGCGTAGAACGGGAAGTCGGCGCAGCGGCGGATCGCGTCGGCCTGCTCGCGCAGGGCCTCGTCGGGCCGGTGGCGCAGGTACCGGTCGAGCACCAGCCCCACCCCGACGCTGCCTTCCGCGAGGTACGGCATGGTCCGCCAGCCCTCGTTGACCTCCAGGTGCCCGTCGTCGCGGCGGACACAGCGGCGCAGGTCCTGCCGCAGCGCGGTCTCGGCGTGGTCGAGCAGCCGCGCGTCGGGTTCCCGCTCGTACCGGTGCAGCAGCATCAGGGCCGCCCCGGCGCCGCCGCGCATCAGTCCGGCGTACGGGTGCCGGCCGCCGCTGACCTCGGCCACCGAGTCGACGTCGCCGAGCCGGTCGACGACCAGGTCGACGGCCCGTCGGGCGGCGGCCTCGTAGCGGTCCTCGCCGGTCAGCGTGGCGAAGTGGGTCAGGTTCAGCGCGATGCCGGGCAGGCCGCCCACCAGGTCGTTGCCGAGTTCCGTCCACGGTTCGTCGAGGCAGCGGTCGAGCAGCCGGCGGGCCTCGTCGCGCTGGCCGAGCAGGTCCAGCACGTACGCCACTCCGTGCAGCCCGTCGAAGAAGCCGAGTCGGCTGCCGGAGGCGGGTTCCCGGACCCGGTCGACCAGCCAGCGGACGTGGGTGGGGTCGACGGGGGCGCCGGTGGCGTGCAGCACCCAGAGCACCCCGGCCGCGCCGTGGGCGAGGTTCAGCCCGCCGTCGTTGCCGCTGAACTGCCGGATGTCGCCGGGGAAGAGCCGGTCGTCGCGGTGCGGCGTGGCGCTGGCGGTGATCGCCCGGACCAGCCGGTCGCGCAGGCCGGGCCAGTCGTCCGGGTCGACCCGCACCACGTCCGGGTCCGGCCTGGTCGGGGCCGCCGCGGCGGGTGCCGTCGGGGTCGCCGGGTCGGCGGTGCCGGTGGCCGGTGGGGGACCGACGATGACCGCGACGGTCTCGTCGAGCACCGTCCGGTCGACCGGGAAGTGCTCGGCCACCACGTCGGCCAGGTGCGCCGCCTTCTCCGGGGCCAGCCGCAGCATCGCGGTCAGCGGCAGGAACAGGGCGAGCCGCAGGCAGGCCAGGGCGTACCGGTCGACGTCGGGGCCGACCCGGTCGCGGGGAGCGGCGAACGCCTGGTTGCGCAGCGCCGGGCGGCTCGCCTCGGCGGCCGGCGCGGCGACCTCGAAGTCGATCAGGGTGACCGCGCCGTCGTCGCCGACCATGATGTTGAACATGTGCAGGTCGCCGTAGACGATGCCGTGCGCGTGGATGGCCTCGACCGCCTCGGCGACCTGCCGGTGCACGTCCAGCGCCCAGCGGGTGTAGTCGGCGCGGTCGGCGTCCGGGTGCACCAGCGGGTAGCGCTGCACGACCACCTGGTTGAGCGGGCGGCCCTCGACGAACTCCAGGGCCAGGAACTCGTGCCCGCCGAAGCTGAACTCGTCGTGCACCCGCACCAGGTGCGGGACGTCGGCGAGCTGCCGCAGCACGGTGGCCTCCCGGCGCAGCCGGGTCACCGCGTCCGCCCCGGTGGCGTCGAGGCCGGCGTACGGGCGGGCCTCCTTCAACACCACCCGGGTGTCGGTCCGGGTGTCCCGCGCCTCGTACAGGCCGCCGCCGTTGGAGAAGTGGATGACCTTCTCGATCCGGTAGGGCAGCTCGGTGGTGCTGGCGGCGTTGCGGGCGGCCAGGTGCGGGGCGAGGAAGTCCGGCAGGGTCACCCAGTCGGGCAGGTGGAACACCGGGTCGCGGCGGTCGGGCACCAGGGTCCCGGTGGCGTCGGCGATGGCGGGCACCACCTGCCCCTCGGGTGAGAGGCAGAAACGGGCGGCGAAACCGCCGTAGCGCAGGTAGACCGGGCCGTCGCCGTAGCGCAGGTCGCTGAGGATGTAGGGGCCCTGCTCGCCGTCGAGCAGCGCCGCCAGCTCCTTGGCGGTCAGCTCCAGCTCGGCGTCGTCGCGGGGGTAGACGGTGACGAACTTGCCGCTGCCGCCCCGGCGGGCGTACTTGCTGTTGCGCATCAGCAGCATCCGGGGGCCGCGCAGGTGCTTGAACGGGATGCCACGCGGCTCGCAGTAGTCCATCACCTGGGCGAGGACCCGCTCGGCGTTGTCCAGCCGGGCCGAGACGTGGATCTTCCAGCCCTGGGCGGGCAGCGTGCCGCCGACCGGCGCGTGGATCAGCCAGTCGTCCTTGACCTCGCGTTCCCAGTCCGCCGGCTGCGGGCGGTCGGTGGCGTAGCCGATGCCGGTGGCGGTGGCGCTCGCGCTGGACAACGAGTCGTAGAAGAGCGGATCGACCGCGCAGTACGAGTCGTATCTGTCGTCCATCTCGGCTGCCTCCCATCCCCTGATCGGTTGATGTCAATCCTGCGATCGGCGGGCCGTCGCGCACAGTGCGATGCGTCATCGACCGACGGTGAGATTCCGGCCGGAAACTCGTGACAATGGCGGAGTTTGAAATCGTGAATACCGCATCACCTGCGGATCGACCCCGGACGGCGGCCCGGCCCGCGCGACCGCCGCGCGCCGGCGACCTGGGGGGAGCCACAAAAGACCGCCGGCCGGCCGGGTCCGTGGTGGACCCGACCGACCGGCGGAACGGGGAACGCGACCTACCGGCGGTCGGCGTACGGGTGCCGGGCCAGACCGGCGTGCACCATCGTGGTCAGGGTGACGATGTCGTAGACCGGCACCCCGAGCCGGGCCTGGACCAGGTGCGCGAACGGCACCAGGTCGGTGCACTCGATGACCACCGCCCCCAGGTCCGGCCCGGCCAGGGCGTCCGCCCGAGCCACCACCTCGGCCGCCAACCGGTCGACGTCGAGGGCGTCGCGCCGGCCCTCCAGCATCACCTCACGGAACTCCGGCGCGTCGGCCATCCCGGCCACCCGGATCGGCACGTCCTGCGCGCCGACCGCGGCCAGGTGCCGCCGGGTCAGCGCCGCCGCGTCGGCGGTCAGCACCCCGACCGTCCGGCCCGGACCGAGCATCCGGTGCACCATCGGCAACTGGAGCAGGCTCGACGAGTGCAGCGGCACGTCCACGGCGGCGGCCAGCTCCGCCTGGAACAGCACCAGGAAACCGCACGCCCCGGTGATCGCGGCGACCCCGGCGCCCTGCAGGTCCCGGGCGGCCGTGACGAACGGCGTGAGCAGGGTCGGGTCGGCCTCGCGGACCAGCCGTTGCGGGGTGGCCCCCTCGACGACCCGGTACACCACCGGGAAGTCGAACGTCGCCGGGTTGCGGATGTGGCCGGGGATCTTGTCGAAACTGGTCTGCAGGCAGAGCACCCCGATCGTCGGGGCGCTCACCGGTGCCCCCGCCGGTGCCGGTCCACCGCGAACGTCGCCAGTGGCACGTCCGGCGTCGCCCCGGTGACGAGCTGGGCGAGCAGCCGCCCGCCGGCCGGGGCGAGCCCCATCCCGATGTGCCCGTGCCCGGTCGCGACGCTGACGTTGCGGTACGACCCGAGCCGGCCGATCAACGGCAGGCTGTCCGGGGTGCACGGACGCAGCCCGCTCCACACCTGCACCCGGCCCCCGGTGTCGCACCCCGGCAGGTACGACCGCACGGTGCGCCGGATGCCGTCCACCCGACGCGGGGACACGCTGGTGTCCAGGCCGGTCAACTCCAGCGTCCCGGCCAGACGTATCCGGTCGCCCAACGGCATGACGGCCACCTTCCCCTCACTGAGCAGAACCGGCAGGGTCGGGGTGGCCGGGCCCGCGTCGACGGTCACCGCGTACCCCTTGGCGGGTTGCAGCAGCAGGCCGACGCCCAACTGTTTGGCGCACGCCACCGACCACACCCCGGCGGCGAGTACCACCTCACCGGGGCGCAGGTCGCCCCGGCTGGTGCGCACGGCGCGGACCCGCCGGTCGACGGTGTCGAAGCCGCGTACCTCGGTGTCGGTGAGGATCTCCACGCCGGCGGCCCGCAACAGCCGGGCGAACGCGACCAGGAACGCCGGGATACGTAGCGCGGCGCCCTCCTCGTTGAGCAGCGCCCCGGCGACGGCGAACTCGACGCCCGGTTGCAGCCGGGCCAGCTCCGCCCGGTCCACGGTGCGCAGCGGCACCCCCCGGGCCACCGCCGCCGGCAGCGACGCCCGCGCCTGCGCGTACCCCTGCGGCGTACGGCAGGCCAGCAGCATGCCGCGGGCGGTGAGGGTGCCGGCCAGGTCGTCGTGTGCGCAGACCTCCCGCAGGATGGCCAGGCTGCGCTGCTTGAGGTCGAGCAGCACCTCGAAGCCGGCGCGGGCCTGCCGCTGCGTGCAGTTCCGGCGGAAGTGCCACAGCCAGGTCAGCAGCTCCCGGTCGAGCCGGGGCCGGACGTGGAACGGGCTGTCCGGGTGCAGCAGCCAACGCAGCCCCTTGGCCGGCACGCCGGGCTCGGCCAGCGGGGCGGCCCCCTGGGTGCCGACGAAGCCGGTGTTGCCCGACGAGCAGGCGGCCGGGTCACCGACCTCGCCCCGGTCCACCACGGTCACGCTCAGCCCGGCCCGGCGCAGGAACCAGGCGCAGAACAGCCCGGCCACGCCCGCGCCGACGACCAGGACGTCGGGATCGGACCGTCCGGGTACGTCGTGCGGCGCGGGCGTCGTCGCCATCTCGGCCCCCGCTACAGGGTGACGACGAAGAAGCAGGTGGGCAGGTTGACCACGACCCGTTCCCAGATCTCGGCGCACAGCGCCCGACCCGGCTCGGCGAAGGTGCCCGGCGGCGGTTCGGCGAACCGGATGGTCGACCGGCCGGCGTCGAACAGCACCGCGCCGTGGCCGAAGTCGCCGACGATCGCGGTGCCCGGGTCGACCAGCCGGGTCCGGACGATGAACACGCCGTTGTCCTCCACGTCGCGCATCAGGTGCCCCTCGCCGAGCAGCCGGTAGTAGTCGGCCGGGTTGATGATCAACCCGTCGGCGGTGCTGCCCATCTGCTCCACCTCGTTGCAGGCGGCCAGGATGGTCGAGGCGAACGGCGCGGGGTCGGTGAGCCGGCCGAGCTGCGGCATGTTCAGCAGCCCGCCCTCGCCGCGCAGGATGGTGTGGTTCTCGGCGGTGGCCAGCCGCACCACCAGGCGGTAGTCGATGAACTGGGCGAAACCCACCGGGTCGGCCCACAGCTCGTCGGGCACCTGCACCCAGGCCCGGGTGGTCAGCAGCTCCGGAATGGGAGAACGGTGGAAGTGGTTGGCGGCCTCACGGCGCAGGTCCGCGCCGTCCACGACCGGGTCGCCGGGGCGCGGCGGGCTCTCGTGCCAGTAGAACTCCTGCGGCTCCCGGGACAGGTCCACCACCTTGAGCATGTTCCGCGACGGGTAGCGGGGCTTGCGCCGGGAGCTGGTCAGCGAGTCGGTGATGGTGACGTCGTAGTCGACACTGGTGTCGAAACCGTCCTTGGCGAACGCCTCGACGAACAACCCGCCTGGCGACATCTGGGTCCTGCGTTCGGCGACGACCTCGGCGATCGTCCGCTTGACGGCGTCGGTGCGCTGCATGACTGCCCTCCTGGTCTGAAGCTGGTACGCGGGTCGGTCAGGCCGGCTTGCGGGCGACGAACATCCCCCAGCCGAACTCGCCCCGGTCGATCGCCGCCTGGATCTCGTCGCAGGAGGCGGCGAAGCCGAGGATCCACCGCCGGGCCGCCTCGTCGTCGCTCCCGGCGGCCCGCTGCCGGGCGGTCTCCCCGAGCACCCGGTACGTCTGCCGGATGTGGCTGTCGAGGCTGCGGGCGACGGTCACCTCGAACCCGGCCGCCGTCAACGCCTCCCGGTAGCCGTCGAGGGAGTAGCCGCTGCTCCACCGCACCCGGTCGTAGACGTGCCGGCGGGCCGCCTCGCCGATCTCGGCGACGGGTTGCAGGAAGTCGGTGACGGCCAACGTCCCGCCGGGGGTGAGCACCCGGAACATCTCCGCGTGGCTGCGCGCCTTGTCCGGCACCAGGAACAGCGCGTCCTGGCTGACCACGTGGGTGAAGCTGCCGTCGTCGTACGGCATGGCGGTGGCCGAGCCGTGCCGGAAGGCGACCGGCAGCCCGTCGCCGCGCTCGGTGAGCTTGCCCTGGGCGAACCGGACCCGTTCGATGCTCAGGTCCAGCCCCTCGCCCCGGCAGCCGGTGCGCCCGGCCAGCCGCAGCAGGAAGTTGCCGCAGCCGCAGCCGACGTCCAGCACCGTCGAGGACGCGTCGATGCCGGCCTCGGCGGCGAGGATGTCGGACGTCCGGTCGGCCGCGGCCGGGTAGTCGGTGTCGTCGGCGTCGGCGAAGTAGCCGGTGTGCAGCACCCCCTCGCTGTCCCAGAAGCTGAGGTAGGTCTGGGTGGTCTGGTCGAAGAACTCGGAGACGTCCCGTTCGGTGAACTGGCTGGTCGTGGACATGCGGGCACTCCTTCGTGCGCGGGTCGGGGCGTCGGGCCGGCCGGAGCCGGGCAGGCGGTGGTCGGAAAGGGGCGGTGGTCAGGCGTAGGTGTTCCTGCCGACGCCGGTCAGGTGGGGCAGCTCCGGGCCGGTCGCGGCGGCCCCGCCGTCGATCAGGTGCACCCCGGCGGTGACGAAGGAGGCCCGCTCGCTGGCGAGGAAGGCGGCCACCGCGGCCACCTCGTCCGGCCGGGCCAGCCGGCCCACCGCGCTGTGGTGGCCCATCGCCGCCAGCCGGGCCTCCACGTCGCCGTCGGTGGCGAGCCGGGCGGCGGCCCGTTCCATCGGCGGGGTCCGCACCCCGCCCGGGGCGAGCACGTTGACGGTGATGCCGTCGCGGCCCACGTCGACGGCGAGGCCCTGGGCGAACCGGACCAGCGCCGCCCGGGTCACCCCGGAGAGCACCAGCGGCCCGATCGGCACGCAGGCGGTCTCGGAGGCGACGAACAGCAGCCGTCCCCAGCCGGCGGCCCGCAGGTGCGGCAGCGCGGCCGTGGCCAGCGCCACCGCCGGCAGCAGCACCCGGTCCACGGCGGCCCGGTAGTCGTCGACGGCGAAACCGCTGGCGGTGCCGACCGGCGGGCTGCCACCGCCGGCGACCAGCACGTGCACCCCGCCCAGGTCGGCGGCGACCGCGTCGACCCAGTCGCGGGCCGCGTCGGGGTCGGTGAGGTCGACGCTGGTGGCGCTGACCCGACCGGTCGCCACCTGCGCCACCTCCCGTTGCGCGGCGGCCAGCCGGTGCGGGTCGCGTCCGCAGATCGCCACCTGGGCGCCCTCGGCGGCGAACTCCTTCGCGCAGGCCAACCCGATGCCGCTGGTGCCACCCGCGACCAGGGCCACCCGCCCCTTCAGCCCGAGATCCACGCCCGTTACCTCCCGTTGTCCGATGTGCTGCCGACCGTCGCCGGGGCGGGGCCGGGGGAGCGGTAGCCGTACCGGCCGAACAGCGGCCAGGCCAGCGCGGTCGCGGCCCACCGCCGGCCGGGGGACAGGGTGCGCCGCCAGCCGTCGTCGGAGTCCCGGATGAGCGTCGGCCCGGTGCGGAACCGGTCCGGGTTCCCGGTGACCGTGTGGTTGGTGTGCAGGTGCACGGTGCGGTCGCGCACCGGGTTGCCGGCCGGGTCGGCGGCACAGAGCCGCAGCAACGCGTCGACGGTGCCGGCCGGGTCGGCGGTGAACTGCTCGTAACGCAGGAACATCGACCGGTCCGGGTACCGGCGGGTGATCGCGGCGCTGGCCCGGTTGAAGCCGTGCCAGTAGCCGGTGCTGCGGGCGGCGGACATCGCGTAGACGTACTGCTTCGGCTCCCGCCACGAGTGCGCCACCGCGCGGGGGTCGCGGACCAGGTGCACGTAGTACGGCCGGACGCCGGGCAGGTGCGCCAGCAGCGCGGCCTCGCCGGGGATCTTCGTGGTGTCCACGATCACCCGTGCCCCGGTCCGCTCGGCGATGCCGTGGTAGACCCGGCCCATCAGGTCGGCGTGCGCGCGGATCTCGTCGTCGTACAGGCCGCGCCGCAGCACCCGCCAGGTGTGCCGGGTACGCACCCGGGACCACTGCCGCCGGATCACCGTCGCGGCGTGCGCGTCCGGGGACGTCCCGTCGGGGCGGCCGATCGGCAGCACCGTCGACCAGACCGGGCAGCCGGTCAGCGCCTCGCCGCAGCCGCACCTGTCGTTGACCCCCCGGCCGGTGGCGTTCTTCCACAGGAAGTGCAGCTCACCGACGTGGAAGAACCCGGGCACCTCGTTGAGGACGTTGCCGATGATGGTGCTGCCGTTGCGGCACCAGCCGGTGACGCACAGGACGGTCAACGGGTCGCTCATCCGGCGGGTACCTCCGTGGGTGTGGTGGGGCGGCCGATGCGTACCGCCAGGGCCGCCGCGACCAGCGCGCAGGCCGCGCCGACGGTGAAGACCGCCGGGTAGCCGAAGCCGGCGGCGACCAGGCCGGTGACCGGCCCCCACACCGCGAGCCCCAGATCCCAGAACGAGGTGTACGCGCCGATCGCCGCGCCCTGCCGGGCCGGGTCGGTCCGGTTCATCACCATCAGCGCCAGCGACGGGTGCAGCAGCGAGAAGCCGACCCCCATGACCACGCTGCCGGCCACCGCGACCGGCAGGTTCGGGGCGACCGCGACGACGGCCAGCCCGACCGCCTCGCCGACCCCGCACCAGGCCGCCACCCGGCGCGGGCCGAGCCGGTCGGGCAGGTGCCCGATGACCAGCCGGGTGCCGGCGTAGACGGCGCTGAAACAGCTCAGCACCACCACCCCGTGCCCGACGTCGCGGGCGTCGAGGTGCAGCACCACGAACGCGGCGAGCCCGGCGTAACCGGCGGCCCCGAACGTCAGCGCTATCCCGGGCAGCAGCGCCGGGCGCAGCAGCAGGCCGCCGCCACCGCCCGTCGGGGCGGTCCGGGGCGGCGTCGGCACCACGGCGACCAGCCCGGCGGCGAGCAGCGGCGCGGCGGCGCTGAGCACCCACACCGCGGTGAAGGAGACCTGTTGCAGGGTCGCCCCGAGGAACGTGCCCGCGGAGATGCCGCCCCACATGCTCACCCCGTACAGGCCGATGAGCTGGCCGCGCCGGTGGTGCGGGGCCAACGCCACCGTCCACACCGCACCGGCGGTGAACAGGGCGGCCTCACCGGCCCCGAGCAGCAGCCGTACGGCGACCAGCGCGGGCACGCCCAACGGCAGCAGGTAGAGCAGGCCCCCGGCGGCGACGACCAGGGCCCCGGCGAGCATCACCGTGCGGTGGCCGTACCGGTCGGCCAGCGCGCCGGCGACCGGGCGGACCAGCAGCGCGGTCACCGCCGTCACGGTGACCACCAGGCCGACGGTGAAGTCCCCGGCGTCGTGCCGGTCGCGCAGGAACGCCGGGAGCACCGGGATGACCGCGGTGAGCCCCAGGTAGCCGGCGAAGAGACCACCGAAGATGCCCACCATCGCCAGCCGGGGGACGACGGTGTCCCGGGTCGGGGCGGTGGTCATGCCCGCACCGACTCCACCCCGACGGCCGCCGGGCGCGACCCGTCCGGTGTCGCGCCACCGGGTGTGCCCGCCGCGGCGGCGATCTTGCGGACCGCGCGGATCAGCTGGTCGCAGTCGTCGGGGGTCAGACTGGACGACAGCGGCACGTCGACGGTCTCGGCCAGCAGTCGGGCGGTGCGCGGCAGGGTGGCCCGTACCCGAGCCGGGTCGCGGTCGTCGTACATGAACCGCCAGTTCCAGAAGGCCCGCACGTTGAGGTCGTCGTCCGCGCCGATGTTGCGGGCGTCGATGCCCTCGGCGCGCAGGGCGCGGGCGAACCAGCCGGCGTCCCCGCCGGGCACCCGGAACACGAACGCCTCACCGAGGTACGCCCCGGGCGCGACCGGGTTGCGGACAGCGATCCCCGGCAGGTCGGCCAGCGCGCCGCTGACCTGGGCGTAGTTGCGGTGGAACAGGGCCAGCCGCTGCGGCAGCCGGGTCAGCTCGGCGCGCAGCAGGGCGGCCCGGATCTCGTCCATCCGCAGGCTGAGCAGGGGCAGGTCCAACCCGTCGACGGGTGGCTCGGTGCCGGGGAAGTGCCGCCGCAGCCGCCCCTCGTACGCCCCGGACAGCGCCACCGCCCGCCCGAACAGGGTGCTGTCGTCGGTGACCAGGAAGCCGCCCTCACCACAGTTGAGCGCCTTGTCGGACTGGGTGCTGAACGCTCCGGCCACGCCGAACGTGCCGAGCTTGCGGCCGTGCAGTTCGGCGCCGAGCGCGGGCACAGCGTCCTCGATCAGCGGTACGCCCATCTCGGCGGCGAAGGCGGCCAGCGCGGCGACGTCGGCGGCGAAACCGCGCATGTGCACCACGAGGATCGCCCTGATCTCCGGTCGCCAGCGACGGCGCAGGTCGTCGAGGTCCATCCGCAGGTCGTCGTCCACCTCGGCCAGGAATGGTCGGCACCCGGCTAGCACAATGGCGCTCGGGGTGGCGACGAAAGTGAATCCCGGGCAGGCCACCAATGAGCCGGGCGGAACGGCGGCACCCATGATCGCCAGGGCGAGCGCGGCGGTGCCGCTGGATACGGCGAGAGCGTGCCGGGTGCCGAAATAGCGGCACAGTTCCGCCTCGAACTGCCCGCACTCCGTTTCCGCCTCGGTGCGCTGGTCGTAGCGGAAGTAGAGGTGACTGCGGATAGCGCGCATCGCCGCTTCCTCGTCGTCGGCGCAGACGTGCACCGCACCTTTGTCATAGGTGGGCCAGGGAGTGCGGCGGATCGGTGCGCCACCGTGTAGGGCAAGCCGTTCGTGCAGCTCAGCGCCGTGTGACGCCGGCCGGGGCCGGGTCGGCGCGGGATCTTCGTCGTTCCCGTTCACCGGTGTGCTCCTGACTGCCTGCGGCAGTTTTCCCGACTGGGTCGACAGGGAATTGCGCACGGGGCATCCGCCTCGCGGGCAACCGCGTCGAAACGCCGGAACAACTACCAGATCCGACATTTGCGCGGGCCGGGAATCCGGTGAACAACATGATTGCCCTCGGGATGCGGGCCGTCAACCATGTGCCGGGAATGAGCGTCGACTTAACATCCGTTGAGGTCAGTCGGCCGTGGACCTGGTGGCGGACAGTGACCATTACTAATGACGAATGTCGGGCATTCCGCCGCCCCGGATCGTCCCGGCCTGCCGGTATGCGCCGCCGGCCGCCGGGCGGCCTCCTACCGTGCGTGTGGGCGGCCGGCGCGGCTCGGAGCCGTGCTTGCGCCGAGCGGGCGTTCCGCCCCGAACAGGAGGGTGGCCGGCTCCTGCGGCCGGGGCCCGGGTGGGGGCCCGGCCATCCAGCCCGGACCCCGTCTCCCGCTAACTCTGGGGTGCGAGAACCTGGACCGGGGTGGGACGAGACTCGTCACTGCCGTCCCCGAGTTGGCCCTGGCCGTTGGAACCCCAGGCGACCACCGTGTAGTCAGGCTGGAGCGCCAGGCTGTGGTAGTCGCCGGCGGCGATGTCCCGGACCCCGTACAGGAACCGCTCGCAGGGAGCGGTCTGGCCCACCGCACACACCTGCCCCGGGACCGTTCGGCCGGTGAACGTGCCGTCGCCGAGCTCACCTGTGAAGTTGTCGCCCCAGGTCAGTACGCCGCCGCTACTCAGTTGCGCCATGGTGTGCACCGGGCCGGCGGCGATGTCCCGGATTCCGTACAGGAACCGCTCGCAGGGCGCCGTCTGCCCCACGGCGCACACCCGCACCGGGGTGGCGCGGTCGACGGTGGTGCCGTCGCCCAGCTGCCCGGCGTAGTTCCAGCCCCAGGCCAGGGCCAGCGCGTTGTCGGCCACCGCCACGGTGTGGACCCAGCCGCCGGCGACGGACCTGACTCCGCTGAGGAACTTCGCGCAGGGTGCGACCTGCCCCACCGCGCACACCCGGACGGGAGTCAGACGGGTGTAGATGGTGCCGTCGCCGAGCTCGCCGAAGGAGTTGTAGCCCCAGGCGACGGCAGAGGTGTCGTCCAGCACCGCCAGACTGTGCAACGCGCCGGCGGCGATGGACCTGACTCCGGTCAGGAACTTCGCGTAGGGTGCGACCTGCCCCACCGCGCACACCCGTACCGGAGTGGGGTGGTTGTTGCGGGTGCCGTCACCAAGATCCCCCCAGTTCTCGCCCCAGGCGACGACGGTGTGGTCCCTGAGCAGGGCGAGATTGTGATTGCTGCCGGCGGCAATGGCGATCACGCCGGTGAGGAACCGGGTGCAGGGAGCGCCCTGTCCCACCGCGCACACCCGCACCGGGGTGGTGCGGTCGACGGTGGTGCCGTCGCCCAGCTGCCCGGCGTAGTTCCCGCCCCAGGCGACGACGGTGCCGTCCGAGCGCAGCGCGAGGCTGTGGCTCTCACCCGCGCCGAGGGCGGTCACGGCGCCCAGTTTTGCCGGTGCCCGCCCCGTTGCGTCGTGCGCCGGCACCGCAGAGGTGATGGCGCGTTCGACGGGTACGCCGTTGGCCTGTCCGGCGGACGCGTCGCCGATCGCCGCCACCATCGCGAGTACCGCCACCCCGGCGGCGAGGACCGATCGTCGGCAGTGGACCGTCGTCATGGCGACGGTGGGGTGTGACGACCCTTCGGATGGCCGGCCGCTCATTCTTCTCTCCCTCCGAGGGTGGCGTGGACTGTGCGCCGACCTGATCAGGAGGGGCCGTCAGGTGGGGGCGGGGCTTCGCCGTTTACGGGAACTGAAGGACCCTCGGGGAAAGCGTCGTCGGGGTGCGGGAAAGTGATCGCCTTTCACCTTGTCGTCCGCAGATTTCCAGGCGGGTTCAGCGGAAATATATACCGCTGCCGAATGATCAGAAAATAGGCGTATCGAATGAGTAATCTGCTCACCATTCAGAGCTTCGGTGCCGCCGTCGGGCCGGCTGCGCGTGCCCGCCACCTACCGTGGTGCGGTCGCGTCCGTGCCGTCGGGTACGGCGACGGGGTCGGGCTGCCGCCGGGAACCTCCGGCGGCAGCCCGGGGCCCGAATGGGCGTACGGTCGAGGTGCCCGGCGGGGCGGGCCGGTGGCTGCGCCGCCGGGCACCTCGGTCTGTCGGCCGACGGCAGCCACCGGCCACCGCGCGTGCGGGGTGATCAGCCGGGGCGTTCGGAAACAGGTGACCGTCAGACGGTGTAGAGGACCTTCACCCCGCTGATGGTGGTCGCCGAGACGGCGGTGCCCCGGACGTTGGAGTTGAGGTTGCGCCAGCCGTTGTTGCTGGCCGCCTCGTGCACCATTCCGCCGACCACGGTGTAGATGATCTTCACACCGTTGAAGCTGATCGCGGCCAGGGCGTCGGGGCTGACCCCGGAGATGCCGGAGTTGAGGTTGCGCCAGCCGTTGATGCTGTTCGCCTCGTGCACCCAGCCGCCGACGACCGTGTAGATGTACTTGACGCCGTCCAGGCTGATCACGGCGAGGGCGTTGTTGCTGACGCCGGAGATGCCGGTCCACAGGTTGCGCCAGCCG
>NZ_MZMV01000109.1:0-12500 GCF_002210435.1 Micromonospora wenchangensis
CGACAACATGCGCGCATACCCGCCCGCCAACCGACGCACCCCGTCCTCACTCGCCGCAGAAACCTTCACCACAAACGACCGTTGCGGCAGGGATTCCCGGACGGCCGGAAGCGGAGCCTCCTCCACGATCACATGGGCATTCACCCCGCCCATCCCGAACGCCGACACCGCCGCCCGACGCGGCGCACCCACCACCCGAGGCCACGACACCGGCTTGTCCGCCACAAAGAACGGCGTGTCCTCAAACCGGATATGGTCATTCGGACGCACCACATGCAACGTCGCCGGCACCACCCCCCGCTCCAACGACAACAACACCTTCACCAACCCGGCCAAACCCGCCGCCGGCTCCAAATGACCGATGTTCGACTTGAGTGAGCCGATCGCACAGAACTGCGTCCGCGACGTAAACCCCCGCCACGCCCGGGTGAGACCCTCCACCTCGATCGGATCACCCAACGACGTCCCCGTGCCGTGGGCCTCCACCATCCCGATCCCCTCCACACCAACACCCGCATCCCGCAACGCCGCCACGATCACCTCCCGCTGAGCGGCACTACTCGGCACCGTCAACCCACTCGTCCGACCACCGTGATTCACCGCCGAACCCCGAATCACCCCCCGCACCCGATCCCCATCCCGCACCGCATCGACCAACGGCTTCACCACCACCGTCACCACACCCTCACCCGGCACGAACCCGTCAGCCCCCGCATCGAACGCCCGCGACGCACCCGTCGGGGAGAACGAGCGCAGGCGGGAGCCGAGCTGGAAGTACTGCGGGGACATGGCCAGGTGGACTCCGGCGACGATGGCCTGGTCGCACTCGCCGTTACGGATGCTGCGCACCGCCGTGTGCAGAGCCACCAACGACGACGAACACAACGTGTCGATCGTCATGCTCGGCCCCGACAGATCCAGGAAATAACTCACCCGGTTCGCCAGGATCGCGTTGTGGTTGCCCAGCCCGGCGGCGGTCTGCACCACGTCCCCGACGACCATGTCCCGGTAGTGCTGGTAGCTCGCGCCGACGAACACGCCTGTCGACCGGCCGGCCGTACGACCCGACAGGCCGGCGTCCTCCAGCGCGCGCCAGGCGGACTGGATGAGGTGGCGCTGCTGCGGGTCGATCCACTGGGCCTCGGCCGGTGAGATCCGGAAGAACGGCGCGTCGAAGTCGGTCAGGTCGTCGACGAAGCCCGCCCGGCGCAGGTAGACGGTGCCGGGCTCCGCCGCATCGGAGTAGTAGTCGTCGATGTCCCAGCGGGACTTCGGGACCTCGCGGAGGCAGTCCTCGCCCCTGGTGAGCACCTCCCACAGTTCGTCGAGGTTGCTGGCGTTGGGGAAGACGCCGTCGATGCCGACGATGGCGATGTCGTGCCGGTCCGGAGCCGTCGGGGTCGCCACCGCGACCGGTGCCACCGCAGCCGGACCCACCGGGTCCGCAGCCGGGGCGATCGGAGCCGGGACGGCCGGGACGAAGGCCGGAGCCGCAGTCGTGGGCAGGTCGACCGGGGGCAGGTCGGCCGTCGGCGCGACCGGCACCTCGGCGGGAGAACCGCCGCCCGGGAAGGGCGGCACCGCGCCGGGCGTCGACGCGGCGCCGGGCACGGCGGTGACGCCGTACGAGTCGCGCAGTTCCCGGGCGAGGTTCTCCACCGTCCCCACCTCGAGCAGCAGGGTGACCGGGATGTCCACGCCGAGCCGGGTGCGGATGTCCTGGGCCAGCGAGACGGCCAGCATCGAGTCGAGCCCCTGGGCCTCCATTGGGCGGTCCAGTTCGAGGGTCTCGACGTCGGTCTCCAGGCCCTCGGCGATCCACCGGGCCAGCGTCCGGCCGAGGTCGCCGGCACCGGCGGCCCCGTTGACGGGCAGGGGGACGGCGGTCCCGTTGACGGGCAGGGGGGCCGCCGCGGCGGTGCCGGGGCCGGACGCGGCCGGGACCCGACCGTTGCCGTCGGCACCGTGGACCGGGGCGGACCCGGGCGGGGTGCCACGGTGCCCGGGGACGCCGGTCGGGGCGGCGCCGTCGAACCGGGCCCGGTCGTGCGCACCCGCCCCGGTGGGCGGGGTGGGCGGCGGGGCCGGGGAGATCCGCCGCCAGGTGACGCCCCGGGCGGTGAGCACCGGCCGGTCGCCGTCGAGCACGACCAGACTGGCGGTGAGCAGCCCAGCGTCGGGCGCGCTGCCCCGGTCCCGGCGGGCGTACACGCGTACCTCACCGGTGAGCGGGCCCCACACGGTCAGCCGGGAGACGGTGAACGGCACGTAGAGGCCCTGCGCCCCGCAGGCGGCGAGGGCCACCTGGAACGCGCCGTCGAGCAGCCGGGCGTCCACCGGGCCGGCGTCGGGGCCGGCGTCGACCCGCAGGGTGCCGGTCGCCGCACCGTCCGCCGTGGACAGTTGGCGTACGCAGCGGAAGCTCGGACCGTACCGCAGGCCGTTGCGGTCGAAGTCGCGGTACATGCCGTCGAGGTCGACCGGGGTGAGCCCGACGGTGGCAGCCGGTGGGGTGGGCGTCGGATCGACCGGTTCGGGGTCGGCCACCTCCAGATCGCAGACCACGGCGGTGGTGCCGTCGCGGAAGGTGACCCGGGTGCCGTGCCGCTCGGCGGTGAGCGTCGCCGGCGGCCGTACGGTGGCCCGGAAGGTGAGGTCCCGCAGGGTGAAGGTGTCCCGGCCGAGCAGCTCGGCGACCTTGCCGGGGTAGCCGGCGCCGGGCAGCGTCGGGTCACCCAGCACCACGTGTTCCACGGCCTCCGGGTGCTCGGTCCACGACCCGGGTGGCGTGGTCGCCGGGGCACCGGCCGCCGGGAGCCGCCCGGCCGTCGACGCGGGCGCCAACCACAGGTGCTTCTCCTCGTGCGGGGCGGTGGGGAAGCGCACCGGAGCGCGTTCCTCGGCCACCAGGCCGTCGCCGGCCACGAAGCGGCGGGCCGCCGTGTCGAGGGCGTCCCGTCCGGGCGCGTCGCCCAGCGGGGGCAGGGTCCGCCCCGACGGGGTGGCGACGACCCCGGTGTAGAGGTTCCGGGTGCCCTCGGCGCGGGCGAGGAACAGCATCAGCTTGTCGTCGAGCTGTTCGACGGTGTCCACCACGCAGGCGAGCCGGTGCGTCGCCGCCGGCCGCTGCCGGCTGGCCACGCAGATCCAGGCCAGCGGCGGGCAGTACGGCGACCGGAGCAGGTGCACGAGCCGGTCGGCGAGGGTGCGCAGCCCCTCCTCGGAGCCCGCCGAGAGGGTGAGCAGGCCGGTGCCGGTCCGGGCGGGCACCCGGGTCGGCGACGGGGCCGCCGCGAGGACGGCGTGCGCGTTGACCCCGCCGAAGCCGAAGCTGCTGACCCCGGCGACCCGGGGCCCGACCCACGGGACGAGCCGGTCCGGGACGAACAGCGGCGAGTTCTCGAAGCGGAACGCCCGGTTCGGGAAGGTGAGGTGGGCCGAGGGCGGAATCCGGCCCGCCTGGAGCGCGAGGATCGTCTTGATCAGGCCGGCGATCCCGGCCGCCGGTTCGAGGTGACCGATGTTCGTCTTCACCGAGCCGACCGCCACCGTGCCGTGCCGTGCGGTGCCCAGGGCCGCCTGCAACGCCTCCAGCTCGATCAGGTCGCCGAGTTGCGTGCCGGTGCCGTGCGCCTCGATGTAGCCGACCCCGTCCGCCTCGACGCCGGCCCGCCGCATGGCGCTGCGGATCACCGCCTGCTGGGCGGTGCTACTCGGCGCGGTCAGGAATCCGGCGGCGCCGGTGTGGTTCACCGCGGACCCGCGGACCACCGCGAGGACCGGGTCGCCGTCGCGTTCGGCGTCGGCGAGTCGCTTGAGGACGATGACCCCGCAGCCCTCGCCGCGGACGTACCCGTCGGCGTCGTCGTCGAAGGCGCGGCACACCCCGGTCGGGGAGAGCATGCCGTTGCGCAGGAAGGACCGGGTCTTGGTGGGGGTCAGCACCAGGTTGGCCGCGCCGACGACGGCCGCGTCCACCTCCCCGGCGCGCAGGTGCATGGCCGCCTGGTGCAGGGCGACCAGCGACGACGAGCAGGCGGTGTCGACGGCGAAGCTCGGCCCCGACCAGTTGAAGGCGTGGGAGAGCCGGTTGGCGACCATCGACACCGCCGTGCCGGTGGCCACGTGCGGGTCGCCGGCCCCGATGCTGCCCGCCACCAGTTCGGGGAAGTCGCTGGCGATGGTGCCGATGAAGACGCCGGTGGCGGTGCCGAGGGAGGCGGCGGTGTGGCCGCAGCTCTCCAGGGCCTCGTCGGTGACGCTGAGCAGCAGCCGCTGCAACGGGTCCAGCCGTCGGGCCTCCCGGTCGGTGAGCTGGAACCGGGCGGCGTCGAAGTGTTCGACCCGGTCGATCCAGCCGGTCGGCACCTCGTCGGTGGCGGACCAGAGGTGGCCCCAGCTCCGGTGTCCGGTCGGCGCGTCGCCGACGCTGGACATCCCCTCGGCGAGGTTGGCCCAGAATTCGTCGGGGGTGGCCGCGCCGGGGAACCGGCAGGCCAACCCGATGACGGCGAGCGGCTCCTCGACGGTGTCGGGTGCCGGGGTCCCGGACGCGTTCGCCGGGGCGTGCCGGCGGGACGGGTCCTTTCGTACGGTGCCGGGTGCGGCCGGGTCACCGGTGGTGGCGGCCCGTTGTCCGCCGGGCGTACCGGCCGGGGCGGGGTGCGCCGGGTCCGGTGCGGCGTCGACGGTGCGGTCGGCGGCCGCGTCGGTGGTGGCCGCACCGGCCGCGACGACCGCCTCGGCGGCGGCCACGACGGCCTGCTCGGGGGTCGCCCCGGTGGTGTCGGGCCGGGAGCGGGCGGGCGTGCCGGGAGCGGGCTGGAGCAGTTCGGCGAGCCGCTCGGGGGTGCCGGTGGCGAAGATGGCCGGTGGGCTCACCGCGACGCCGAACTCCTCGGTGAGCGCCAGCGCCGCGCGGGTGACGTTGGCCGAGTCCCCACCGAGGTCGAAGAAGTTGTCGGTGACCAGGAACTCGTCGTGGCCGAGCACGGTGGCGAACACCCGCGCGATGCGCTGCTCCGGCGCGACGGTCGGCTCCGGCACGACGGCGGGCTCGGGCGCGACGGTCCGCTCCGGCGCGGTCGGCTCCGGCCCGACGGCCGGTTCGGGGGTGGCTGCGGTGGCCGCCGGGGACGCGACTGGCGCGACGGAGGGTACGCCGGTGCGGATGATGGTGTGCCGGTCCGGCCGCGGCAGCCGGTTGCGGGCGATCTTGCCGTTGTCAGTCAACGGCATCGCGTCGAGCCGCACGTAGGCGTCCGGCACCATGTACTCGGGCAGCCGCCCGCCGACGAAGGTGTCCAGTTCCGCCTTGACCAGGGTCCGCTCGCCGACGAGGTACGCGGTCAGCCGCGGTTCGCCCCGGCCCTCGAAGGCGACGGCGATGACGGCGGCCGCGGTGACCCCGGGGTACTCCGCCAGGACGCGTTCGATCTCGGCCGGTTCGATCCGGTTGCCCCGGACCTTGACCTGGGAGTCGGCCCGGCCCAGCCACTCGATCGCGCCGTCGGCGTGCCGCCGGACGGTGTCCCCGGTGCGGTAGAGCCGCTGACCGCTGACCGGGTGGGTGAGGAACACCTCGGCGGTCCGGTCCGGACGGTTGACGTAGCCCCGGGCCAGGCCGACACCGGACAGGTACAGCTCGCCGGTGTCGGCGGGTTCCAGGTCGGTGTCGAGCACGTGCAGGGCGAGGTTAGGCAACGGTTCGCCCAGCGGCAGGAACGCGCCGACCGACTCGACCCGGTGCGCCGACGCCCAGATCGTCGCCTCGGTGGGACCGTAGAGGTTCCACAGGGCGCGGGCGGTGCCGTGCAGTTGCTGGGCGGTTGCCGGGACCAGGGCCTCGCCGCCGGACAGGACGGTGAGCCGGGACGTCGGCGTCCAGCCGGTCTCCAGCAGCAGCCGCCACATGCTCGGGGTGGCCTGGGCGACGGTGACCTCGCCGATCAGGTCGGCGAGCCGGTGCGGGTCGCGGGCCACCGCCCGGGACGCCAGGGTCACGGTCGCGCCGACGGTCAGCGGCAGCAGCAGTTCCAGCAGGGAGATGTCGAAGGCGACGGTGGTGTGCGCGAGCACGGTGTCGGTCCCGGTGACGTCGAGCCGTTCCCCGATGCCGGTCAGGAAGTTCGCCAGGGCGGCGTGCCCGATCTCCACCCCCTTCGGCTCACCGGTCGACCCGCTGGTGAACAGCACGTAGGCGAGGTCCGCGCCGGTGACGGTGGGCGGCACGGCCAGCGCGGAGCCGTCCGGGCCGGGGATCGGCAGCACCGGCCCGACCGTCTCGCCGCAGGCCAGGCTGTGTTCGTCGGCGAGGATCAGGTCGCACTCGGCGACCTGCGCGTAGCGGCGCAGCCGTTCCACCGGGTAGTTCGGGTCGAGCGGCAGGAACGCCGCCCCGACCCGGAGGATGCCGAGCATGGCCGGGACCAGGTCGGGGCCGCGCTCGGTGAGCAGGCCGACGACGGACCCGGTGCCGAGCCCCTGGTCGTGCAGGTGGGCGGCGATGGCGTCGGCCCAGGCGTCCAGGGTGGCGTAGTCGATCGTCCGGGCCCCGCTGCGGACCGCTACGGCGTCCGGTCGGGCGGCCACGGTCGCCGCGACCAGGTCCAGCACGGTGGGTACGGGGGCGGCGGGCTCCGGCGCGGGCTCCGGGTGCGCCGCGACGTCGGGCGGGGCGGCGGCGAGCGGATCGGGGGCGGGCGCGTCGGTCGGCGCGGGTCCGGCCGTCGTCGGCGCGTCGTCGTCGGCGGGGACCGGTGCCGGGGCGGGCATCGGCGCGGCGGTGCCGAGGAGCATCGCCCCGAGGGCGAGGTCCTCGACCCGCTCGGCGAACTCCAGCGCCTCGTCGGCGGACATGGCGGTTTCCCGGACGAAGACCGTGGGCGGGCCGTCGTGCAGGCAGAGCAGGGCGATCTCGGTGTCCGGCTCGGTGGCCGCCTCGTCGTCGGGGTGCCGTTGGAGGACGGCGATCCGGGTGAAGGTCGGCCCGTCGGAGCCGACCGGGCGGTACGCCAGGCCGAGGCGTACCTCCAGGTCGGTGGCGTACCCGTGGCGGGCGGTCGCCTCGTCGAGCCGGGCGGCCAGTTCGTCGGCGGCGGCGGCGTCGAAGCGGACCGGGACGCGGGCGACGGCGAGCCCGTGGGTCGCCTCGGCCAGGGCCGGTGCGGCCGAGACCGACCAGGCGAAGTCGAAGCTCGGCGCCTCCATCCGTTCGGCGAGGACGGCGAGGAAGGCGCGGATGACGGTGACCGTCTCGGCCCACGACCGGGGCAGGTACGCCAGCTCGTACCGGCCGTAGTGCGCGGACGCGGCGGAGAAGTCGTGGGCGGGCAGCGGAGCGGGCCGCAGGTCGGTCAGCCGGGCCTTCCACCAGGACTCGTGCCGGCGCAGTGGTCCCTGTGCCTCGGCGATCGCCGCCAACCGCCCGGGGGGCGCGGCCGGCAGCGGCCGGCCCGGGGCGATGCCCAGCCGTTGGGCCACGGCCCGGCCGCTGAGCGCGCTGCCGTCGGTGGCCGTGAAGTCGCTCAGCAGCAGGTCGCCGTCGGGGGTGGAGAGGGTGATCGCGGACTCGGTGACGGCCGTCGCGACGGTCACCGACGGCGGGTCCTCGCGGGGGATGCGCCGGATCTGCCTGGTGAACACCGCACCCTGGGCGGTGACCAGGGCCGGCACCCCGAGCGGGTTGGGGAACGTGCCGTAGTCGAGGGCCTTGGCGATGCGTTCGGCCTCGACGGCGGAGGTGCCGGCGTGGATGAGCCCGCCGCCGGCGATCCGGTCGCGCTGGTGGTAGAAGCGGCGCTCACGGTCGGCGGTGTCGACGGGTTCGGGCAGTGCGCGCCGCAGCAAATGCGGGACGAGGTCGGCGAAGAGCGCGATGCCCACCTCGGCGGTCTCGTAGGTCAGGGACAGTGCGGTGGAGTGGGTGCGGACCGGGAACCACCGCTCCAGCAGCACGGGGCCGGCGTCGACCGCCTCGGTCATCCGGTGCCAGGTCGCGGCGTGCCGGGCCGCTCCCTCGTAGAGCGCCCAGGCGGCGACGTTGCTGCCGGAGTAGCGGGGCAGTGGACCGTCGTGGAAGTTGATCGCTGCCACCCGTGGCAGCGCCAGCACCGGGCCGGGCAGGATCCGGAAGTTGACGATGCTGAACAGGTAGTCGACCTCGGTGGCGGTGAGCGCGGCGGCGAGGTCGGCGTGCGGGTCGAGCACCGGGACGTCGTGCGCGTCCGCCCAGGCGGTGGCGACCGGTTCGTCGGTGAAGACGCCCTCGATCCGTACCCCGGCCGCGACGAGCTGGTCGGCGCAGCGGGCCAGGACCCGGGTGCCGCCGATGAGGAAGCAGGTGACCACGGCCGTCATCCCTCGGTGTCGACGGGGTCGGCCGTCTCACGCGCCACCCAGGCGTCGATCTGGGAGACGACCTCCTCGTCCAGGGAGAGCTGGCCGGGTGACCAGAGCGGGTTGGACAGGCCGCGGTGGGTCCGCTCGCACATCTCCCAGTCCTCGTAGTTGGCCTTGTCCCAGAGCGCGAAGACGGCCTCGTGCGAGAAGTCGCTGCGGGCCGTCTCGGAGGGGTGGAACAGCCAGAAGTGCCGTACGTAGCAGGTGCTCGGGCTCTCCGGCCAGACCCACTGCATCATCACGTAGTCGGCGGTGAAGCCGAAGAGCAGGTTCGGCAGGATGGTGATCCAGTTGATCTTCTTGAGGTCGGCGTCCGGGACCAGCGGCATGGGTGCCCGGTCGCTGCGTCCGGTCATCGACACCGAGTTGTACTTGTCCCGGATGACCTGCCACGCCCCGACGATGTCGCCCTTGAGCTCGTAGGTGCCCGCGTCGTCGAAGTCGGTGATCCGGTGCAGGTCCTTGTGCGCCGTCGGGAAGTGCAGGCTCTCGTTGACGTTGTGCGCCACCAGCTTCCAGTTGGAGGCGACCGGGTAGTCCTTGGCCTGCACGCACTTCAGGTCGGCCAGCTCGTAGACCCGGGCGAACTCGCCGAACTCGCCGAGCGAGGCGTCGAGGTCGGGCGCGTCGTCGGAGAAGGTGATGAAGACGACCCCGAACCGGATCTCGGTACGCACCGGCAGCAGGCCGTTCTTCTCCTTGTCGAAGAAGTGGTCGAAGTACGTGCCGTTGAAGCTCTTGAGCTTGCCGTTGCGGTCGTAGACCCAGCAGTGGTAGATGCAGACGATGCTCTGCCGCTTGCCGGCGGCCTCCTCCACCAGCCGGTACCCCCGGTGACGGCAGTAGTTGTGGTACGCCTGGATGCCGTTGTCGCCGTTGATGATCAGGATGGAGCCGGTGCCGATGGTCAGGGTCGCGTAGGAGCCCTTCTCGGTGAACCGGGAGACGTGGTCCACCGGCAGCCAGCGGCGGCGGTAGATCCGTTCCAGCTCCCGCTGGTGCTGCTCCTCGCCGGTGTAGAACGCGTGGGACCGGCCACGGCCGCCGGTGTCGTAGTACGGCCGTTGGTCGTCCTGTTGGCCGATGAGATCGAACATGCTGGACGCGCGCGTCATCTGCCTGCCTCCTCCGGGGGGGTCAAGTGCCACGAACGGACGGCGGAGGACGGGGACGTCCTCCACCGTCGTGCCGCGCTGTCCCGCGCGGCCTCACGCCGATCAGGACGGTTCGTAGATCCGCTTGTGCTGGGGTACGCCGGCGTCGTCGTAGATCCGGTCCAGGTTGTCGGGGGCGAACAGCTCGTGCCCCTCGACCCCGCCGGCGATCATGCCGAGCATCTTGGTGGTCCACTCCCGGCTGGTGCTGATCGCGCCGAGCACCGCCTCCAGGTACGGGTCGAGGGTCAGCTCGGCCATCGCCGTGGTGTAGTCGTAGACCGGCGCGCTCTCCTCGTCGCGCACCTTGACGTAGTCGGCGAGGGCGTCGTCCATGGTCCGTTCGCCGGAGAGCGCCTCGTGGATGCGGTCGGCGAGCAGCTCGCCGTGCAGGAAGGCGTCGGTCATGCCCCACCCGGTGATGGGGTCCTTGTGGTAGCCGGCGTCACCCACCAGCGCCCAGCCGGGGCCGTGCGAGCGGCGGTAGTAGTTGTCCGGGTAGCGCATCGGCCGCAGCGGCTCCTCGCGCCGGCCCTGCTCGCGCAGCTGCGCGCCCATCTCCGGCTCGACGTCGTCGAAGACGGCCAGGAAACGCGCCTCGGGGTCCTGCCGGAACTCCTTGAGCTGCCGGCGGGTGCAGATGACGGCGACCATGTTGACGTCGCCGTTGGTCGGCCAGGTGCCGAACCACTGCTCGTGGAAGCCGGTCTTGTGGTGCAGGCCCCAGTCCAGGCCGCTGTAGTAGGAGTAGTAGGTGAACCCGGCGGCGGGCCGCACGTTGTACAGCTCCGCGCCGACCTTCCGGGCCACCGTCGAGTGGAAGCCGTCGGCGCCGACCACCACCGTGGACCGGAACTCCTGCTCCGGCCCGTCGCCCTCGCGACCCCGGATGCCGACCACCCGACCGTCGGAGAAGACCAGGTCGGAGACGGTGAACTGCTCCAGGACCTCGACGCCGGCCCGGCGGGCCGCGTTGACCAGGATCTCGTCGAGCACGACCCGACGCGGGCAGTAGACGGCGTCGATCCCGTCGATCGGGTCGGCGAACCCGATCAGCGGGATGCCGTGGTTGGCGTAGTTCATCGTCCGGATGGCCGGCGTCTTCGCGTCGATCACCTCGTCGAGCAGTCCCCACGCCTGGAGGCGGGACAGCCCGGCCTGGTGGATGTAGTGGGTCGACACCGCGTCGCTCGGAAAGGAGGAGCGGTCGACCATCAGAACCCGGTGGCCTTGCCGGGCCAATAGCATTGCCACGGGCGAACCCGCGCAGCGTGCACCGACAACGATTACATCGAACATGGGCCTGCTCCGATCAGTCGTCAGCCCTGGAAAGCAACCGTCCAATGCGGATGTGGGATTGCCACGAGAGTACGTTTCCACGTTCCTCATGGTCAATACGCAGGTTCGTCGCGGGGTGGTGAATGAGAACGCTAACAAGAAGTAGTTCCTGCTTGTCGACCATGCTCGAATTGGCCGAATGTGACGTGGGTCACATGCATAAAGCAGCCTGAATGAAAGCTGAGAATTGCGCTGAGCTGGGATGATCACTTTCGGTTTACCAAATCACCCCGACCAATCACAGAATCGAGTCGGGGCGAGCAGCCCCGCAGTCGTCCCACAAGCAGGGCCATCCGGCGGAGCGCCCACCTGGGCCAATCGGCGGCGAGATATCCCGAGGGTGGGCCAAACCCCCAAGAAGGGCAAGATCCCTCGTTAACACTTACCGCAACATTTCGGTCACGGCCACCCTGAACAGGAGATACGTCCACCATAATCGAAGTTGATCGATTAATATCCGGCCAGCACCGCAATGGTGAAGAATCTTGATGATTGCCTTCGGCAATCTCTGGCCCACCATTTGGTTGCCTCGACGAATCGTTGCCCCGGGCGCTTTTCTCCACGCCCGGGCGACGAAGGGCTTCCACCGGGGACGCCACCCGCCGCCGATCGACCCGCGCCACCCGGACGCATCGACCCCCCGGCGCGGACAGTCGACATTTTCGGTACCTATCGAGACGGTGGAGACGAGTCGCCGAATACCTATTCCGGTCGGCCGGCGGTACGGTTTCGGGCACCGGAATCGCGGAAAGAACCGTCGGACCAGAAATGCCGACGCGTCGGGCACAATGCGATACGGTCCGTAACGGCGATGCGGAGAGAAACAGTCACCCGGGCATCGCGCGGGTGGACGCGGCCGGGAGACGACGCCTTTGCCGACGCCGGGGAACCACCTCTTCCGCGCGGACGTCAGGTTGCGGTCGCCCGCCCACCGGACTACACCGGTGGGCGGCCACACCGGCCCCCGAGCCGTCCGGCAGACCGGGTCGGTCGTCGACGCTCCCGACCCGGCCGGCGGGCCGATGTGCTCCGGACCGCCGGGCCGCGCGGTGGGATCAGCGGGGTGCCATCCGCAGCGCCCCGTCGAGGCGGATCACCTCGCCGTTGAGATAGTCGTTGCCCACGATGGCGAGCACCAGGGCGGCGTACTCGTCGGCGTCGCCGAGGCGGGCCGGGAACGGCACCCCGGCGGCGAGCCCGGCCCGGTACTCCGCCGACACGGTCTGCATCATCGGCGTCAGCATGATGCCGGGCGCGATCGTCATCACCCGGATGCCGTGCGCGGCGAGGTCGCGGGCGGCGGGCAGGGTGAGGCCGACGACGCCACCCTTGGACGACGCGTACGCCGCCTGGCCGATCTGCCCCTCGAAGGCGGCCACCGAGGCGGTGTTGACGATCACGCCCCGTTGACCGTGCCCGTCCGCGGCGGTCTGCGCGATCCGTTCGGCGGCCAGGGTCAGCACGGTGAACGTGCCGACCAGGTTGACCCGGACGACGCGGGCGTACAGCTCGAGGTCGTGGACGCCGCGCCGGCCGAGGATCCGCTGCGACGGGGCGATCCCGGCGCAGTTCACCACCGTCCGCAGGGGCGCGTCGCCGTCGGCCGCC
>NZ_MZMV01000110.1 GCF_002210435.1 Micromonospora wenchangensis
CTACAACCAGGGTCTGGGTGAGATCGACTGGGCGGGGGTGCATCACGGGAAGGGGCACCGCACCACCACCATCCCCACCTACCCGTTCGAGCGCCGGGAGTTGAGCGCGCCCCGGTTCCCCGGTTCCGCCGCGCGGCGTCGACCGGAGCCGGAGGTTCCCGTACCCGCAGCAGGTGACGGGGCAGTCGGCCACCCGTTGTTCGACCGTCACTACGAGCACTGAGCGAGGGACCGTGACGTACCGGGTCGAGACCTACGAGAAGACCTTCGCCGCACACGAGCCGTTCATCGCCCAGCACCGCTCCGGCGGTCTCGGCATCCTGCCCGCCGCCGTGCAACTGGAGATGGCCCTGCTGGGGGTCGCCCAGCGTCGGGCGTTCCACCCGCTCGAACTCGTCGACGTCGCCTTCGTCCGGCCGTTCACGGTCGCCGACGGCGAGCAGGTCACCGGCCGCCTCGACGTGACCCTGGGGGAGCGGGCCCGGTTCGAGTTGGGTGCGGTGACCCCCGAGGGCCACCGGACGGTCTCCACCGGGTCGGGTGGGCCGATCCCGTCCGACACCCACCCGCCGGCCGCCTGGGCGGTGAGTTGCCCGGTGCCGGTCCCGCCGGAACGCGTCTACGCCGGCTGGTCGGCCGCCGGACTGGTCTACGGGCCGGACTTCCGCACCGTACGCCGGCTCGCCGTCGGCACGGGCACCGCCGAGGCGACCCTGGAGACGGTGGCCCAGCCACTGCCGTGGTACTCCCACCCGCTGCTGATCGACGGCGTCTTCCAGGTGGTCAGCTGCGCCCTCCAGGACCTCACCGGTGGCGACCCGCCAGGGCCGATGCTACCGATCGGGGTGGCCCGTCTCGCCCTGCACGCCGAGCTGTCCCCGCTCAGCACCGGGGTGACCGTCCGGGTACGCCGTACCGCCGTGCGGGACGCCTGGTCCGTCGCGGACGCCATCCTGGTCGACGCCACAGGCCGGGTCGTCGCCGAACTCACCGGGGTGCGGATGCGCCGGTTGCCGGCCCCGCGTCCGGCGACCGGGCAGCTGCTCACCCGGATCGACTGGGCCCCCGCCGACGCCCCCGCCACCGCCGGGCCGGCGGCCGGCACCTGGGTGGTCCTGCACCACGGCGAGCGGGACGGGCCGGGAGCGGCCACCGTGCGGGCCCTGCGCGCCGGCGGGGCCCGGGTCGTCGAGGTGCTGCCCGAGCCACCGGCGGCGGGCCCCGGAGCCGACCAGCGGGTCGTCCCGGAACCCGACGAGCCGGCGTTCCAGCAGCTCTGGGCGGAGCTGGCGGACCCGGTCGCCGGGGTGGTGCACCTGTGGAACACCGGCCCGACCCGAGGAGAAGCCACCGAACTGCGCCTGGGCCTCTACTCCTGCCTCGCCGCCCTGAAGACCCTCGGCCAGCGGCAGCGCTCCGGGCACTTCCTGGTCGGCACGGAACGCGGCCAACCGGTGGCCGACGGCGACACCCCGGTGCCGGCCCGCGCCG
Source organism: Micromonospora wenchangensis (assembly GCF_002210435.1). Lineage (GTDB taxonomy): Bacteria > Actinomycetota > Actinomycetes > Mycobacteriales > Micromonosporaceae > Micromonospora > Micromonospora wenchangensis. The sequence continues at coordinate 1,492 of NZ_MZMV01000110.1, forward strand.
CGCTGTGGGGCCTCGTCCGCACCGCCGCCATCGAGTACCCGGGGCTGCGGCCCCGCCTCGTCGACCTCGACCCCGCCTCGGCCGCCGCCCTGCCGGCCGAGTTGGGCGACGGGGGGCCGGTGGAGACCGGCTACCGCACCGGGGTACGGCACGTGCCGGTCCGCGTGCCCCTGGGCGCGTCCGACGGTGGTCGGCCGCCGGTCCGGCCGGGCGGCCGTTACCTGATCCTCGGCGGTCACGGCGGACTGGGCCTGGCGGTGGCCCGCCGCTTCGCCACCGACGGCGCCGGCCTGGTCGCCCTGGTCAGCCGGTCCGGCGGCACCGGCACCGACGCGACCGTCCTGGCCGGCATCGAGTCGTACGGCTGTCGGGTGGTCTCGTTCGCCGCCGACGTCGGCACGCCCGGCGCCCTGGCCGAGGTGGTACGGGAGATCCGCCACCGCTTCGGTGACCTGCACGGCGTGGTGCACGCCGCCGGCGCGCTGAAGGACGGCCTGCTGCGCGGCACCACCGCCGGGGACGTGGCGGAGGTGCTGCGCCCGAAGGTCGACGGCGCGCACGAACTGGCCGCCGCCGTCGCCGGCACCGCGCTGGACTTCGCCGTGCTGTTCGCCTCGGTCTCCGGCACCTTCGGCAACCTCGGCCAGGGCGGGTACGCCGCCGCCAACGCCTACCTCGACGCGTTCGCCCACGCCCGGGGCAACCCGTGGACCAGTGTGGACTGGGGGCTGTGGGGCGAGGTGGGCATGGGCACCGCCGTCGCCGAACAGCTCAGGCGTCGCGGCGTCCGGCCGCTGGGCACCGTCGAGGCGCTCGACGCGTTGATGACCGTCCTGCGCGACGACGTCCGGCAGGTCGTCATCGCCCACCCCGACGCCGCGCCGGCCGGCGGCTCCGTCGGCACCGGGGAGACTCCGGGTGCCGGCACGCCCCCCGCGCCGCCGGCCCCCGCCCGCCCGGCACCGACCGCCGCCGCCGGGCCGGGTGCGTCCCCGGGCGGTACGTCCGGCAGCGACGACACCGACGCCGGGCGCACCGAGGACGGGCTCGCCGACTTCCTCGCGGGGCGGCTGGGCCTCGGCGACCTCGACCGGACCGCACCGCTTACCGACTACGGCATCAACTCGATCCTGAGCGTCGAGCTGGCCGAGGAGCTGTCCCGGCGGTGGGGGGTCGCCCTCCCGGCCACCCTCTTCCTGGAGTACGGCGACTTCGCCGAGCTGGCCGGGGCGCTCGCCACCCGGTACGGCGCCCGGCCGCCCGCCCCGCAGCCGGCACCGGCCACCGCGGCGTCCCCGCCGGCCACCGCCGGGCCCTCCCCGGCCGACGTCGCCTCCCCGGCCACCACCGGGCCCTCCCCGGCCGACGTCGCCTCCCCGGCCGATGTCGCCGCGCCGGCGCAACGGCGGGCCGGCGACATCGCCGTGGTGGCCGTCTCCGGCGACCTGCCCGGCGGACGCGACCTGGCCGACCTGTGGCCGATGCTGCGCGCCGGCGCGGACGCCTTCACCGAGATCCCGGCGGAACGCTGGAACGTCGACGACCACTACCAGCAGCGCGGCCCCGACATGACGGGCACCTACTGCCGCAGCGGCGCGTTCGTCGCCGGGATCGACCGCTTCGACCCGAAGTTCTTCGGCATCGCCGTGCGGGAGGCCGAGGAGATGGACCCGCAGCAGAAGCTGCTGCTGGAGCACGCCTGGTCGGTGGTGGACGGCAGCGGACTCGCCGGCCGGCGGGACATCGGCGTGTTCGTGGGGGCCACCTACACCCATCACCGCGACGCGCAGGGGCTGTCGGCCGTCGGCCCGCACACCGCCCTGGGCTCGATGAACGCCGTACTGGCCAACCGGATCTCCTACGCGCTGGACCTCACCGGCCCCTCGCAGACCGTCGACACGCTCTGCTCGTCGTCTCTGGTCGCCCTCCAGCAGGCGGTGGTCAGCCTGCGTACCGGGCAGTGCGGCGCGGCCATCGTCGCCGCCTGCCACGTCGGGCTGACGCCCTGGTACTACCGCAGCCTCAGCCAGCTCGGCGCACTGTCGCCGACCCGGCCCCGGCCGTTCGACGACCGGGCCGACGGGTTCGTGCCCGGCGAGGGCGCGGTGGCCGTCATGCTGAAACGACTCGACGACGCCGAACGCGACGGTGACCGCATTCACGCGGTGATCCGGGGCGCGGCGGTCAACCACGGCGGGCGGGGCAGCGCCCTGCCCGTGCCGCGCAGCGAGTCGCAGGTCGCGGTGATCCGGGCCGCGCTGGCCGACGCCGCGCTCACCCCGGCCGACATCTCCCTGGTCGAGACGCACGGCACGGCCACCCGGCTCGGTGACCCGATCGAGATCGCCGCCCTGGCCGAGGTCTTCGACGGCGACCGGCCCGAACCGTGCCAGCTCGGCTCGGTCAAGGCGAACATCGGTCACCTGGAACCGGCGAGCGGCCTGGCCGGCCTCGTCAAGGTGCTGCTCTGCCTCGAACACGGTGAGATCCCGCCGCTGGCCGGGTTCGCGACCCTCGGCGCGCACATCACCCTGCCCCCGGGCCGGCTGGCCATCCCGACCGCACCGCAGCCGTGGCGGGCCACCGGGCCGCGCCGGGCCGGCATCAGCGCCTTCGGCATGGGCGGAACGAACGCCCACGTCGTCGTCGAGGAGTACACCCCCGCCCCGGCCGCCCGGCCCGCCGACGGGCCGGCGCGCGAGCACCTGCTGGTGCTGTCGGCGCACACTCCCGACCTGCTGACCCGGCGGGTCGCGGACGTACGGCGGATGATCGAGGCGGACGACGCGGTCGACGTCGGGGCGCTGTGCTTCTCGGCCTCGGTGGGGCGGGTGCACCTGCCGTACCGGGTCGCCGTGCTCGGGGTGAGCGGGGCGGCCCTCGGCGCGGGCCTGCGCCGGGCGCTGCGCCTCGGGTCCGAGCTGCCGGGCACGGTGCTGCGCGGCGACACGGTGCTCGCCGGTGACCCGGTGCCGGTCGGGCCGGACCTCGCCGAACGGTTGGCGCGCCACCTGCCGTGGCCCGCCGAGCGGATCGCCGCCGAGTTGCGTACCCCCGACGGCGGGCTGCTCGCCGCGCTGGCCGGCTGGTACGTCGCCGGCCGGGACGTCGACTGGCGACCGTTGTACGACGGCGCCGGCCCGCGCCGGCTCGCCCTGCCGCCCTACCCGTTCCGGGACCGCGCCGACCGGGCGTCCGCCCGGCCGGTCACCGGTCCGTCCGGGCCGTCGACGCCGCTCCCGGCGGTCGCCCCGGACCCGGCCGACGGGCACCGGGAACCCGGGCTCGCCCGGCTGCTGGACGCCCACCTGGTCTTCGGCCGGCCGACGGTGCCGGCGGCGCTCCTCGTCACCAGGGGGTTCGCCACCGCCGCCGTGCTGGAGCGGCTCGCCTTCACCGCCCGGGGCACCGGGCACCACCGGCTCACTGCGGACACGACCGCCGGCGACACCGTGACGTTCCGCTACGGCGGCCAGGTCATCGGCCATCTCACTGCCGGCGCGCTCCGGCCGCAGGGACCACCCCCCGCGCCGCTGCCGGTGGACCGGGAGTACGCCGCCCACCCCCGCACGCTCGACCCGGCCGGCCTGTACGCGTGGTTCGCGGCGAAGCGGGTCGACTTCGGCGCGGCGCTGCGGGTCGTCGGCCACATCGCGTACGGCACGACCGGGGTGCTCGTCCGGGTCGACCACGCCGACGCGGACCCGGCGGTGCGCGCGGTGGCCGCGCTCGACGCGGCGCTGCAGAGCATGGCGGTCCTGACCCTGGCCGATCCGGCCGCCTCCGCGCTGACCTACCTGCCGGTGTCGATCGGCCGGGCGGTGCGCTGGGCGGACCCGGTCGACACCCGGCACGTGCGGCTGCGGCTCACCGGTCAGGATCCCGACGGCAGCCGTCGGGCCGACATCGTGCTGCTGGACACCGCCGGCCGGGTCCTGGTCTCCCTCACCGACGTGGTCTACCGGCCGGTCGCCGCGCCGGCCGACGACCCCGACCGGCCGGCGGACGCTTCCCCGACGGTGGGTGCGGCGGCCCCGGCCGGGCGGCGGCCGGTGACCGCCCTCGCCGTCGAGGAGACCGTCGTCGAGGTGGTCCGCACGGTGCTGCGGGACCCGGACGTCACCGCGACCGGTTCGCTCGCCGCGACCGGCATCGACTCGATGCTCGCCACCATGGTCGCCGCGGACCTCCAGGAACGCCTCGGGGTGACGCTGGGCCCGGTGGAGGTGTTGCAGGCGTCCGACTGCCGCGCGCTGGCCGCCGTGGTGGCGTCCGTGCTGCCCGAGCAGGCCCCGCCGACGGCAGGTGGCCCGGCCGTTTCCGCGCCGGGGGACGCCCCGGCGGCGGTCGAGCCCGCCGACGACGCCATCCGTGCCGGCACCGACCAGCCGGTCCCGGCTGCCTCCGCCGCGCGGGACGAGCCGCCCGCCGGGCCGGACGGCGGCGACCGGGGTGACCTGGCCGTCATCGGGATCGCCTGCGCGCTGCCCGGCGCTACCGACCCGGAGAGCTTCTGGTCCCTGCTGGCGCGTGGGGGCAGCGGCATCGGTCCCGCGCCCGCCTTCCGCTGGGCGGGGGGTGGCGACGGGGCCGCGACCGGCGGCTTCCTGGGCCCGATCGACGAGTTCGACGCCCGCTTCTTCGACTTCTTCGCCAAGCAGGCCGAGGTGCTCGACCCGCAGGTCCGCTGGCTGCTGCGCACCGCGTGGGAGGCGCTGGAGTCCGCCGGGATCGCCCCGCTGTCCACGCCCGCCTCGACCGGCGTGTTCGTCGGTGCCAGCTACCAGCACTACAAGGACTACAACCTCGCCCCGGAGCTGGACGCGCCGAGCGGGTTGGGCAACCACAACGCGTTCCTGGCGAACCGGGTGAGTTATTTCCTGGATCTGTCGGGGCCGAGCATGACGATCGACACGTTGTGTTCGTCGTCGTTGGTGGCTCTGCACACGGCGGTGCGCAGCATCCGCAGCGGCGAGTGCGACCAGGCCATCGTCGCCGGGGTGCGGCTGGCCATGTCCCCCCTGCACTACACCGCGATGCGGAACCTGCGGGCCCTCTCCCCGACGGGTGCGTCGCGGGCGTTCGATGCGGGGGCTGACGGGTTCGTGCCGGGTGAGGGTGTGGTGACGGTGGTGGTGAAGCCGTTGGTCGATGCGGTGCGGGATGGGGATCGGGTGCGGGGGGTGATCCGGGGTTCGGCGGTGAATCACGGTGGTCGGACGAGTGGGTTGACGGTGCCGAGTAGTGCCGCTCAGCGGGAGGTGATCGTGGCGGCGTTGCGGGATGCGGGTGTTGGTGTGGAGGGGATCGGGATGGTGGAGGCCCACGGCACGGGGGCGTCGTTGGGTGATCCGATCGAGGTGGAGGGTCTCACCCGGGCGTGGCGGGGGTTTACGTCGCGGACGCAGTTCTGTGCGATCGGCTCACTCAAGTCGAACATCGGTCATTTGGAGCCGGCGGCGGGTTTGGCGGGGTTGGTGAAGGTGTTGTTGTCGTTGGAGCACGGGGTGGTGCCGGCGACGTTGCATGTGGTGCGGCCGAATGACCATATCCGGTTTGAGGACACGCCGTTCTTTGTGGCGGACAAGCCGGTGTCGTGGCCCCGGGTCGCGGGTTCACCGCGTCGGGCGGCGGTGTCGGCGTTCGGGATGGGCGGGGTCAACGCCCACGTCATCATCGAGGAAGCCCCGCTCCCGGCTGCCCGGGAACCCCTGCCGCAACAGTCGTACGTGGTGAAGGTGTCCGCCGCCACCGAGGACGCGGTACGCCGCCTCGCCGCCGCGTACGCCGACTCCTTCGCGGCCGCCCCCGACGACCGGGCCACCGCCGACCTCTGTCACACCGCCAACGTGGGCCGTTCCTCGCTCGACTACCAGACCGCGGTGAGCGGCCCCACCGGGCAGGCCCTCGCCGAGCAGTTCCGGGCGGTCGCCGACGGCCGGGTCCCGGTCGCCCGCGTCGACTGCCACCGGCCCGCCGACCCGCTCCCCGCCGACCCGGCGCAGCGGCACGCGGTGGTGGTGGACCAGGTCCGGCAGGGCCGGGCCGACATCGACTGGGCCGCCCTGTCCGTGCCGGGCTCACGCAGCGTCGCGCTCCCCACCTACCCGTTCGACCGGGGCCGGTACTGGCACACCCGCCCCGCCGCGACGGTGACCGGGCCCGCCCCGGTCACCACCGTGGACCTGCCCCCGGAGCACACCCCACCGGTGGACCCCCGGCCCGCCGACGGCGGCCACTGCGGCAACCCGGCGTCGACACCCGAGGCCCTGGTCACCCGGTGGCGACCCGCCGACCCGCCACCAGGCGCATCGGCCTACGGGGTCACCGTGCGGGTGGTCGTGGCGGACTCGGACCTCGGCGGCGCGGTCTCCGCCGCCCTCGCCGCCAAGGGCGCAGACCTGGCCCCCGACGGGGTGACCCCCCGCGCCCTGGTGGTGGTCAACGCCCTCCCCGGGCCCGCCGACACCGCACCGGACCTGCGCGGCTTCTGGGAGCAGCTCCGCTCCTACGCCGCCACCGTCCCGCCCCGGGGCAGGATGGTCTGGGTCGCACACCGGTCGGTCACCGTCGACGAGGCGGACCGGACACTGCTCGACCCCGGGGCCGCCGCGCGGGCGTTCGCGGTCCGCGCCGCCGCCGCCGAGAACCGGTTGACCGTCGCCGTGCTCGACCTCGACCCGGCCGATCCGGTCGAGATCCGCGCCCGGCAGGTCGCCGCCGAGTTCGCCGCGCTGCGCCCCGGCCCCGACACCGTGGTGGCCTACCGCCGTGGCGTCCGGTACGTTCCGACCCCGTCCCCGGCCCGGCCGGGACCCCCCGCCGACCTGGCCGGGGACGGGTACCACCTGGTCACCGGCGGCCTCGGCGCGGTCGGCCGGCGACTGGTCACGCACCTGGTGACGCGCGGCGCCCGACGCATCGGCATCGTCGGCCGGTCGCCGCTCGACGGGGCCGCCGAAGACTTCCTGCGCGGGCTGCGCCCGCAGGCCGAGGTGGACTACCAGCGGTGCGACGTCGCCGAACCGGCCGCGTTGACCGCCGCGGCCGCGTCCTTCACCCACCGGTGGGGCCGACTGCGCGGGATCGTGCACTGCTCCGGCGGGGTCAACCAGTTCGGGTCGCTGCGTCGTCGGCAGTGGTCGGAGGCGGCCCGGGTGACCGCTCCGAAGATCGCCGGCTCCCGCAACGTGATCCGGCTCGCCCGCACCGAGGGCGCCGACCACGTCGCCCTGGTCTCCTCGATCGCCGGTGCCCTGCCCGACGCCGGCCGTGGCCTGGTGGACTACGCCCTGGCCAACGCGTACCAGCTGGCCCTGGCCGAGCAGGCCGGCGACGACGGCCCGACGGTGACCGCGCACGCCTGGCCGAACTGGTCCGGCATCGGCATGGCGGCGGACGAGTCGTTCTCCGCCGGGCACTCGATCACCCTCGACCAGGCGCTGGCCGGCTTCGACGCGCACCTGCTCACCGGGGGTGCCGTGGTGTTCCCCGGCAGCGCCGTGCCGCAGCCGACCACCGTCTCCGCGCCGCCGCAGGCCGCCCACCGGGACGCGCCGACCGCGCACCCCGAGCCCACCCCGGCCGACCCCCTCCCGGCTGACTCCGCCGGTGGTGACGCCGCACCGGCCGGGCCGCCGTCGGACGGCGACCCGGGGGTCGCGTACCGGCTGGTGCGGGACGCCTTCGTCGACGTGCTCGGTGAGGACCCGGGTGAGTGCCCCCTGCCCGACCTGGGGCTGGACTCGTTGGTCATCGCCGACCTGACCAGCGCCATCGAGCGGCTCAGCGGGACGACCGTCGACCCCTCGCTGGTGATGCGGTCCCGCACGATGGCCGACCTCGCGGCCCGGCTCACCGACCGGGCCGTACCACCCGCCCCGGCGTCCGGGACCGACCCGGTCGGCAGGGCGGCCGGTGCGGTGCCGTCCGCGCCCGACCCGGCGTCCACGGCGAGCCTCAGCGCCCTGCTGCGGCCACTGCTCGCCACCGGCCAGCAGCCGCGCCACTGACCTGCCCACCGAGTGTGACGGAAGGAGCGACGCGAACATGACGGACAGTCGAATCGCGGTGATCGGCATGGCCGTACGGCTTCCCGGTGCCGAGGACGTGGCGGACCTGCGCTGGCTGCTGACCCACGACTCGGTCGAGGTGGACGAGGTCCCGCCCAGCCGGTGGGCCCGCGACCACTACCTCGGCGACGGCGACCACCAGGGCACCCACCACCGGGGCGCCTTCCTCCAGGACCCGTTCTCCTTCGACCACGAGGCGTTCGGCCTGACCGCCGGCGACGCCGTCCTGCTCGACCCGCAGCAGCGGGTGATGCTGGAGGTCGGCGCGCGGGCGCTGGAGGACGCCGGCTACCGCTCCGTGCGCCGCCGTCTCGACGCGGGAGTCTTCGTCGGTGCCCGGATGAACTCCTACGGCTTCGACCACGGCCGTGGGATGGCCCCGACCGGCCCGGACCGCACCGGCCGGCCGGTCCCGGCGGCCCTGTGGGGCCGGTCGCAGAACTTCGTCGCGGCCTGGCTCTCCGACCGCCTCGACCTCACCGGCCCCAGCCTGGTGGTCGACACCGCCTGCTCGTCCTCGCTGACCGCGGTCTGGTTGGCCTGCCAGAGCCTCGCCGCCGGCAGCTGCGAGATCGCCCTGGTCGGCGGCGTGGACCTGCTGCTCGACCCGCTGACCTTCGTGTTGCTGTCCCGCACCGGCGCGCTCTCCCCGGACGGGCTGTGCCAGACCTTCGACGAGAAGGCCAACGGGTACGTCCCCGGGGAGGGGGCCGTCGCCCTGGTGCTCAAGCCGATGGCCGCGGCGGTGGCCGACGGTGACCTGATCCTCGGCGCGATCGCCGGCACCGGCGTCAACAACGACGGCCGCACCATGGGGGTGACCACCCCCAACCTGGAGGCCCAGATCGCGTTGCTCGACCGGGTGTACGGGCGGATCGACCCCACCACCGTGCAGTATGTCGAGACCCACGGCACCGGCACCGCCATCGGCGACCCGATCGAGGTGCGGGCCCTCACCGACGTGTTCGGCCGGCGCGGCGTCGCCCCCGGCAGCGTCGCGCTCGGCTCGCTGAAACGGCGGATCGGTCACCTGCACTCGGCATCCGGCCTGGCCGGCCTGGCCAAGATCGTCCTCTGCCTGCGGGACGGGGTCGTCCCCGGGGTGCCGGTGCCCAGCGTCAACCCGCGGCTCCGGTTGGACACCGGCCCCCTGTACCTGCCGTCGCGTCCCCGACCCTGGCCGGCGGCCCCGGTCCGCCGGGCCGGCGTGAGCGGCTTCGGCTTCGGCGGCACCAACGCGCACGTGGTGGCCGAGGCGGCGAACGGGCCCGCGCCGACCACCACCGGGGCCGGGCGGCCCGCGGAGGTGCTCGCCCTCTCCGCCGACAGCCCCGACGTGCTGCGCGAGCTGGCCGCGCAGTGGGTGGAGTTCCTCCCCTCGGTGGCCGACGAGATCGCCGACGTGCTCGCCACCGCCCGACTTGGCCGCCCGGCCCGCGCCGTACGCTGCGCGGTCACCGGACCGGACGCCGACGGCCTCGCCGCCGCGCTGCGCGCCCGGCTGCTACGCGCCGACGTCCCGCTGGGGGAGCCCACCGGCCGGCCGTCCGTGGTGGCCGTCCGCCCGGTGGCCGGGTCCGCCCCGCCACGGTGGCTGCTCGCGCTCCACCACGACCTGCCGGCGGTACGGGAGATCGTCGGCCGGTTCGAGACCGCCGTCGGCAGCCCGGTGACGACGTTCTCCGGCCCGCTGCTGCGGATCTGCGCGGGGGTCGTGCTGGCCGTGGCGCTGCGCGGCACCGGGGTACCCGAGCAGGCGGTCGACCTGCCACCCGGCTGGACGCCGATCGCCGACTTCGTGCACGGACGTACCTCCCTGGAGGAGTCGCTCAGTACGGTGCTGGCCGCCGGAGCCGCGACCACCGACGCTCCCGGCCCCGCCCACCCGGACGACGTCGACGCCCGACTGGACCTCTGCGCGCGCCTGGCCGCCGCCACCGACGGGCGGCGGGCCGCCGAGGTGCTCGCCGCCGTCACCGCGGAACTCTTCGAGGCCGGGGCGGACATCGACTGGGCCACGTTCCAGGGGCCGGTCGCCTGGCACAAGCGCCTCCTGCCGGTCGGCCAGGCCCGGGGCCCCGCGCTGGACCTGCGGGAGCCGCTGCGCTCCGCCCAGCCCGGCGGCCCGCTGACCCTCGACGACGCCGGCCCGGCCGGGTACGCCTTCTCCCGCGTCTTCGGGCCGGGCGAGGTGCCGATCGCCCAGCACTCGGTGTACCGCCGGATCATGCTCCCCGGCGTCGCCTGGTTCGACTTCCTGCGCCAGGGCGCCGAGCTGCGCGGCGAACCGTTCCACGGGGTACGCGACGTGCTCTTCCACCGCCCGCTCATCCCGACCGGGGCGCACCGGGTGGTGTGCCGGGTCGACGCCGACGGGCGGTTCACCGTCGCCGACGCCGACGGCACCCCCTTCGTCACCGGCCGGTACGCCCCGCACCCCGATCCGGTGCCCGCGTCGCAGCCGCTCGCGGCGCTGCTCGACACCTGCTCCCGGGTGCACACCGGCTCCACCGTGTACCGCTGGCTGCGCCGCATCGGCTACCAGCACGGCCGGTACTACCGCAACATCTCCTGGGTCGCCAGCCTGCCCGGCGGCGGCACCCTCGCCCGGATCGAGGGGGGCCGGCAACGCGCCCTGAACCCCCCGGAGGTCCAGCTCTTCCCGGGGCTGCTGGACAGCGTCACCATCGCGGCGATCGACCCGGACAACCCGGTGTTCGGCACCGACCATGCCACCGCGTTCATCCCGCTCTCCGTCGACCGGGTGAGCGTGCACGGTGACCTGGCCGACGCCGCCTACGTGCGTACCGAGGTGTCCTTCTGGAACGAGGAGGCGTGCCGGGTCACCCAGGTCGTCCTCGACGCCGCGGGCGTACCGCTGCTGACCTTCGGGGACATCTCCTCCAAGCGGGTGCCCGTCCTCGCGTTCAGCGGGCCGCCGGCCGACACCGTGCGTCGACC
>NZ_MZMV01000111.1 GCF_002210435.1 Micromonospora wenchangensis
CCGCCGGGTTCAGCTCGACGTGGTGGCGGGCTCTCCGGCACCGCTCTCCGGCCCGACGGCGACCGGCGTGGCCTGCCGGTCGGCCAGGTGCCGGCGCAGCGACCAGGCCACCGCCGCCGCCCAGAGCACCGCGATGAGCAGGTAGCTGGCGTACCGGACGGCGTCCGGGGCACCGATCCACTCGCTGCGCAGCAGGGTCCGGATGTTGGTCAGCACGATGACCCCGCCGACGGCGGAGCCGAGCACCCGGGGCGGGACCAGTCGCACCAGCCAGGCGGCGATCGGCGCGGCGATCATGCCGCCGAGCAGCAGCGCGCCCACCCAGCCGAAGTTGATGTTCTCCGAGCCGATGCCGACCAGGAAGCCCAGGCTGGCGGCGACCGCCACCAGGAACTCGCTGGTGTCGATCGAGCCGATCACCCGGCGCGGTTCCAGTCGGCCGCTGGCCAGGATCGCCGGGGTGCCGACCGGCCCCCAGCCGCCGCCACCGGTGGCGTCGACGAAGCCGGCGACGAGCCCCAGCGGGCCGAGGAAGCGCTTACGCAGGGGCAGGCCGACCCGGTCGCGGGGCAGGCCGGCGACGGTGAACCGGATCAACACGTAGAGGCCGAGGGCCAGCAGGATCAGCGACATGATCGGGGCCGCGGTCGCCGTCGAGAGGCTGGACAGGAACGTCGCCCCGGCGAACGCCCCGACGGCGCCCGGCACGCCGACCCGTCGGACCACGGTCCAGTCGACGTTGCCGAACCTCCAGTGGGCGGCGCCGGAGACGAGGGTGGTGCCGATCTCGGCCAGGTGGACGGTCGCCGAAGCGCTCGCCGCACCTGTGTTGAGGGCCAGCAACAATGTGGTGGATGTCACGCCGTACGCCATCCCGAGACTGCCGTCGACCAGTTGTGCACCGAGGCCGACGAGGGCAAGAAGAAGCAGGCTACGCACAATTACCGCCGATCCGGAAGGGAATTGGGAAGGCCTGCCCGGCCGGGTCGGACCACCGTCACGGTGACGGCCGTCCCGGCTGGTGGCGGCCTGTACAGAGGTCGGTGCTGCCGGAGGAATCACCCCCGCAGAGCGCGTGCCACCGGTGGGTACGACCACCCGGCGGACAGCGCATGAAACGTTCGTTAAGGGAGTACGTCAACCGTCGTCATGGGGTGGCGTTTGGCCAGCCCAGAGCCGTTATCGGTGACGCCTCCAGGGCTTCGTCGCCCGGTCGGCGGTCACCGCCGAGGTCAGCGGCAACGGGTGGGACGGATGCGCGGTCGGCGAATGATCTGCGCCCCACCAGGGAGTTTAAAGATCGAGAACCAATCCCACCTCGCCTCACGAATGCCATAGCTAATCGATGGGTAATGATGGCATGAATACCGATACGGATCTTTGAGGCATACCGCAATCGATGGCAAGACCCGTTCCACATAGTGGGATACGGGAAGTCCCGATCTCCACTACCAGGGACTTCACCGGCCACCGGAAAACAGTTTGGAAATAAAACCGCAAATGACTGGACAAGCATCGATGGCACGATCCGGTGGCAGCCTCGTCGCATCGACGAACATCGTGCCTGGTTAACCCGACGGCATATCCGGTAGCCTTGGTAGGAAATCTTCAGCCCGCGCCCGTTGATCGGCGGATTTAACCGGGCTGTAACTGGGCGACGTTAGATTGTGACGCAGTGCGACATTTACTGCGGCAAATCAGCACGCGTTCGCCGGCCCGTTGCCGGCAAATTCCCTAGTCAGCCCGCGATCCTTCGCGACCCGAAGTGGGAGCCCGATGAGTAGCGCACCGTACACACGTGACCTGATCCTGGTCGTCAACCCCGTCGGCGTCCTGGAACCGGGCCCACGGATCACGGCCGCCACCGCAGCCGGTGGTGGACGCGGCATCATCGACCTGGCCACCGGCGACGACTGGTCGTTGCGGGCGCTCGCCCGCGCCGCGAGCTGGTCGTCCGCCCCGATCGGCGTCCGGGTCCCGGCCGGCTGCCGGGCCACCCCCGCCGAGGTGGACCGCGCCGCCGCCGGCCGGGTGGACCTGATCGTGGTCGAGCCGACGGGCCCGTGGCCGCTGGCCGAGATCACCGGGAGCCACCGGGTGCTGGTGGAGGTGACCAGCCGGGCGGAGGCCCACGCCGCCGCGGCCGCCGGCGCGCACGGGCTGATCGCCCGTGGGATGGAGGGTGGCGGCCGGGTCGGCGAACTCAGCTCCTTCGTCCTGCTCCAGCAGCTCGTCGCCGACGACACCCTCGACCTGCCGGTCTGGGTGGCCGGCGGGATCGGCCCGCGGACCGCCGGGGCCTGCCTGGTCGGTGGCGCGGCCGGCGTGGTGCTGGACACCCAGCTCGCCCTGATGCCCGAGTCGGAACTGCCGGCCGACGTGCAGGCCGTCATCCGCAGGATGGACGGCTCGGAGACCGTGCTGCGTGACGGCGTACGGGGCATCCGCCGGGGCGGCCCGCACCAGGGCGACAGCGAACTGCTCCCGGTCGGCCAGGACGGCTGGCTGGCGGCGGCCTTCGCCGACCGCTGGCCCGACACCGCCGCCGCCGTACGCGGCATGCGCGCGGCGATGCTCGACGCCGTCGACGGCCCCGACGCCGCCGACCTGCTCCAGCCGCACGCCCCCCTGGCCGAGGCCCTCGGGGTGCGGGTGCCCGTCGCCCAGGGCCCGATGACCCGGGTCAGCGACGAGGCGTCCTTCGCCGCCGCCGTCGCCGACGGCGGCGCGTTGCCGTTCATCGCCCTCGCCCTCAACTCGGCCGACCAGTGCCGCCGGATGCTCACCGAGACCGCCGCCCAGCTCGGCGACCGCCCGTGGGGCGTCGGGGTGCTCGGCTTCGCCCCCGAGGAGCTGCGCGCCGCCCAACTGGAGGTCATCCAGGAGATCCGGCCCGCCTGCGCGATCATCGCCGGTGGCCGCCCGCCACAGGCCCGCGCCCTGGAGGAGCAGGGGATCAGCACCTTCCTGCACGTGCCCTCGCCCGGCCTGCTGCGCCAGTTCCTGCGCTCCGGCGCGCGCAAGTTCATCTTCGAGGGCGCCGAGTGCGGCGGGCACGTCGGACCCCGGGCGAGCTTCCCGCTGTGGGAGGCCCAACTGGCGGTGCTCGACGACTACCTCGACACCGATCCCGCCGCCGGCGCCCAGCTCCAGATCTTCTTCGCCGGTGGGGTGCACGACGCCCGGTCGGCGGCGATGGTGGCCACGATGGCCGCGCCACTGGCCCGCCGGGGCGCCCGGATCGGCGTGCTGATGGGCACCGCCTACCTGTTCACCGCCGAGGCCGTGACCCACGGCGCGGTCCAGCCGTTGTTCCAGCGTGAGGCGCTCACCGCGGAGCACACCGCGCTGCTGGAGACCGCCCCCGGGCACGCCACCCGCTGCCTGCACACCCCGTTCGTCGACGACTTCCACCAGCTACGCACCCAGCTCGAGGGCGCCGGGGTGGAGAACCGCGAGGTGTGGGAGCAGCTCGAACTGCTCAACGTCGGCCGGCTGCGGATCGCCAGCAAGGGCCTGCGCCGCTCCGGCGACGTCGTCGAGACCGTCGACGAGAACGTCCAGGCAAGCGACGGGCTGTTCATGGCCGGCCAGGTAGCCGTGCTGCGCGACCGCGCCACCACCGTCGCCGAGCTGCACGACGACGTCACCACCGCGGTACGCGGCTTCCACGCCGACCGGCTCGACGCCCTGCGGGCCCGGCTCACGCCGCCGGCCGTCGAGATCGACGAGCCGCCCGCCCCGCTGGACATCGCCATCGTCGGGATGGCCTGCATGCTGCCCGGCTCCCCCGACCTGGACAGCTTCTGGCGTACGGTGCTCAGCGGCGTCGACACCGTCACCGAGGTCCCGCCGCAGCGCTGGGACACCGAGCACTACTACGCCCCCGAGGTCGGGCCGGGGCAGACCGGCCGGATCAGCGTCTCCAAGTGGGGCGGGTTCATCGAGCCGGTTCCGTTCGACGCCATCGGCTACGGCATCCCCCCGGCCGCGCTGAGCAGCATCGACCCGACCCAACTGCTCGCCCTGGAGGTCTCCCACCGGGCGCTGGTCGACGCCGGCTACCCGTACGACGCCCCCGGCGCGGACCACGCCCGGACCGGGGTGGTGTTCGGCGCGGAGGCGGGCAGCGACATGGGCCACGCGCAGACCCTGCGCACCATGCTGCCGGCGTACCTCGGTGAGGTGCCCGAGCAGATGCAGGAACTGCTGCCCACGGTCACCGAGGACAGCTTCCCCGGCGTGCTGGCCAACGTGATCGCCGGCCGGGTCGCCAACCGGCTCGACCTGGGTGGGCCGAACTACACCATCGACGCGGCCTGCGCCTCGTCGCTGGCCGCGATGGACGCCGCCTGCAAGGAACTGGTCGCCGGCGACAGCGACCTGATGATCTGCGGCGGCGCCGACCTGCACAACGGGGTCAACGACTACCTGATGTTCACCTCGGCGCACGCGCTGTCCCCCACCGGCCGGTCCCGCCCCTTCGACAGCACCGGTGACGGGATCGCCCTCGGCGAGGGCGTCGCGTGCGTCGTACTCAAGCGGCTGGCCGACGCCGAACGCGACGGTGACCGGATCTACGGCGTGATCAAGGGGCTCGGCGGGGCCAGCGACGGGCGGGCCCTCGGCCTGACCGCGCCGCGCCCCGACGGGCAGCGGCGGGCCCTGGACCGGGCCTACCACCGCACCGGCATCTCCCCCCGCGAGGTCGGCCTGGTGGAGGCGCACGGCACCGGCACGGTGGTCGGCGACCGCACCGAGCTGGAGACGCTGACCCGAATGTTCGTCGAGGCCGGCG
Source organism: Micromonospora wenchangensis (assembly GCF_002210435.1). Taxonomy (GTDB): domain Bacteria; phylum Actinomycetota; class Actinomycetes; order Mycobacteriales; family Micromonosporaceae; genus Micromonospora; species Micromonospora wenchangensis. The sequence goes on from NZ_MZMV01000111.1 coordinate 4,799, forward strand.
CCGAACCGGGCAGCTGCGCGCTCGGCTCGGTGAAGTCCCAGATCGGGCACACCAAGTGTGCCGCCGGGCTGGCCGGCCTGATCAAGGCGACGCTCGCCCTCTACCACGGCATCCGCCCGCCCACCATCCACCTGGAACGACCCAACCCGGCCTGGCACCCGCAGCAGAGCCCGTTCGCGTTCTTCACCGAGGCCCGCCCGTGGCCCGCACCGGCCGCCGAACGGATCGCCGGGGTCAGCGCGTTCGGCTTCGGCGGCACCAACTTCCACGTCGTGCTCAGCGCCTACGCCAACGCGCCGGAACCCCGGCACGCGCAGCGGATCTGGCCGGCCGAGCTGTTCTGCTTCCGGGGCACCGACCGGGCCGCCGCCCACCAGGCCGTCCGGCAGCTGCTGGAGAGCCTGACCGCCGAGGGGGCCGGCAACCGGGCGGGACGCCTGGCCGAGCTGGCCGCGTCGGTCGCCGCCAGGGCCGCCAACCGGCCCGGGACGACCCAGGTCGCCGTGGTCGCCCGCGACCTGGCCGACCTGGAGACCCTGCTGCACCGGGCGCTGGCCGGCGAGCACGACCCGGCCCGGGGCCTGGTCCAGCCGACCGGGGTCGACCCGGTCGGACCCGGCCAGGTGGCGTTCCTCTTCCCCGGCCAGGGCAGCCAACGCCCCGGCGCCCTCGCCGAACTCTTCGTCACCTTCCCCGAGCTGCGGCACTACCTCGAACTCGACAAGGACGCCGCGGAGCTGCTCTTCCCGCCGACCGCGTTCGACCAGGACTCCCGACGCGCCCAGGACGACCGGGTCCGCGACACCCGCACCGCCCAGCCGGTGCTCGGCATCGGTGGCCTCGCCGTGGACCACCTGCTGCGCCGCCTCGGCGTCCGACCCGACATGACCGCCGGCCACAGCTACGGCGAACTCGTCGGGCTCTGCGTCGCCGGGGCGTTCGACGCGGCCACCCTGCTCGACCTGAGCCGGCAGCGGGCGGCGGCCATCCTCGACGCCTGCGGCGAGGACCCGGGCACCATGGCGGCGGTCGCCGCCAGCGCCGAGCAGGTCGCCCAGGTGCTCGCCGGGGCCGGCCTGACCAGCGAGGTGGTGCTGGCCAACCGGAACGGCCCGCAGCAGGTGGTGGTCTCCGGCCCGACGGCGAAGGTGCAGTCGGCGGTGATCGCGCTCAAGGAGGCCGGACTGTCCGCCCGCGCCATCCCGGTGGCCTGCGCCTTCCACAGCCCGGTGGTGGCCGGCGCGGTGGAGACCTTCGCCGAGGTGCTCGCCACCCGGTCGATCACCGAGCCGCGCATCCCGGTCTGGTCGAACCTGACCGCCGCCCCGTACTCCGGCGACGCCGGCCAGGTCCGCCACCACCTCGCCGAGCAGATCGGCGCGCCGGTGCGCTTCGTCGAGCAGATCGAGGCGATGTACGCCGCGGGCGCCCGCCTCTTCGTCGAGGTCGGCCCCGGTCAGGTGCTCAGCCGGCTGGTGCAGGCGGTGCTCGGCGACCGGCCGCACCAGACGGTCGCCTGCGAACGCGGCCCGGCCGACGGCCTGCGCGGGTTCCTGATCTCGGTCGCCGAACTCGCCTGCGCCGGCACCCCGGTCCGCACCGACTGGCTGTTCCACGGCCGGGTCGCGGACGCCGCCGCCACCACCGCACCGAACCGTCGTCCGCTCTGGACGGTCGACGGCCAACTCGTCCGGGACCAGCACGGCAACTGCCTTCCCGGTGGCATGACCCCTCCCCGACGGATCAAGGAGTTGTCGATGACCCCTGCCAATGGCACCGCCACCACCCCCGGCGCCGCCACCGGCACCGTCAGCGGCCCCGCACCGTCGACCGTCCGGGACGTCCGGACCGTCGACGCGCCCGCGCCCGCGCCGGCCACCGTCCGGGACATCCGGGGCGAGCTGCTCAGCGAGTACCTGCGCACCACGCGGGAGATGATCGCCACCCAGCGGGACGTGATGCTCGCCTTCCTCGGTGACCCCGGTGACGGCGGCAGCCGGTCGGCCGGGGAGCCCACCGGGGCGTACCGGGTGGAGGGGTACGCCGGGCCGGCGCCCACGCCGACGCCCGCCCCGGTCCCCCGGTCGCTGCCCGCCGCCGCTCCCGCGCCGGCTCCGGCTCCGGCCCCGACGCCTGCCGTCGCCCCACGCCCCGCCCCGGCCCCCGCCGTGGCCGGGGCGAACGGCGGCACGGCGCTGGCCATCGCCCCGGCGCCGACGGTCGCCCGGCCCCGGCCGGTCACCCCGGACGTCGTGCCGGTCTCCCCCGCGGTCGGCGGCCCCGTCGCGGCCCCCGCCCCGGTCGCCGCGCCCGCTGCTGCGGTCGCCGTGGTCGCCGCGCCGGCCGGGCCGGGCATCGCCGAGTTCCAGCAGGCGATCCTGGCGGTGATCAGCGAGCGCACCGGCTACCCCGTCGACCTCATCGAACTCGACCTCGACCTCGAAGCCGACCTCTCCATCGACTCCATCAAACGCGCCGAGGTCGCCGGCGAGGTCGCCCAACGCCTCTCCCTCAGCGTCGAAGGCGACGAGAGCGAACTCGAAGACCTCGTCAAGGCCCGCACCGTCCGCGCCATGGTCACCTGGCTCGACGAGAAGATGAGCGGCACCGTCACGACCACCGCCACGCTGACCGCCGCGCTGCCGTCGGGCGACCAGATCGGCGTCACCGCCGCGGACTTCCAGCAGGCGATCCTGGCGGTGATCAGCGAGCGCACCGGCTACCCCGTCGACCTCATCGAGCCCGACCTCGACCTCGAAGCCGACCTGTCCATCGACTCCATCAAACGCGCCGAGGTCGCCGGCGAGGTCGCCCAACGCCTCTCCCTCAGCGTCGAAGGCGACGAGAGCGAACTCGAAGACCTCGTCAAGGCCCGCACCGTCCGCGCCATGGTCACCTGGCTCGACCAGAAGATGAACACCACCGTCACCGCGACGGTGACGGTCGCCGCCCCGGCCGCCGCGCCCGCCGCCCCGACGGCGAGCGTCGCCGCCCCGGCCGCCGCACCCGCCGTGTCTCCCGCGCCGACCGAGGTCGGGGTGGGGATCGCGCCGAAGCGGCTGGTCGCCCGGGAGAGCGTCCAGCCCGGACAGCGCGTCGACCCGGGCACGCTCGCCGGGATGCGGTTCCTGATCACCGGGGGCGGACCGGTCGGGGCGTACCTGGCGGAGCTGCTCGGCGCGCACGGCGCCGGCGGCCAGCTGGGGGTCCTCGACAGCGAGCAGGCCGACCAGGGCTTCGACGGGGTGCTGGTGCTCGACGGGCTGACCAACCTCGACGAGCCGCTGCTGCCCGCGGTGTTCCCGCTGCTGCAGCGGGCCCTGGCCGCCGGGCCGCGCTGGCTGCTCGCCGCCGGGGCGCAGGACGTCGCCGGCGCGGCCGACGGCATGCCCGGCCTGTTCCGCACGATCGCCCGGGAGTACCCGGGGCTGACCGCCCGGTTCGTGGCGGTGGACCCGGCGGCGACGCCGGACGTGCTGGCCCGGCAGCTGCTCGACGAACTGCTCACCGCCGCCGACGCCCCGGTGGTGGCCCGGCGTGGCGACGGGCGCTACGTCGCCGACCTGGTCCCGGTCGAGCTGGGCGCGCTGGCCGCCGGGGGTGCCGGACCGGCCGGCGACGGGGTGTCCGAGGCCGCCGCGATCGGGTTGGAACGCGACTCGGTGGTGGTGCTGATCGGTGGGGCGCGGGGCATCACCCCGTGGTTCGCCCGGGCGCTCGCCTCGGCCAGCGGCTGCCGCATCGAGCTGGTCGGCCGCACCCCGCTGCCGTCCGGCCCGGAGGACCCGGAGCTGGCCGCCGCCACCGACCGGGCCGCGCTGGTCGGTGTGCTGGCCCGACGGGGCCTGTCCTCGCCGGCCGAGATCTCCCGCACCGCGCAGGCCGTCCTGGCCGCCCGGGAGGTGAGCGCGACGATCGCCGAGCTGACCGAGCTGGGTGGCGAGGTCCGCTACCACGCCCTGGACGTCCGGGACGCGGCGGCGACCCGCGCGCTGCTGGCCGCGGTCCACGCCGAGTACGGCCGCCTCGACGGGGTCGTCTACGCCGCCGGGATCATCGAGGACAAGCTGATCGCCGAGAAGGACCCGGCGTCGTTCACCCGGGTCTTCGACACCAAGGTCGACGGGGCCCGGGGGCTGCTGGCCGGCCTCGACGCGCTGCCCGGCGCGCCGCGGTTCCTGGTCTTCTTCGGCAGCATCGCCGCCGCCTACGGCAACCGGGGGCAGGCCGACTACGCGGCGGCCAACGACGCCCTGGACGCCATCGGCACCCGCTACGCGGCCCGGACCGGGGTGCGCACCGTGACCGTCCACTGGGGGCCGTGGGCGCCCGGCGTCGGCCACGGCGGCATGGTCACCGCCGAGTTGAGCCGCGAGTACGCCCGGCGCGGCATCGGCCTGATCGACCCGGAGGAGGGCGCGCTGGCCCTGCTGCGCGAGCTGGCCTGGGCCGACGCGTCGGTCACCTCGGTCGTCTACACCGCCTCCGGGTGGTGAGGGCGTCGATGAGCCGTCCCGCCCCCACCCGCCCCACCCGTCGGAGGAACCGATGAACAACGGCGCCGCTGCGCCCGGCCAGATCGCGATCGTGGGGATGGCCGCCCTGATGCCCTCCGCCGGTGACCTGGAGACCTACTGGCGCAACCTGATCGGCGGGGTCGACGCGATCACCGACGTCCCCACGCACCGCTGGGACGAGGAGTTCTACGACCCGGAGCAGTCCCACCGGGCCGACCGGATGTACTGCCGGCGCGGCGGGTTCGTCGACGAGTTCGCCACCTTCGAGCCGCTGCGGTTCGGGGTGATGCCCGCCTCGGTGGGCGACATCGAGCCGGACCAGCTGATCACGCTGGAGGTGGCCGCCGCGGCGATCGACGACGCGGGCGGCGGCGACCGCCTCCCGGCCCGTGACCGGATCGGCGTCATCCTCGGCCGGGGCGGCATCCTCAGCCCCGCCCAGGCCCGCTACGCCCAGCGGGTGCGGATGTCGAGCCAGGTGGTCAGCATCCTGCGGGAGCTGATCCCCGACGTCGACCCGGCCCGGCTGGAGCTGCTGCGCAAGAAGTTCGACGAGCGGCTCGGGCCGTACCAGCCGGAGGGGACGATCGGCCTGGTGCCGAACCTGGCCGCCTCCCGGGTGGCCAACCGGCTCGACCTGCGCGGCCCGGCGTACACCATCGACGCCGCCTGCGCCTCCTCGCTGATCGCCGTGGACCAGGGCATCACCGAACTGCTCAACGGCCGGTTGGACGCGGTGCTCGCCGGTGGCGTGCACCACGTGCACGACATCAGCTTCTGGTCGGTGTTCAACCAGCTCCGGGCGCTGTCGCGGCGGGGCGAGATCCGGCCGTTCGACGCCGCCGCCGACGGGCTGCTGATCGGCGAGGGCACCGGCGTGGTGGTGCTCAAGCGGTACGCCGACGCGGTGCGCGACGGCGACCGGGTGTACGCGGTGATCCGGGGCAGCGGGGTGTCCAGCGACGGCAAGTCGGCGAGCATGTTCAACCCGGCGGTCTCCGGCCAGGTGCTGGCGATCCGCCGGGCCTGGGAGTCCGCCGGGCTCGACCCGACCGCCCCGGACGCGCTGGGGCTGCTGGAGGCGCACGGCACCGGCACCCCGACCGGGGACGCCGCCGAGCTGACCACGGTGGCGGAGGTGTTCGGCCCGTACACCGGTGGGCCGCGCCCGGTGATCGGCTCGGTGAAGTCGATGATCGGGCACACCATGCCGGCCGCCGGGGTGGCCGGCCTGATCAAGGCCGCGCTCGCGGTGCACCGGGGGGTGCTGCCCCCCACCCTGCACTGCGAGACGCCGCGCAAGGAGATGGCGGCGACCCGGTTCGCGCCGATCGACACCGCCCGGCCGTGGGAGAGCGACGGGCCGCGCCGGGCCGGCGTCAACGCGTTCGGGTTCGGCGGGATCAACGCCCACCTGATCATCGAGCAGGCCCCGGTGTCGGTGGGTGAGCCGGTGGTGGGGCTGACCGCCCCGGCCGCCGGTCGGGCCGTGGTCGACGAGCCGGACCAGGTGCTCTGGCTGGCCGCGCCGGACCCGGCCGGGCTCGCCGACCTGCTGGACCGCGACGACCAGGAGGTACGCCGCATCGGCGTCGAGCTGGCCGCCCGCTCCGGCGGGGAGGCTCCGCCGCAGACCCGGCTGGGCATCGTCAACCCGACGGACAAGCTGCTCGCGGTGGCCCGTAAGACGGTGGCCCGGGGGCAGGCGTGGCGGGGCGGGCGGGACATCTGGTTCAGCCCGCAGCCGCTGCTCGGCGCGGGGGCGGGCAAGCTCGCCTTCGTCTTCCCCGGCCTGGAGGCGGAGTTCGCCCCCCGGACCGCCGACCTGGCCGCCCACTTCGGCCTGCCGGACCGCGAGTGGTCCGCCGCCGACCTGGGCCGGCACGGCGCCGGCCTGATCGAGGTGGGCAAGCTGCTCGACACGGCGTTGGCCCGGATGAGCGTACGACCCGACGCGGTCGCCGGGCACAGCATCGGCGAGTGGACCGCCGCCGCGGTCAGCGGTCAGATCAGCACCGCCGCGATGGACGAGTTCCTCGACCTGTTCAACGCCGACTCGGTGGAGGTCTCCGGCTACGTCTTCGCGGCCGTCGGGGCCGGCGCGGACCGGGTCGCCCCGCTGCTCGGCGACTACCCGGGGGTGGTCCTGTCGCACGACAACGCCCCGGCGCAGTCGGTGGTCAACGGCCCGGAGCCGCAGGTCGACCGCCTCGTCGAGGCGCTGCGTACCCGCAACATCCTGTGCCAGAAGCTGCCGTTCCGGTCGGCGTTCCACACCCCCGCCTTCGCCGACGGGCTCACCTCGATCGGTGCCGCCCTGGGCCGCTGGGAGGTGCACCCGACCCGGATGCCGGTGTGGTCGGCGACCCTGCACGCGCCGTTCCCCGCCGACGAGGAGGAGGTCAACCGGATCTTCGTCCGGCACATGATGGAGCCGGTCTGGTTCCGGCAGACCGTCGAGGCCATGTACGCCGCCGGGTTCCGGGTGTTCCTCCAGGTCGGCGCGGGGCAGCTCGCCTCGCTGATCGGGGACAACCTGCGCGGGCGCGAGCACCTGGCGA
>NZ_MZMV01000112.1 GCF_002210435.1 Micromonospora wenchangensis
CCCCGGCCTGTCCCGGTCGGGGGCAGCGGCGTGGCGGCGATCCCGCGCACGTCGAGCGCCGCCCGGACGACACCGGCCCCGGCCCGTGGCACAGCGCCACGGGCCGGGGCGCGTCGTCGGTCAGAAGTGGGCCGGGAAGTCGGCCTTGCGGATCAGGCAGTGGATGCCCTTCACCCCGTCGACGACCTGGCTCACCTCGAAGTCGGCGGCGGCGCTCAGGTAGGCCAGCGCGGTCTGCGGGGGCATGCCCTGGGTGCGGACGAGGAAGTCGACGGCGGCCCGCACGGCCCGGCGCATCGCCTCGTCGAGGTCGCCGTGCAGGCCGACCGGCAGCCAGTGGGTGGCGGTCTCGCCGAACGGCCCGTTGACGGCCCCGAGCAGGCCGCCGGCCTGCGCCCGGGGGATCACCGACAGCCGCAGGGTGGCCCGCAGCGGCGCTTCCAGGGCGGTCAGCGCCACCTCGCCGTCGCCCTGGGCGTAGTGCGGGTCACCGGCGTAGAAACCCGCCCCGGGTAGCTGTACCGGCAGGTAGAGGGCGGAGCCGACCTGGAGTTCGTTGATGTCGAGGTTGCCGCCGAACGCGCCGGGCGGCACGGAGTGCACCGGCTCGTCGGTGTCCACGGCGACGCCCATCAGGCCGAGGAAGGGGGCCAGCGGGAAGGTGGCGGCCCGCCCGTCGCCGTACGGCAGGGTGCCGAGCAGCCGGCCGCCGCTGTGCAGCACGCGGGTGAAGTGGGAGACGGTGCCGTACTCCCGGGGGCCGTCGCCGTCCGGGCCGGTGTCGGTGGGGGTGAGCGGGTACTCGCCGGGCAGCGCGCCGTAGCCGTGCCGGCTGCTGATGAAGCCGTACGGGGCGCGGACGAGCAGGTCGAGCACCTCGACCCGGAGCAGGTCGCCGGGTTCGGCCCCGGCCACCGCGACCGGGCCGGTGACCACGTGCGGGCCGTCGGCGTCGTAGTCGTGGGCGACGTCGGAGGCGGCCAGGTCGCGGGCGTCGGTGAGGACCTGGTCGGCGGGCACGTCGAACTGCTTGAGGAAGCCGACCGGGTCGCGGCCCTGGTCCTCCAGGATGCCCTCGTGGCTGAGCGTGTCGATGGTCACGGTCTCGCCGGAGCCGACCCGCAGCACGGGTTCGTGCCGCCGGTTGGGCAACCGGCCCCACAGGCAGGTGTCGGGGGTGCTCGGCAGGTAGTGGGTTCCACCGATCGGGCCATCGTGCGGCTGGAGCATGACATCCTCCGGAAGGGGTGACACCGGCTGGCGGTGCGACGGGACGGCGCGGCCCGGTGCGGGTGGCCGGCGGCCGGCGACGGGATGCGCGGGCCGCATCCGAGGGCCGGCGATCGGGGTCGGGCGGATCGGCCGGGCCATGTCGGATGCAGGGGATCGTGACCGGCGAAGCAACCGTTGCGTGTTGCGTTCGTATTAACAGCGAGTAACCCAGTGTCGGAGTCTGCCCTGCTCTTGACAGTTGCCATGGCCGAGTAGCAGCATCGTGTAGCGAGATGCTGTCTCGCATGACGTAGAAGGCGGTGAGGTGATGGCGCAGCAGACGCCGGTACGTCCGCTCGGTGCCACCGGTGACGGCGCGATGATCGACGAGGACTGGGAGGCGCTGCGGTTCCGGGTGCACCGCTCGGCGTACCGCGACCCCGAGGTGTTCCGGACCGAGATCGACCGGATCTGGAATCACACCTGGCTCTATCTCGGCCACGAGACCGAGATCCCGAAGGCGGGTGACTTCAAGACCCGCACCCTCGGCGGTCGACCGCTGATCTTCTGCCGGGACGCCGGGGGCGAGGTGCGGGCCTTCTTCAACGCCTGCACCCACCGGGGCACCGTGCTGTGCCGGCACAGCGAGGGCAACACGAAGTTCTTCCAGTGCTTCTACCACGCCTGGGCGTTCAGCAACTCCGGCGAACTGGCCGCGCTGCCCGGCGACGACGCGTACCCCGACGACCCCGCCTTCCGGGCGTCGATGGCCCTGCGCCAGGTGCCCCGGCTCCAGATCCACGAGGGGTTCGTCTTCGTCGCCTTCGACGCGGACGTGCCCGACCTGCTGACCCACCTCGGGCCGGCCGCGCACTACATGTCGCTGACCGCGAAGATCGGCGAGCACGGCATGACCACCCTGCCGGGCGTGCAGCTCTACAGCGTGAAGGGCAACTGGAAGCTCGCCGTCGAGAACGCGATGGACGGCTACCACTTCGCCCCCACCCACAACACCTTCGTCGGCTACCTGCGCGAGACCGGGTTCGCCGTCACCGACGACGACCAGTACGCCTACGACCTCGGCGGCGGCCACGGGCTGCTCGTGCTCACCGGGCACAACGGCCGGATCGGGATGGTCTGGGAGCCCCGCTTCGGCGACGAGGAGAAGACCCGCACCGTCGCCAAGCGCCGCGAGCTGGAGGCCCGCCTCGGCCCCGAACTCGCCGCCGAGGTGGCCGACGCCAGCCGCATCCTGTTCGTCTTCCCCAACCTGCTGCTGTTCGACCTGGAGGCGTTGACCATCCGGCAGCTCGAACCGGTCGCCGCCGACCGCACCGACGTGCGGGCGTGGCAGTTCGTCGAGGTCGGCGAGCCGGAGTCGGTCCGCGCGCTGCGGATCAAGACGATGGTCAGCTTCGTCGGGCCGGGCGGCCTGGCCACCCCCGACGACATCGAGGCGTACGAGGCGGTGCAGCGCGGCATCACCGCGACCGCCGACTCGGCCGACCCCGCCCACGACTGGAGCGACATGTCGCGGGGCATGGCCAACGAGAAGCAGGGCAACCAGGGCCGCTCGATCGACGAGGGCGCGATGCGCAGCTTCTGGCGGCGCTGGGCCGAAAAGGTCGGGGCGGGCACCAGCGTGGCCGGCGACCCGCCGGCCGGTACGCCCGCCGCCGGACCCGCCACGGGAGGTGCGGGCAAGTGAGCGCGTCGTCGACGACGGCCGGGAGCCGTGGGGGAGTGGTCAGTGTGGCATCGCGCGAGGTGACCCGGGCCGAGGTGGAGGAGTTCCTCTACCGGGAGGCGCAACTGCTCGACGAGTGGCGGCTCGACGAGTGGCTCACCCTCATCGAGCCGGGTGGCCGGCTGGAGGTGCCGACCACCGACTGGGCCGGCTGGGACGCCACCACCGCCGGGTACTTCGTGGCCGACGACTACGAGCTGATCCAGGCCCGGGTCAAGCGGCTCAAGAGCCGCAAGGCGCACGCCGAGAACCCGCACTCGCGGACCCACCGGATGGTCTCCAACGTGCTGCTGTTGGAGGCCGGCGCGGAGACCGTGTGGATCAGCGCCAACTTCATCATCCACCGCTACCGCGACAACGGCGCCTACACCTACGTCGGCCGCTACGAGCACGTGCTCAAGGTCGACCCGGACGGGCTGCGGTTCCGGCTGCGCCGGGCCGTCCCGGTGATGGAGTCGATGGACCCCGGCGCCCGACTCAGCTTCATCCTCTGAGCCGGCCGCCATGATCACCCACATGCTGGTCTTCCGGTTCCGCGACGACCTGCCGCCCGGCGCGGCCGAGTCCGTCCTGGCCGAGCTGGAGACCTTCCCGAGCCGCTACCCCGCCATGCGCAACTGGCGCAGCGGGGTCAACGTCAGCACCCGCGACACCAGCATGACCCACGGCTTCGTCGTGGAGTTCCCCACCGAGCAGGACCTGCTCGACTACCTGCACAGCGATTCGCACGAGCGGTTCGTCAGGGAACGCTGGCGGCCGGTCATCGAGCGTCAGGCCATCGTCAGTCTCCCCACCGCCGGGGACGCCCAGCCCATCGAGAGGGGTCACAGATGACCACCGAGGCCACCGCCCGCCGCCGTGGGCCCTACGGCATGGAGTACGCCCGGATCGAGGTGCCCGACCTGGCCGCCTCCATCGAGTTCCTCCAGTACCACGTCGGGCTGCAACTGGAACAGCACGACGACGAGTACGCGTTCCTGCGCGCCGACCTCGAACACCACAGCATCGAGCTGGTCGCCGCGCCGCAGCGCACCGAGTCGTGGACCACGGCGGTCGGGTTCAGCGTCGAGAACGACGCCGTCCTGGACGACCTGCGGGAGCGGGTCACCGCCGCCGGGCACGAGGTGTTCGAGCTGGCCGACCGGGTCAAGGGACTGGTCCAGCGGGGCTTCGCCGTCCGCGACCCCAACGGGCTGATCGTCGAGCTGTTCACCGAGTTCCAGGAGTACGCCGAGCCGCCGCTGATCGAGCTGCGCCCGCTGGACCTGGTCCACCCGTTCCTCGCCACCGACAAGTACGACGAGACGCTGGCGTTCTACACCAAGGTGCTCGGCTTCCTGGAGTCCGACCACGTCGGCGACGTCACGGTCTTCCTGCGCAGCGAGGACCGCTACCACCACAGCCTGGCGATCCAGCGCAACAACGAGTTCTACGTCGCGCACCTGTGCTTCATGATGAAGAGCTTCGACCACGTGATGCGCGGCCGGGCGCGGGCCCAGTACAAGCAGGTCCCGATCGCCTCCGACCTGGTCAACCACTCGGCGTCCACGTCGATCGCCTTCTACATGCACGACACCCGGCACGGGCCGCGCTACGAGCTGTGCGACAGGCACCGGGTGTTCACCCCGGAGGAGCACGAGACCCACCGGGCCCGCCGGATGGCGGTGGACCCGCGCAACATCGACGTGTGGCGTCCCGCCGCCGACGACTGGGCGCGTTTCTGACCCGCACCCCCGTCAGGACCGGCCGGCGGACTGTCGTACCCGCCCGCCGGTGAGGGGTGCGAACGCGGGGTGGCCCGGTCAGGGGGCCACCCCGCACTCGTCTGCCCGCGACGTCCGGTCCCGCCGCGCACACGATGACTTGACCCTCACATCAATGTCAGGGTTCTAGCATCGCCGGGTGCGTAAGGGGACCAGTGACATGCGGATCGGAGAACTCGCGCGCCGCTGCGGCGTCAGCGTCCGTTCGGTGCGGTACTACGAGCAGCAGCACCTGATCGCCCCGGGCCGGGCCGCCAACGGTTATCGGGAGTACGACGAGTTGGCGGTGGTCAGGGTCCGGAACATCCACGAGCTGCTCGACTCCGGCCTCACCGTCGAGGACATCCGGCTCTCGATCGACAAGGGGTGCCTCGACGAGCCGTTGAGCACCCTGCCCCGGTGCCCCGACGTGCTCCGGGTCGCCACCGACCGGCTCGGCGCGCTGGACCGGCGGATCGCCGCTCTCCAGGACCTGCGCGGGCGGCTCGCCCGGCAGTTGTTGGCGACCAGGTCGGCGATGGCCCGCGCCGAGGAGACCGTGGCCGACGAGTGGTCACGATGAGATTCGGACTCTCCCTCGAACCGCAGGCGTGGCCGGGCGACGCGGGTGCCGCCATGCTGCGGGCAGCGCGGGACGCCGAGCGGATCGGCCTGGATTACGTCCTGATGGCCAACCACGTGCTGGAGAACCCGCACGGCGCGGGCTTCGATCCGGTGGTCCTGCTGGCGGCGGTCGCCGGAGCGACGACCCACCTGGGGATCGCGACGAGCGTGCTCGTCCTGCCCTACTACCAACCTGTGGTGCTGGCCAACCAGCTTGCGACGCTGGACGTCGTGTCGGCGGGCCGCCTGACGGTCGCCGTCGGCACCGGCTGGAACCCGCAGGAGTTCGACGCGTTGGGGGTGCCGCTCGAACTACGTGGCCGGCGGACCGACGAGAGCCTGGAGATCATGAAGGCTCTGTGGACCGGCACCACCGCCGACCTGGACGACAGGTTCGCCGGCCTGCGCGACGCCCGCATCGGCGTTCCCCCGTACCGGCCCGGCGGGCCACCGGTCTGGGTGGGTGGACACAGCGACGCGGCGATCCGGCGGGCGCTGCGGTTCGGGGACGGCTGGCACGGTTCCGGCCTCGACCACGAGGAGGCCCGCTACTTCCGGCGTCGGATCGAGGAACTGGCCGACGGCACGGGACGTGACCCGGCGTCGATCGGGATCAGCACGGTCGGATTCCTGGTACCGCCGGGAATGCCGGCGGTCCGGCCCGCGCCGGGCCGGTTGATCGGTGGCCCCCGCGCCACCACCACGGCGATCGTCGACGACCTGTGTCAGCTCGCCGACGCGGGGGTGGCGATGTGCTCGTTGTGGATGCCCGTCGACGGACGCCGGATGGGCGAGGCGTTGGCGTGGTTGGCCGACGAGGTCCTGCCCCGGGTGGGTCACCGGTCCGGCCCGCGCTAGCTCGGGCCCACGCCGTCGCCCTGTCGGCAAGCTGACCCGTGGTTGGCCGGCGGGACGCCTGCCGTCGACAATGGACGGAGCGGCGCGGACGGAGCGGCGCGGACGGTCGGAGCCGACGGTGGCGGGAGCACGATGATGTCTGGCAGGACGGCCGCCCGGCGGGCGGCGGCGTTGGTCGCATGGTGCGCGATGGTGGTGGGGGCCGGTGCGGTGGTGGCGACACCGGCGGTGGCCGCGGTGCCGACGGGCACGATGAGCGCCGGCACCGTCACCGACGGGCGGAGCCTGCTCTATGTGAACAACCCGGATTCGCTCCGCAACACCGACCTCGCCGAGGCGGGCCGGGCGATCTCCGCCCACGGCCTGACCGCCGGCGGTGTGTACCGCGCCTACTTCTCGCACGTGAACCGGACCAGCCCGGCGGTGCCGCTGCACTACGGCATCCGGCTGACCAACGGTCGCAGCACCGCGACCGTGGTCACCCGGACCCGCAGCGTCTGGCGGGCCGGTGCGGCGGGCATCGGCGGCCCGGCGTTGGCCGACTTCCTCAACAGCAGTGAGAGCACCACGATCACCGTGCCCGGCAACGGTCGGGCCTGGTTGTACCGCAGCGACCAGCTCGGGACCGGCCTGCCCGCCACAGTCAACCAGTACCTCGTCGGGGCGGCCGACTTCAGCACCACCGGGTTGCTCACCGCCGAGGTGCTGGCCTGGTCCAGCACCGCGCCCACCGGCAACTACACCTACCCCGGCTACGCCACCGACCTGCGGGACGGGCAGGCGCAGCACCGCTTCGACAAGGGCCTGAGCCCGATCAGCGCCGCCACCCTCACCATCACCTCGACCCTGAGTACCGGCAAGGTCGAGGACCAGTTGCTCAGCGCCACGGCCGGCGTCAACACGGCCTGCCCCACCAACAGCTACGCGAACACGGGCTGGGCGACGAACCTCAACCACCTGCAGAACACGACAGCGCTCGGCGGCGACCTGGTGTCGCTCACCACGCCGGAGGGCCCGCTCGTGACGCCCTGCGTGAACTCGCCCTTCGGCGGCGGCAAGCCCAACCTGCGGAACTGGGGGGTCACCTACACCGTCCAGCTGACCGTGGACAACCAGTCGTTCGCGCCCCGGACACTGGCGTTGGTCGCGTCCGGGCTCGGCGGCAGCGTCAACCTCGCCTACCGCCCGCCGGGCGGCACGACCTGGCAGTCGACGGTGGTCGGCGACTTCGCCAGCGTCACCTGGGCGACCGTCACCGCCCCACCCGGCCCGTCGACCTTCACCGCCTCCTTCGCGGTGAGCGGGCCCGGCCCGGCCGGCCTCCTGCACCGACTGCGGACCACCGGCTGACCCCGTCGACGCCCCCGCGCCGGTCCGCGCCAGCCGGCCCGACCCGGGCCGGGCCCTACCTCCGCCGTGGGCGGCGGGCCGCTCGGCCACCACGGCGGCCGAGCAGCAGCACCACCGTGAGGACGGCCGCCGCCACGGGCAGCCCCCAGGGCCGCCGGTCCGCCGCCACGGTGAACGCGAGCGGCCGACCGGGCACCACGATCCGGCCGTCCACCTCGTACCGGCCGAACGGGGCCGCGCCGGTGGGCACCGGCACGTGGTACTCCCGGGTCTGCCCGGCGGCGATGGTGCCCAGCGCCGGGGCGGCCACGATGGTCCGGGCCCGGCCGGGCGGCCCGACGGTCAGCGCGAACGCGGGGTCGGTGATCTCCTCCGCGCCGGGGTTGTGCAGGGTGATCCGGACCGCGAGTTCGCCAGGCAGGCCGAACCAGCCGCGCGGCCCGGACCGGTCGACGGCCCGCAACGCCACCAGGGTCAGCTCGGGCGGGGTGGTCGGGGCGACCGCCGGGGCGGTCACCCCGGCCAGTGTCAGGTCGGCGCTGGCGGTGGCGGTGCCGGTCGGTGTGCGGACCCGCAGCACGCAGGGGCAGGCCACCGGCGGGGCGGCCACCAGCACCGGCAGGGTGGCCCGGCCGGACGGCGGCACCTGGCCGTGGGTGGCGGCCCCGGTCGCGCAGTCGAGCACGCCGCGCCGGGCGGCGTTGCCGCACACCTCGATCTGGACGGTGCCGGCGGGCCAGCCGTCGAGGCCGACCAGCACCCGCTGGCCGACCCGCAGCGTCCCTGCCGGCACGGTGACGCCGGGACCACCGCCCGCCGGGGTGCCGGCCGCGACGCCTGCCCCCGGGGCCGGAGCCAGCGCGGCGGCCACCGCCAGCAGGGCGACGGTACGCAGCGGCCCGGTCATCGGGCGGGCGGGGCATCGGGACGCGGGTCGACACCCGGAGCCGCCCCGGCGGCGGCTGCCGGAGCCGACCCGTCGGCGGTAACCGGAGCCGGCCCGGCGGCGGCAGCGCCGGTCGCGGAGGTGGCGGCCGGGGTGTCGGCAGGGTCCGGGGTGGACGGTCGACCGGCGGCGGCAGCGGCCCGGCGTCGCCACCACCGTAGCCCGGCCCAGCCGGCCGCCCCGGCGAGCAGGGCCAGCAGCAGCCACGGCGGGGCCCACACCCCGGCGGTACGGACCACCGGCGGCAGCGCGGTGTCCGTGGTGGTCGCCGCGATGTCGACCTCGGCGGTCAGCCGCAGCAGCGGGGGTACGCCGGTGATCCGTTCGGTGACCGTGAACGTGCCCCCGGGCAGCAGTTCCGGCAGGTCGGTGGGGGAGGTGCGGGCCTGCTCCCGGCCGAACGGCGCGCGCACGGTCACCGTGCCGCTGCCGCCGACCCGGACGTTGCCGTCGTTGCGTAGCCGGTAGCGGACCACCAGGTCGCCGCCGCCGAACGGGTTGACCGGGTTGTCGTAGGAGACGTCGACCGCCTCCACGGTGACGGCGGGCCGGACCGGGCCGGTGACCCGGAGGTAGACCCGGGCGGCGAGCCGCTGGTCGACCAGGACGCGCTGCCCGTCGGCGGTGGTCCGGACCCGGGCCACCGCACCGATCACGCCGCCGGTGTGGTCGCCCGGGGTGGCGTTGGCCGGCACGGTGAGCCGGAACGGGATGTCGACCCGGCGGCCCGCCGGGATCGTCCAGGTCCGCCGGTCGACGCTGATCCACGAGCCCACGTCGGTGGCCGGCCGGTCCGCCGGCAGCAGGGCGAACGCGCCGTCGGTGGAGGTGTAGGCGTCGGTGCCGTACACGTCGAAGGTGAGCGGGCGGTCGCCGAGGTTGGTGACGCCGACGTGGTCGGTCAGGGTGCTGCCCGGGGCCAGGTCGTAGATGAAGTAGTTGCGCCCGGTCGGGCCCTTGGCGCTGGACGGCTGGACGGCCCAGCGCGCCGCGCCGGTCTCCCCGGCGGCGGCGGTCGGGCCGGGCGTCGGGGCGGGCGCGGCGGTGGCCGGTGCGGGCGGTGCCGTGGCCACGAGCAGCGCGGCGGCGAGCACGGCGCTCGCCCGGGTCAGGGTGGTACGCAGGGACATGCCGGGCTCCGGGAGGGTGATCGGGCCCGGTGGGACGGGTGGCGAGCCCGTCCCACCGGGGTGTTGCCGAATCAGGAGAGGGTGAGGGTGAGCACCGCGCTGTAGTCGCCCGCCGCAGCGGACGCCGGAACCCCGAGCCGGAGTTCGGCTCCACAGGTGAAGGTGCCGTTGCTCGCGCCGGTCGCCGAGGTGCACAGCGCCCGGGCGGTGCCGAGACCGGCGCCGGGTGCGGCGGGCGCGCCCGGGGTGACCACGCCGGGGGTGCCGGCGAGGCCGTCGGTGCCGACTGTGGCGTTCGGCGTCCACCCGAGGTTGTCCGCGGCGATCGCACCGCCGGTGGCCGAGGCGAAGTCGGAGACCTGCCCGACCAGGCTCCAGCCGGCGTTGGTGCCGCGCAGGTCGGCCACCGTGGCGGTGTTGAGCGCCCCGGTGGTGACCTGCCCGTTGCTGACCGGCGGCAGGGCGACCGTGGCACCGGCCACGCCGAGGGTCAGCGCGCCACCGGTGACGGTGGTGGTGATCTGCTGGTCGGCGTCGCCGCCGCCGGCCGGCGTGCGGGTGAAGGTCACCGGCGTGAAGGTGTCCTGGCTCCGGTCGGCCGAGCCCCGGGCGGCGAAGGTGATCACGTAGCACTGCACGGCCGTGCAGTCGACCCGGTTGCCGGTGCGGTCGGTGTAGACCGCGCTGATCGGCAGGGTGGTGCGGAACGTGCCGTCGGCGTTGAGCCGGTCGCGGGCCTCCGTCGGCTCGTTCGTCTTGTTGACCCACTTGGTGACCTGCAGGACACCGGCGTTGGTCCAGTGCTCGTCGACCTTCGGGCCGAAGGAGACGTAGATGCCCGCCGCCCCGTTGGCCTCCGGGTCGAAGCCGCTGCCGGTGACCGTGACCGTCGCCCCGGCCGGGTCGAGCCCGGTTGCGGGGGTGACGCCGACGGCCGGTCCGGCCGGTTCGCCGCCGCCACCCGTGGAGAGGGTGAACGACAGCGGGTCGAGCGTGGAGCCGGCGGTGTAGAAGCCGTTGAACGCCGAGGCGCCCTCGGCGGTCAGCGTCGCCGCCAGGTCGGTCGCGGTCACCGTGCCGCCGCTGCCACCGGGGTTGCCGTCGCCGACGGTGACGGTGGCGATGGTGGCCTGGCGGACCGAGACCGGCTCGGCCGCCGTGGTGGTGAGGTCCACGTCCGCCTTGACGGCGGCGGTGCCACCGGTCACGACGACCGTCGGGTTGGCCAACGCGATGGTGAAGAAGTGCGCCGGGTACGAGAAGACGATCTTCCCGCCGTACCTGGCGTCGATGGCGCCGGTGCCGGCGTCGTACGTGCCGCCCTTCGCCGGGAAGGTGAAGGTGCCGTTGCTGTTGATGGTTGCGCCGTCGCTGGCGGCGATCGGCGGGTTGCCGTTGCCGGTGTTCACGTAGGCGCGGAACGAAGCCTTGAAACCCCAGGTCAGGCTGCCCGAGCGGACCTCCGCCCCGGCGGCCTGGGCGGGGCTGACCCCGACGAGGACGGTCGACGCGCCGAGCAGGGCGACCGCCGCCCAGCGCGACGTCCGCCACCGACCGGCATTGGATCTGAATCTGACCATGCTGCTCCCTCTCTGGTGCCCAATACGGACAGTGGTTTAGGTTAGGCAAACCTAACTACTGCGGCACACGGGCGACCGGCCGAAGATCTTGGACCGAAGAACCCCTTGTGAACAGCGGATCAGTCGCTTAGGTTAGGCAAACCTTAACTACGGTCGGTGTGGCAGCCGGCCCGATCCGTCATGTGGGGAGCCTGATGCGAGCACTGCGTCGCGCCGTCCTGACCGCCACCCTGATCACTGTCGGTATCGGTGTTGTCTCGACGCCGGCTCACGCCGGCACCGGACGCGGCACCGCCGGACAGACCCTCACCGCCACCCCCACCAGCGGGGTGGCCCGCGCCGGGGCGACGGTGACCGTCACCGGCAGCGGGTACGACGTCACCAAGGGCATCTACGTCGCCTTCTGCGTGGACAACGGCGTCGGCGTCGCCCCCAGCCCGTGCGGTGGCGGCGTCGACACCACCGGCAGCACCGGCGCCTCGCACTGGATCTCGTCCGACCCACCCTCCTACGGGGAGGGACTGGCCGTCCCGTACGGTCCGGGCGGCTCGTTCCGGGTGA
>NZ_MZMV01000113.1 GCF_002210435.1 Micromonospora wenchangensis
TGCTTCTCCACCGCGTCCAACAACACAGGCGTCTGGATCCGGTTCCGCATCCCGTCACCCGACTCACGGACCAGGCCCCGGGTCAGCGCCTCCGGCACGCTCGCCACGATCAGGTGCAGGTTCAGCTCGGTCACCCGGCGGTCGCGGTAGTCGAGCACCTCCGGGAAGTTGTGCCCGGTGTCCACGTGCATCACCGGGAACGGGATGCCGGCCGGCGCGAACGCCTTCTGCGCCAGCCGCAACATCACGATCGAGTCCTTGCCACCGGAGAAGAGCAGCACCGGCCGCTCCATCTCGGCGACCACCTCACGCATCACGAAGATGCTCTCCGCCTCCAACTCGTCGAGCTGGGAGACCTGGTACGCAGCCGATCCGCTGCTCATCGCGGGTCCTTTCCGGGGTGGGGGACGGGGGAACCGGAGGTGACCGCCGTGCCGGCCAGTTGCCGCCGCAGCGCGGCGAGCAGCGGCACGGCCAGCTCGCCGCGACAGACCAGCAGGTCCGGCAGCCGGGGGTCCGCCTCGTTGTAGGTCAGCGCGGAACCGTCGATGCGGGAGGCGTGGAACCCGGCGGCGGTGGCCACCGCCACCGGCGCGGCGGAGTCCCACTCGTACTGGCCGCCCGCGTGGATGTAGGCGTCCACGTCACCGGTCACCACCGCCGCGATCTTCGCCCCCGCCGAACCCATCGGCACCAGCTCCGCGCCGACCTCCCCGGCCAGCGCGGCCAGGAACGCGGGGGGACGGCTGCGGCTGGCCGCCAGCCGGATCACCCCGTCGGACGGGGAGGGCGCGGCCGGCAGCGCGTCGGCGACGTCGGTGGTCAGCACCCGGCCCTGCGCCGGCAACGCGACCGCACCGGCGACCAGCCCGTGCGGGGTCGCCGCGTCGCGGGCCCAGAGCGCCACGTGCACCGCCCAGTCGGCACGCCCCTGCTCGGAGAACTCCCGGGTGCCGTCCAGCGGGTCGACGATCCACACCCGCTCGGCGGTCCGCCGGGACACCCCGTCGCCGGTGTCCACCAGCCGGGAACCCGCGTCCTCCTCGGAGAGCACCGCGTCGGCCGGCCGGCACCGGGCCAGCTCGGCCCGCAGCAGGTCGTGGGCGGCCCGGTCACCGGCGGCTTTCAACCCGGCGGGGTCGCCGTGGCCGAGGTCGGCGCGTACCCGCAGCAGCAGCTCACCGGCGTCGGCGGCGAGCCGGCGGGCGAGCGCCACGTCGGATTCGGCGATGGTGGGGTCAACCATGGCAACTCCTCGACCTGTCGGGTACGCGGGCGGTGGGGGTGCGGGTGGTCACTGGATCGCCCGGCGGGTGAAGCAGCGGACGCTGACCCAGGTCAGGACGACGGCCACCCCGGTCAGCACGGTCAGGCACACCCATGCCGGCAGGTGCGGCACGCCGGGCAGCAGCGCCCCGCGCACCCCCTCCGAGACGTACGTCATCGGGTTGAGCGCGGTGACCACCTGGTACCAGGGCACCGACGACAGCCGGGGCCACGGGTAGTGGATGCAGCCGGTCCAGATGATCGGGGTGAGGATCACCGAGAAGGTCACGTTGATCCGCTGCACCGGCAGGGTGGTGGCCAGGCTCATCCCGATCGCCCCGCCGATCCACGCTCCGAGCAGCGCCACCACGAACGCCAGCGGCAGCCCCGCTGGCCGCCACGGCGCGGAACCGACCATCAGCGCGCCGAGCGGATAGATCAGCACGGCCGCGAGCAGCCCCCGGATGGTGGCGATCACCAGCTTGCCGATCGCGACGTACCCGGTCGGCAGGGGTGCCATCAACCGGTCCTCGATCTCCATGGTGAAGCCGAACTCCTTCACCAGCGGCAGGGCGACGCTCTGCAACGCGGTGGTGAGGGCGGCCAGGGCGATGATGCCGGGCAGGAACACGTCGGCGAAACCGCGCCCGACGAGGCCCTGGCTGCCCAGCACGGTGTCGAAGACGAACAGCATGAACAGCGGCGTCAGCCCGACCTGGACCAGGATGACCCAGAGTTCCCGGCCGGTGACCATCAGGTCGCGGCGCAGCACCGCGGCGAACACCCGCCCGGTCCCGGGCCGGGAGGGTGGCGTGGCCGTCGGGCGCAGCGGGGTCGGGGTGTCGAGAGCGGTCACCTCGGTTGCCTTCCGGTGAGTTCGATGAAGACGTCCTCCAGGCTGGGTTCGCCGACGTCGACGGCGTTGACCGCCGCCGAGCGGGCGGTGAGCACGGT
Organism: Micromonospora wenchangensis; assembly: GCF_002210435.1. Lineage (GTDB taxonomy): Bacteria > Actinomycetota > Actinomycetes > Mycobacteriales > Micromonosporaceae > Micromonospora > Micromonospora wenchangensis. The sequence goes on from NZ_MZMV01000113.1 coordinate 2,221, forward strand.
CACCGCCGGACCGAGCAGCGTGGCGGGATCGCCGGCCAGGTGCAGGCGGATGCGCAGCCGGCCGCGACCGCCGTTGCCGGCCGCCCCGCCGCCGCGCCCGAGCAGGCCCGCCCCGGCCAGGGCGGCCAGCCGGCCGGCGCCGGGCCGTCCACCACCGGCGGCGAGCGCGGCCAGCATCCCGGCGCCGCCCGCCCCGACCCCGGCCAGCCCGGCCGCACCGCCGCCCGGCCGCCCACCGGCCGGCACGGTCGGCGTCGCCACCCGCTCCGCCTTGCGTACGCCGGGCAGCTCGCCCAGGGCGGCGCAGAGCGCGTCCGGGTCGTCCCCGCCGGCCGGGGTGACCGTGAGGTCGAGCAGCGCGTCCCCGGCCAGGCCCCGGACCAGGGCGGTCGGGGTGTCCAGGGTGAGCAGCCGGCCGTGGTCGACGATGCCGACCCGGTCGACCACCCGGGCCGCCTCGTTCATCGCGTGGGTGGTCAGCACGATCGCCACCCCGCGCTCGCGGAGCTGCCGAAGCTGCCCCCAGATCAGCAGCCGGGTCTGCGGGTCGAGGGCGTTGGTCGGCTCGTCGAGGAAGAGCACCGCCGGCTCGTGGGTCAGCGCGCGGGCGATCATCAACCGCTGCGCCATCCCGCCCGAGTACGCCTCGATCCGCCGGTCGGCCCGCTCGGTGAGGCCGAACCGGTCCAGCAGCTCCGCCGCGCGGGCGTGCGCCTCCCGTCGCCGTACCCCGTGGTAGGTGGCGTGGTAGACGAGGTTCTGGCGGGGGGTCAGCGCCCGGTCCAGGTTGTTGTGCTGGGGCACCACGGCCAGGTGGGCGCGGGCGGCGGCCGGGTCCCGGCCGACGTCGACCCCGCAGACCACGGCCCGGCCCCCGGTGGCCCGCAACCGGGTGGTCAGGATGCCGACGGTGGTGGACTTGCCGGCCCCGTTCGGCCCGAACAGCCCGAAGATCTCGCCCGGCGCGACGGTGAACGACAGCCCGTCGACCGCGTTGGTGTCGGTGCGGGGGTAGCGCTTGACGAGGTCGTCGACCTCGACCACGGCCGGCCCGTCTCTGCTGGGCATCTCAACTCCTGTCCTGAAGGGGTGCGGGTGCCGACGGGGCCGGCGGCGGTGCCGTCAGCCGCCGGAGGGCTGGGGGTGCGCGGCGAAGAACCGCCAGATGGTGTCGGTGGCGTTCAGCGCGGTGGAGGGGGGATCGAGGTCGAGCAGCTTCTCCGCCCGGGGCGGGTTGGGTCGGCCGCCCGGCCACTGGTGTCCCGCGCCGGCGACGGTGATCAGCTCGACGGCGCGGCCCTGGGGGCAGCTCGCGGTGGACCTGGTGACCGGCCCGTCGGTGGTCACCTTCGGCGCGCCGCAGGAGTCGATGCTGCGCCACCGGGCGGCCAGCTCGGGGGTGGGCGGGCCGTCGATCTTCACCGGGTTACGTCCGGTGCCGCCGTTGTCCCGCCGGCCGGGCCCGCCGCCGTACGGCATGGTCTGGTCCTGCTGGCCGTGGATGTGCAGCACCGACACCGGTTTCGGGTCGGCGCACTGCCCGGTCAGCGTGCTCGCCACCGCGCCGATCGCGGCGAAGACCGTGGTGTCGCAGACCAGCTTGTACGCCAGCAGCCCGCCGTTGGAGATCCCGGTGACGTACCTGCGGGCCGGGTCGACAGGCAGTTCCCGGCCGACCGCGGCGACCAGTTCGGTGATGAACGCGACGTCGTCGACGCCGTCGCGGGCGGGCGCTCCGCAGCACTGTGGACCGACGGCCCAGGCCCGGTTCAGCCCGTCCGGGAACAGCACCAGGAACCCGTCCCGGTCGGCCTGGCCGGTCCAGCCGTACGCCTGCTCGGCCTGCTCGCCGGTGCCGGCCGCGCCGTGCAGCATCACCACCAGCGGGACCGGCTTGCCCAGGTCGGCCGAGGCCGGCCGGTAGAGCCGGTAGCTGCGTTCCCGCCCGTCCACGGTGAGGGTGCGCGTGGAGCTGCCGACGGGCGTGTCCGCCGCCGGCCGGGTGGCGCCGGACGGTGCGCCGGCCGCCGGACCGGTGGGGGAGTCGGCCTGGTCGCGGCGGGGACTGCAGCCGGCCGGGGCGGTCAGGGCGAGCAGCAGCGCGAGCGTTCCCGCGACCCGGGCCGTGGACCGGCCGGTGCGACGCCGCCCGACTTCAGGGCGAAAAACGGTAAAATGCATCATATCAATACTTTCGCCCGGGAATGTTCGAGCAACGTCAGGGACGCGCCAGGATTCGGCAAGGGGGACGCGGCACCGCCCGCGCCGGTACAGGGCCGGGGCCGCCGGCCCGGCGACGACACTGTCGCCGGGCCGACGTCCCGACAGCTCAGTAGCCCCGCAGCCGGATCAGCTCCCAACCACCCTCGGGGACGTCGTCCGTCGGGTCGGCCCGCAGGTTCATCGGGTTCGCCATGCCCAGGTAGAGGGTCGGGCCGTCGGCGACCATGTTGCGGATGCCGTAGTTCAGGTAGTTGCCCAACCCGGTGTTGTCCACGGTCGTCGCCGCCTTCGTCGGTGACGGGAAGGCGTACAGGTCACCGCCGTAGACCGCCTCCGGCAGGGCGCTCGCGCGCATCCCGGCCGCGTCCATCGGCGCGCGGGCCAGGTCGTCGGCCAGCGCCGGCGACAGACCCAGCTCGGCGGCGGTCTCCTTGCCCAGCTCCTTGGCCAGGTAGCTCCAGTCCATCGTGCCGACGTACAGCTTCCCGCCGGCCACCACCATCTTCCAGGTGTAGTTGTTGTACGGGTTGCCGAACCCGGGCGGCCCGAACTTCGGCGTCTGGTGCGTCGGCTGCAACGCCCACGCCCCGGCCCCACCGTTGGCCGCCGGGTCGTACGCGGGCAGCTCGGTCGCGCCGTACAGCAACTCGACCTTCTGGAAGTGAGAGCCGAAGTTGCGTCCCCGGTAGATGCTGATCGACCGCTGGGTGTTCTGGATGGTGGCCTGGGCCGCCGCGTCGTCCGCCGGCGGGTACGTCGTCATGTGCAGGGTGGTCGCCTTCATCGGCACGTGCATCGTGCCCCAGTAGAGGAACCCGCCGTAGGAGGCCAGTCCGCCCAGAGCGTAGGCGCGGGCGACCACCGGGTCCGGCTCGTAGGACGACACGTTCCACACCTGCTGCCAGCCGTCGGCGTCCTCCGGGTTCAGTCCCGGGGCACCCGACGCCAGCGGCGGGCTCATCCAGACCGCGGCGATGCTCGTGGTCGGCGCGGCGGAACCGGCGGTCGGCCCGGCCAGCTCGGCGTCCGAACCCGGCCAGGTGGTGACGAACAGCCGCCCCTGGTGGACGGTGAGGTCGGCGGCCTGCGCCGGCAGGTTCGCCACCACCGTGAACGCGAACGGGTCGGACTTGCTCCCCGTCCACCGCAGCACGTTGCCGCGCTCACCGCCGTTGGCCCCGACGCCCACCCCGGCGTACAGCGCGTCACCGGCCACCGTGAAGTGCCTGATGTTGCCGTACATCGGGAAGTTGCGGGAACCCAGGAACGCGCCGGTGTCGGTGTCGAAGGCGAACAGGTTGACGCTGGTGCCCAGCGCCGGGCCGCCCAGCAGGGCCACCCCGTTGAAGTTGCCGGCCGCCCGGATGCCCGCGGTGGTCTGCAACCGGTTCGCGTCCTCGGTGGAGGCCGCCTTCACCAGGTCGGTCTTCTCGGTCAGCCGGTTGGCGCGGGTGTCGTAGGTGTACAGCCGCGGCTGCCGGTGGTCACCGAGGATCGGCGGGAGCTGCGGGTTGCGCTTGGCCACCTGGCTCTCGCCGTACTCGCAGACCCAGTCGTCGTTGACCGTCGGCGTGGTGTTGCGCAACGCCCGCCCGCTGGTCAGACAGTTGACGTTCGCTCCGGTACCGAACCACAGCGTCTTGCCGACCCGGGTCATCCCCCACAGGTACGCCTGGTTGACCTTGGCCTGGCCGGTGGCGCACGGCGGGCCGGCCGGATACGGCAGGCCGATCCCGGCGAAGCACTCGTCCGGCTGGGCCTTGGCCAGCAGTTGCGGGCTGGCCTGCTGCGCGCCGGCCACGCTGGCCGCGCTGCCGGGGTCGGCGGCGTCGAGTGGCGCACCGAGCGCCGCCGAGGGTACCGCCAACACCGACCCGAGCCCGAGTACGGCGACGGCGGTCGACAACCGCCGTGCGGAGAACCGGAGTGGATTCACCAACAGTCTCTCTTTCGAAGGAAGGCGGACACCCGCCCCCGGGCCCGGCGGACCGGGCCCGGGGCGGGCAGGGACACACAGGGGCCGCTCAGACGGCGGCCGGCAACTTCCGGGCGGCCGGGGCGACGACCCGCGACGCCGTCCGCTCGGCCCACCCGGACGGGTCGGGGAAGTCCAGGAACCGGCCGAGGCCGGTCAGCTCGGCCACCGGGTCGGCGACCAGGTCCTCGTAGGACATCCGCAGCAGGTGATCCGGGGGCACGTCACGCAGCGCCTGGTCGGCCTGGCTGCTCATGAACGCGCACAACCCGAGGTAGCGGCGCAGGTCCGCACCCCGCTCGCGCAGCGCGTCGGGGGTCAGCCGGTCCGGCAGGTACGGCTTGAGGTCCTCCGGCACCGCCTGGTCGTCCTCGATCCGGAACGGGTCCAGGCCGCACTTGCCGAGGAACTCCACCCGCAGTTGCAGGAGCTGGAACGACGAGTGCCGGCTCATCGACCGGGCGGTGTCCTCCCAGCTGCGGGTCAGGTAGACGAACTTGCAGTCCGGAAAGCCCCGCAGCAGGTAGGGCGCCACGTGGCTGGAGCCGCCCGACCGCTCCACCCACCGGGTCTTGCCGGTCAGCACGGCGAGCAGGTCCAGGAAGTCGCGGTGGTGCTGGGTCACGGCCTGGTCGGGGAACTGCGGCACCCGCTCGGCGAGCTGGTCGAACAGCGCGTCCGGATCGGTGGTGAGCTTCGACAGGGTGATCGCCAGGATCCGGGGCAGCTCGGTCAGCCGGTCGGCCCAGCGGCCCGTCGCCGGGTAGCGGACCTCCTTCGGCGGCAGGCCGATCCGGAACAGGGTGGCCAGCTCCGCCTTGGGACTGGACAACACCTCCCAGTACTCGGCACCACTGATCACCTCGGCGCTGCGGGCCCACGGCGCCACCGACATGAAGAACTCCTGGGCCGACAGCGTGCCCGGCTCCTCGTGGATCAGGTCGGACAACAGCGTGGAACCGCACCGGCCGTTGCTGATGATGATCGACCGGCCGGTGATCGGGGTGTCCATCGGAAGACCTCCTGGATGTCGCGTCGTCATGCGGTGGTGGATTGGGTCACGTCGAGCGAGCAGGACTCGGCGAGCCAGGCGAAGACCAGCCGGCGGACCTCCTGCGGCCGGTCGATCAGCACCGTGTGCCGCTGGTCGGGCAGCACCTCGACCCGGGTCTGCGGCAGCAGGGCGCGGACCTCCGGGGCCAGCTCCACCACCGCCGAGTCGCCGCCGTAGAGGCAGAGCACCGGGCAGCCGATCGCGGCCAACGCCTCGGCGGGCGGCAGCGGACTCGCCGGCAGTTCCTGCTCCAGCGTGGTGTCGGAGAGCATCCGCTGCGTCTCGGCGGCGCGTTGCGCGGCGACCCGACCCCGCCGCACCCCGATCTCGGTCACCGCCCCCTCGCGGGGCAGCCGGGCGGCGACGCGGGCGAGCCGCTCGCGGACCCGACGCATCCACTCCGGGATCGGCGGCGCCGACTCGACAGTCACGATGCCGGCCACCCGCTCCGGGTGCCGGGCGGCGTACCCGAAGGCGATGGTGCCGCCGAACGAGTTGCCCAGCAACAGCAGCGGGCCGGTGACGTCCAGGGCGGCCAGCAGCGCCGCCAGGTCGTCGACGAAGTCGTCCAGGGCGTACCCGGTGGCGGGACGGTCGCTGCGCCCGTGACCGCGCAGGTCGTACAGGACGGTCGGGAAACCGGCCCGGGACAGCGGCTCGGCCAGGGTGAAGTACCAGCTCGCCATGGTGTCCGACGCCATACCGTGGATCAGCACGGCGGTCGGCGTCGGCCCGGTCCGGCCGTCGACGGCCGGACCGGGGGGATCGAGCCGCTGCGTGTGCAGGGTGATCCCGTTCGCCCGGACCATGGTCACCGGCTGCCCGCCCCGACCTCGTCGGCCTGCGCCAGCGACTCGGCGATGTGGTTCACGAGCTGCCCGACCTTGAGTTCCCGGACGGTGTCCAGATCCAGCTTGGCGACGAAGTGGGCGAAGTTGACCGTGTCGCCGTAACGGGTCTGGAGCCGGCCGGCGAGCGCGATGACGTCGATGCTCTCCATGCCCAGGTCCTCGGAGAACGTGGTGTCCATGGTGACCACCTGGTCGTCCGCGAAGTCGCCCAGCACGGCGTCGATCATCTCGGTGAGGTCGGCGAGGATGGTGTCCTGGGCCGAGGCCATGGGCGTTGCTCCTTCTGCTGATCGGATGGGTTGGGCGGTGCTGCGTGCCGGGTGCCGGCTCACGGCCGGGACACCCCGGGCGGGGTGGCGGGTGCCGGCTCCGGCCCCCAGGTCCAGGCGACGACGTACCGGCGTGGCGGCAGGTCCTCGGGGTTGGCGACGTCCCGGTGGCCGACCCGGTACGCCCGACCGCCGATCTCGACGGTCAGCCCCGAGTCGGTGGCCGAGTAGACCCGGAACCGGCGCGGTGAGCCGTCCAGCCCGGTGCCCTCGGCCTTGGCGACCGCCTCCTTGGCGGCCCAGAACCGGGTGAACCACAGCCGTCGGGCCTCGACGTTCCCGCCGGCCAGCGAGGCCAGCAGGGTCAACTCGGCCGGGGTGAGGGCGAAGGTGAGGGTGCTCTCCGGGTGGTCGGTGACCTCCGCGACGTCGATGCCCACCCCGGGGCCGCCGGCCGGCGCGTCGGACGCCCGACGCCGGGCGATCGCCACCCCGATCTCCGCGCAGTGCGCCAGGGAGACGTCGCAGTCGCCGAGCCCCCGACCGGGCCGTCCGCGCACCCACGGCCGGCCGTCCGGGTCGTTGCCGACGGTCAGCTCGATCGGGTAGATGTCGGTGTGGCCGTCCTCCCACAGCCGGGCCCGTACCGCGTCCTTGGCGGCGATCCGGCCCAGCATCCACTGCTTGCGGGTCTTGGCCGGCTGCCGCTCGTAGTCGGCGTAGGCGGCCCCGCCGAGGATGCCCCGGGCGGCCATGCCCCGGGTGACCAGGTCGGTCCAGCAGTCGAACGCCATCGTCCAGCCCTCGGGCTGCAACAGCGACATCGGATGCCGCTCGGGGAACCGCTCCGCCACCCGGGCCTGCGGGTGGCTGTCGAACCGGCGGTCCACCGCGCCCTCGATCTCCGACCACACCCGCCCCTGGTAGCTGAGCTGGGTGTCGGCGACGAGTTTCCCGTCGTCGATGGCCCGGACCCGGGCGACGCACTCGAACGCCCGGCCGGCCGGCGGCGGCGGCCCGTAGAACCGCACCTGACCGAGCCCCACCGGCAGCGCGACCGTGCGGAACGGCTGGGTGGTGATCAGCCAGTTGCCGATGAGCTGGAGGGCGTTGTCCAGCAGCGCCCCCGGCGGCACCGGCGCGGTGACGATGCCCCGCACGTGCATGTCGCCGAGCGCGTGCACCTCGGTCACGCCCTGGAACTGCGGCCCGTGGAACATCAGCCGTTCCGCGTACATCTCGGCGGCGCCGAGGGTCGGCGGGCGTTCGGTGGCCGGGTCGTGGGTCCAGACCGGAGGCGGCGTCGGGTACGCCGTGCCGACCTCGATCGTCGCGCGGGCGTACCCGGCGAAGGCGACCGCGTACCGGTTCTCCCCGGCGGTGCGGACCACGATCTCCACGTCGGTGGCCGGTTCGGCGATCAGCCACCTGTTGAACTTCGCGTCGTGCACCGCCACCACCGGGACGCCGGGCACGAGCTGCTCCACCGCCTCCATCATGTGGGCGACCAGGGCGGTCGCCGGCACCACCGGCCACCGGTCCTCCGGGTCCGGCCAGTCGTCGGGCTGCACGAAGAAGCAGTGGTCCAGCAGGTACGGCATGGTGTCCAGGGAGATCCGCCTGGTGATCCGGCCGACCTCCGTGCCGGCCGCGCCGGTCGGGCGGACCGCCGCGGGTGGCGTCGCCGCCGGGGCGACGGTCGGCCTCGCCAGCGGCGCGGTGGGAGCGACCGTCCTGGCGGGAGCGGCCGGTGCGACGGGGGCGGCCGGCGCGGCGGGCCGGGTCGGGGCCGCGGTGCCGTTGCCGGCGGTGGCCGT
>NZ_MZMV01000114.1 GCF_002210435.1 Micromonospora wenchangensis
CCCCGGCCTGCTGCACGACCTGGTCGGGCCGGCCGCCGACGCCCCGCCGGGTCCGCCGCCCGCATCCCACCCGGGGGTACGCGGACAGTCCACCCCGGCATCCGCCGAGCCCCCGGCGTACCCGCCCGGCACCGGTGGCCGCACCGCCGACCGGCACCCCGCACACCCGTCGGTCCCGACCCCGCCACCCGTCCCCACCGAACCGTGGGGGTCGTGGCCGACGCCGGGACCGCTGACCGGCACCCGCCTCCCCCGACCCGACGGCCCGGCGGACGTCACCCCGACCGTCGGCCCGTCCGGCGTCGTCCCGACCGACGGATCGGCGGATCACCGCACGCGCCCGACCTCGGCACCCGGCCCGGACCCGGCGACCGCGCACCTGCCCTCGGCGCACCGTGCGTATCCGCCCTCGACACACCGCCCGGACCGGTCGGGGACCCATCGCCCGGACCCGGCGGCGGCGGTCCGTCCCGACGCGGGAGCACCGCCCGGTCCGGTGGCGGCGCGTCCCGGTCCGGAGTGGACGATCGGTGCCGGGCTCGGGTGGCTGCTGCGACCGGGCCGGCGACGGACCAGCCCGCGCCGTCCCCCGACGACCGGGACCGGCCCGGAACCCACGACGGAGACCGGTTTCGAGCCGGCGACGGAAACCGGTGCGGAGCCGGTGACGGGGATCAACCCCCGTTCGGGGACGCGACGTGACCCGGAGGCGGCGGTCGTGCCCGGGGCGCGAACACCTGGCCCACGCGGGTGGGTGGGGCACCGTCCGTCCTCCGACGTCGGCCGGGCCCCGGGAACGCCCCCGCCGGCCGGCACGCGGCACCAGGCGTCCGACGTACCGCCGCAGTCCCCCGGCCGGTCGGGCCTCGTCCCGCCGGGGTGGCCGGACCGCGACGACCCCGGTCGACCGGTCCGGTCGACCGGCCTGGAGCACCGGACGGCCGCCGGAACCGGCGCCGGGCGACGGCCGACCGACGGCCGACCGACCTCAGCGCTGTTCGGCCCGGCGTCGGTGACCGGCACCGGCGCGGCAACCGGCGACCGGGCCGGCGGGGACGGCACCGGTGGGGCGGGCGGCCAGGTCACGGGCGGCGGCCGGCACGGCGGAACCCGTCCGGGCCCCGGCGGCGGCGCACCGGCGCGCGGCAACCTCGCCCGGCGGATCGGCACGATCCGCTGGCCGGAAGACGACCCGGCCCCGGCCGGCGACCCGTGGCCGACGCTGCCCGACACCGGCCCGACCGGCACGGGAGCGGCCGGACCGCACGGGTCGGGGCCGGTGGGGGCGGACCCGTGGCCGGCGCTGCCCGCCGACGGGGCGTGGTGGCGGCCGACGGGCACCGCCCGCGACGACGCCCGGTACGCCCGGCTCGACGCCGAACAGCGGGGGTCCTGATGGAACGGGTCGCCTTCCTGGTCGACGAGTCCGGCGTCCGGATCGACTGCCTGCTCAACCCGCAGACCGTGCAGGTCACCCGGGTCGCCGGGGTACGGCCGCAGGGCAGCGCCGAGGGACAGCTCACCGGGATCGGGCTGGCCGACGACCCGCTGGCCTTCACCGGCGGCGGGCGTACCGAACTGGTGCTGGACCTGCTCTTCGACACCGACCTGGTGGAGGGGCCGACCCGGCCCGGGGACGTCCGCACGCTCACCAGGCCGCTGTGGATGCTGGCCGAGAACTCCGCCGTGGCGCACGGCTGGCAGCGTCCGCCGCTGGTCCGGCTGGTCTGGGGCAAGACGTGGAACGTGCCCGGCGTGGTGGTGGCCGTCGCCGAACGGTTCGACGTGTTCACCCGTACCGGCTCGCCCCGCCGTTCGTGGCTGCGGATGAAGCTGCTGCGGGTGGCCGAGTCGGCCGACGAGGCGCAGCAGGGCTTCGCCGAGGAACTGGCCGCCGCGACCCCGCCCGCGACGCCCCCCGGTCAGGCGGTGGTGGCGGCCGGGGACGGTGCGGCCACGCCCGGCTACTCCGGGGTCCGGTTCGACCTGCTCGCCCACGACGCGCTCGGCTCGCCGCTGCGCTGGCGGCTGCTCGCCGAGCACAACCGGATCACCGACCCGTTCGCCGTACCGGCCGGCACCGCCCTCGCGGTGCCCCCGCCCACCGCGGCGGAGCCCACCGGGGCGTCGCCGGTGGGAGGCGCGGGCGGCACCGGCCCGGCGCAGGCCGACGGGGGTCCGCGATGAGCGCCGGCCCGTCGGTGTCCCTCGACGGCGTGCCGCTGGGCGGGGTGGCGGACCGCCGGATCCGGTCGGTCCGGGTCGCCGCCCGCCTCGACCAGCCCACCCAGTGCGAGGTGGTGTACGCCGCCGACCCGGGCCCGGCCGCGCGGGGTCCCGGTCCCGGCCCGGCGGTGCCGACCGGCGCGACGCTCGACGTCAGGCTCGGCGACGACCTGCTGTTCACCGGGGAGGTCACCTGCGTCGAGGTGGAGTACGCCGCCGACGGCACGGCCCTGTCCCGCTGGCGCGGCTACGACCTGCTGCACCGGCTGCGCAAGCGGCAGCAGCTACGGGTCTTCGAGGCGGTCACCGCCGTCGACCTGGCCCGGGAGCTGTGCGGCGCGGTGGGGCTCGCCGTCGACGCCGAGGTCGACGGCCCCCGGCTGGACCGGCTGCTCCAGCACCGGCACAGCGACCTGGAACTGCTGCGGGAGGTGGCCGGCCGGGCCGGTCTGCACCTGGCCGTCGACGGTGACCGGGTGCGGCTGGTCAGCCTGGACGGTCACGGCGACCCGGTGCCGCTGACCCTGGGCCGGACGCTGCACTCGGTGCGGTTGGCCGCCAACCTGGACCGGGCCGCCGGGGGCAGCGCCGCGCTGGGCTGGCACCCGCAGCGGGCCGAGCCGCTCGGGCACCGGGTCGACGCGGCGCGCAGCGGACGGCGGGTGCCGTTGCGTCCGGACCCGGCGGCGGTCGGCGCGGACGGCGTGCGGACCGTCCTGGACCAGCCGGGCCGCAGCGACGACGAGTTGGCCGCGCTCGCCCAGGCCGGCCTGGACGACCGGACGGCCGCGCTGGTCACCGCCGAGGGCGTCGCCGAGGGTGATCCGGCGTTGCGTCCCGGCCGTCGGGTCGCGCTGGCCGGGGTGGCCGACGACCTGGCCGGGGTGTACGTCCTCACCGAGGTGGTGCACACCGTCGACGGCAGCGGGCACCTCACCCGGTTCGCCACCGCCCCGCCGCCCTCCCCGCCGCGCGTCGCGGCCGGCGGGGCGGTGGTCACCCTCGGGGTGGTCACCGCCGTCGACGACCCGGAACGGCTCGGCCGGGTCCGGGTGCGGCTGCCCGGGTACGGCGACCTGGACGCCGGCTGGCTGGCCGTGCTCTGCCCGGGGGCGGGCCGGGACAAGGGCATCGTGGCGCTGCCCGACCCGGACGACAATGTGCTGCTGGCCCTGCCGGGCGGTGACCCGGTCGCCGGGGTGGTGCTGGGCTCGCTGTTCGGCACCGTCACCCCGTACGACGCGGGGGTGGCCGACGGGCGCGCGGGCCGCTGGTCGGTGCGGACCGGCAGCGGTCAGACCATCGTGGTCGACGACGCGGCGCGGACGCTGCGGCTGGCCACCGACGCCGGCAGTTTCCTGGAGCTGACCCCCGAGCTGGCCACCCTGCACGCCGCGACCGATCTGGTGCTCTCCGCGCCGGGCCGGGCGCTGGTGGTGCGGGCCCGCAGCGTCGACTTCCTGCACGCCGACGCGACCGAGGACGCGGCGACCGCCAGGCAACAGGCCGGCACGCTCGCCCGCGCCCACTCCGGAGGTGCCTGATGCGCTGGATCACCCTCGACTCGCTGATCGCCTGCGACCACGACGGCCGGGTCACCAACCGGGCGTCGCAGGGCTGGCTGACCGTCGCCGGGACACCGGTGCTGGTCGACGACGACCCCGTGGGGCGGGACATCGTGGCCTGCCCCAACTACGGGCCGACGGTCAAACCGTGCGCGAAGACCCTCGCGGTGCGGGTCGGCTACAGCGACTGGCTGCGGGTCGACGGGCACCGGATCGTCCTGTCGCACCTGGCGGGGTTCACCGACGGCACCCCGCCGAACCTGGTCCGGCACACCGTGCACGACGCCCGGCAGCGCCTGGTGGGGGCCGACCGGTGAGGGCGTTGCGGTTCGTCGGGGCCGGTTTCGACGCCGGCCGCGCCGGGGGCCTGGCGACGACCGCGACCGGCGGGCTCGCCGTGACCGACGGCGACGAGACGGTACGCCAGGCGTTGTACCTGCTGCTGTCCACCACGCCGGGCGAGCGGCTGATGCGCCCCGGGTACGGCTCCCGGCTGCACCGGCTGGTGTTCGCGCCGAACGACGACACCACCGCGGGGCTGGCCATCCACTACGTGCGGCAGGCGATCCGCCGGTGGGAGCCCCGGATCGAGGTGATCGACGTGGACGCCGGCCCCGACCCGGACGACCCGTGGCGGCTGGTGGTCCGGTTGGACTACCGGGTGCGGGCCAGCCTCTCCCCCGGCCAGTTGGTGTTCTCCGTCGACCTGCTGCCCGCCGACGCCGACCCGCCCGCGCACCGGGCCACCGGTCGGCCGGCGGCCGGGGGCCGGGCCGAGGGGGACCGGTCATGACGCTGCCCGTGCCGCACCTGGACGACCGCACCTTCCTCGATCTGGTCACCGAGGCCCGGGAGCGCATCCGGCAGTCCTGCCCCGGCTGGACCGACCTGTCCGCGCACGATCCGGGTATCGCCCTGGTGGAGGCGTTCGCGCACCTCACCGAGGTGATGATCTTCCGGTTGAACCAGTTGCCGGAGAAGGCGTACGTGCAGTTCCTGAACCTGCTCGGGGTGACCCGGCACGCGCCGACGGCGGCCTGGGCCGACGTCCGGTTCGTCCGGACCGGCGGTGACCGGGCGGCGGTGCGGATACCGGCGGGCACCCGGGTCGCCGCGGCCCGGGGGGTCGACCCGAGGCCCGTCGTCTTCGTCACCACCGAACCGGCGCTGCTGCCGGCGGACGCCGGCGAGGTGACCGTCCGGATGCACCACTGTGAACCGGTCGAGGCGGAGCTGCTGGGCGTCGGCACCGGCCAGCCGGGGCAGGTGCTGCGGGCCGCCCGGGCACCGCTTACGCGTACCGCCGAGGCACGGGACCTGCTGCTCGGGGTGGAGGTGCCGGCCGGCTCGGTGGAGCTGGGCGCGGTGGCCCGCGAGCACGAGGGCGCGACGTACGAGGTGTGGCGGCCGGTGGACAGCTTCGCCGGGGTCGGCCCGCAGGCGAAGGTCTACCTGGTGGACCGCTGCTCGGGGCTGGTCACCTTCGCCCCGGCGCTGGACCTGCGCCCGCCCGACGCCGACCCGGGCACGGCGGAGCCGACCGGTGCGCAGGGCGGCGGGCCGGTGACCGTCGCGGCGGTGCCGCCGGCCGGGGCCCGGGTGCGGCTGTGGTACCGGGCCGGCGGTGGCCGGGCCGGCAACGTCGCCGCCGGCACCCTGACCACCCTGCGGGACCCGCTGCCCGGGGTACGGGCGGAGAACCCGGAACCGGCAAGTGGCGGACGGGAGCTGGAGAGCCTCGAATCGGCGCTGGTCCGGGGCCCGTACGAGTTCTTCGCCCAGCAACGCGCGGTCACCGCCCGGGACTTCGAGATCCTCGCCGCCGGCTCCGGCGGGGTGTCCCGGGCGCGGGCGTTCACCCGGGCCGCCGTCTACAGCTTCGCCCGCCCCGGCGAGGTCGAGGTGGTGCTGGTGCCGTACGTGCCGCCGGAGGCCCGCCCGGGTGGCCGGCTGCCGGTGGCGGTGCTGCGCGCCCACGAGGTGGAGGAGTCGCGCCGCCGGGTGGAGGCGGACCTGGACCGACGGCGGGCGTTGGGCACGAGCTGCCGGGCCGGCTGGGCCCGGTACAAGGCGGTGTCGATCCGGGCCCGGGTGGTGGTCCGGCCGGAGGAGGACGTCGAGGCGGTCCGCCGGCGCATCCACGACCGGCTGCACCTGACGCTCAGCCCGCTGCCCACCGGGCTCAACCCGACCGGCTGGGCGTTCGGCGAGCCGCTGCGCGCGTCCAACGTGTACCGGATGCTGGAGCACGCCGAGCCGGGGGTGCGCTACGTCGAGTCGGTCCGGTTCGTGGTGGACGAGGCCCCCGACGCGCAGGTCCGCGCCGTCGCCGTCGACCAGTACCAGCCCGGCACCTGGTACGCCGGCCGGGGCCCGGTGCTGTTCCGCTCGTCCGACGCGGGGGTGGGCTGGGAACCGGCGGGCCGGTTCGACGACGACGAGACGGTGGTGCGGGTCGCCCCCGCCCCGGCCCCGGTGCGTCCCGGGGTGCTGGCCCGCCCCGGCGCGGTGGCGGTGGTGACCACCCGGGCGGCGGGCGGTTCCCGGGTGCACCTGAGCACCGACCTCGGGGAGACCTGGTCGCCGTTGACCGGCCTGGACTCCCGGATCACCGACCTGGCGTGGATCGAGCGGGACGGCGCGGGCGCGCTGCTGCTGGCCACCGACACCGGCCTGTACGAGGTGTCGCTGCTGCCCGGGGCGGTGCCGTTGCAGATCCTGGTCGACCCGGCGGACGCCGACCGGGGCTTCTACGCCGTCCGGGCGTTCGTCTCGGAGCGCGGCGCGCCGGGGGTGGCGGTCGCGGCGCAGGCGGGTTTCGGGGTGTACCTGTCCACCGCCGGTGGCCGCCCCGGCAGCTTCACCCACGTCGGCCTGGCCAACGTGGACAACCGGGTCCTCGCCGTGCAGTACGACGGCCCGGCCACCCTGCTCTGGGCGGGCGCGGGCGAACCGGACCCGAAGAGGCCCGGGCAGGGCTGCCACCGCACCCGGCTGTTCGAGTCCGACGTGAAGTGGCAGCAGGTGCAGGCCGGCTGGGTCGGCGGCACCTGCCGGGACCTCGCCTTCGTCGGCACCCTGGCGGTGGCCGCCACGCAGAGCGGCGGGGTGGTCAGGCTGGACACCCTGGCCGCGCAGCCGCAGTGGCAGCCGGTGGTGGTCAACTGCGGCCTGCCGCTGCGGGACCGGACCCGGTTCGTGCCGGTGGACGCGATCGCCGGCAGCGCCACCGGGACGGGCGGGGGCGGCCGGCTGATCCTGGCCGGTGGGGAACGTGGGGTGTTCCGCAGCGGCGACGCCGTCGACTGGACGGCCAGCGCCAACCAGGCCACCGCCGACGTGGTGACCGTCCCCGACACCTGGCTGCTCTGCTCCGGCGAGCACGACATCGAGGTGGTGGGCCACGATGCGCCGGGCCGCGATTGAACGGCTGCTGCCGGCGGCCTACCAGCGGGCCGCCGGGCCGGGCAGCGTCCTGGCCGCCCTGCTGGACGTGATGGAGGCGCTGCACGCCCCGGACGAGGCGCTGCTCGCCGACGTGGACGTGCTGTTCGACCCGTACCGCACGCCGGCCGGGTTCGCCGGCTACCTCACCCGCTGGGTGGCGATGGACCACGTGCTCGGCCCGCCCCGGCCGGACGGTCCGCCGCCGCTGCCCGTGGGCCGGCTACGCGACCTGGTCGCGCACGGCGCGCTGCTGGCCCGCTGGCGGGGCACCCCGTACGGGATGCGGACCGCGCTGGAGCTGGCCACCGGGGTCACCGGGTTCGTCCTCGACGAGCCGGCCGACCGGCCGTTCCACCTGGTCGTCCGGGTGCCGGAGGCGGCCGCCGGGCTGCTGACCGTGGTGACCCGGATCGTCGCGGCGGAGAAACCGGCGGCGGTGACCGCCGAGGTGGTCCTCGCCGACGCCCCGCCCGCCGGGGGCCGTCCCGCCGACGCCGACTCCGACGGTGGGCCGGTGCCGTACGGGCCGGCGGTCGGCCGCGCCACCGTGCCCGCCCCGGGCCCCCTTCCCCCGCCCGGACCGTCGCCTGAGGAGCCGTCATGACCACCGAATGGGCCGTCGTCGCCGCCGCCGAGCAGTTCACCCTCGACCCGGCCAACCGGGGCGAGCTGACCTTCACCGTGTCCAATCCCGGCGGCGCGCCGGACACCGTGGTCTTCGACGTCGCGCCGGGCGAGGGCAGCCAACGGGCCTGGTTCACGGTGGCCGAGCCGCAGCGGGTGGTGCCGGGGCAGAACTCCGTGTCGTTCCTGGTCCGGCTGGCGGTACCGGCCGGCACCGCACCCCGGCGGTACGACATGACCGGCTTCGCCTACTCGGCGAACACCGCGCCGGAGGAGAGTTCCCGGGCCAGCGGCCGGGTGACGTACGAGGTCACCGCGGTCGCCCCGCCCCGGCGGGCCCCGTGGCCGTGGATCGCGGCGGCGGTGGCGCTGGTGGTGCTGGTCGGCGCGGTGGTCGGTTACCTGCTCAGCCGCCCGGACGCCGCCCCACCACCGCCCGCCGCCCGGGTGGTCACGGTGGAGGCGGAGACCCTGCTCGCCGGGGCGAGGACGGAGTCACCGGCGGGTGCCGCCGTGAAGGTGGTGGAACAGCCGGACTGCTGCGGGCTGACCTGGTCGGGTGGTCGGCAGTTGTTCCTCCAGGGGCTGGCGGTGGGTGACCGGGTCAGTCTCACCGTCACCCTGCCGGTGGACGCCACCTGGTCGTTCGCCGCGTCCCGCACCACCGCGCCGGACTACGCCAACACCATCTGGCAGGTCGACGGGGTGCAGGTGGGCGGCACCTTCCTCGGCTTCTCGAAACAGCCGGCGCTGCGTGACGTCGAGGACGTCGGCACGGTCCGGCTCGGTCGGGGCGCGCACACCCTCACCCTGGTCGCCGTCGGCCGGACCCAGGGCACCGAGCGGTACTTCGCCGGGGTGGACCTGGTCCGGTTCACCGAGCTGCCCGCGTCGACGGACCGGCCGTGAGCGGCCGGCGGAAGCTGCTGCTGGTGGCGGTCGCCGTGCTGCTGGTCGCCGCCTTCCTCGGCGCGCTCGGGCTGGGCCACGCCGGTCGCGGTGATCCGGCCGACGCCGGCGCGCTTGGCTGGCTGGGCCGGCTCGGCGGTGACGGCACCGCCGTGGACCCGGCGACGGTACGGGCCGACTGCGACCGTACCGGGGACGTGCTCTCCTTCGTCGGCGGCTGCGCGCTGCGGGTGGACGATCCCGGCGGGCTGCGCACCCTGGTGCTGCGCAGCCGGGCGGCCTTCGCGGTCACCGCCCCCGCGCCCGGCGACGCCGACCTGACCGTACGCGACGACGTCACACCCGCCGACGGGGGTGACGCGGTCGCGACGATCGCCGTCGACCGGGCCACCGAGGTCGGCCTGGGCTGCCCGGGAGGTGTTCCGTGCACCGTCACCATCGCCACCTCGTGACCCGCCGTCGGCCGGTGCCCCGGTTCGCGGTGACACCGGCCCGGGAGGTGACCCGGGATGGGTGAGCTGCGTAGACCGTTCCTGCTGTTGGCGCTGCTGGCGGTGGCGCTGGTGGTGGCGCTGGAACTGGGCTCGTCGCTGCTGACCGGCGGCGGCGACGCGGGCGGGGCGCTGCTGACCGGTGCCCGGGACCTGGGCGTGGACGTCGGCGAGGTGGGACGGATCAGCGAGCCGTCCGGCCGGGGCACCGGCTACCTGGCGCTTGTCGACGTGGTGGCGCTCTGGAGCACCGGCCTGTTCTGCCTGAGCCTGCTGCTCTCCGAGCGGGTCCAGGGCCGGGTGCAGGGGGTGGCCACCCTGGTCTTCGCGGTCCTGCTGATCCTGGCGTCGCTGGTGCTGCTGGTGACCGTCTTCGTGGAACTGACGGTGATGGTGTCGCTCTTCCTGGCCGTGCCCTTCGGCACGCTGGCCTACCTGGCGCTGTGGGGTTTCTTCCCGGTCGGCGAGGCCAGCCTGCTGCTCGGCCTGGTGCTGGCGTTGAAGCTGGTCTGGGCCGGGCTGCTGCTGCTCGCCCAGCCCCGGTTCCTGCAGAACAAGGGGCTCGTCCTGCTGGCGCTGACCACCCTGGTCTGCACGGTGGTGCTGGAGTTCCTGCACCGGCTGGTGCTGGTGATCCTGGTCAGCATCCTCGACGACGTGGGCGCGCTGGTCTTCGCCGTCGTGGCCCTCGTCTGGGGCCTGGTCCTGCTCGTCGGCTCCGTTCCCGCCGTCGTCAAGGCCGTCCGCGCCACCGCCGCCGTCCGGTGACCCGCCCGCCGCGCGGCCCCGGGGCGGCGCGGTGGTGGGGTGGGGCATCCATGTACCGACGACCGGTGTGCCTGTCCGTCATATTTATGGATCTTGTGTCGGGTTTGTGGGTTGTGGGTGGGGTAGGTGACGGCGCATGCCGTTGTTCCGTTGGAGTTT
>NZ_MZMV01000115.1 GCF_002210435.1 Micromonospora wenchangensis
CTCGCCCAACTCGCACGAGCTGAGTTTGCGGTGCAGCGCGTACGGACCGACTGTCTGCATGTGGCATCCCCCCGACCGATCGTATCGGTCGGTACGACGGACACCGATCGACCGACGGGCTGCCGGCCGGTCAGTCGACCCAGTCGAGCGTGCGGGCGACCGCCTTGCGCCACCGGCCCAGTTCCCGCTCCCGGTGCGCCGGGTCCATCCGGGACTCCCACTGCGCGTCGGAACGCCACTGGGCGCGCAGGGTGGCCAGGTCGGGCCAGAAGCCGACCGCCAGGCCGGCCGCGTACGCCGCGCCGAGGCAGGTGGTCTCGGTGATCCGGGAGCGGACCACCGGCACCGCCAGCACGTCGGCGAGGAACTGCATCAGCAGCCCGTTGGCGGTCATTCCACCGTCGACCCGCAGCCGGCGCAGCGCCACGTCGGAGTCGGCGTTCATCGCGTCGACCACCTCGCGGGTCTGCCAGGCCGACGCCTCCAGCGCCGCCCGCGCCAGGTGCCCCTTGGTGATGTAGCCGGTCAGCCCGGCGATCACCCCCCGGGCGTCGCTACGCCAGTGCGGCGCGAACAGCCCCGAGAAGGCGGGCACCACGTAGCAGCCCCCGTTGTCGTCCACGGTGGCGGCCAGTTCCTCGACCTCGGCGGCCGAGGAGATCAACCCGAGGTTGTCCCGCAGCCACTGCACCAGCGAACCGGTCACCGCGATCGCCCCCTCCAGGGCGTACGCGGCCGGCTGGCCGTCGATCCGGTAGGCCACCGTGGTCAGCAGGCCGTGGCTGGACGGCACCGGGCTGGCCCCGGTGTTGAGCAGCAGGAAACTCCCGGTGCCGTAGGTGCACTTCGCCTCGCCGGGCTGGAAACAGGTCTGCCCGAACAGGGCGGCCTGCTGGTCGCCGAGCGCACTGGCCACCGGCACCCCGTCGAGCACCCCGTGGGCCGTCCCGTAGACCTCCGCCGAGCTGCGGATCTGCGGCAGCATCGCGGCCGGGACACGCAGCGCGTCGAGCAGCTCCGGGTCCCAGTCGAGGGTCTCCAGGCCCATCAGCATGGTCCGGCTGGCGTTGGTGACGTCGGTGACGTGCCGTCCGGTCAGCTTCCAGATCAGCCAGCTGTCCATCGTGCCGAACAGCACCTCGCCCCGTTCGGCGCGTTCCCGCAGCCCGTCGACGTTGTCCAGCAGCCAGCGCAGCTTCGGGCCGGCGAAGTAGGTGGCCAGGGTGAGCCCGGTGCGGGCGCGCAGCCGTTCCTCGCCGTACGAGTCGGCCAGCTCGCGCAGCAGCGGACCGGTACGGGTGTCCTGCCAGACGACGGCGTTGGCGACCGGCCGGCCGGTGGCCCGGTCCCAGAC
This sequence comes from Micromonospora wenchangensis, assembly GCF_002210435.1. Taxonomy (GTDB): domain Bacteria; phylum Actinomycetota; class Actinomycetes; order Mycobacteriales; family Micromonosporaceae; genus Micromonospora; species Micromonospora wenchangensis. The sequence goes on from NZ_MZMV01000115.1 coordinate 1,355, forward strand.
CACGGTGGTCTCCCGCTGGTTGGTGATGCCGACGGCGGCCAACCCGTCCGGGCCGGTGCCGGCGTCGGCGAGCGCGTCGCGGACCACCCGCTCGACGTTGGCCCAGATCTCCTCGGCGTCGTGCTCGACCCAGCCGGGCCGGGGGAAGACCTGCCGGTGCTCGCGTTGTGCGACGGCGACGATCTCACCGGCCCGGTCGAAGACGATGCACCGCGACGAGGTGGTGCCCTGGTCGATGGCGGCGACGTACTCTCCGGTCATTTCGGCACCGTACCGGCCGGGCGCGCTCCGGAGAACCACGGCGGCTCCGTACGATCTCCAGACGTGCGCGACATCGCCGTGTTCAGTGGAACCGCCCATCCCGACCTCGCCGCCGAGATCTGTTCCCACCTGGGGGTGCCGCTGCACCCGGTGCGGGTGTCCCGGTTCGCCAACGACTGCCTGGAGGTGCAGTTGCAGGCGAACTGCCGGGAGCGGGACGTGTTCCTGATCCAGCCGCTGGTGCCGCCGGTGCAGGAGAACCTGGTCGAGCTGCTGCTCATGATCGACGCTGCCCGGGGCGCGTCGGCCGGCCGGATCACCGTGGTCCTGCCGCACTACGCGTACGCCCGGTCGGACAAGAAGGACGCGCCGCGCATCTCCATCGGCGGCCGGCTGGTGGCTGACCTGCTCACCTCGGCCGGCGCCCACCGGGTGCTGGCGATGACCCTGCACTCGCCGCAGGTGCACGGCTTCTTCAGCGTCCCGGTCGACCACCTGCACGCGCTGCGGGAGCTGGCCGCCCACTTCCGGGGGCGGGACCTGGGTGACACGGTGGTGGTCTCGCCGGACCTGGGCAACGCCAAGGAGGCGGCGGCGTTCGCCCGGATGCTCGGCACCCCGGTCGCGGCCGGGGCGAAGCAGCGGTTCAGCGACGACCGGGTCACCATCAGCACGGTGATCGGCGAGGTGGCCGACCGGGACGTGATCGTGCTGGACGACGAGATCGCCAAGGGCAGCACGGTGGTCGAACTGATCGGCCACCTGCACGAACGTAACGTCCGGTCGATCCGGCTGGCCTGCACCCACGGCCTGTTCTCCAGCGGCGCGCTGAGCCGGCTGGCCGCCGTCGAGGGGGTACGCGAGATCGTCTGCACCAACACCGTGCCGATCCCGGCGGACAAGCGGGTGCCGAAGCTGACGGTGCTCTCGGTGGCCCCGGCGCTGGCCGAGGCGATGCGCCGCATCCACAACGGCGAGTCGGTCAGCGCCCTGTTCGGCTGACCGGCACCGGCGGGCCGGGCCGGGCCGGGTCGGCGGGTCAGGGGAGGGCGGACCAGGGGCGGCGGGTCAGCCGGCGGCGGCGCTGATCCGTACGGTGGTGCCGGCCGAGCCGCTCTCGACCTCCATCGCGTCGCTCAGCTCCCGGGCCAGCCAGAGCCCCCAGCCGCCGGCGGTGTCCGGGGCGGGCCGGCTGCGGTCGTCGAGCCGCTGCTCGCTGATGCCGCTGCCGTGGTCGGAGACCTCGCAGACCAACTCGCCGGGGCGTCGCCAGAGCCGCAGCCAGCCCCGGCCGCCGCCGTGCCGGACGGCGTTGGTGATCAGCTCGTTGACCGCCAGCACGAAGTCGTCGAGCCGCTGCCCGGCCAGGCCGGCCGCGTGCGCGCAGGAACTGACCGAGTGTCTCAGCTCGGTCACCTGTGCCTGGTCGAACGCCTCGGCGATGAGAAGGGAAGGTTCGATGGGCACCACCGTACGCGGTGTGGGAAGTTCTGCGTTCGTCATGGGCCCTGTCCCGACAGCGATCTCGGAGTTTTTCACGCTATTTCTACCGCACGTCAGGGTTCTCCGGTCCGCACCGACCGGCCCGGCCGGCTGACCAGGGGACTGTGGCATCGTGGCGGCCATGCCGTCGTCCCCGCCGGGAGGTTTCGCCGACCCGCTGTGGCGGTCCGTCGCGGTCTTCCGGTTCGCCTCGCTGGCGTACGTCGGCCTGCTGGTCCTGCGCGACGGCGGCCGGTACGCCCACCCGGTCGCCGCGGGCGGCGTACTGCTGGTGATGCTGGCCTGGTCCGGGGTGACGGCGGTCGGGTACGCCCGGCCGGCCAACCGGCGCTGGCCGCTGCTCCTGGCCGACCTCGGCGTGGTCCTGGCGATCCTGGCGGTCACGCCGTGGGTGGTGGGACGCCCGGCGCTGGCCGCCGGGGTGCCCGCCCTGGCCGTGGCCTGGCTGGCCGGCCCGGTGCTGGCCTGGGCGGTCTCCGGCGGGCGGCGGCGCGGCACGGTGGCCGCGCTGCTGATCGGCGGCACGGACCTCGCCACCCGGGGCCGGATCGGCCCGTCCTCGCTGACCGGGGCGATCCTGCTGCTGCTCGCCGGTGCGGTGGTGGGGCACGTGGCCCGGCTGGCGGTGAGCACCGAGGAGCGGTTGCAGCGGGCGGTGGAGCTGGAGGCGGCGACCCGGGAACGGGAACGGCTGGCCCGGGACATCCACGACTCGGTGCTCCAGGTGCTGTCCCTGGTCCAGCGGCGCGGCGCGCACCTCGACGGGGAGGCCGGTGAGCTGGCCCGGCTCGCCGGCCAGCAGGAGGTGGCGTTACGCGCGTTGATCTCCGGGGCCCCGCCGACGTCCCCCGTCGACCCGGTCGGCGAGGTCGACCTGCGGTCCCTGCTGTCCGGGTACGCCTCGGCGACGGTGCAGGTCTCCGCCCCGGCGACCCCGGTGCCGCTGCCCGCGCCGGTGGCCCGGGAGGTGGCCGCCGCGACGGCGGCGGCCCTGGACAACGTGCGGCGGCACGCCGACGGGCGGGCCTGGGTGCTCGTGGAGGACGAGGGCGACACGGTGACCGTGTCGGTGCGTGACGCCGGGCCGGGCATCCCGGAGGGCCGGCTGGTCGAGGCGGCCCGGCAGGGCCGGCTGGGGGTGGCGCAGGCCATCCGGGGACGGATGACCGACCTCGGCGGCGAGGTGCGGATCATCTCGACGCCGGGGGAGGGCACCGAGATCGAACTGATGGTGCCGAGGAGGAACCGATGACCGGGGTACGGGTGATGGTGGTCGACGACCACCCGATGTGGCGGGAGGGGGTGGCCCGGGACCTCACCGAGGCCGGGCACCTGGTGGTGGCGACCAGCGGGGAGGGCCGCCAGGCGGTCCGGGTGGCCGCCGCCGCCCGACCCGACGTGGTGGTGCTCGACCTGCAACTGCCTGACATCTCCGGGGTGGAGGTGATCCAGGGACTGCGGGCCGCGTTGCCCCGGGTCCGGGTGCTGATGCTGTCGGCCAGCGGCGAGCAGCAGGGCGTGCTGGACGCGGTGAAGGCCGGGGCCACCGGCTACCTGCTGAAGTCGGCGGCCCCGGCGGAGTTCCTGGACGCGGTACGCCGGACGGCGGCCGGTGAGCCGGTGTTCACCCCGGGCCTGGCCGGGCTGGTGCTGGGCGAGTACCGGCGGCTCGCCGCGGACCCGCCGGCCGGCGGGTCCGGCGACGACGGGCCCGGCGCGGCACCCCGGCTCACCGACCGGGAGACCGAGGTGCTGCGGCTGGTGGCGAAGGGGCTGTCCTACAAGCAGATCGCCGGGCGGCTCGGGTTGTCGCACCGCACCGTGCAGAACCACGTGCAGAACACGCTCGGCAAGCTCCAGCTGCACAACCGGGTCGAGCTGACCCGCTACGCGATCGAGCGGGGCCTGGACGACTGAGGTCAGTGCGCCTCGGGCGGCCGGGTCTCGTGGACGGCCAGTTCCTCGGCGCTCGCGCCGCCGCCGGCCGCGCCCGCGTCGTAGGCGATGCTGTCGGTCTCCTGGTCGGTGCGGGCCCCCTCGTCCGGTTCGACCAGCCGGCCCACCTGCGCGTCGGCGACGGTGCCGAGCTGGCCGTGGTCGTAGAGCGAGACCGGGGAGTTCGGGTCCGAGGTGGGGCCCGGGTCGAGCACGTCGGCGTCGAGCTGGGCCTGCGCGGCGGCCTCCTCGTTCTCCGCCTCGGCGGCGATGTCCGGGTCGACCGGCCCGGCCAGCGGGTCGTCGGCCCGCCGCTCGTACTGCTCGCGGTCGAGCTTGTACTCCAACGACTCGCCGTCGAGCTGCTCGTCGGCCGTGGTGCCGAAGTGGTCGACGGCCACCGGGGTGCGGTCGCCGGGCAGCTGGGCCGGGTCGGGGCCGTCGGCCTCCCGGCCGGTCAGCACGTCGTCGTCGGCGGTCGAGTCGTCGTCGGCGGTGTCGGGCAGGCCGAGCGCCTCGGGGTCGGACACGGGGGTCGGGAACTCGTCGTCGCGCATGGCTGAGCACTACCCACTGGCACGGCCCGGGTAACCGGGTCCCGCTCGCCGGATCGGGACGAAAGGGCGGCAATCAGTCGTGGTGCCAGTGTGACTCGTCCTCGGTGTGCAGCACACACCAGATCACCTTGCCGTCCGGGAGCAGGGTGCTGCCCCAGCGCCGGGCCACCGTGTCGATCAGCAGCAGCCCCCGGCCACCGGCCGAGGTGAGCGGGGCCGGCCCCACGTAGCGGGGCTGCCGCCGGGAGCGGTCCCGCACCGCCAGGTGCACCGTGTCGCCCTGCGCGGCCAACCGCAGCGTCATCGGGGTCGACACGTGCGCCACCACGTTGTTGACCAGCTCGGTGACCGCGATGCAGGCCGGTTCGGCCAGCTCCGGCACACCCCACCGGGCACAACCGTCGGTCACCAGTTCCCGCGCCCACCGGGCCGCCCCGACCGTCGGCGTCAGCTCCTCGGTCAGCACCGCCGCCATCGGCGTACGGGCCAGGGCCGCCATCGCCTCGGCCTCGCTCGGGTAGACCGCCAGTCCGGTCGCGTCCCCGTCGGCGACCATCCCGCTCGGGTCGACCACCAGCAGGTCGGCGGCGGGCCAGTCGCGCACCGCCCGGCGTACCCCGGCCAGCAGTTGTCCGGCGGTCGCCCCACCGGCGCGCAGCCCGGCCAGGTCGACCACGATCGGACCGGGCCGGTCGACGAGCCGGGTGAGCAGCGCGTCGCGGACCCGGTCGACGTCGTCCGGCTCCACCGTCCCGGCGAGCCGGACCAGCGCGGAGGAGTCGTCGGCGACCACCTGGCAGCCCGCCCGGGGGTGCCGGACCGTCCCCGGGTTCGGCAGGTCGGCGCGGCTCGTCACCGTCGCCCCCGATCGGCGCGGGCCGGGCGCGTCGTCGTGCCGGACGGCCGGGAGGCCCGGTGCGGCCGGGCGGTGGTCGCCCCGGCGACGCCGGGCCGGGCGCGGCGCGGCGTCAGGATGGCGTCGGACCCGCCGCTGACGCCGGCGACCACCACGGCGGCGACGGCGGGGGTACGGGTCATCGGCATTCCCGCTCGGTACCCCCGGTCGGGCCGGCTCATGCCGCCGCGCGGCCACTGATCAGCGGGACCGCTCCGGTCGGCCGCAGCTCACCCCGGGTCAGGCCGGCACCGGCCCGGGTCGGTGTGGGGTGCCCCACAGCCGGCCCGCCGGCCCGCTGACCGCTTCCGATCTGCGAGGTTTCGGCTCGTGGGGCCCCGGTTAATGGGACGCTCTGACCGGAGACCATCCCTCGCAGATCGCATGGAGGTGCACCATGCGCGTCGGCCTCGTCTGCGCGCACGCCGGGTCGTCCCGGCACGCGGAAGGACCACCCGTCGGCACCCACGAGCACGTCGCTCGGGTCGCCGGCGAGCTGGCCGGGCGCGGCCACGACGTGCGGGTGTACGAGCGCCGCGACGACCCGGCCCTGCCGGCGAGCGTCGAGATCGACGGGTACCGGGTGGAACGGGTGCCCGTCGGCCCGGCCCGCCCCACCGTCACCGCCGACCTGGTCCCGCACGTGCCCGAGTTCGGCCGCTGGTTGGCCGACCGGTGGGCGGGGGAGTGGACGCCGGAGGTGGTGCACGGGCACTACTGGATCGGGGGCCTGGCCGCCGCGCACGCGGTCCGGGAGACGGACATCCCGGTGGTGCAGACCTTCCACTCGCTCGGCGTCGAGCAGCGCCGCCACCTCGGCCGCGAGTACGACGGCCCCGGCGAGCGCATCCCGCTGGAGCGCGCGCTCACCCGGGCGGTGGACGTCGCCGTCGCCCAGTGCACCGACGAGGTCGACGAGCTGACCCGGATGGGGCTGCAACGTTCCTCGGTGGCGATGGTGCCGACCGGGGTGGACGTCGAACGGTTCCACCCCGACGGCGAGGCCGCCCCCCGCGACCAGCGGGCCCGCATCCTGTCCGTCGGCGGGCTGTCCCCGGGACACGGCCAGGACGACCTGATCCGGGCGATGCGGCTGGTCGGCGACGCGGAACTGGTGATCGCCGGTGGGCCGCCGGCCGACCAGCTGGCCACCCACGCGGAGGCCCGGCGGCTGCGCGAGCTGGCCGAGCGGGCCGGGGTCGCCGACCAGGTCACCCTGGTCGGCGCGGTGCCGCACGACCAGCTCGCCACCTGGTACCGCTCGGCCGACGTGGTCGCCTGCACCCCGCACTACTCGGCGGCCGGGCGGGTGTCGCTGGAGGCGATGGCCTGCGGGGTGCCGGTGGTCGGCTACGCCGTGGGCGGCATCGCCGACGCGGTGGTCGACGAGGTCACCGGTCGGCTGGTGCCCCCCGGCGACGTCCGCACGCTGGGCATGACACTTCGCCGGCTGCTCGCCGACAACGCCGGCCGGTTCGCCTACGGGCACGCCGCGGTGGACCGGGTGCGGTGCAGCTACACCTGGGAGCGGACGGCCGGCGCGCTGGAACGGCTCTACGAGCGGGTGGTGGGCCGGCGTACCCCGGTCGAGGTGCCCGACACGGTGCCGGTCGACGTCGAGGCCGAGCCGCCGGCCGGCCGGGACGCCGCCGTGACGGTGGAGGTCGAGACGCCGGTCACGGGGACGACCACCGGCCCGGTCGGCGTCTGACCAGCTCCTCCGCCATCGCCGAACCCGGCTGTCGGGTGCTGCCGGCCTTCGTGTGGTGCCGGCCCGTCGGGCTCAGGCCCGGGGGACCGCGCCGACCATGGCGCGTTCCGGGGTGCGGGCCACCGCGTGGTGGTGCTGGGGTGCGGCGTACCGGGTGAGCCCGATGACCGAGGCGAGGGTGATCAGGAAGCCGACGGCGGCCAGCCACTCCCGGCCCGGCCAGATCTTGTCGTTGAGCAGCAGCAGGCCGACGATGGCGGCGGGTACCGCCCCAGCGGCGTCCATCGCGGCGACGGCCGCCGTCGTGGAGCCCCGCTGCATCGCCAGGCCGAGCAGCAACTGACCCACCAGCGAGTGGGCGATCAGCAGGTAGAGCAGCGGGTCACGGACGAACGCCTCGGCCGACGGGGCGGAGGCCAGCGGCCGGGCGGCCACCGCGGCGGCGGAGAACGCCAGCCCGGCCAGGGAGCCGAGCGCCACCGAGCCGGGGGCCCCGTGCAGGCGTACCGCGAAGAAGCCGAGCAGTCCGATCCCGCCGAGCGCCAGCGCCAGGGTGACCAGGCCGGCGGTGCCGAGCCCCTTGGAGGGGGCCGGCTGGGCGGAGAGCACCAGCGCGGTGATCCCGGCGAAGAGCAACACCAGCAGCGCCACCTCGGCGGCGGGCAGCCGCCACTTGAGCACCACCACCCCCAGCAGGGCGGTCACCCCCAGCCCCGCCGCCACGCTCGCCTGCACCAGGAACAACGGCAGGTCGCGCCGGGCCAGGAAGGCCAGCACGAAGCCGGTCACCTGGCAGAGCAGCCCGATCAGGTACGTCCGGTGCCCGGCCAGCCGCAGCAGCAGCCCCGGGTCGAAGGTGTGGTGCACGGTCGTGCGGGCGGCGGCCACCGACTGGAGCATGTTGGCGAAGCCGTACGCGATGATCATCGCCGCGAGGAAGCACCAACCGGAGGACACCACCAGGCGAGAATAGAGGGCCGTCGCGTTCAGCGCGCGGTTGGCCGACCCAGCCGGGACAGCACGTCGGTGTGCAGCGGCCCGTTGGTGGCGATCGCGCTGATCTCGCCGGATGCCGTCCCACCAGGGGCGGGGGTGCCCTCCAGGGTGGTCATGGTGCCCCCGGCGGCGGTCACGATCGGCACCAGCGCGGCCACGTCCCACAGCGACAGTTCCGGCTCCACCATCACGTCCAGTGCCCCCTCGGCCAGCAGCATGTAGCCGTAGAAGTCGCCGTACGCGCGGCTGCGCCAGGTGTCGCGCATCAACTGGAGCACCGCGTCCAGCCGGCCGGCCGCCTCCCACCCGGTCAGCGACGAGTAGCAGAAGCTGGCGTCGGCGAGGTCGCGTACCCCGGAGACCCGGATCGGCTCGCCGGAGGCGGCGTCGCGCCCCGCGTACGCCCCCACGCCGCCCGCGCCCCACCAGCGCCTGCCGAGCGCCGGGGCGGACACCAGCCCGACCACCGGCCGGTCCCCCTCCAGCAGGGCGATCAGGGTGGCCCACACCGGCACGCCCCGGACGAAGTTCTTGGTGCCGTCGATCGGGTCGATCACCCACCGCCGGTCGTGCGGGCCGGTGGCCGGCTGCTCGCCGTACTCCTCGCCGAGCAGTCCGTCGTCCGGCCGGTGGTGGGCCAGCAGCGCCCGGATCTCCCGCTCGACGGAGGTGTCCGCGTCGGACACGGGAGTCAGGTCCGGCTTCGCCGTCACCCGCAGGTCCAGTGCCCGGAACCGGGCCATCGAGATGGCGTCGGCGGCATCCGCGAGCCGATGAGCAAGATCGATGTCACCCGCATACCCCGTCACCCCGAAACCCTAACCCCC
>NZ_MZMV01000116.1 GCF_002210435.1 Micromonospora wenchangensis
GGGGCGAACGCGGGTCAGGACGCCGACCGCGCCGGTACGGTGTCGTCCACCGGGACGTCGTCCGGCGCGGCCGGCCGGACGCGGACCATGGTCAGCACCGCCACGGCGAGCAGGACGGTGATCACGGTGCTGATCGCGCCGATCACGTTCAGCCCGCCGGTGAACGCCTCCCGGGCGGAGGCCAGCAGCGTCGCGCTGACCTCCCCGGGCAGCCGCTCGGCGGCGGCGACGGCGGTGGCCAGCGTGTCCCCCGCGGCGGTGCCCTCGGGGACGGTGACCTGGCTGCGGTAGACGATCGCGCCGATGCTGCCCAGGATGGCGACGCCGAGCGCCATGCCCAGTTCGGTGCTGGTCTCCGAGACGGCCGAGGCGGAGCCGGCCTGCTCGGGCGGTGCCGACCCGACGACGATGTCGGTGCCGAGGGCGATCAGCGGCCCGCCCCCGGCGTAGACCAGGAGGAAGCCGACCACCAGCTGGGTCAGCCCGCCCTCGCTGCCGAGCAGGGCCAGGCTCAGGTGCCCGACCGCCGAGACGGCCAGGCCGGCGGCCACCACGTGCGCCGGGGCGAAGCGCCCGGCCAGCACCGGGGAGAGCATCGAGGTGACGATCAGCGCGATCGCCGCCGGCAGCAGCCACAGCCCGGCCCGCAGCGGGGAGAGCCCCACCACGAGCTGGAGGTACTGCGTGACGAACAGGTACGTCCCACCGGCTATCAGCATGCTGAACAGCATCGCCACCAGGGCGGTGGTCAGCGCGCGGTTGCGGAACAGCCGCAGGTCGACCAGCGGGCTGGTGAGGCCCCGCTGCCGGCGGACGAAGAACACGCCGACGGCCAGGCCGGCGACGATCGCGAACACCGGCAGCAGGCCCGGATCGTCCTTGGCCAGCTCCTTGAGGCCGTAGATGACCGGCAGGATGGTGGCCAGGGACAGCGCCACGCTGGTCAGGTCGAGCCGGCCGGCGTCGGCGTCCCGGTACTCGGGCAGCAGGCGCGGGCCGGCCAGCAGCAGCACCACCATGATCGGCACGTTCAGCAGGAAGACCGAGCCCCACCAGAAATACTCCAGCAACGCGCCGCCGACCACCGGGCCGAGCGCGATGCCGACGGAGAACATGGTGACCCAGACGGCGATCGCGATCCCCCGCTGCTTCGCGTCCTGGAACATGTTGCTGATCAGCGCGAGGGTGGACGGCATCAGGGTGGCGCCGGCGATACCGAGCGCGGCGCGCGCGGCGATCAGCATGGCGGCGCTGTCGGCGTACGCGGCGATCACCGAGGCGACCCCGAACGCGGCGGCCCCGATCAGTAGCAGCCGACGCCGGCCGATGCGGTCACCGAGCGTGCCCATGGTCACCAGCAGGCCGGCGATCATGAAGCCGTAGATGTCGATGATCCACAGCATCTGTGGCGCGCTGGGCAGCAGGCTCTCGCTGATGTGCGGCACCGCGAGGTGCAGGACGCTCATGTCGATGGAGAGCAGCAGCGTCGGTAGTGCCAGCACTGCCAGGCCCAGCCATTCCCGGGTGCTCGCCCGGTGCTGCGGTTCGCTCGTGGTGCCCAAGGTGGTTCCTCTCTGGATGGTGCGGAGTGGTCAGTGCGAGAGCATCGCACTGGGGTGGGACATTTCTTGATGTTCCGCCATATGGGGGAAACAAAGGTTTAAGAGATGTTCCGCGATGGTCGCCGCGGTGTCCGGGTCGTACAGGTAGAAGTGGCCGCCGGTGAACATCAGGCGGGAGAAGACCCCCGTCGTCTCCAGCGACCACAGGTGCAGCCGGTCGGCGACGACGACCGGGTCATCCACCGCGCCCAGCGACAGGATCGGCACCGCCACCCCCGTCGGCGGCCGGCGGTAGGTCTCCATGGCTTCGAGATCGGCCCGGATCGCGGCCAGCGCGGGGCGCACCAGGTCCCCCCGGTGCAGCAGCTCGGGGCCGATCCCGCCGATCTCCACCAGGTGTTCCAGCAGTTCGTCGTCCGTCCGGCGGTGTGCGAACGGCGGCTCGCTGGGAAAGCACGGTGGTTGGCGGGCCGACACCGTGAGCAGCCGGGGCGGCCGGCCGAGCCGCTCCATCGCCCGGGTCAGTTCGTAGCCCAGCACACTGCCGAAGCTGTGCCCGACGACGGCGTACGGCAGCGGTGGCAGCTCCGCGACGGCGCGGCTGAGGCCGGCGACGAGCGGCGCCACCCGGCGCAGCGGCGGCTCCCCGGCCCGCAGCCCCCGGCCTGGCAACTGGGCGACCAGCAGCTCGACCCCCGCCGGCAGCACCGGCCGCCAGGTGCGGAACGCCGACGGCCAGCCACCGGCGTGCGGCAACGCGATCAGTCGCGCCCACGGTCCGCCGCGGGCCGGGCGGGCGGAGTGGGACCCGCCCTCGACCGGGTGCCGCAGGCCCGCGCCCACCCGCATCAACCAGCCGTTCATCGGCTCCGCCCTCCTCATGTCAGCATCGGGTGGTGGGCCTCGAGGTGCTCGACCACTCGGCTCTGCTGCGGTCGCAGCCGTTGCCCGGGCAGGTGCTCCAACGAGTGCAGGAAGGGATCGGGCGGGGGTGGCAGGCCGGCGATCGCCGACGCGATGGCCAACACCAGCGTCGGCTGGTACCAGGCCGAGTAGCCGCCCTCGTGGACGAAGACGATCCGCCCACCGGTGAGTTCGTCGGCCAGCGCGCACATCGTCAGGGTCATCGCGTGGAAGGTCCGGCTGGTGCACATCATCCGACCCATCGGGTCGTGGCCGCTCGCGTCGACACCGGCCGCGACCAGGATCAGCTCCGGGCGGAAGGCGCGCGCCGCCGGCACGACCAGCCGGGACAGCGCCGCCAGGTACGCCTCGTGCCCCGAACCGGCGGGCAACGGCACGTTGAGGGTGCGGCCCGCGCCGGCACCCGTGCCCGTCTCGGTGACCAGCCCCGACGCGGGTGGGAACAGCCCCTCCTGGTGGATCGAGACGTAGAGCACGTCCGGGTCCTCGTAGAAGGTGCGCTGGATGCCGTTGCCGTGGTGCACGTCCCAGTCGAGCACCAGCACCCGGCGTGCCCCGTGCCGCTGCGCCGCCCGCGCGGCGACCGCCACGTTGTTGTAGAGGCACAGCGCCATCGCCCGGTCCGGCTCGGCGTGGTGTCCGGGCGGCCGGACCAGGCAGTACGCCCGGTCGAAGCGTCCGTCGAGCACGGCGGTGGCCGCCTGCGCGCCGGCCCCCGCGGCCACCCGGGCGGCCTGGGCGCTGTGGTGGTTGACGTACGCGTACACCCCGGCGTCGCCCGCGCCGAGCGCGGAGGCCGCCTCGACCCGGGCGAGGTGTTCCGGCACGTGCACCAGCAGCAGGTCGTCGTCGGTGGCCGGCTCGGGGGTGACCGGGGTGTAGTGGTCCAGCACCCCGGCCAGCCGGACCAGTCCCTCGGCCCGGCGCAGGTCCGGGTCGACGGCGTGCTGGCGCAGGGGTTCGATGCCCGGACCGACGGGCAGGTAGCCCGATCCCGGTCCGGGGTCGTGCCAGAAGCAGATCTCGTGGCTGTACCAGGCGAGCTTCGACATGGGCGACGTCCTCGGCGCTCGACATCGGGCAGGGGCGGGTGGCCGGGGGGCGCCACCGACGGGACCGGGTCGGCGGCGCACCCCGGACCGGACGCCGCCGGTCAGGCGGCGACGGTGGCCGGCGCCCGGGTCACCCCGGACACCTCGGCGATGTACCGGTGGTAGTGCTCCCGCTCCTCGGCGGGGGTGAGCTTGGCCCGGAACGTGGCGTCCAGCCAGCCCAGCACCTGCTCGGCCTCGGCCCGGGTGAGGGCCCGGTCGCCGAGTTCCTTCTCGAACTCCCGGATCCGGGCGGTCGGCGTCAGCACCCCCTCGGCGTAGCCGGTCTCGTCGGTGTTGTGGTTGCGGGTGCAGGCGACAGCCTTCAGGACGGCACCGAAGAAGGCCCTGCTGTCGATGTCACTCACTGCGTTCTCCTCTCGACGGGGTTCCTCCGCCGGCCGCCCGGTCGGGCGGCCGGCAACACGGGTGGGTCTCGGTCGGAGCGCGCCGGCAGTTCTCAGGGAATGAGCCCGACCTGCCGGCCGGCCCGGGTGAAGACGGCGACGGCATGGTCGAGGTCGTCGGCGCAGTGGCTGAGGTTGACGATGGTGCGCAGCCGGGGCAGCGCCTTGGGCACGGTGGGATAGACAATGGGCTGGACGAAGATGCCCTCGGCCTGGCAGAGCCGGGCCATCTCCTGGGCCTGCCCGGCGCTGGCGCAGATGATCGGCACCACCGGTGTCTCGCTGGCCAGGGTGTCGAAGCCGAGACCGCGCAGCGTCGCCCGGTACCTGTCGGTGAGTGCCCGCAGTTCCCCGGTGAGCTGCGGGGCCGCCTCCATCACCTCCACCGCGGCCCGCGCGGCGGCCACCTGCATGGGGGTGCCGGCGGCGGAGAACATCCAGCCCCGGGCGTTGTTCTTCAGGGCGAAGACCAGGTCGCTGGAGCCGGCCACGTAGCCGCCGGTGCTGGGCACCGTCTTGGACAGCGTGCCCATCTTGACCGCGACCCGGGCCGGATCGATGCCGAAGTGCTCGGTGATGCCCCGCCCGGTGGCGCCCAGCACACCGAGACTGTGCGCCTCGTCGACCATCAGCGGCGCGTCGTAGCGCTCACACAGCGCCAGGATGCCGGGCAGGTCGGCGATGTCACCGTCCATGCTGAAGACCGCGTCGGTGACCACCAGTTTCCCGGCGTCACCCGCCCGGCGCAGGGCACGTTCCAGGTCGGTCAGGTCGTTGTGGGCGTAGGTGATCACGGTCGCGCCGGACAGCCGGTAGCCGTCCAGGATGCTGGCGTGGTTGTAGACGTCGCCGATCACCACGTCGCCCGGCCCGACCAGCGCGCCGATCGTCGCCACGTTGGCCATGTAGCCGCTGGTGTAGACGATGGCGTCCTCGGCCCCGAGGAACCGGGCGATGCCCAGCTCCAGCTCGCGGTGCAGGTGCAGGGTGCCGGCGAGCAGCCGCACGCCGTGCGCGCCGGTGCCGTGCCGCTCCAGGGCCCGCTGCGCCTGGTGGTTGATGTAGTCGTGGCCGATCAGCCCGAGATAGCTGTACGACGCGAAGTTCAGGAACCACCGGCCGTCGAACTTGATCCAGGCACCCTTGGACTCCTCGATGACCGGCTCGTAGAAGTAGTCGTCCTGGGCGATGACCACCCGGTCGTCCACCGACAACGCGTCGATGCGCCGGTCGAGGAAGGAGCCGTCCGGGTGGTCGCCGAGCCGGCCGGGCAGGGTGCGGCGGGGCACCGACGCGCCGACCGGGACGGCGGCACCGGGCGGCCCGGTGGGCCGCTCCCGGGCGGCCGGCGGACCCGCCGCCGGCCGGTGCCCGTTCGTCCCCGGGTTCCCCGTCGCCGGACCCGTCCCCGCCCGGTGGCCGGGCCGGGGCGGACGCCCGTCGGCGGCGTCGACGTCGCGGTAGCGGTCCCAGTCCGGCACGAAGCGCGCTGTCCCCGACGCGGTCGTCGGGCCCGGCGACGCGCCACCCGACCCGGCGGATGATCCGGCCGGCACGGCGGCGGACCCGGACCGTCCGCCCACCGGCACGGCGGAGGACGACGCCACCGGTACCGCGGCGACGGGGCGGGCCGGGGTGGCGGGCGCGGCCGGGGTGGGCGGGCCGGTGACGGGCGGGGCCGGGGTGGCGGGCGCGGCCGGGCCCGACGGGTGGCGGGGCAGTCCTTCCAGATGCCGGGCCAGCGCCCCGACGTCGGGGTGGTCGAACATGGCCACCGGGTCGACGTCCAGCCCCTCACCGGCCAGCGCGGCCGAGACCTCGACCGCCATCATCGAGTCCAGCCCCAGTTCCAGCAGGTTGTCCTCGGGCGACACCTGGTCGACGTGCAGGGTCCGCTTCAGGATCTCCGACAACGCCGGCCACAGCCGGGTCTCGACGGGGGTCACGGTGGTCATCTGGTCGTCCTCCGGTTCGTCGACTGCGGACACGACGTAGTTCGCGGGAGTCAGTTCGAGGGTGTGCCGCAGCAGCGCGATGCCGTCGGCGGCGGTCAGTGCCGGGATGCCGCGTGCCGCCGCGGCGTCGGCGATCCCCGCACCCATGCCGACCCGCCACAGACCCCAGCCGAGGCTGTACCACGCCTCCCCGGCGGCCCGACGGCGCGCGGCGTAGCCGTCGAGGTAGGCGTTGGCGGTCGCATAGGAACTCTGGCCGAGGTTGCCGTGGGTCGCCGAGATGGAGGAGAACAGCACGACGAACCCGGGTCGCGCGTCGGCGGGGAACGCCTCGTCGAGCGCGTGCACCCCACCGATCTTCGGCCCGAACACCTCGTCGATCCGCTCCGCCGACAGGCTGCGCGCCAACCCGTCGCGCAGCACACCCGCGGCGTGGAAGACCCCGTCGAAGGGTTCCGCGCCGCGCAGCACGTCCGGCAGCGTACGGACGTCGGCGGCGACGATCCGCAGGTCGCAGGTGGTGGCGAGCCGGTCCAGCCGGACCCTGGTCGGCCCCTCGGTGGGTACCGTGCGGCCGAGGAGGGTGAGGTGGGCACCGCCCGCACCGGCCAGGAACTCCGCCACGTGCAGGCCGATGCCGCCCAGACCACCGGTGACGAGGAACCGGCCACCGGCCAACGACCGGGCCGACCGCCCGGGTACGACCGGCACCGCCGGATGGGTGGGCGCGTACCAGGAGCCGTCCCGCCAGGCGAGTTCCGCCTCGCCGTGCCGTACCTCGTCGAGGGTCGGCGGCTCTGTGCCGCCGCCCAGGCCGATGTCGACGAGGCGGACCCGGGCCTGCGGGTGTTCGATCCGCAGGGTACGCGCGAGGCCCCACAGCGCGGCCTGTCCGGGCTCGATCGACTCACCGTCGGTGACCTGCTGGGCGGCGTTGGTGACGATGGTGAGGGCCGGCATGGGCGGCTGCGCCGCGAGCCGCCGGACCAGGGTGAAGACGCCGTGCAACAGGGCGACGGCCTCCGCCCGGTCCCGCCCGCCGCGCGGTGCCACGTAGACCACCTCGGCGGGCGGCGTCTCGGCAAGTGCCCGGTCGAGGTGGACGTCGTCCAGGTCGGCCGGGGTGAGCAGGACGGGCCCACCCTCGTACGACTCGACGCCGGCCTCCCCCGACACCACCCAGGTACGACCGGGGTCGGTGGCCGGTTCCGGGGTGGGGACGACCGGCCGCCAGGCCACGGCGGTGACCGAGCCGGCGGGCACCCGGTCGACTGACGCCGGATCAGCGGGAGGCGGGTCGACCTGAGACGGGTCGGTGGGTGCAGGGGTGGGGCGGGTCGACGGGGGTTGCCGGTGGGGGGCCGCCGGGGCGGTGGCCGGGCCGGCCGCCTTGAGGACGATCCGGTCCAGCTCCAACAACACCTCGCCCTGCTGGTTGCAGACCGTGGCCCGCCCGCGCACCGCGCCGCCGGCCCCGCCCGCCGGGTCGGTCCGCTCGACCAGGGCCAGGACCGTGCCGGTGACCGGCCGGCGGGCGGTGATCCGTCCGACGTACCAGGGCAGGCAGGCCCCCGCCGTGCCGTCGTCGAGCATGCCGAGGCACTGGAAGACGCTGTCCAGCAGCGGCGGCGGGACGAAGTGCCGGTCGGTCAGCCCGCCGGAGGCGCGGAGCACGGCCAGCATCCGGTCGGGCCCCCGGTGCGCGGCTCGGATCGCCCGCAACGTCGGGCCGTACGCGATGCCGCTGCTCCGCCGCCACTCGTCGACGGTGGCGAGCGGCACCTCGTCGGCGCAGCCGGCGCGCAGCCCCGCCACGTCCCGGTAGCTCGGCGGGGCCAACGCGGTGCGGGTGGCCCGGGCCCGGCTGTGCAGGACCGGGCCGGAGCCGTCCGGCTGCCACGAGGTGAGCGTGCACTCCCCGGCCGGGGTGAGCACGGTCTCGATCTCGACCGACCCGCCGGGCGCGACCGGCAGCGGCGCGAGGAACGCCACCCGGTCGAGCTGCCAGCTCCCGCCCTCCCGGGTCGCCGCGCAGGCGCTGAGCATCGCGTCGAGTTGCGCCGCCGCGGGCAGGACCGGCGTGTCGCCGATCCGGTGGTCACGCAGCACCGGGTGGTCGGCGGCGAGCGGCGTACGGTGGCCGTTCACAGCCGGAGGTCGAATCTGTCAGTGGCCAGCACCTGGCCGTTGACCTGGATGTCGACGAGGTGTTCGCCGGGGTAGTAGCGCCGGGTGGAGACCTCCCGGACCGGGTGCGACTTCTCCACCGCCCGGCGCTCGCCGGGGGCGAGGTCCAGCGTGGTCAGCTTGAACACCTTGGGGATGCGTTGGCCGTTCTTGCGGACGTGGTGCACGACGTAGTCCACGGTGACGGTGTGCCGGCGGCTGTCGGTGTTCTCGACGTCGAGACGGATCATGGTCGACTCACCGAGCGCCAGGGTGCGGGGGTGGAGCCCCATCGCGGGCACCCGGATGTGCTCGCCGCCGGTGACGCCCACGATCGCCAGCGCCTCCTGGTTACCCTTCTTGACCAGCGTGCGCAGTGCGTGCCGGACGATCCAGGTGGTCTCCGGGGTCGGGCTCTCCTGCGACCAGCGCAACGCGGTGGCCAGCGCGACGTCGGGCGAGTCCTTGGAGATGTCGTTGAGGTTGTTCGCCACCGACTTGCGCACGTACTCGGAGGGGTCGCTGCGCAGCGGTTCGAGGATCTCCAGTACGGGCTGCGGGTCCCGGACGAAGGCGGTGAGCGTACGCGCCCAGGGAAGCCGGGGACGCACCCCCTCGCTCGCCATTCTCCGGACGTTGTGGCTGGGATCCCGGGCCCAGTCGGCCATCCGCTTCATCGTCAGCTCGTGGTGCTGCTCGATGAAGGGGCGGATGGCGTACTCGGCGGTGTGCCGTTTGGTGATCTCGACCAGTGCGTCAAGGGACACCTCGGGGTGGTCCAGGCCGTACTCCTCGACGAACCGGGCCACCGGCATGAGGTACCAGCTCACGTTGAACATCCCCTCGCCCTCGGCGAGTTCGTCGCCGAGGATGGCCAGGATGATCTTCACGCTCTCGGGATAGTCCTCGGGGAGCCGGCTGCGCAGCCCCTCCGCCAGGACCAGGACGCGGTCCTTCAGCTCCTTTCCGGGAATGCGACGCTCCACCTCGACGGCGTATTCATCGACGTCGAAGTCCGGGTGAACCTCGCGGATCTTGCCGCCGATGAGGCGGGCGGCGTCACCGTTGAAGTGACGCTTGAGTCCGTATTCCGTAGTCATGACATCCGGTCCTTGTCGACGTGGTTTTCCCGGGCGGGCGGATAAAGGTGGATCTTATGTCTGGATGGCTTCTGTCTCCCGGAAGCCGGCCGGGCGGGGGAGCCGTCGGCCGCCCCGTCCGCTCCACCGTGGACCCAGAATCTCTGCCGTTGGAACGGGTAGGTGGGAATGGTGGTGGTGCGGTGCCCCTTCCCGTGATGCACCCCCGCCCAGTCGATCTCACCCAGACCCTGGTTGTAG
>NZ_MZMV01000117.1 GCF_002210435.1 Micromonospora wenchangensis
CGCGCCGGGCGAGGATCGGAACGCCCGGTACATCGCCGCGTCCGCCCGCAGCAGGGTGGCTGCGCCCGGCCACCGCGCCGGGCGAGGATCGAAACAGTCACGGGGCGGGGCTTTGCGTAGACACGATTGCGGCGCTGTGCCTGGACACCGAGTCGGGCGAGGATCGCAACGGATTGACGCTCGCTGTGGTTGCTGTCGACTGGGAGATGCTGCGCCCGGCCATCGCGTCGGGCGAGGATCACGAATGGATGTGGGTGCCGGTGCCCATCCGGCCGGTCGAGTCTGCGCCCGGCTCCAGAGTCGGGCGAGGATCGCAACGTGAGGATGGTCGTCGGGTTGAGGTGAACTCCATCCAGGGCAGCGCTCGGCGGTCGCGCCGGCGAGGATGGGCACAAGACCCGGCGGTACGAGAGCGACGGGCAGACCCGGTTGCGCCCGGCCGATGTGCCGGGCGAGGATTGAGTGTTCGCCGCCCCGACCGTTACAGGCTGCGTCTATTGCTTTGTTTCGTTGGACTGGCCCCGCTTGAATAGCGGGCGTCGTAATGATTTCCGTGGGGGGCTGATCGTGTCTGGTAAGGGCATTCTTTGGGCGCATAGTCCGGCTGAAAGCTCTGGCCGGTGGCATTCTCTGGCAGAGCATCTTCGTGGCACGGCAGGGTTGGCGCGACGCTTTGCTGCTCCGTTTGGTGGTGGTGAGGTGGCCTATTGGCTTGGTGCGTTGCATGATGTGGGCAAGGCGTCTTGTTCCTGGCAGGACAAACTTTCTTCGGTTGCGTCCACTGGTGGGGTAGTGGGCATCGACCACAAGTCTCTGGGGACGAGGATCGCGCAGGAGCGTGGGCTTGGACTGTTCTCTGGTGCGATTTTCGGTCATCATGGTGGGCTCGTCGATTCGCCTATGCTGCGGGCGATGTTGCGGCAGAGGCTTGCCACCTGGTCTGGGGAGGTGGCGTCTGCTGAGCGGGAGTTGGCTGGGCTGCTGCCTGATCTGCCAGCGGATCTCGGTGTCCTGGTGCCCCAGGGTTGGCGGGGAGATCCGTTGGTGGGGGAGATGGCGTTGCGTCTGTGCTACAGCGCTCTGGTTGACGCGGACAGTCTGGACACGGCCGCACACTTTCAGGTGTTGTCTGGCCCTCGGGTCCGTGCGGATGCCGATTTCGGTCATCTCTACAAGGTGTTCGAGCAGCGGCGTCGTGTGGAACTCTCCGGACGCGGCGACTCGCCGGTCGCTGGCCTACGGGAGCGGGTCTATGCGGATTGTCTGGCGGCGGCGGAACGTGAGCCTGGGGTGTTCCGCCTCGGTGCCCCGACCGGTGCTGGTAAGACGTTGGCGAGTGGGGGGTTCGCGCTGCGGCATGCGGAGAAGCATGGGTTGCGTCGGGTGATCGTGGCGGTTCCGTTCCTGACCATCACCGAGCAGAATGCTGCCGTCTATCGTCGGCTGTTGGATGAGGAGGGTGGTGAGCCGGTCGTCCTGGAGCACCACAGTCAGGCTGATTTCGATGATCCGGATGCCGGTCGGTGGGCGCGGCTGGCTGCGGAGAACTGGGACGCGCCGTTTGTTGTTACGACCTTCGTCCGGCTGTTCGAGTCGTTGTACGCGCGTAAGCCGTCGGCGATGCGTCGGGTTCATCGCCTGGCGAACTCGGTGATCGTGTTGGACGAGGTGCAGGCGTTGCCGCATGCGATGCTCGCGCCGATCCTCGATGGGCTTCGCCTTCTCGTGCGGCACTTCGGGGCGACGGTGCTGTTGTCCTCGGCGACGCAGCCGAGTTTCTGGGCGTTGGATGAGTTCAAGGACGTGCCGTGCACGGATCTGATCCACGACACTCCGCGTCTGGTCAGTGAGCTGCGGAGGGTGCGGTACGAGTGGCAGCTCGACCCGCAGCCGACGCTGTCTGACGTCGCCGACCAGGCCATGGGTGAACGATCGGCGTTGGTGGTGGTCAACACGACGGCGGACGCGAAGACGGTGTTCGAGCGGTGGAGTGACAGCGAGCCTGAGGGGGCGGCGTGGCACCTGTCGACCCGGATGTGTCCGGATCATCGACGGCGGGTGCTGGCGCAGGTGCGCACGCGACTCGACCGGGGTGAGCGTGTCCTGCTGGTGGCCACCCAGCTGATCGAGGCCGGGGTGGACGTCGACCTCCCGGTGGTGTTCCGGGCGATGGCGCCGGCGGACTCGCTGCTACAGGCAGCCGGGCGGGCTAACCGCGAGGGGCGGATGGCTGACGGGGGTCGGGTGGTCGTCTTCGCGCCGCAGGACGGCGGACAACCACCGACGTACAAGACGCTGGTCGGCTGTACCGGGCGTCAGTTCGGCCCAGGCAAGGCAGACCCGGACGATGTCGAGGCACTCGGACGCTACTACCGCAACGTGTACGACACGCTCACCCTCGCCGACCATCAGCATGTTGGGCAACGCATCCAGCATGCCCGGAAACGATGGGAGTTCGAAACCGTTACGGACGGGCCGATGGACGCGAGCACCAAGCGGCGCGATCGGAAGCTGGCGTTCAGGATGATCGACGACGACGCCGTCAACGTGGTCACGCCCCAGGGGGCCGAGACACCCGAACTGCGCGAAGAACTGGAACAGCTCATCGTGGACCTACGCCATGCACCGATCCGGGACTTGACCAAGCTGCGCCGCTTGCAGCCGTACACGACGAACCTCCACCCCAGCGCCCTACGCCAAACCGGCGTGATGGCGCTACTGCGACCGATTCTCGGCACCGAGGTACGGCGGGGTGCGCTGGTCGAGTGGATCGGCGAGTACGACCCCGTTACGGGGATCAACCTCGACCCGAACCTGGAGCAGTTCGTCTTCTGACAGTGGTGAGGCCACCAGGTGAGCGCGCAGCGCGCTCACCTGGTAACCCATCAATTTATGATCTTGTGCAGCCCTCCCGCCGCGATCAGGCTGGCAACCATGCCGGTGGGCAAACTCTCGGTGGTGCCGATCATGATGCCGATCGCCACGCTCAGCGCCAATATCACTACCCAGCGCAAAGGGGGCGGGGAGGGGGTGTGGGGCTCTTGCCCCTCGTCGGGTGGCCTGGAGGTGCGGCGTTGCCTTACTGTCATCTGGTTCCCTTCGGTCTCACGGATGGCGGGGGAGCTGGGCGGTCCGCTGTTGGCGCAGCGGACCGTCGTGTTTGGAGGGACGGTGCCCGCCCAGCCGAGATCTTTATACCCCACCGCAACGCGTGCTCCTACACCCAAGGAAGTTTGGTAGCGTCTCAGAGTCGCCCGCAAGGCAGGTGACCTGCAGCGCTTTGGCGCTGAGAATCGCAACCTTGGGTGGATGTTGATGGGGATTGACTACGTCCGACTTGGACTTCGCAGTCCATGTCGGACGGAGTCTCGCTCCTTGGCGGCGGTCTAGTCGGATTCTTGTCAGTCCTTCCTGGAGTGGTGCCGGCGTGGTGCGGCCGTTCCTGTCGTACTGGTCGTGGATCGTCGCACTCGTTGTGCGAGGGGGCCTCCGGTTCTGTGGTGGGGTCTTTCTTCGTCCACGTGTTCGACGAGCTGTCGTGGGAGGGGCTGTGTGGTGACGACGGATGTGGTCAACGGGGTTACTCTGCGGCGTAGCCCGGAGGGTGATCTTCCGGTGGTGGTGCAGGTCAGTGGTGAGGCGGCGTTGTTCTCGCGGCCGGAGTTGAAGGTGGAGCGGGTCAGTTATCCGGTGATGACGCCTTCTGCTGCGGTGGGGGTGCTCGAATCGATCTTCTGGAAGCCGGAGATGCGTTACCAGGTGGTGGCGATCGAGGTGCTCAAGCCGGTGCGGCAGTTCACGATCCGGCGGAACGAAACCTCGGATGTCGCGCCGTTGGCGGAGGCGCTCAAGGGCACCCGGCGGGTCGACACGGCGGCACACCGTGATCAGCGCAATGCGGTGTGCCTGCGTGATGTCGCCTACCGCATCCATGCCCACGTCGAGCTGGCGGCGCATGCCGACAAGTCGGTCGCGGCGTACCGGGATCAGTTGCGTCGACGGGTCCGTAAGGGTGCCTGCTTCCAGCAGCCCTATCTCGGCACTCGCGAGTTCAGCGCGGAGTTCGGCTGGCCGGATGACACGCCCCGGGCGGACGTCAACGAGGAGATCGGCATCATGCTGCACTCCATCCACCGCGACGGTCAGTCGGCCCAGCCGCGGATGGAGTGGTTCGCCGCTCGGGTGGTCGCCGGGGTGTTGTCCGTGCCGGAACGGGGGATCGAGCTGGCGCTTCCGGTGGAAGGGCCGGTGGTCTAGTGCTGTTGCAGCGGCTGGTGGAGTTCGCCGACACCAGCGAGGACGTCATCCCGCCGTTCTACTCCCGCAAGCCGGTGCGGTGGAGCCTGGAGATCGACACCGACGGCGTACCCCAGGGTGGCCTGGTCGACACGGCGAACAAGGACGACCCGAACTCCCGGTTCGGCGCGCCCCGGCTGGTGCCGGCGGTGACCCGGACCGTCGGGATCTCGCCCGCGCTCGCGGTCGACACGGGGGAGTACCTCTTCGGTTGGCTGTCCGAAGGGGCCAAACCGGAACGGGTCGCCAAGCAGCACACCGCCTTCCGTGCCCTGATCGCCGAGTGGGCGGCAGCCGAACCAGATAGTCATGGTCCTGCTGTCGCCGCCTTCTACCGCGACGGGCACGCCGACCGTATTTCACCGCCGGCCGATTGGAGCAGGGGAGACCTGGTCGGCTTCTGGGTCGACGGGGTCTACGCGGCGGACGCTGGCGCGGCGCAGCGCTTCTGGGCCGGGGTAGCCGGCGACCGGAAGGGCTCCGGACGCACCGGGTTGTGTCTGGTCTGCGGGCGGGTGCAGCCGCTGCTCCACACGATGCCGCAGCAGATTCCTCGACGATGGGTGCCCGGGGCCACCCAGAGCGCGTCGCTGGTCAGCATGAACGAGGCCACCCACGGCTACGAGTTGCAGAAGTTCCTGACCCACACCCCGATCTGCGCCGACTGCGGACTGAAGTTCATGACCGCGCTGACGGCGCTGCTATCCGATCCCCGGCACAGCACCAGCCTGTCCGGGCAGAACGCCCGGCTCGCCTGGTGGGTGCTGGGCGGGTCGACCTTCGACCCGTGGGCGACCGTCGAACAGTTGGACCCCAGCCACATCCAGC
The DNA here is from genome assembly GCF_002210435.1 of Micromonospora wenchangensis. Taxonomy (GTDB): domain Bacteria; phylum Actinomycetota; class Actinomycetes; order Mycobacteriales; family Micromonosporaceae; genus Micromonospora; species Micromonospora wenchangensis. Next base: position 5,125 of record NZ_MZMV01000117.1, read on the forward strand.
ACCTGATCGCAGGGCCCGCGAGCGGCGCGGAAGCCTCCCTCGACGAGGTGTCCCGGTACTGCTCGGTGACCGTGGGCGGCAACGTCGCCCGCGTCGTCGTCCGAGACTGGGTCGAGCAGCCGATCTCCCGGGTCAAGGACAACATCCGGGCCTGGTTCGACGACCACCGGATCGTGGATGCCTGGACCGGTGAGGTGGCCACCATCAAGGTTTCCCAACTCGCCCGGGTGGCGGGTCGGTTCGAGGCCGGCCGCAACGGAGCACCCGGCACCTGGACCAAGTTCGGTGCGTCCGGAGAACACCGCCCACCTGATCTGTTCCACCGGCTGCTCAGCGCCGCGCTGCTCAAGCGACCGCTGCCGCCGAAGCTGCTCAACCACGTCATCAACCGCATCCGGATCGACGGCCGACTCGACCCCGGCCGCGCGGCGCTGATCCGACTCGCCCTGCGCCGTCACCCGACCCTGCCCGAGCATGAACGAGAGAGGCTGACGCCGACCTTGAACGTCGCCCACCAGCAGCCGGCCTACGTGTCCGGCCGCATCTTCGCCGTCATGGACGACCTGCAACGCACCGTGTTCCGGGTCGCCGACCAGCGGCTGAACACCACCTTCGCCGAACGCTACTTCGGTCGCGCCATCGACAACCCGCAGGTCGTCATCGTCTCCGGCCGCCGCAACGTACAGGCATGGCTCAAACGCCTGCGCGGCCCGCTGCGCCGGCCCGGCTGGTCGGACGCCTACGAACGGCGACTCGACGACCTGTTCGTCCAACTCGCCGTGATCCCCAGCGCTGCGGTGCTGACGGACAAGGCCCAGTTCATCCTCGGCTACCACCAGCAGCGCGCCGAGATGCGGGCCGAACGACTCGCCGCCGCCGCGAACAAGAAGAAGACCGACCTGCCCCCGGAGCCCGACGACGCGGCACCGACCGCCGACGACGAAGGAGACGACGCATGAGCGCCGCACACCTCGACCCGACCCGCCGCCACGACGCCGTCCTGCTGTTCGACGTCAGCGACGGCAACCCCAACGGCGACCCGGACGCCGGCAACCAGCCCCGCACCGACGACGAGAGCGGCCAGGGCCTCGTCACCGACGTGGCCATCAAACGCAAGATCCGCGACACCGTGTCCCTGCTGCGCGGTGACGACCCGCGCTACGGCATCTTCGTCGAAGCCGGCCACGCCCTGAACACCCGGATCGACGGCGCCTTCGCCGCCAACCCACCCAAAATCAGCAACAAGCCCACCCCGGCGGAGAGCGCTGCCGCCCAGCAGTGGCTCTGCCAGCACTACTTCGACATCCGCATGTTCGGCGCGGTGCTCAGCACCGGCAAGAGCGGCGGCGCCGGGCAGGTCCGTGGCCCGCTCCAGCTCACCTTCGCCCGCAGCATCGATGCGATCCTGCCCACCGACCACACCATCACCCGGGTCACCCAGACCCGCCAGGACGACATCGACAAAGGTGAGCGCACCGAGATTGGCTCCAAATGGACCGTCCCGTACGGCCTCTACCGCGCCCACCTGTTCTACTCCGCACCCCGCGCCGCGAAGACCGGCGTCACCAGCGACGACCTCGCCGCGCTGTGGCAGGCCCTCACCGTCATGTTCGACCACGACCGGGCCGCCAGCCGCGGCGAGATGAAGCTCTGCGGGCTGTACGTGTTCAGCCACCCCGACGCCTTCGGATCCGCACCCTCGGCCGCCCTCACCCAGCGGATCACCGTCAAGCGCACCAACGACGACAAGGCGGCGCGCGCCCACACCGACTACACCCGCAGCATCGACGAGTCGGGGCTGCCCGGCGGCATCGAGCTGACCAAGCTGGTCGACCTCTGGCCGTGACCCACGACCACCCCACGGACAGCGGCACCCCCGACCTGCGGGAGGTGCCGCTGTCCGCGCTGGAGCACTACGCCTACTGCCACCGGCAGACCGCCCTCATCCACGTCGAAGGCGTCTGGACCGAAAACGTCGAGACGGTACGCGGCGACCTGAGCCACACCACCGTCGACCTACCCGGCATCCAACGCCGCCGAGGCCTCACCACCATCCGGTCACTCCCGGTATGGAGCCACACCCACGGCCTACGCGGCATCTGCGACGTCGTCGAGTTCGAGAAGAACACCGCCACACCCGTCGAATACAAGGTCGGACGCTACAAACCCGGCGACCCCGCCGAACTACAACTCGGCGGACAGGCCCTCTGCCTCCTCGAAGCCGGCTTCGACGTACCCACCGGATACATCTACTCCGTCGCCGAACGCCGCCGACACCCCGTACCCATCGACCATGACCTCCTCGAACGGGTCAACGCCGCCACCACAGCCGTACGCCGGCTGCTGCACACCCCGACGCTGCCGACGGCACGCAACGACGCCCGCTGCCGGCGATGCTCCCTACGCGAGGACTGCCTCCCCGAACTGACCGACGGCCAACGGCAGACCCCACCCGACCTGTTGACCCCACGACCATTGGGACAGTGGCGTGACTGAACTCCTCAACACCCTCTACATCCAGACCCCCGGCACCAGCCTGCGCCTCGACGGCGACACCGTGCGCATCTACCACCCCGACCAACCCGGACGCCACCTGCTACCCCTCGTCCGACTCGACCACCTGGTCCTGTTCAGCGGCGTCACCCCCACCGACGACCTGCTCCTGCGATGCGCCGACGACGGCCGCTCCGTCAGCTGGCTCACCGGCAGCGGACGATTCCGCGCCGGACTGGTCGGCCCCACCCACGGCAACCCACTGCTACGCCAAGCGCAACACCGCGCCGCCGACTCACCGGAACGCCAACTCCCCATCGCGATCGCCATCGTCGCCGGCAAAATCCACAACGCGCGACAAGTGCTGCTCCGCACCGCCCGGGACACCAGCGGCCACCGACAGACCGCACTACGCGCCACCGCCGAACTCCTCGCCCGACGACTCGAACTCCTCACCACCGCCACCAGCACCAACGAAATCCTCGGCGTCGAAGGCATCGCCGCACGCGACTACTTCGCCGCCATGCCCTACCTCCTCGGCGACAACACCGACTGGAAGGCATCCGGCCGCAACAAACGACCACCCACCGACCCTCTGAACTGCCTACTCTCCTTCCTCTACGGCATGCTGCGCGTCGCCGTACAGGGTGCACTCGAACAGGTCGGACTCGACCCCTACATCGGCTTCCTCCACGCCGTCCGACCCGGCAAACCCGCCCTCGCCCTCGACCTGATGGAAGAGTTCCGCCCCCTCCTGGCAGACCGCCTCGCCCTCACCATGCTCAACAGACGCGAACTGACCCCCACCGACTTCGAAGAACTACCAAACAAGGCCTACCGACTCACCGACAACGGACGCAAAACTGTGCTGGCCGCCTGGCAACAGAGCCGACAACGCGACTGGCCCCACGCCCAACTCAGCCGCCAGGTCCCCGCCGCGCTGCTCCCCCTCGTGCAAGCCCGACTACTCGCCCGCCACCTTCGCGGAGACACGGTCGCCTACCAGCCGTGGACGGTGAACTGAACGTGGACCTGCTCGTCACCTACGACGTCGAAACGGTCACCCCACAGGGACAACGCCGACTCCGCAAAGTCGCCAAGATCTGCGAAGGGTACGGACACCGCGTACAAAAATCGGTCTTCGAAGTAGTCTGCCGCGACACCGACAAGGTCCGCTTCGTCGCCGCCCTCCAAGACGCCATCGACCCCACCCAGGACAGCATCCGCATCTACCACCTACCAGCCCACGCCCTCGACGACGTCGAACACCTCGGCAAACCACGACCAATCGACCCACGCGGAGCCCTAGTGATCTAGGAACCCCCAGTGGACACGAAAAGCCCGGAGGGTTCCGAGGTGAGAAACCTAAATCAGATGGACGAAACGGACTGCGAGCAAGTCGATGGGGGATCGTCTGATCGCTATATTCGCTGCTCGTGAACCGCTGCGCCCGGCTACCGCGCCGGGCGAGGATCGCAAC
>NZ_MZMV01000118.1 GCF_002210435.1 Micromonospora wenchangensis
GTGTTTGAGGGTGTCGTTGGTGAGCCAGTGGTGTTGCCAGGCGGCGTAGTCGGCGTATTGGACGGGTAGGGGTGGCAGCGGGTCGGCACGACCCTCGTGGTGGGCGGCGTAGAGGACGCCGAGTTCCCGGGTGAGGATTCCCAGCGACCAGCCGTCGGACACGATGTGGTGCATCGTCAGCAGCAGGACGTGCCGGTCCGGGGCGAGGATCACCAGTCGGCCACGGAACAACGGACCGGCCGCCAGGTCGAACCGGGCGGTGCTCTCCTCCCGCTGCAACCGGGCCAGGGCGTCCGGGGCGTCGGCGTGCCCGCTCAGGTCGTCGTAGCGCAGCGGGAACCCCACCCCGGGCGGGTCGATCTGCTGGAACGCCTCGTCACCGTCGCCGACGATCCGGGTACGCAACGCCTCGTGCCGGGCCACCAGGGCGTCCAGCGCCGCCCGCAACGCGTCCCCGTCGAGCCGGCCGTCGAGTTGGAGGGCCAGCGGCATGTGGTAGGCGTGACCGACCCGGCCGAGCCGTTCCAGGAACCACAACCGCCGCTGCGCGAACGACAACGGCAGGAGGCCCGACCGGTCCGGCAACCGCTCGATGTCGGCGGGTGGGCGGGCCGGCGGGACCCGACCGGGAGCCGGGAGACGGATCGGGCTGTCGTGCGGCACAGGTGCCCCCTCGGGTCCCCATCGGCTCGCCACGCATCTGACATCGGCCAATGTGGATCCACACTAGATCAGTCGACCGGCCCAGACCAGGTACCGACGGGCAGGACCCGCCACCTCAGTCCGGCACCGCCCGCAGACTTTCGGTCAACGCCCCGACCAGCCGTCCGTACGCCGCCCGACGGACGTCCGGGGCCGCCGCCACGCCGGCCCGGTTCGCCACCGCCAGGGCGTACGCGCGCACCAGGGCGGCGGGGTACGCGCGGGCGAACGCCTCCCCGTCCATCAGCGCCAGCGCACCGGCCAGGGCGTCGGCGTTGGCGATGGCGTTGGCATCGGCGAACGCCTCGACACCCGCCCCGGCGCTCAGGTCGGCGTACCGCTCGGCGAACGCGACCACCTCGTGCGGGGGGTAGCCGTTCGCGGTCGCGTAGGCGTGGGCGTTGGCGTACCCGACCGCGCGGGCCTCGGCGTACGGGTAGGCCGCCCGGTACAGCTCACGCAGGGCCGGCCGCAGCGCGTCGCGCCACCGGTCCACCCCGGCCCGGTCCCCGGCGAGCGCCCGCCGGAGCAGGTCACCGACCATCCGGCCGGCGTCGCCCGGCGTCGGGGCGAGCATCCGCGCGGCCGTGTCGTGCGCCACCCGCACCGGCACCCGGCCGGCGAGCCGGTCGAGTTCGGCGTCCACCCGCTGCCGCCAGCGCGCCGGGTCGTCGCCCTCGGCCAGCGCGGCGAGCACCGCCGCCAGCCATGCCGGCGTGCTCACCCGTCCCACCGCGACGGCTGGTCCATTCCGGCGAGCAGATCGTCGACGTCGTCGTCGGTCAACGTGTCGAGATATCCGCCGGTGTCGCCCCCTGCGGGCGTCGTACCGGCGCGGGTGGCCCCGGCGGCGGTGACCGCCAAGGCCAGGCCGGCCACGGTGGGATCGTCGAAGAGCGTCCGGACCGGCAGGTCCACCCCGTACGCCGTCCAGATCCGGGCCATCAGCTGGGTGGCCTTCACGGAGTGCCCGCCGAGGGCGAAGAAGTTGTCGGCGACCCCGACCGGTTCGGGCAGGTCCAGCAGGTCCGCCACCAGCACCGACAGTTCCCGCTCCACCGGGGTACGCGGGGCGACCGGCGGCGTACCGGCGACGGAACCGCGCTGCGGCGGGGGCAGAGCGCGCAGGTCCAGCTTGCCGCGGGAGGTGCGGGGCAGTTGCGGCAGCGCCACGAAGACCGCCGGCACCATGTGCGCGGGCAGGAACCGCCGCGCGTACGCGGACAACCCCGCCGGTGCCTGCGCCGTGACCGGTTCGCCGACCACGTACCCGACCAGCCGCACGTCGTCGTGCTCCCCGTCGCAGACGGCGGTCACGACCGCGTCGCGGACCTCGGGGTGACCGCGCAGCACCGCCTCGACCTCCGCCGTCTCGACCCGGAACCCCCGCACCTTCACCTGCCGGTCGGCCCGGCCCAGCGGCACGATCCGTCCGCTCGGCAACCACCGGCCCAGGTCCCCGCTGCGGTAGAGCCGCCCGCCCGGGGTGAACGGGTCGGGCACGAACCGTTCGGCGGTCAGGGCGGGCGCCCCGACGTAGCCCCGGCCGACGCCCGCGCCGCCGATGCAGATCTCACCGACCACACCGGGCGGCACCGGGCGCAGCCACCGGTCCAGCACGTACACCCGGCTGCCGGCGACGGTGTGGCCGAGGTCCGGTGGCGTCGACCCCGGCGGCACCTGCGCCCCGGTCGAGTAGACGGTCGTCTCGGTCGGGCCGTACAGGTTCCACAGCCGGCTGTCCGGCCCGGTCAGCGCGTCGGCGAGGGCCCGGGGCAGCGCCTCCCCGCCGCTGAGCCGCAGCCGTACCCCGGCCGGCACCCCGCCGGCCGCGACCAGCATCCGCCAGGTCGTCGGCGTCGCCTGGAGCATGGTGGCCCCGGTGGCGGTGAGCAGCCGCCGCAGCCGGTTGCCGTCGATGACGTCGTCGTCGCCGGCCACCACCACCTCCGCCCCGCACAGCAGCGGCAGCAGCAGGTCGAGCAGGGCGATGTCGAACGCGAACGGGCTCACCGACAGCACCCGGTCGGCCGGTCCCAACGGGATCATCTCGCGGAACGCGTGCAGCAGGTGCGCCACCGCCCCCTGGGTGACGGTCACCGCCTTCGGCCGGCCGGTGGAACCGGAGGTGAACAGCACGTACGCCGCCGCCGACGCCGGCACCACGCACGGCGGCGGCACCGGCGGCACCGGCGTGGGCTCCGGTGCGGCCAGGTCGAGCAGGGTCACCGCCGGGGCCAGTTCGGCCAGCAGCGACGCGGCGACGGCGCTGCGGTCGGTGACGACCACCCGCACCCCGGCGTCGGCGAGCATGCCACGTAACCGCGCCGGCGGGTGGGTCGGATCGAGCGGCAGGTAGGCCGCGCCGACCCGCCAGACGCCCAGCAGCGCCGGCAGCGGCCGGGCCCCCCGGGGCAGCACGATGCCGACGGTGTCCTGGGCCCGTACGCCGAGCCCCCGCAGCCCGGTGGCCACCCGGGCGGTCAGCCCGCGCAGCGCGGTCCCGGTCAGGCTCACGTCGTCGCCGCGGATCACCGTCCGCCCGCCCGGGTCGATTGCGGCCACGAGCGCCGCCGCGGTGCTCCCCGGCGGCGGGACCGAGCCGGTCCGGGGAGCCGGCCACACCCCGGTGACGAGGTGCGCCGTCGCCGGGGACAGGACGTCCACGTCGGCGACGCGGGTCTGCGGTGCGTTCGCCAGCGCGGTCAGGATCGCGGCCAGGGCGTCGGCGAACCGCGCCGCGCTCTGCGGGGTGAACAGGTCGGTGAGGTACCGCAGGCGCACCGTCAGCTCGTCCGGGCCGGCGACGGCGGCCAGCTCCAGCTCGAACTTCCCGGTGCCGGTGGACACCACCTCGGGCCGCCAGCGCAGCGCCCCCCGCCCGAGCGGCGGCAGCGCCTCCTCGACCGTGCACATCACCTGCACCAGCGGCGTCCGCGTCGGCTGCCGCGGCGGGCGGCACAGCTCGACCACCCGCGTGAACGGCAGATCCTGGTGGGCCTGCACGCGGGCGGTGGCGGCGTGCAACCGGTCGAGCAGTTCGGCGAGCGTCGGATCGCCGTGCAGCGCCGCGCGGACCGCGACGGTGTTGGCGAACAGGCCCAGCATCGGCTCGGTCTCGATGCGGGTACGCCCGGCCACCGGCACACCGACGAGCACCTCGTCCACGCCGCTCACCCGGGACAGCAGGGCCGCGTACCCGGTCACCAGGACGGTGAACAGGGTGCTGCCGTGTGCCCCGGCCAGGCGGCGCAGCGCCGCGGCCAGCTCCGCGTCGACCGGCACCGCCACCTCGGCGGCGGCCGGCGACAACCGCTCGGGGTACGGGTGGTCGACCGGCAGCGGCACCTCCGAGGGGGCGTCGGCGAGTTCGGCCGACCAGAAGCGTTCCGCCTCGGCGTGGCCGCCCGCGTCGACGTGTTCCCGTTCCCACAGGGCGAAGTCGGCGTACTGCACCTGTGGTTCGACCCCGACCGGCGGGCGGCCGGCGCACAGCGCCTCGTAGTCGGCGCACAACTCACCGAGGAGCAGCCGCAGCGACCAGCCGTCGACGATCGCGTGGTGCGCCACCAGCGCCAGGGCGTGCCGCTGCGGGCCGAGGCGCAGCAGGTGGGCCCTGGCCAGCGGGGCACGCTCCAGCGACATCGGCAGGCGGGCGTGGTCGCGCACCGCGACCCCGGCCGCCGCCTCCCGGTCGGCCTCGGGCAGGTGGTCGAGGGCCACCACCTCCAGGGCAGGCGCGGGGGCGTCGTCGTGGATCACCTGGATGGGCCGCCCGCCGTTGGCACGGAAGGTGGTGCGCAGGATCTCGTGCCGGGTGACCGCCGCCGTCCACGCCCCGCCGAGAGCGGCGGTGTCGAGCGGGCCGTCGAGCCACACCACCGCGCCGACGTGGTAGGTCGGCCGGCCCGGGTCCAACTGGTCGAGCAGCCACATCCGCCGCTGCGCCGCCGAGGCCGGGAACTCGAAGACCGCCATCTCACCGCCCCTGCCCGTCGACCGCGACGACCCGCAGTTCCGCCGTGTACCGGCCGTCGGGTCCGGTCAGCCACAGCTGCTCCGGTGTCGGCAGCATCTCCACCACACCCACCCCGGCGTCGTCGCCGCCGTGGCGGCGGGCCCGGCGGACCGCACGGGACACCAGGTCCACCGAGGCGAGGCTGGTCAGGTCGGCGTGCACCGGCTTGCGTTCACCAGCGCAGCGCAGGAACACGTGACGCGGCAGGTGGTGGGCGGCGGCCCAGGCCCGTACCTGCCGGAACCGCAGCGCCTCGTCGCGGGTGTCGGCGAAGGCGAGGTCGGCGGCGGTGAACGTCCACGCCTCCCGGCTGACCACCAGCGAGTCGATGGTGACCCTCGGCTGGTGCGCCGCCGGGGGCAGGACCCGGAACAGCTGGGACAGCCCGGCACCGACCACGTCACCGAGGACGTCCATCAGGTCGGTGTCGAACCGCCCGTCACGTGACCGTACCCGCAGCCCGCCGGCCGTACCGACCAGGTCGCACTCGCCGACCCGCAGGCTGCGGCGCGGGTCGTGCCCGAACGAGTCGTGCGCGAACACCAGCCGCACGTCACCCGCGCCGGTCAGGGCGTTGCTCTGCCGGGTCGGCACGCCACCCTCCTGGCCGGTCTCGGCCGGATACACCACCCCGGCGCCCACGTCGTGGCCCATCGCGGCGCGCAGCGTGTCCGCCTGCGGGTGACAGGCCACCCAGGTGGCGTACCGCAGGGTGTTGACCCCCGGGTGCAGCTCACCCAGGACCCACTCGTCGCCGGCGCGCATCAGGTCGGGGCTGTGCTGCCGTGCGGTGGGCCAGCCGGGCCGCCCCGCGCCGAAGGCGGCGGCCACCGCCGGGGCCAGCTCCGCCGCCGTGAACCTGACCCGCCGCCGACCGGCCGGCAGGGTCAGCACGTCGGCCCAGCGGCGATGCAGCGCCGCGGTGAGCAGGGCGGTCAGCCGCTGCGGCGGGTGGAACAGCGCCTCGCCGGCCAGCAGCCAGAAGTCGACCAGCGGGATCACGTCGGTGCCCAGTTCCGTCGCGCGACGCTGGTAGATCTCGGTGCACAGCCGCCGGTAGAGGGTCGCGCCGGCCGCGGTGAACCACCGCGCGCCCTCCAGCACCAGGGCCAGCGCCGTACGGACCCCGTCGAGGCTCCCCTCGCCGACGGCGACGGTGCCGGCCCGTAGACACTCCTCGTAGACGGCTGTGCGTCCGGCGTACATCGTGCCGGCGCGGCGGGTCGCCGGGACACCGGCCAGCCGTTCGAACGTGGCCTCCAGATGGGACATCGCGGCGGTCACCCCGTCCGGGTCCCCGGCGGCTGCGGCGAGCGCGTCGCGGGCGGCGCACAACTCGTCCAGGGCACCGAGCGCGGGGGTACGCACACCGGCGTCGGTGACCCGTTCCAGCAGGGTGCGCAGGGTCCGCTCGGGGCGGGTGTCGTGGGGTGCCGCCTCCGGCTGCCAGGCGATCCGGTGGGTCGCGGCCAACGTGCCCAGCACCTCGTGCACCTCCCGCGTCGTGCGCAGCCCCGACCCGGCGTCGGCCAGCACGGTGGCGGCGACCGCGTTCGCGTCGCGGATCCCGTCGCAGGCGCGCAGCACCGCCGCCTCGGCGTCGCCGACCGTCACCGGGGCGGCGAGCGGTATCCGCAGGGTCGTCCCGGTCAGGTCCAGGAAGGGCATGACCCGGGGCACGAGCCACGGGCGCAGCCGGACCGCGTACGGGGCGAGCACCGCCGCGACCGCCCAGCCCTCCAGGTAGACCGTCCGTCGGGCGAGGAGCGCCGGCGGGTCGGCGGGGTCGACCCGTACCCCCGCACCGGGCTCGATCCGGGCCCAGCCGACCGGCCCGAAGAAGCCGATGGTGTCGTTCTTCAGGCAGTAGCGCTGCAGGTAGCTGGTGACCAGCGCCTCGTGCTGGCGGTGCCTGGTGTTGCGGGTCCGGTGGTCGGGGCCCCGGCGCAGCAGCGCGTCAACGCCGGTGCGCAGCGCGTGCGGGTTCTGCCAGGCCACCGCCTCCCGGAAGCGCGGGTGGGCCGCCACCGCGTGCAGCGCGGCCGTGAGCCGACCCACCGCGCCCGGGTACACGGCCGCGTACGCCGCCTCCGCGTCGACGAGGCCCGCCTCGTCCCCGGCGGCGGCCACCACCCGGTCGGCGGCGGCGGCGAGTTCCGCGTCGCCCAGCGCCGCCGTCAGGTCGGCCGGGAGTCCGGCGCCCCGCAGGCAGACCGTCCGCCACAGGGACCACCCGTCGGTCAGCCGGGTGAGATGTCCGGGCCGGTCCCGCCCGGCGGGGTGCGCCACCCGCTCGCGGCGGACCAGTGCCGGCCCGCTCTGCTGCCCCCGGCCGCCCACCGGTGCGACCGCCGCGTCGAGCCACGCCGCCGTCGCGGCAAGCGTCGGAGCCCGGTAGAAGAGGCCCACCCCCAACTCCACACCGAACGTCTCCTTGATGCGGAACATCAACCGGGTGGCCGTCAGCGAGTTGCCGCCGAGGGCGAAGAAGCTGCTCTCCGGGCCGATGCTCGCGGCGGGACGACCGCCGGGCAGCAGCCGGGACCACAGCGCGGCCAGCCGGTGCTCGGTCGGCGAGGCGGGGCCGGCCGGGTGCGGGGCCTCCCCGGTGAGGTCGGGCACCGGCAACGCCGCCCGGTCGACCTTCCCGTACGCGGTAGTCGGCAGCCGGTCCAGGATGGTGAACACGGCGGGCACCAGGTGCGCCGGCAGCCGGCCGGCGACGTGGTCACGCAGAGCGGCCGGGGCCGGGACCGCCGCGCCGGCCGGCGTGACGTAGCCGACCAGGTGCCGCTGCGTCCCGTCGTCCAGGACACCCACCGCCGCCGCCCCGACCGCCGGATGCGCCCGCAGCACCGCCTCCACCTCGCCCGGCTCGACCCGGAACCCCCGGATCTTGACCTGGTCGTCGCGGCGGCCCAGGAACTCCAGCACCCCGTCGGCACGCCAGCGGACCACGTCACCGGTCCGGTAGAGCCGCCCACCCGGCACGTGCGGGTCCGGCACGAACGCGCGCGCGGTCGCCGCCGGATCACCGAGGTAGCCGCGGGCCAGCCCGTCGCCGCCGGTGCACAGCTCACCGGCGACCCCGACCGGCACCGGCCGGCCGTCGGTGTCGAGGACGTGGACGGTGGTCTGCGGCACGGGACGGCCGATCGGCACCCGGTCACCCACCGGCGCGGTGCCGCTCATCCGGTGGCAGGTGGTCAGTGTCGCGTTCTCGGTCGGCCCGTACGCATTG
>NZ_MZMV01000119.1 GCF_002210435.1 Micromonospora wenchangensis
CTGGCCGAACTGGACCGGGCGCTTTCTGACCGGGACGCCGCCCAACGTCGCGCCGCTCAACTCGCCGACCAGGTCAGCGACCTGGCCACCGCGTTGGCGCGGATCAGCGCTCAGTCGTCGGGCTGAACCGCGCCCGCCGGGGCGGCCTGCACCTCGACGCGGGTGTCGTGGAACGTCGGCCCACCACCGAGGTCGGTGTCGCGGACCCCGGTGACCGCGTTGACGGTGCTGCCGCCGGGACTCAACCGCGCCCAGTACGCCTTGTAGGTGAACGCCAGCCCGGGGCGGGTGGCGTCGTCCACGGCGACGGTGGCCAGGAACTCACCCCGGTCGTTGTGCACCCGCGCCGGGTCGCCGTCGGTCAGCCCCCGGGCGGCGGCGTCGACGGGATGCAGGTGGATGCGGGGCGGCCCGGTGCGGCTGCGGTGCCACGGCAACGACGCGAACGTCGAGTTGAGGAAGAACCGGCCGGCCGGGGAGATCAACGCCAGCGGGAACCGGCGGGCCAGGTCCACATCACCCACCTCCACCGGCGGCGTGTACCCGACGAGCGGGTCGACACCCTGCCCGGTCAGCCGCGGATCGTGGAACCGGGCTCGCCCGTCGTGGCTGGGAAACCCACCCTCGGCGTACGGGGCGGAACCGACGGCGACGCCGGTGGCCCGCACGTACGTCAGGCGGGTCAACTCGTCGTAGTCGACGCCGGTGCCGTCGAGCAGCTGCCGCGCCAGGTCCTCGTCGCTGTCGCGCAGCCGGGGATGGTCCAACCCGAGGGCGGCGGCGATCCGCCGGAAGATCTCCGTGTTGGGCAGCGCCTGCCCCGGCGGGTCGAGCACCGGCCGGTTCAGGGTGGCGTAGTGGTGGCCGTAGGAGGTGTGCAGGTCGAGGTGTTCCGGCTGCATGGTGGCCGGCAGCACCACGTCGGCGTAGTCGCAGGTGTCGGTCCAGCGTTGCTCCAGCACCACCGTGAACAGGTCGGCGCGGGTCAGGCCGCGACGCAGCAGGTTCTGGTCGGGGACGGTCGCGACCGGGTTGGTGTCGAAGACCACCAGCGCGGTGACCGGCGGGTCGGCCTCGTCGGTGAGCGCGGCGGCGAGCCGACTCATGTTGATCGACCGGGCCGGCGGGGCGGGCATCCCGGCGGGCCGGGCGACCCGGTCGGCGTCGATGCGGTGGTGCCCGCTGGTGGTGGCCAACGCCCCACCGCCGGGATACCGGAAGTCCCCGGTGAGCAGGGGGATCGCCGCGATGGCCCGGACCGCCTGCCCGGCCCCGGCGTGCCGTTGCAGACCCAACCCGATCCGGATGGCGGTGGGGCGGGTGGTGGCGATCCGCTCACCGAGGTCCCGCACCACGTCGACGTCGAGACCGCACTCGGCGGCGGCGCGGGTCACCGGCCACTCGTCGAGGCGGGCCTGCAACCGGTCCCAGCCGACGGTGTGCGCGGCCACCCACGGCAGGTCGACCGCGCCGAGGTCCCTGATGTGCCGCATCAACCCCAGGGCGAGCGCGGCGTCGGTGCCGGGCAGCGGCGCGACGTGCGTGTCGCTGCGGGCGGCGGTGTCGGTGCGCAGCGGGTCGATGGTGACGACGTGCGCGCCGCGCTGCTGGGCCTGCCGCACGAACGGCCAGTGGTGCAGGTTGGTGGAGAGCAGGTTCGCCCCCCACAGGACGACCAGTTTCGCCTCGACCACCGACTCCGGTTCGAAACCGACGGACCCGCCGTAGACCGATCCGAGGGCGGCCCGGGACGCGGCCGTGCAGATGGTGGTCCGCAGCCGCGACGCCCCCAGGTGCGCGAACAGCCGCGGACCCATCGACCAGCCCTGCACCAGCCCCATCGTGCCGGCGAAGTAGTAGGGCAGGACCGACTCCGGGCCGTGCACGTCGATGCTGGCGCGCAGCCCGTCGGCGACCCGGCGGACCGCCTCGTCCCACCCGGCGGGCCGGTACGACACGGGCCCGACACCCTTCGGGCCGACCCGCACCAGCGGGGTGGTCAGCCGGTCGGGCCCGGTGACCGCGTCGAGGTAACGGTTCACCTTGCCGCACAACGCGCCCCGGGTGAACGGGTGCTCCGGGTCGCCGCGCAGCGCCACCGGTCGACCGTCGGTGACGGTGAGCTGCCACACGCAGGTGTCGGGGCAGTCCAGGGGGCACGCGCCGGGATGCACGGTGGTGGCCATGCCGCGGATGCTATCGTCACCGGCCGTCCCGGTACGGCCCGTCACGGCTGCCCCGGCGGCCCGCGGCGGCTACCATCGCGGTGCACACACACCGAAACCGATGTCGACCCGGCCGGGACGAACCCGCCGGGTCGGTGTGGTGGCCGGCTACCCTTGCGGGGGTCGTCCCACCCGTCGGGGCGGGAATGCCCCGGCGGTGACCGGCCGTTACACCGGAAGACCAGCACCACGAGCGAGGGGAAGTCGAACATGGGCGAGCGCATGCTGCGCGGTAGCCGGCTGGGCGCGGTCAGCTACGAATCCGACCGCAACACGGAGCTCGCGCCGCGCCAGACCCGCGAGTACCTCTGCGCCAAGGGCCACCAGTTCGAGGTGCCGTTCGCCGTCGACGCCGAGGTCCCCACCACCTGGGAGTGCAAGTTCGACGGCAGCGTCGCCCGGCTCGTCGACGGCACCGAACCGGAGCAGAAGAAGGCCAAGCCGCCGCGCACCCACTGGGACATGCTGCTGGAGCGGCGGTCCATCGCCGAGCTGGAGGACATCCTCGCCGAACGGCTCCAGGAGGTCCGCACCCGCCGCGGCCGCGCCTGATCCACACCGCGCGACGACGACGCCCCCGGGAGGTCCCGGGGGCGTCGTCGTCGCGCAGGGTTTCAGGGCCGGCGGGGTTCCACGATCTCCCCCTCGATGGCCCGACCCTCGTCGACCACCTGCGGGACCACCACGTCCTCCTCGGCCGGCGGCGCGGCCGGTTCCCCCCGCCGCACCCGCACCGTACGCGGACCGAACAGGTCACCGGCGACCATCGACGACACCCGCCGCTCGGTGGCCCGCTGCACCCCGGCACGCGCCAACCGGCGCACCGGCGGTACCAGCAGCAACACCCCCACCAGCCCACTGAGCAGGCCGGGGATCGCCAGCAGCAACGCACCGGCCAACCCGACCAGCCCGTCGGTCACCTGCCGGCCCGGCGGCTGCCGGGACTCCACCGACGTGCGGAACCCGCGCCAGGCGCGCATCCCCTCCCGGCGCAGCAACACCAGCCCCAGCAGGGACGCGGCGAACACCAGCAGCACCGCCGCACCGAACCCGACGGCCCGGCCCACCCCGATGAACACGGCCAACTCCGCCACCACCGCCAGCAGCAGGGCCGGTGGCACGAACCTCAGGTATCGGCGCATCTCACCTCATCCGCGTCGCGCGGCACCCGCTCACCGCCACCGGCCGGACAATGCCCGCGGGGCGGCAGGCCCGCTCCTCCAGCATGCCACGCCCCCACTCACGGCCACCGGTCGTGACCGCGACGCCCACGCACCGGCCGCCGGTCCCGCAACCCCCAGGTGGTGATCCGCCACAACGCCTCGGCCACGATCAGCGGGCTCATCTTGCTGGCCCCCCGCTCCCGCTCCACGAACGTGATCGGCACCTCCACGATCCGCACCCCCGCCCGGTGCGCCAACCGCGACAGCTCCACCTGGAACGAGTACCCCTGCGAACACACCGACTCCAGCCGCATCGCCCGCAACGCCGACAACCGGTACACCCGGAACCCGCCTGTCGCATCCGACACCGGCATCCCCAACGCCATCCGCGCGTACAGGTTCCCGCACCGCGACAGCAGCAGCCGCCGCCACGGCCAGTTCACCACCCGCGCCCCACCCACCCACCGCGACCCGATCACCACATCGGCGTCCCGGGCCGCCGCCAACAACGCCGGCAGGTCCTCCGGGGCGTGCGACCCGTCGGCGTCCATCTCCACCACCGCGTCGTAGCCGTGCTGCCGCGCCCACCCGAACCCGGCCAGGTACGCCGCCCCCAACCCCTGCTTGCCGGGCCGGTGCAGCACGTGCACCTGGGCGTCGGTGCCGGCCATGGCCTCCGCCAGCGTCCCCGTACCGTCGGGGCTGTTGTCGTCGGCGACCAGCACGTCCACCGCCGGCGCGGCCCGACGCACCCGCGCCACCACGTCGGCGACGTTGTCGGCCTCGTTGTAGGTGGGGATCACCACCAGCACCCGGCCCACCCCCGGCGCTCCCCCGGCTGCCTCGCCCACCGTCTCCCCCGTTCCTGCCGGCTCACCCGGCGGCGGTGACCTCCCGGCGACGCCGCAACGCCCCCGCGACGACCAGGGCGGCGACCGCCAGCCCGGTCAGCGCCACCTCCGGCCACCGTCCGGCCCGGGTGGCCGGGGTACGCCCGTCGGCGAGCGTCACCTCCCGCACCACCACCGCCCGGGTGTTGAACCCGGTGGCGTCGCTTACCCGCCCGTCCGGGGCGACGAACCCGGACACCCCCACCGTCGAGGCCATCAACGCCGCACGGCCGTGCTCCACCGCCCGCAACCGCACCATCGCCAACTGCTGCCGGGCCTCCGCCACGTCGAACGTGGCGTTGTTCGTCTGCACCACCACCAGCTGCGCCCCACCGTCGACGGTGTCGCGCACCAGCCCGTCGTAGGCCACCTCGAAACAGATCACGTCCCCGAGCACCACCGCACCCGCGTCGACCACCCCCGGCGACGATCCCGCGACGAAGTCGGCCCGCACCCGGTCGACCTGCTTGGACACCGCACGCGCCAGCGACCGCATCGGCACGTACTCCGCGAACGGCACCGGATGCCGCTTCGTGTACACCTGGGCCAGATCCGGGCCGCTGCCCGGCCGCCACAGGATGCCCGCGTTGCGGACCTCCCCGTCACCCGGGCCGGCGAGGACCGCACCGACCAGGATCGGCGCGCCGACCGCGTCGGCCGCCTGCGAGATCCGCGCCCCGGCCGCGGCGTTGCGCAACGGGTCGATGTCCGAGGAGTTCTCCGGCCACACCACCAGGTCGGGACGCCGCTCGGCACCCGAGGCGACGCGCTCCGCCAGCTTCACCGTCGCGTCGACGTGGTTGTTCAGCACCGCCTGCCGCTGGGCGTTGAAGTCCAGACCCAACCGGGGCACGTTGCCCTGCACGATCGCCACCCGCACCGTGCGGCCACCCGTGCCGGCCCCCGACGGCACCAGCCACCCCACCGTCAACAGCAGCACCACCCCCGCCGCCGCCCCGACCACCGGCTGCCACCGCACCCCCGGCCACCGCCGCCACACCGCCACCAACAGCAACCCGCCGGCCACCGCCACCACCCCGGTGACCAACGGCGCACCCCCCAACCACGCCCACCCCAGCAGCGGCGACGAATCCTGACTGAACGCCAGCCGCCCCCACGGGAACCCCCCGAACGGGGTACGGTCCCGCAGCGCCTCCTGCCCCACCCACAACACCCCGGTCACCGGCGGCCACGCCCACCGCCACCGGTCCACCACCGGCGACACCCACGCCGTCGCCGCCCCCAGCACCGCCAGGTAGCCGGCCTGCAACAACGACAGCAGCACCCACGGCAGCAGCCCGGTGTGCAGGTTCGTCCACGCCAGCAGCGGCGCGAACAACGCCACCCCGGTCAGGAAACCCAACCCGGCGCCCGCGCGCAGCCGCCGCCGGTGCGTCGCCGCCGCCAACCCGGCCACCCCGACCGCCGCCGACGGCCACCAGCCGTACGGCGGGAACGCCACCAGCAACGCCAGCCCGGCGGCCACCGCCACCGGCACCGCCACCCGCAGCGGCAACGGCGACCGCACCGGCCGCACCACGGTCGGGGTACGCGTCTCATCCCGGTCGAGCGTCGTCACCGGCACCTCACCACGATCACGGGCCGAAGGCTACCCGCCCCACCCCGCCGCCCCGGGACCACCGAGCCCGAACCGGCCGAGGTCACCCCGGCACCTGGGAACCGGTCGCGGGGGCGGACACGAAATCGGGGCGCGGCCTAAGCCGCGCCCCGATGCTCCCAGGCCCTTCCCGGCCGGTGGGGCGAGAACGAGCGACGCCGACCTTCGGACCGACCCGACGGTGGACTGGCTGCCCCCGCCTGGCCGTTGTCTACTGGCCGTGCCCCTCACCCTGCCCGTACACCGGTAACCGCGGCCGGTTCGCGCCGCCCCGCCGACCCCCGCCCGCTGGACCTGGCCGCCGCGACGCGATGCACCAACAATGTCGCTCGGCCAGCGGACGAAGAGACGAAGCGAACAACAGCCGCTTCCCGTAGTAGGACTCAAAGACGGTACGGCCTACACCCCCGCCGCTGTCAACCCACCCACGGCCAGTCGCCCCCACCGACCCGGCGTGTCGCGTCGGCGCGTCTCAATCCCCACCCAGATGCCGCCGCAGCAACGCCCCCGCCGCCGCCCGATGCTCCCCGGCGAGCAACCCGCCGGCAGCCAGCACGTAATCCACGTCCACCACCGGCCGCGCCGCCCGCGGCAACGGCCACCCCCCGGCATGATCGGTCAACACCTGCGTCAACACGCCCACCGCCGCCCCGGCGTCAGCGTGACGCAGCACACCACCGGAACCCACCAGCAGCCGCACGTCCCGCAGATCCCGCCCCGCCCGCTCACCCGTCGCCGCACCCCGGGCATGGCGCCGCAACGCCACCGTCGCCGCCAATGCCGCGATCCGCCCCTCCACCGCCCGGTCCCCACCGTCGACCGGCAGGAACCCCGGATCGGCCGCCCGCGCCGCCGCCGCCACCCCCAACGTCTCCCGCTCCGCCGGGTCGAGCAGCCGCTCCTCCACCGCCGCCCGCACCACCCCCGGAGCGCTCCACCGCATCCCCAGGTCACCCTCCACCGTGCGGGCCCGCCACAGCGACCCCGCCACCTCCCGACCCGGCCCGTCGGCCCGCTCGTCCGGCGTCAACACCGAATACACGTCGGTCGTCGCCCCACCCACGTCCACCACCACCAGGTCACCACCCACCACGTCGGCGAGGACCTCCACCCCCGTCAACACCGCGTCCGGGGTCGCCGCCCGCACCAACCGGCCGAACCGCGCCCCCCGCGACAACCGCTTCCCCCCGATGACGTGCCGCAGGAACACCTCCCGGATCGCCGCCCGCGCCGACGCCGGCGCCAACACCCCGATCCGGGGCAGCACGTTGTCCGCCACCGTCACCGGCACCCCCGCCGCCGCCAACACCCCCCGCAGCCCGTCCCGCGCCTCGACGTTGCCCGCCAGCACCACCGGCACCCGCCACCGGGCCCGCGCCAACCGGGTCGCGTTGTGCGTCACCGTGTCGACGTCCCCACCGTCGGTGCCACCCACCAGCAACACCACGTCCGGGCGGGCCGCCCGCACCGCCGCCAACTCCACCGCCCCCAACCGGCCCGCCGCCACGTGCACCACGTCCGCGCCCGCC
>NZ_MZMV01000120.1 GCF_002210435.1 Micromonospora wenchangensis
ACCCGTCCCATCCGCCCCACCCGCAAACGCCTTACACCGCCCATCCACCGCCAACCCCCGCTGCCGACTGAACTCCAGGAACGCGCCGGGGGTGGACATGACGGTGACCCCGGCGGCGAGCGCGAGGGTGCACTCCCCGGCGCGCAGGGCCTGCACGGCGAGATGCAGGGCGACCAGCGACGACGAGCAGGCGGTGTCCACCGTGACGGCGGGCCCCTGGAAGCCGTAGGTGTACGCGATCCGGCCGCTCAGCACGCTGGCGGCGGTGCCCGTGCCGAGGTGACCCTCCAGCTCGCCGCCCGCGGCGGTGGCCACGGCGACGTAGTCCTGGGTGTTGCTGCCGACGAAGACGCCGGTGGCGCTGCCCCGCAGGGTGTCCACGCGCACCCCGGCGTCCTCGAACACCTCCCAGGACGTCTCCAGCAGCAGCCGCTGCTGCGGGTCCATCGCGACCGCCTCGCGCGGCGACACACCGAAGAAGTCCGCGTCGAAGTCCCCGGCCCCGGTGAGGAACGCGCCGTGCCGGGTGGTCGACGTCCCGATCCGCTCCGGGTCCGGGTCGTACAGGGCGTCGAGGTCCCAGCCCCGGTCGGTGGGGAACTCGGTGACCGCGTCGGTGCCGCTGTCCAGCAGTTGCCACAACTCGTCGGGCGACCCGACGCCGCCCGGGAAACGACACGCCATGCCGATGATCGCGATCGGCTCCCGTTCCCGCTCCTCGGCGTCGCGCAACTGCCGTCGGGCCCGCTGGAGATCCGCGGTGAGGCGCTTGAGATATTCGACGGTCTTTTCTTCGTTCGACATTCGGCAACCCATCTGTCGGGACCGGGACCCGTCGGGACGTACGGCCGGCAGCCGCGTCTCTCGCGGCTGAAGCTAATGAACCGGGCGGGCCGAGCTGAACCCCTGCCGACCCCCTAAACAGGGCCATAAAGCGCATTCGTCGAGCCGGGCGGCAGTGTCCGGTAATCGAGATAAGAATTGTCGGGAGAATGGTGCCCCATCGAGGGGCGTCTAACGAACCACCGGCCCGGGGGTGGCGGTCAACCCCTAGGACCGCCCCTACCTAGGTCGCCGACGGCAGCCGGTCGCGCAGGGCCGCCGGCAGGTCGGCCTCCGGCGTCGACCCGGTCGGCCCGGTGAGCGGCACGAGGACGACGCCGTCGCTGTCCCACACCTCGTCGAACACCCGCAACCCCTGGATCGTGGACAGTTGGGCGACGCCCAGGCGACTCCACCAGTCCCGCTCGGCGGGGTCCGGACGGGACCGACGCCCCGCCCACGGCCCCCAGGCGAGCGAGGTGCCGGCGTGCCCCTCGGCCCGTCGGTGCCGGACCACCGCGTCCGCATACGCCCCGGCGGCGGCCCGCCGGTACGCGCCCGGTGCGCCGGTCACCCCGGCCGCGGTGGACAGGACCACGAACCGGGACAGGCCGAGTGCCCGGGTACGCTCGTGCACCGCCCACAGGTGCGCGGGGTCGGCCGCCGCGACCACCACCGCCGTGAGCGGCACGGTCCGCGCCAGGTCGTCCAGCTCGCCCCGGGCGTCGGCCGCGCACTGCACGACCCGGCCGGTGCGGGGTCGGGCCGCGAGGTGCCGCGCCAGCACCCCACCGGCGCCGTCCACCGCCCCGACCACCAGCACGACGTCCTCGGACGTCGGGGTGGCTGATCCGGCGGCGGGCACGAGCCTCGGCACGAAGACCCGACCGCCCCGGACGGCGAGCTCGGGTTCGCCCGCGGCCACCGCCCGGCACATCGCCAGGAGCGACTCCGGACTCCCGTCGACGTCGGCCATGGCGAAGCGGCCGGGATGCGCCGCCAGGGCACAGCGCAGCACCCCCCACGCGCCCGTGTGCACCGGGCTGTCGCCCACCCGGGCGAGCACCGGCCCCCGGGTGACGAGCACCAGCCGGGTCCCGTCGTCCGGATGGTCCCGCAACCAGCCACCGACCAGCGCGGCCAGCTCCCGGGCGGCGACCCCGACGTCGGGTCCGCCCGGCGACCAGGCGGCGACCACCACCTCGCCGTCGGTCGCCGGCGGGCCGAGCACCCGACCCAGCCCCAGGGTGTCCGCGCCGAGCGGCGTCCAGCTCCGCAGCCGCTGTTCGGGGCCGCCGCGCGGCACCCAGTCGTGCTGGCGCAGCGTGGTCGGGGACGGCGCACCGGTCATCGCCGCGCCTCCAGGGTCGCGCCGATCCACCCGTCCACGGCGAGCGCGGTGGACGCGGCGGCGGCCTCCAGGATCGTGAAGTGGTCACCCGGGACGTCGACCGTCGCGTGCGGCGGCTCCCACTCGGCGGTCCAGCCGCCCGGCGCCGTCGCCACCTCGGCCGACCAGGGCTCGGTGGCCCGGACCAGCAGGGTGGGGGTGGACACCGGTTTCGGCTCCCAGGCACCGAAGATCTCGTGGTACCGGCCCATCGCGGTGATCCGCGTGTCGTTGCGCAACTCCAGTCCGCTCTCCCGGTCGGCGACCGCCTGCGCGAGGCTGGTGGACAGCCAGGGCTTGCGCCGGATCGCCGCGGGTGACGAGCTGTCGAGCAGCACCACCGCCGCGGGCGGCAGGCCGGCGGCCTCCAGGTGGGCGGTGAGGGCGTGCGCCAGCATGCCCGACATCGACCGTCCGACGAGGACGAACCCGGTGGTTCCCGCTTCCCGCCGGACCGCCTCGGCCTGCATCCGCAGCAGGGCGTCGAGCGACTCCGGCAACGCCTCACCGTCGAGGTAGCCCGGTTCGGGCAGGGCGGACACGGCACGGCTGCCCCGCAGCGCGGCGGCGAACGGCGCGAACTCGTGCGGCCCGGCGACGGCGCTGAAGCTGGGCAGGCAGAGCACGCGCAGAGTCCCGGCGTCCGCACCGTCGGCGGTGAGCCGTACCGGTGCCGGGACGTGCCGGGTCGCGGTGGCCACGTCGAAGGCGGGCCGCAGCCGCGCGGCGGCCTGCACGAGGGTGAGCGCCTCGGTGAGTCTGCCCTGGGCACAGGCCTGCCAGTACAGGGCGCTGACCGTGCCTGCCGTGTCCTGCGTCGTCCCGGCGACCCGGTCGGCGAGGTGCCGGGCGAGCGCGGACAGGGACGGTTCGTCGAACATCACGGTGGGGGCCAGGGGCACCCCGGTGGCCGTGACCAGCCGGCGGCGCAGTTCCGTCGCGGTCAGCGAGTCGAAGCCGAGTTCCAGCAGGCTGAGACCGTCGTCGAGGGCGGTGGACAGATCGTGTCCGAGCACCTCGGCCGCCTCCTGCCGGACGAGGTCGAGCAGCGCACCGGCCCGGTCGGCGGCGTCGAGGGCGGCCGGTCCCGGCCGGCCCCCGTCCGCCGCGGTGGCGGGCCGGACGACGCGTCGGGCGACCCGGCGGGCCGCGCGGGGCGTCGGGTCGGACCGGGTCGGGGTGGCCGCCGGGCCGGGGCGGTCGTACCCGACCAGGCCGACGCTCAGCACCGGGTCGCCCGTGTCGTCGGTGGCCAGCAGCCGGTGTGCACCGTCCGGCGTCGCGGTGAGCCGGACCCGCAGGTGGTGCGCCCCGGTGGCGAACAACCGGACGTCGCGGCACCGGGCGACGGTGGCCGGGCCGGTCACGCCGGTCACGGCGGCCAGTGCCTCCAGCAGTGCCGGATGCAGGAGGTAGCCGGCGGCGCGGGTGGGCGTCGGCAGGACCAGCTCGGCCAGGAGCGCGTCCCCGTCGCGCCACACGGCGTGCAGGGCGGCGTCGCCGTCGGTCTCGACGGGCTGCGCCCCGGCCGGCGGCCACTGCCCGGCCGCCCACGGCGCGTCGTCCGGTCCGGCGGGCTCGGTGGACGCGAGGATCGCGGTGGCGTTGACCGTCCATCCGTCGCCCGTGTACGAGGAGACGGTGGCCGCCCGGCGACCGGCCGGGTCCGCAGCGTGCACGCGTACCTGCATCCGGGTGCCGCCCGGCACGGCGACCGGCGGCACCGGGATCTCCACCTCCTCGATCAGGTCGGCGTCCACCTCGTCACCCGCCCGCAGCAGCAGTTCCACGACCAGGCCGCCCGGCGCGTCGAAGTCGTCGTCGGCGGTGGACGACACGGTGAACACCACCCCGTCACCCGCGATCGTCAGCGGCTCACCCATTTCGATGCCCTGGTGCGCGGGGGTGTCGGTGAGCCACAGCCGCCGGTGCTGGAAGGCGTACGTGGGCAGGGTCACCCGCCGGCCGTCGCGCACGACGGGCGTCCAGTCGACCGGGGTCCCGTGGACGTGCAGGCGGGCGAGGGCGGTCAGCAGCGTCTCGTCCGCCGGGCGGTCCGGACGCATGGTGGGTTCCAGGACCGCCGGGTCGGGCAGCACGTCGCGGGCCATCGAGGTGAGCGTGCCGTCCGGGCCCAGTTCGAGCAGGGCGGTGACGCCGAGGTCGGCCAGGGTGCGGACACCGTCCAGGAAGCGCACCGGGGCGACGGCGTGGCGGACCCAGTAGTCGGCCGAGCGCAGGTCGTCCCCGGTGGCGGGCCTGCCGGTGAGGGTCGAGACCAGCGCGACGGTGGCGGGTGCGTAGGTCACCGCCGCCGCGACGGCGCGGAACTCGTCGAGGATGGGCCGCATCAGCGGCGAGTGGAAGGCGTGCGAGGTACGCAGCAGCTTGCGCCGGCGGCCGTCGAACCGGTCGGCCACCGCGAGGACCGCGTCGTGGTCACCGGAGACGACCACCGAGGACGGACCGTTGACGGCCGCGATGCCGATCCGGTCGGCCCACCGCGCGGTGGCACCGACGGCCTCGATCGCCGCGGCGGCCTCGTCCTCGGTGACGTTCAACGCCATCATCGCCCCACCGGCGGGCAGGGCCTGCATCAACCGCCCGCGGGCGCAGACGAGGGCCGCCGTGTCCTCGATGCTCAGCACGCCCGCGACGTGGGCGGCGGTGAACTCGCCGATGGAGTGGCCGATCAGCAGGGCGGGCCGGATGCCGAACGAGTCGAGCAGGCGGGCCAGGGCGATCTCGATCGCGACCAGTGCGGGTTGGGTGTGACCGGTCTGGTCGAGCCGGTCCGGGTCACCGTCGATGACCTCGCGCAGCGGCCGGTCCAGGTACCTGTCGAACACGGCGCACACGTCGTCCAACGCCGCACCGAACGCCGGGACGGCGTCGGCCAGTTCCCGGCCCATGCCCGGACGCTGGGCGCCCTGACCGGCGAATCCGAGGGCGAGTTTGCCGTCGCGGCGCACACCCCGGACGAGGTTCGGCGCCCGTCGCCCGGCGCGCAGCGCGTCGAGCCCGGCGTGCAGGTCGGCCCGGTCCCGACCGAGCACCACGGCCCGGTGGTCGAACTGCGACCGGGTCACCAGCAACGAGTGGGCGATGTCCGGCGCCGGCTCGTCCGTGGTCGACAGCCGGTCGGCCTGTCCGGCGAGCGCCTCGGGGGTCTTGGCCGACAGCAGCCAGGCCAGCAGCGGGGCGTGCTGCCCGGTCGTCGCGGGTCGGGGCGCTGCGGGCCCGGTCGTCGGCTCCGGCTCGTCCGGCGACTGCTCCAGGATCAGGTGGGCGTTG
Organism: Micromonospora wenchangensis; assembly: GCF_002210435.1. GTDB lineage: Bacteria > Actinomycetota > Actinomycetes > Mycobacteriales > Micromonosporaceae > Micromonospora > Micromonospora wenchangensis. The sequence goes on from NZ_MZMV01000120.1 coordinate 5,507, forward strand.
GTGCCGCTGATGCCGAACGACGACACCCCGGCGCGACGCGGCCGGTCGCCCGGCTCCCAGGGTTCGGCCCGGTGGAGCAGTTCCACGTGGCCGGCGGACCAGTCGACGTGGGGGGAGGGCACCTCGGCGTGCAGGGTGCGCGGCAGCACACCGTGCCGCATCGCGAGCACCATCTTGATCACGCCGGCGACGCCGGCCGCCGCCTGGGTGTGGCCGATGTTGGACTTGACCGAGCCGATCCGCACCGGCCGGGTGCGGTCCTGGCCGTACGTGGCGATCAGTGCCTGGGCCTCGATCGGGTCACCGAGCCGGGTGCCCGTCCCGTGCGCCTCGACGGCGTCGATGTCGGCCGGGTGCAGGCCCGCCCCGGCGAGCGCCTGCCGGATCACCCGTTGCTGGCTGGGGCCGTTGGGCGCGGTGAGGCCGTTCGACGCCCCGTCCTGGTTGACCGCCGAGCCGCGGATCACGGCGAGCACCCGGTGCCCGTGCCGGCGGGCGTCGGAGAGGCGTTCGAGCAGCACCATGGCCGCGCCCTCGGCGGCTCCCATGCCGTCCGCGTCCGCCGAGAACGCCTTGCACCGGCCGTCGCGGGCGAGACCCTGCTGGCGGCTGAACTCGACGAAGAAGCCGGGGGTGGACATGACCGTCGCACCGCCGGCCAGGGCGAGGGTGCACTCGCCCTGGCGCAGGGACTGGGCGGCGAGGTGCAGCGCGACCAGCGAGGAGGAGCAGGCGGTGTCCACGGTGACCGCCGGGCCCTCCAACCCGAAGGTGTACGAGATCCGTCCGGACAGCACGCTGCCCGTGTTGCCGGTGACGAGGTGCCCCTTCACGTGGTCGGGGATGCGGGCCAGCAGGGTCGTGTAGTCCTGGCCGCTGGCGCCGGCGAAGACGCCGGTGCGGCTGCCCCGCAGCGACGCGGGGTCGATGCCGGCGTTCTCGAACACCTCCCAGGAGGTCTCCAGCAGCAGCCGCTGCTGGGGGTCCATGGCCAGGGCCTCCCGTGGCGAGATGCCGAAGAAGCCGGGGTCGAAGTCGGCGACGCCGTTCAGGAAGGCCCCGTGCCGGGTGTACGAGGTGCCGGGGTGGGCGGGGTCGGGGTGGTAGATCCGTTCCAGGTCCCAGCCACGGTCGACGGGGAACGGGCCGACCGCGTCGCCGCCGCTGTCCAGCAGCTCCCACAGCTTCTCCGGGGAGTCGACCCCGCCGGGGAACCGGCAGCTCATGCCGACGATGACGATCGGGTCGGCAGCGGTGTCGGGGGTCGCCGGCACGGCCGGGGGAAGGCTCGCCGCCGGCTCGTCGCCGACGATCTCCCGCAGCACGTACGCGGCCACGGCGGTCGGCGTCGGGTGGTCGAAGACGAGGGTGGCGGGCAGGCGGAGTCCGGTGGCGGCGGTGAGGCGGTTGCGGAGTTCCACGGCGGTCAGGGAGTCGAACCCGACGTCCTTGAAGGCGCGGTGCGCGTCGACGGCTTCGGCGCTGTCGTGGCCGAGCACGGCGGCGGCGTGGCTGCGGACGAGGGCGAGCACGTGGTGTTCCCGGTCGGCGGGAGCCAGGGTGCCCAGCCGGTCGGCGAGTCCCGTCGTGTCCGTGCCGGTGGCGGCGGAGCGGCGGACCCGGACGGGGGTGGGGAGCAGGCCACGCAGGACGGGCGGGACCGCCGCGGGGTCCCGGGTCAGCGCGGTCAGGTCGAGACGGACCGGGGCCAGGACCGGTTCCGGACGCCCTATCGCGGCGTCGAGCAGTGCGAGGGCGTGGTCGCGGGTCAACCCGCTGATACCACCACGGGCCATCCGCCGCAGATCAGCATCATCAAGATGCCCCGTCATCCCACTACGCTCGTCCCAGAAACCCCACGCCAACGACGTC
>NZ_MZMV01000121.1 GCF_002210435.1 Micromonospora wenchangensis
GGGTGCTGGCGCAGGCGCGCTGGCCGGAGCCGGGCGACGGGCCGCCACCGCCGCTGCCCGGGTTCCTGCACTCGCCGTTCGCGCCACTGGTCGCGGCGGTGGCCGGGCGCTGCCTGGACCGCCGGCCCGGTGGCCCGGCGGCGGCCGGCACCCGGTGCGCGGTGGTGCTGGTCAGCGCCGCCGGTGACCGGCCCAGCGCCACGCACGTCCGGTCGACCGTCGCCGCCGGGGGGCGGGTCGGTCCACTGTTCTTCTTCCAGTCGGTGCCCAACAGCGTCGCCGGGCAGGTCGCCGCCCGCTGGGGGCTGACCGGGCCGGTGGTGTGCCTGAGCCCGACCGGTGACCCCCGGGCCGACGCCGTCGCCGAAGGGGAACTGCTGCTGTACGACGGCGACGCCGACGAGGCGTTGCTGGTCCTGATCGACGAGGCACCCGATGCGACGCCCACCGGCGCGGTCGCGGTGCTGCTGGGGGGAGGAGACAGTCAATGAGGACGAAGGGACTGCGGGGGGTGCTCGCCGCCGATCCGCAGCTCGGCGCGGGGAACGTGCTGGCCCGGGTGCTGGCCCACGGCGCCGACCCGCAGGGGCCGGGGCTGACCTTCGACACCCCGGTCGACGGGCACCCGGCCGGGCAGCCGCTCACCCTGGGGCAGCTCGACGAGCGGGTCGCCGCGCGGGCGGCCTGGCTGCACGCCCGGGGGGTGCAGCCGCGCGACCCGGTCGCCGTGTGGGCCACCGCCGCCGCCGACATGGTGCTGAGCTTCCTGGCGCTGACCCGGATCGGCGCGATCCCCGCGCTGATGAACGGCAAGCTGCGCCCCGAGATCGCCGCCGAGTACATCCGCCGGCTGCGGGGCGTCGGGGTGCTCGCCGACGCCGAGCACACCGGGCTGCTGGCCGGGCACGAGCTGGGCGTACCCCTGCTCGGCACCCCGGCGGAAGCCGGCGCCGGCGACCCCGCCGGGTCGCCCGCCCACTACCGGCACCACCCCGACGACCCGATCGTCATCACCCACACCTCCGGCACCACCGGGGTGCCCAAGGCGGTGCTGCACTCGCACGCCAGCCTCTTCGCCGCCACCCGGCACCTGCTGTCCATGCCGCAGGCGCAGGGCACGCGCCGCATCCTCAACGCGCTGCCCGCCCCGCACACCGCGACGGTGCTGATGGTCAACCAGGCGCTCGGCAACCGGGCGGAGATGTTCCTGCTGTCCGAGCAGGGCGGCGAACGGGTCCTCGACGCCATCCAGCAGTGGCGGCCCGACGGGGTGTTCGGCTTCTCGATGACCTGGGCCGAGCTGGCCCGCTTCGACCTCAGCGGGTACGACCTGGACTCGGTGCGGTTGTGGTTCAACACCGGCGACTGCTCGCACGAGCCGCACGTCCGCCGGCTCGTCGCGGTCGGCTCGCGGGACGTGGTCACCCGGCAGGGCGTCACCCGGGTCCCCGGTTCCGTCTTCATCGACGGCCTCGGCTCCAGCGAGATGGGGCACTCGATGTTCCACATCACGCACACCACCGACACCGACCGGTACGGCCGCTGCGTGGGCCGGCCCTACCGGTTCGCCACGGTGGCCGTCCTCGACGCCGAGGGCAACGAGCTGCCCCCCGGCCAGGTGGGTTTCCTCGGCATCGACTCGCCGTCGCTGTTCCGGGGCTACTGGAACGACTCGGTCACCAGCTACCGGTTCCGGCTGCGCGGCTGGTACCTCACCGGTGACCTGGTCCACGCCGACGCCGACGGTCGCTACTACCACCTGGACCGGGCGGTCGACTCGGTGACGCTGCCCGACGGGCGGCGCTACTTCACCGCGTTGTCCGAGGAACGCGTCCTCGCCGCCTGCCCCGACGTCACCGACTGCACGGTGCTGATCGTCGCCGACGGCGACACGGTCACCACCGACGTGCTGCTGGAACTCGCCGCCGGGGCCGACCCGACGGTCGACCGCACCGACACGATCCGGGCCGCCCTCGGGGCGGACGTGGGGGCGACCCTGCGCCGGGTGGTGCCGGTGAGCGCCGACGACATCCCGGTCACCGTCACCGGCAAGGTCCGCAAGGTGGCGCTGCGGGAACGCTACCTCGCCGAGTCGTCGTCATGACCGTCGTCATCACCGGCATGGGCCTGTTCAGCCCCGTCGGGCGGGGCGTGGACGCGACCTTCGCCGCGTTGACCACCGGCCGGTCCGGGTTGAGCCGACCGCCCGAGGGACACCCGGCCCGGGAGTCGCTGGAGGTCGCCGGGGTGCTCCCGCCGATTGACCCGCGTACGGTCGCCACCGGCCCGGAGACCAAGGTGCTCGACCGGGTGGTGCTGTTCGCCCTGCTCACCGCCGCCGACGCGCTCGCCGACGCGGGCATCGTGGTGGGCCGGGACGTCGACCCGGCGCGGATCGGCGTCGTCGTCGGCGGGGTCGGTGGCATGTCCACCCTGGAACAGCAGGTGATCGCCCGCACCGAACGCGGCCGGGCCGCCGTCAGCCCGTACCTGCTGACCGGCATCCTGCCCAACATGGCCTCGGCGCGGATCGCCATCGCCCACGGCATCCGCGGCTACAGCTCCTCGGTCGGCACCGCCTGCGCCTCCGGTGCCCAGGCGGTGGCCGACGCGGCCCGGCTGATCCGGGCCGGCGAGGCCGACGTGGTGCTCTGCGGGGCCAGCGAGGCGCCGCTCTTTCCGACCTTCGCCGACACCTTCGGCAACGCCCGCGCGTTGGCCCGGGGCTGGGCCGACCCGACCGAGGCGAGCCGCCCGTTCGACAGGCGACGCAACGGGTTCGTCCTCGCCGAGGGGGCCGCCCTGCTGGTGCTGGAACGCGCCGGGCACGCCGCCGCCCGGGGTGTCCGCACGTACGCGGAGGTGGCCGGCTACGGCAGCACCACCGACGCACACCACCCGACGATGCCCCGGCCCGACGGCGAGGGGGCGGCCGACTGCATGCGCGCCGCCCTGGCCCGGGCCGACATCCCGCCGGCCGAGGTCGGCTACGTCAACGCCCACGGCACCGGCACCAAGCTCGGGGACATCGCCGAGAGCACCGCGCTGGGCAAGGTCTTCGGCGTCGGCGGGGTGCCGGTCAGCTCCACCAAGGCGCTCACCGGGCACCTGCTCGGCGCGTCCGGGGTGGTGGAGGCGGCGGCCTGCGCGTTGGCACTGCGTGCCGGCCTGCTGCCGCCGACGTACCACCTGGACGACCCGGACCCGGACTGCCCGGCGGACCACGTCCGTGACGTGCCCCGGGCGAGCCGGGCCGAATTCGCGCTCACCAACTCGTTCGGATTCGGCGGGCAGAACGTGAGCCTGCTGCTGCGGCGCACCACCGGGGCTGGCGCCCGGCCCGCCGAGCCGGGGAGGTGATCGACGCTGCGACCCGGGCCGCACGTGCCCGGACGGCAGTCACGGGGGGACATGGGGAAGGGCTGGAGAGATGGACATTCGTGGAATAGACCACATCGAACTGTACGTGGGGGACGCCCGGCAGGCGGCCTTCTACTTCGGTACCGCCGTCGGTTTCACCCTGCTCGGGCAGGGCGGGCCGGAGACCGGGCTGGTCGGGCAGCGGTCCCTGCTGCTGGGGCAGGCCGACATCCGGATGGTGCTGACCACCGGCCTGACCGCCGAGCACCCGGCCGCGGGGTACGTGGCCCGGCACGGTGACGGGATCGCGGTCGTGGCGGTGGAGGTCGGCGACGCCGCCGGGGCGTACGCGGAACTGGTGGCCCGGGGTGCGACGCCGGTGACCCCGCCGCGCACCTGGACCGGCGCGGACGCCGAGGTGGTGACCGCCGAGGTGGGCGGCTTCGGTGACGTGCTGCACCGGCTGGTGGAACGCCGGGGCGACCGGGCCGACTTCCTGCCCGGCGCGATCGAGGCGACCCCGGCCGGCGGCGGGGCCGACGAGCGGCTGCTCGCCGAGATCGACCACCTGGCCGTGTGCGTGCCGCCCGGCCAACTCGACGACACCGTCGCGCACTACGAGCGGGTCTTCGGCTTCGCGCAGATCTTCGAGGAGCACATCGAGGTCGCCGGTCAGGCGATGAACTCCAAGGTGGTGCAGGACGCCTCCGGGCGGGTCACCCTGGTGCTGCTGGAACCGGACGCCGGCCGGCGTCCCGGCCAGATCGACGCGTTCCTCACCGAGCACCACGGGGCCGGGGTGCAGCACCTGGGGCTGCGCACCGACGACATCGTCGGAGCGGTCGGCGCGCTCGGGGCCCGCGGGGTGCGCTTCGCCGGCACCCCGGCCGCCTACTACGACGACCTGGAGCAGCGGGTCGGCAAGATCGACGCACCACTGGACCGGCTGCGGGACCTCAGCATCCTGGTCGACGCCGACCACGGCGGGCAGCTGCTGCAGATCTTCACCGAGTCGATGCACGTGCGGCGCACCCTCTTCCTCGAACTCATCGAGCGGCGGGGGGCGCGCACCTTCGGCAGCGGCAACATCCGGGCCCTCTACGAGGCCAAGGAACGGGAGCTGGCCGTGGCGGGGGCGACCCCCGCCGTCGCGGCCGGCACGGCACGAGGAGCAGGTGCATGACCACGACACATCCGACGTTGACCGCCGAGGAGGAGGCGCTGCTCCCGTCCGACGAGGACGTGCGCCACTACGCCGAGCACGGCTGGTACCTGTCCAAGAAGCTGCTCACCGACGACGAGGTGGACGCCCTGACCGCGGCCACCGACCGCTACTACGAGGGCGAGCGGGACCGCACCCTGCCGGTGCGCCCGCCGAAGCTGGCCTACTGGGACCCGTCGAAGGGGCCGGTGCAGCGGCACAACGACTACGTCCACGTCGAGCACGACGGGATCGCCGCGATCCTGCGCAAGCCGCTGATCGGCGCGGTCGCCGCCCGGCTGGCCCGGGCCGACGAGATCCGGATCTTCCAGTCCACGCTGATCTACAAGCCGCCGATCTCGGGCGAGCCGTCCAACATCGTGCCCTGGCACTTCGACAAGCACTACTGGTCGTCCTCGTCGTCGGAGCGGATGCTGACCGCGTTCATCCCGTTCCACGACTGCGGGGAGGAGATGGGCACCATCACCATGGTCGACGGCTCCCACCGGTGGTCGGAGACCGGCGCGGACGACACCGTCGTGCGGCACTTCGCCGAGCGGGACCGCGACCAGCTGGAGGAGATGCTGGCCGAGAACGCGGCGCACAACGGCGCGCAGATCCGCAAGATCCCCATGGTGATCCCCAAGGGGCACATGAGTTTCCACCACTGCCGCACCTACCACGGCAGCGGCGCCAACGTCAGCGGACGCCCGCGCCGGGCGATCTCGCTGCACCTGCAGGACGGCGACAACGCCTACCGGGAGTTCCCGCTCTCGGACGGCAGCCTCGCCGCGTACAACCACGACGTGCTGGTCCGCCGCACCCCCGAGGGTCGGCCGGACTACGCGGACCCCGACTACTGCCCGGTCATCTGGCGCGATCGCGCCCAGCAGGAAGGCTAGAACATGTCACGGTACGACTGGGGTAAGACACATCCGGGCATCGAGCGGCTGGAGCAGGCGGTGACGGACCGCCGCGACGTGGTGGTCAAGCACCCGCTCTACGCCAACCTGGACACCCACGAGGCGTTGGTCACCTTCATGGAACACCACGTCTTCGCGGTCTGGGACTTCATGTCCCTGCTGAAGTCGTTGCAGCGGCAGCTCACCTGCGTGACGGTGCCGTGGATCCCCACCGGGCCGACCGGCAGCCGGCGGCTGATCAACGACATCGTGATGGTCGAGGAGAGCGACGAGCTCGGCGAGGGCTACATCAGCCACTTCGAGCTGTACGTGCGGGGGATGGGCGAGGCGGGTGCGGACACCACCGCCGTCGACCGGCTGGTCGACCTGCTGCGCGGCGGCACGTCGGTGACCGACGCGCTGGTCGAGGCCGGGGTGCCCGAGGCGTCACGGGCCTTCGCCGCCACCACCTGGAAGATCATCGAGTCGACGCCGGTGCACTGCCAGGCCGCCGCGTTCGCCTTCGGCCGGGAGGACCTGATCCCCGACATGTTCACCCAGGTCGTCGCGGTCAACGAGCGCAGCAACCGGCTGCACACCTTCGTCGACTACCTGGAGCGGCACATCGAGGTCGACGGCGAGCAGCACACCCCGATGGCGATGCAGATGCTCGCCGACCTGTGCGGCGACGACGACGTCAAGTGGCAGGAGTGCGCCGACACGGTCAACCTGGCGCTGACCGCCCGGGCCCAGCTCTGGGACGACATCCTCGCCGCCGTCAAGGAGGGCCGCGACCGGTGACCGACGCCGACCCGGCCCGGCTCTACCGCACCGTACGGCTCATCCGCCGGTTCGAGGAGCGGGCCATCGCCCTGGTCCGCTCCGGGCACATCGTCGGCGGCATCCACCCCTACCTCGGTCAGGAGGGGATCGCCGCCGGCGTGTGCGCCGCGCTCGGCGCGGGGGACCTGGTCACCGGCACCCACCGGGGGCACGGTCACGTGCTCGCCAAGGGTGCCGACCCGGCCCGGATGATGGCCGAACTGTGCGGCCGGGAAACCGGACTGAACCGGGGCCGGGGCGGCTCCATGCACGCGGCGGACCTCTCCCTCGGGGTGCTCGGCGCCAACGCGATCGTCGGGGCGTCCCCGGCGATCCTCACCGGCGCGGTGTGGGCCCACCGGCAGCGCGGCAACGCCGTGCTGGGGGCGAGTTTCTTCGGTGACGGCGCGGTCAACGAGGGGATGCTGCTGGAGGCGTTCAACCTGGCCGCGCTCTGGCAGGTGCCGGTGCTGCTGGTCTGCGAGAACAACGGCTACGCCACCACCATGCCGGTGGCCGGCGCGGTCGCCGGCACCATCACCGGGCGGGCCG
>NZ_MZMV01000122.1 GCF_002210435.1 Micromonospora wenchangensis
CCCCGCCGGCGGGGGCGGCGTGGACCGGTCCTGCTCACCGGGCTCACCGCCGGCCTGCTGCTGGTCGCGCTGGTCGCCGCCGGCCGGGGACAGGTCGCCGTCGCCCCGGCCGAGGTGCTCGGCTCGGTGCTGCACCGCCTCGGCCTGGACCTCGGACCCCGACCCGCCGCCGTGCACGGCGAGAGCGCACTGTGGCTGGTCCGCTTCCCCCGGGTCGCGCTCGCCGCCGTCGTCGGCGCGGCGCTCGGCTGCGCCGGTGCGGTCATGCAGGGGGTGTTCGGCAACCCGCTGGCCGAACCGGGCGTCATCGGCGTCTCGGCCGGCGCGGCGGTCGGCGCGGCGCTGGCCATCGTCACCGGCGTCACCGTGCTCGGCGGCTGGACGGTGCCCGCCGCCGCGTTCGCCGGTGGCCTCGCCACCACCTGGCTGGTCTACCTGCTGGCCCGCTCCGGCGGCCGGACCGAGGTGGTCACCCTGGTCCTCACCGGCGTCGCGGTCAACGCCGTCGCCGGGGCCGCCATCGGGCTGCTGATGTTCGTCGCCGACGAGTCGGGCGTGCAGGCCATCGCCTTCTGGAACCTGGGCAGCCTGGCCCAGGCCAACTGGTCGGCGGTCTCGCTGGCCGCGCCGTGCCTCGCCGTGGGGCTGCTCGCCACCCTCGCCGACGCCCGGCGGCTGGACCTGCTGGCCCTGGGCGAGAGGTCCGCCCGGCACCTCGGGGTCGACGTGGAACGGCTGCGGGTCCGGATGATCGTGGTCACCGCACTGCTCGGCGCGGCGGCGGTCGCCTTCACCGGCATCATCAGCTTCGTCGGTCTGGTCGTGCCCCACCTGGTGCGGATGGTCGCCGGCCCCGGGCACCGGCTGCTGCTGCCCGCCAGCGCGCTCGGCGGCGCGATCGTCGTCGTCGCCGCCGACCTCGCCGCCCGTACCCTCGTGGACTATCAGGAACTACCGTTGGGGGTGCTCTCGGCCGTCGTCGGTGGACCCGCCTTCTTCTGGCTGCTGCGCCGCACCCGCGACCGCGCGGGAGGCTGGGCATGAGCGGGCAGCCGGCGGGCACGCGCGGTGGGAGGGCGTGGTGAGCGTACGGGAACGTCGGCGTCGCGGGCCGCTGCGGCTGCTCGGCCGCCGGTCGACGCCCCGGGTGCCGGCCCCCACGACGCCGGGTTCCACCCGGGTCCGGGCCACCGGGGTACGGGTCGAGCGGTCCGGCCGGCCGGTGCTCGACCGGGTCGACCTCGCCATCCGCGCCGGTGAACTGCACGCCCTGGTCGGCCCGAACGGGGCCGGCAAGTCCACCCTGCTGGCCGCCGTCAGCGGTGACCTGCCGCTCGCCGCCGGCACCGTCGAGGTCGACGGCCGGCCGCTGACCGAGTGGTCGGCGGTGGAACTGGCGATGCGCCGCGCGGTGCTGACCCAGCGCAGCGCCCTGAGTTTCCCGTTCGCCGTGGTCGACGTGGTCCGGATGGGGCGGTCGCCCTGGGCCGGCCGCCCCGAGGAGGCCCACGACGACGCGGTGGTCGCCGAGACCATGCGCCGCTGCGACGTGATCCGGTTCGCCGCCCGGCCCTTCCCGTCGCTGTCCGGTGGCGAGCAGGCCCGCGCCGCGCTGGCCCGGGTGCTGGCCCAACGGGCCGGGGTGCTGCTGCTCGACGAACCGACCGCCGCCCTCGACCTGCACCACCAGGAGCTGGTCATGCGGATCGCCCGGGACCGCGCCGCCGCCGGGGACGCCGTCGTGGTGGTGCTGCACGACCTCGCCCTGGCCGGCGCGTACGCCGACCGGGTCACCCTGCTCGCCGACGGGCGGGTCCGGGCCGCCGGACCCCCCGACGCGGTGCTGACCGCGCCCCTGCTCAGCGAGGTCTACCGGCACGACATCGAGGTCGTGCCGCACCCGGACACCCGCCTGCCGCTGGTCGTGCCCCGCCGTCGGGGCCCGGCCCGGAACACCTGCGTCACGGAGGAATAGATGGACACCCCACCCCTGCCGTTCTCGGCCCGGTTGCGGGCCGCCACCCAGGGCGCCCACGCCGCCGCCGAGGGCCAGCGTTACGTCACCGCCCTGGTCGCCGGTGAGCTGGACCTCGCCGGATACCTCGACCTGGTGGTCCAGCACCACGCCCTCTACCAGGCGTTGGAGTCGGCCGCCGAGGCGATGCGGTCCGACCCGGTCGCCGGGGGTTTCGTCGACGACGCGTTGACCCGGCTGCCCGCGCTGGAGGCGGACCTCACCGAGCTGGCCGGGCCGGACTGGGCGCTGCGCACCGCACCGCACCCGGCCACGGTGGCCTACGCCGACCGGATCCGGGCCGTGGCCGGCACCTCCCCGGTGCGGTTCATCGCCCACCACTACACCCGCTACCTGGGTGACCTCTCCGGCGGGCTGTACATCGGGCGGGCGGTGGCCCGACGGTACGGGCTGACCGACGGTTCCGGGGTGGCCTTCTACGCCTTCGACCTGATCACCCGGCCGAAGGCGTACAAGGAGGCGTACCGGGCCCGGTTGGACGCACTGCGGCTGAGCCCGGCCGACGAGGCGGCGCTGCTCGACGAGGTGCTGTTGGCGTACCGGCACAACACGGCGGTGTTCGCGGCCCTGGCCCGGCACGTGCCGGACGGCCCGGAGATCACGGAGGCGGTGGCGTGACCGGGCAGCCGTTCGACGCGGACACGGTGGCGGCGGTCAGCCGGCACATGAACGACGACCACGCCGCGGACTCGCTGCTGATCTGCCGGACCCTCGGCGGCTGCCCGGACGCCACCCGGGCCCGGGTGACCGGGCTCGACGCCGACGGGATGGACTTCGCCGTCACGATCGACGACATCGAGGTGCCGGTGCGGCTGCCGTTCGCCCACCGGCTCACCGAGCGGGCCGAGATCCGCCGCGAGGTGGTGCGGATGTACGAGCAGGCGTGCGCCGCGCTCGGCGTCCCGCCGCGCGGGGCGGGCTGAAACCCGGCGTCCCGCCGCGCGGGGCGGGCCTGGAACCCGGCGTCCCGCCCCGCCGGGCCGGTTGGCCCCGGGGCGGCTCAGTCGCGGGTGAGCTGCTCCGGCAGCGGCTTGCTGTGCAGGATCACCAGCTCTCCGACGGCCCGGGTCAGGGCGACGTAGAGCCGGTTCATGCCCCGGGGTTCGGCGGCGACGATGTCGGCGGGTTCGACCAGCACCACCCGGTCGTACTCCAGGCCCTTGACCTGGCTGACCGGGACCGCGTGCAGGGCTTCGGCCAGGTGGTCGGGGGCGATGACGGTCCCGGTCTCCCCGGCCACCGCCGCGGCCAGGTCGTCGACCCGGCGGATCTCCAGGCTGCCGCCGGGCCGGAACGACCGGGTCGGCGCGATGCCGGGCGGCAGGGCACGGGCCGCGAAGTCGGCGATGACCTCGGGCACCCGGTAACCGGTGGGCAGGTCCAATGTCCGGGCGGTCCGCTTGCCGAGCCGTCGCACCAGCTCCGGCCACGAGCCGGCGGCCAGCGGGTGGGTCGCCTGACCGAGGTCGCCCACGATGGTCATCGAGGCGTACTCGGCCCGGCGGGCGATCATCCGGCACTCCATCGGCGACAGGTCCTGCGCCTCGTCGAGGATGACGTGCTGGTAGGCGTCCTCGACGGGCTCCTCGGCCTCGGCCACCGGCAGCGGTTCGGCCAGCACCGGAACGTAACCCTCCTCGCCGTACGGGTCGACGCCGTCGACCCAGCCCACCACCTGGTGACCCTCCCGGAGGATGATCGCGGCCGCCCAGCGCTGGGCACCCCGGTGGCCGCTGTCCAGCGACTGCCCGGACTGCGCCATGGGGGTGGCCAGGCCGGGAGCGAAGAGCTGCCACCCGTCGGCGAGGCTCGGGCTCAGCACGAAGGTCTCCGCCAGCCGGACGCCGCTGCGCAGTTCCCGGCGCTGCCACTCGGGCTGGACCTCGGTGACCTGCGGCGGTCGGCCCAGGATCTCGGCCAGCTCGTCGAGCAGCGGGACGTCGTCCACCGACCACTCGCCCCGTTGGGCGGGGAGGACGTCCTGCGGGGTCAACATCGGCCACCAGGCGGTCAGGAAGGCGTCGGGGACCTCCCGGCCAGGCAGCAGTTCCGCGAGCACCGTGCCGGCCTGCGGCCGGGCGGCGTTGGGGGCGATCCCGGCGGCCTCGCACCGGCGGCGGACCTCCCGGCGGGCCCGCGCCAGGTCGTCGGCGTCGAGACCCCACAGCCGGTTCGGCACGTTCGGCGGGGTGTCCCAGGCCAGGTCGGTCAGCACCCGCACCATCCGCAGGTCACCCTTGGTGCGGGCCACCTCGGCGCGGTCCCGCCGGGTCGCCACGACACCGTCGAACAGCTCACCGACGGCGCGCAGGTGGACGCTGTCCTCGCCGAGGCCGGGCAGCACCCGGCCGATGTACTCGGTGAACACGGCGGACGGGCCGACCACCAGCACCCGGCCGTCGGCGAACCGGCCCCGGTCGCGGTAGAGCAGGTAGGCCGCCCGGTGCAGGGCGACCTGCGTCTTGCCGGTCCCCGGACCGCCGGTGATCAGGGTGACGCCGTGGGCCGGTGCGCGGATCGCCTCGTCCTGCTCGCGTTGGATGGTCGAGACGATGTCGCGCATGTGTGCGCCGCGTTCCCGGGTCAGCGACGCGAGCAGGGCACCCTCGCCGACCACCCCGTCGACGGGCGTGGCCGACAACACCTCGTCGTCGAGGCCGACCACGGTACGTCCGGCGCAGGTGATGACGCGGCGGCGGGTCACCCCGAGCGGCTCGCCGGGGGTGGCCCGGTAGAACGGGGCGGCGGCGGGGGCCCGCCAGTCCACCACCAGCGGCTCGCGGTCGGCGTCGCGGACCCCCAACCGACCGATGCGGTACGTCTCGTCGTCGTCGTAGTCGAGCCGGCCGAAGACGATCCCCTCCTCGTGGCCGTCGAGGTCGGACATCCGGGCGGCGGCCCCCAGCACCATGGCGTCCCGCTCGACCAGCCCGGTGGCCGGCCCGCCGCCGGCCCGCCGACGACCTTCCTCGCCGAGCTGCCGGGCCTGCGCGCGCATGACCTCCAGGCGGGCGTACACCTGGTCGACCACCTGCTGTTCGATGGCGATCTGCCGGGTCGTCTCGGACACGGACCCCGTCCTCCCACCGGGCCCCGCGGCCCGGACCGGTCGAGACTAGGCCCGGTACGGGGTGGCGAAAATCGTCATCCGGGACGATCCGGACGGCTTGACCGGGCCATATGATGGAGGTGACGCACCCGGGAGGACGACGTCATCCGGTGCCGGTCGGGTCGGCAGACCGGCCGGACGGTCCTCCTCCCGGCCGGATTCCGTCCCCTACGCTCGCTCTCGCGCCGGACACTGGCGGCCGGGGAGCACACCTCGACCCGACGCGGGACGGCGTGCCGCCGCCCACCGTGGTCGCCGGCGGTCACGGGTACCGGGCGGGGAGGCTGGGCATGGTGGTCACAGGTGGTCCGCGGGGCGGCGTGGCGGTGCCGGCGGGCACCCGCCGCAGCGGGGTGGCGGCCACCGTGGGCGCGGTGGTGGCGGTGCTGCTCCTGGTCGTGCTCGCCCTGGCGGTGGCGCTGGTCGGGATGTTCCTGCCGATGGCGGCCGACGGCTGCGGCACCGAGGGCACCGAGGGCCTGCTGATCTGCGGGCCGGCCGGTCAGCTCGTGGTGCTGGGCGCCCCCACCGGTGGTGCCCTGCTCGGGGTGCTGCTCGCCCTCGCCGGCTTCCTGCCGGTGCCGTTGCGGCACCGGCGGGCCCTGTTCATCGGCGTCGGTTACCTGGTGGTGCTCGGCGGGCTGGGGGTGGCCTTCCTGGTGGCGTTCAGCGGCTGGTGACGGGTCAGCGGGTCTTCTTCGTGGCCCGTTTGCGGGGCGGGGTCAGCAGGTCGGCGATCGCGGCGATCGTGGACGGCACCGTGCGGTAGTACGCCCAGACCCCCCGCTTCTCGCGTTCGATCAGCCCGGCCTCGGTGAGGATCCGCAGGTGGTGGCTCACCGTCGGCTGGGACAGCCCGAGCGGCGCGGTGAGGTCGGTGACGGACGCCTCGCCCTGCGGGGCGGACTGGATGAGGCTGAGCAGTCGTAGGCGGGCCGGGTCGGCGAATGCCTTCAGCACTCCCGCGAGCCGTTCCGCATCGGCACGTTTGATCGGCTCACCGGTCAACGGTGAGACGGCAGGTGTATTCGTTTTCGCAGCTCCCACGTCCGCCATCATGGCAGCCGGAGTCAGGTCGGACCGGGGGATCGCCGATCGGCCGCGACGAATTTGGCGGATCGGGTGACAGCGGGCGGCGCGTCGGCCGACCCGCCGTGGCGGTGGGACGGCCGACGGCGGG
>NZ_MZMV01000123.1 GCF_002210435.1 Micromonospora wenchangensis
GCGGGCGTCACCGGGACCAACCACCCAACACCTCGAACACTACCCGCGCGCCACCCCCACCCGCCCGCCCCCACCCCGCCCCACGGCCCCGTTCCACCACCCCGCACTCCCCGCCTTCCTCCCCCACCCGTCCACCCCCCGCACTCCCCGCCCGCCCTACCCCGCCCCGCCCTCCCGTCCCGGTGATCAAGAAGTTTGCGTCAACCGATCAAGAGGTTCGCGTCAACGTGAAGATCGAAGTTGACGCGAACCTCTTGATCACCGAGAACAGGCGGGGTGGGGCGAGGGGTGGGAGGAGGGAGGGTGGGTCAGTCTTCGGGGGTGTGGAGGTGGCGGCGGACGGAGAGGAGGTCGATCTCGGGGCGGGCGGCCACCAGGCGCTCGCAGGAGTCGAGCACGTCGCGGACGTGGGTCGCCTCGGCGGCCACCACGGCCACCCCGATCTCGGCCCGACCGTGCAGGTCGAGCGCGCCCACCTCGGCGGCCGACACCTCGAACCGGCGCAGCGCCGCCACGATGGGCCGGACGTAGGAGCGCTTCGCCTTGAGCGAGCGGGAGTCACCCGGCAGGAGCAGGTCGAAGAGTGCGGTTCCGGTATACATCGCCACGGACGTTACGGAACCGGCCCGGACATGCTCAAGGGGTTTACGCCGGCTGGCGTAAACCCCTTGAGCACTGTCGTCAGCCTCGGATCAGGCGCGCGGCTTCTCCCGCATCTCGAAGGTCTCGATGGTGTCGCCGACCTGGACGTTGTTGAAACCGCCCAGAGTCAGACCACACTCGAAGCCTTCGCGGACCTCCGTCGCGTCGTCCTTGAACCGCTTGAGCGAGCTGATCGTGAGGTTGTCCGCGACGACCGCCCCGTCCCGCAGCAGCCGCGCCTTGGCGTTGCGGCGGATGATGCCGGACCGGACGATGCAACCGGAGATGTTGCCGATCTTGGACGAGCGGAAGACGTCGCGGATCTCCGCGGTGCCCAGCTCGACCTCCTCGTACTCCGGCTTGAGCAGCCCCTTGAGCGCGGCGTCGATCTCCTCGATGGCCTGGTAGATGACCGTGTAGTACCGGATCTCCACGCCCTCGCGGTCGGCGATCTCGCGGACCTTGTTGGCGGCCCGCACGTTGAAGCCGATGATCGTGACCGCCTCGGACGAGGCGCTCGCGAGCATGACGTCGCTCTCGGTGATCGCACCCACGCCCCGGTGGATGATCCTGAGCTGGACCTCCTCGGGGATGTCGAGGTTGAACAGCGCGTCCTCGAGGGCCTCCACGGAACCGGAGACGTCGCCCTTGAGCACCAGGTTGAGCGAGGTCTTCTCGCCCTCCTTGAGCTGCTCCATGAGCGTTTCGAGGGTGGCCCGGCCGCGGGAGTTGGCGAAGGACGCCGCCCGCCGTCGTGCCTGCCGCTGCTCGGCGATCTGCCGCACCGTGCGGTCGTCCTCGGCGGCCAGGAAGGTGTCACCCGCACCCGGCACCGCGGTCAGACCGAGCACCAGGACCGGACGGGCCGGACCGGCCTCGGCGACCTGGTTGCCGTTCTCGTCGAGCATGGCGCGGACCCGGCCGTGTGCCCCGCCGGCGACGATCGAGTCGCCCGCCCGCAGGGTGCCCTTCTGCACCAGCACCGTCGCCACCGCACCGCGACCCTTGTCCAGGTGCGCCTCGATGGCCACACCCTGCGCCGGCCCGTCGATCGGAGCGGTCAGCTCCAGCGACGCGTCGGCGGTCAGCAGGACCGCCTCCAGCAGCTCGTCGATGCCGATGCCCGGCTTGGCCGCCACGTTGACGAACATGGTGTCGCCGCCGTACTCCTCGGCGACCAGGCCGTACTCGGTCAGCTGCTGGCGGACCTTGTCCGGGTTCGCCTCCGGCTTGTCGACCTTGTTGACCGCGACCACGATCGGCACCTCGGCCGCCTTGGCGTGGTTGAGCGCCTCGATCGTCTGCGGCATGACGCCGTCGTCTGCCGCCACCACCAGCACCACGATGTCGGTGACCTGGGCACCACGGGCACGCATGGCGGTGAACGCCTCGTGACCCGGGGTGTCGATGAAGGTCACCGCGCGGTCCTCGCCCTCGTGCGGGACGTGGACCTGGTACGCGCCGATGTGCTGGGTGATGCCACCCGCCTCGCCGGCCACCACGTTCGCCTTACGGATCGCGTCGAGCAGCTTGGTCTTACCGTGGTCGACGTGACCCATGACGGTCACCACCGGCGCACGGCTGACCAGGCGGTCCTCCGCGACCTCGGCGTCGAGGTCGATGTTGAACTGCGCGAGCAGCTCGCGGTCCTCGTCCTCCGGGCTGACGATCTGCACGTCGAAACCGAGGTGCTCACCGAGCAGCAGCAGGGTCTCGTCGGAGCAGGACTGGGTCGCGGTGACCATCTCGCCCAGGTTGAACATCTCCTGGACCAGCGAACCCGGGTTGGCGTTGATCTTGTCGGCGAAGTCCGACAGCGAGGCGCCACGGGAGAGCCTGACGACCTGACCCTGACCCCGGGGCGCGCCCGAGCTCATGGTCGGGGCCGACAGGTTGTCGAACTCCTGTCTGCGCTGCTTCTTGGACTTGCGACCACGGGTCGGCCGGCCACCCGGACGCCCGAAGGCACCCGCGGCACCGCCGCCACGGCCACGACCGCCACCACCGGGACGACCACCGCCACCGGCCGGGGCACCCGGACGGAAACCACCGCCGGGAGCGCCACCGCCGCCGCCACCGGGGCCACCACGGTAGCCACCGCCGCCGGCGCCACCGCCGCCACCGGGACCGCCACGGAAGCCACCGCCACCGCCGCCACCGGGACGGAAGCCACCGCCGCCGCCACCGGGACGACCGGCACCGCCGCCGGGGCCGCCACGACCGCCACCGGGGCCGCCGGGGCGACCGGTGGTGGGCCGCTGGCTCGGCATCGAGGCCGGGCTGGGCCGCGGCGGCATCGACGCCGGGCTGGGCCGCGGGGGCATGCCGGCCGGGCTCGGCCGGGGACCGCCACCGCCGGCCGCCGGGGGCCGCTGCTGCTGGCCACCCTGGATGCCGAACGGGTTGTTACCGGCGCCGCGCGCCGGGGGACGACCACCGGGCCGGGCACCCGGGCCCGCCGGGGGGCCACCGGGCCGGCCGGCGGCCGGGGTGCCCGGACGCGGCGGTACGGCGTTGGGACCGGGACGCGGACCCGGACGCGGGCCACCCTCGGTGGGCGGCTCCCGCCGGACGTTGTCCCGCTGCTGCTGCCGGGCGGCCTGGGCGGCCTTGACCGCCGCCTCCTGCTCGGCCTTCAACGCGGCGGCGCGCGCCTCGGCGGCGGCCACCTCGATGTCGTGTGCGCTCGCCGGCTTGGCGACCGGGGTCACCGGCTGCGGCGGGCCGGGGACCGGGCCCTTGGGCTTCGGTCCAGGGGTCGGCGCGGCCGGCCGCCGGGGCGGCATCGGTCGGGCCGAGACCCGGGGGGCACCCGGGGTCGGGGGCGGCGTCGGGGTCGGTGCCGGGCTCGGAGCCGCCGCCGGAGCGGACGGCGCCGACGAACCACCGGCGGACGCGACGAATGCGCCACGCAGCCGTCGGGCGACGGGCGCCTCGACGGTGCTGGACGCGGACTTAACGAACTCGCCCATTTCCTTCAGCTTGGCGAGCACTGTCTTGCTTTCGACCCCGAGCTCCTTAGCAAGCTCGTGTACGCGGGCCTTACCTGCCACTGCACTCCTCACTCCGAGGTCGTGCGGGCAGCACCCGCAGCGACCTCACTCGTGCACTTGAAGCCTGGTCATTTCAGGGACTTCATCGTGTGCTCATGTCGGTCGTCCTACCTTGCTAGCGACCCTCGCCCGATCGGGTTGACCGGACGTAGTGGTTGGCGCATCGACGTGCTCCGCGACGGCACCGTGATCGGGGACCCCGGTGAGTCGCAGCGCCCGCCCGAAGGCGCGACGCCGCACCGCCAGCGCGAAGCAGGCCGGATCCGGGTGCATGTTCGCTCCCCGACCCGGCAGACTGCGGCTCGGATCAGGCCGGAGACTGTGACCATCCTCGTCACCGACCGCGACGATCCGCAGCAGTTCGCTGGCCGGCGCACGTTTCCGGCAACCCACACAGGTGCGCTCCGGATGCGCGCGTCGTACCACTGGAAGAAGTCTACCCCTAGCCGCCCGAGATCGCTCCGCCCGGCTCCGGGACGGACTCGGCACCGCCCCGGCCGCCGGTGCCCGACTGCTCCGCGTCGGACCGGATGTCGATCCGCCAACCGGTCAACCGGGCGGCAAGCCGGGCATTCTGCCCCTCCCGGCCGATCGCCAGGGAGAGCTGGAAGTCCGGGACGGTCACCCGGGCCGTACGGGTGGCCAGGTCGACCACCTCGACCCGCAGCGCCTTGGCCGGCGAGAGCGCGTTGCCGACGAAGGTCGCCGGGTCGTCCGACCAGTCGATGATGTCGATCTTCTCGCCGTGCAGCTCGCTCATCACCGCGCGGACCCGCTGGCCCATCGGCCCGATGCAGGCACCCTTGGCGTTCACGCCCTGCACGGTGGACCGGACGGCGATCTTGGTGCGGTGACCTGCCTCACGGGCGATCGCCCCGATCTCCACGGTGCCGTCGGCGATCTCCGGCACCTCCAGCGCGAAGAGCTTCTTCACCAGCGCCGGGTGCGACCGGGACAGGGTGATCTGCGGCCCGCGCATCCCCTTGGTCACGTGCACCACCACGCAGCGGATCCGCTCGCCGTGGGTGTACCGCTCGCCGGGCACCTGCTCGGACTGCGGCAGCACGCCCTCCAGCTTGCCCAGGTCGACGCTGACGATGCCCTTCTCGCTGCGCGCCTCGTGCGCCTGCACCACACCGGTGACCAGGTCGCCGTCGCGGCCGACGTACTCGCCGAAGTGCACCTCGTCGGTGGCCTCCCGCAGCCGCTGGAGGATCACCTGCTTGGCGGTCATCGCCGCGATCCGGCCGAAGTCGTGCGGGGTGTCGTCCCACTCCCGCACCACGCTGCCGTCGTCGTCCAACTCCTGGGCGTAGACCAGGGCGGCCCCGTTCTTGCGGTCGATCTCCACCCGGGCGTGCGACTCGGCGCCGTCGGTGTGCCGGTAGGCGGTCAGCAACGCGGTCTCGATCGCCGCGAGGATCGTGTCGAACGGGATCTCCCGCTCGCGCTCCAGTGCGCGCAGCGCCGCGAGGTCGATGTTCACCTCTCCTCGTCCTCCACATCATCGTCGTCATCTTCGTCGGTGTCGTCGCCGACCTCGTCGATCTCGTCCGCCTCGTCGATCTCGTCGAGGCGGTGGAACTCGACCTGCACCCGGCCGGGGCCCAGCTCCGGGTAGCGGTGCTCCACCGGACCGGACTCGGTCTCCAGCACCACGCGCTCGTCGTCGGCCGCCGTCACCCGTCCGGTGACCTGCCGGTCCACGGCGGGCTCCCCGGCCCGTACGGTCACCTTCACCAGCCGGCCGGCGTTACGCCGCCAGTGCCGGGGCAGGGTCAGCGGGCGGTCCACCCCGGGGGAGCTGACCTCCAACTGGTACTCCCCCGCCACGATGTCCCCGCCGGACTCCTCGGCCGCGTCCAGCGCCGCCGAGACCGCCCGGGAGACGACCGCGACCGCGTCCAGGTTGATCCCGCCGTCGGCGTCCACGATCACCCGGACCACGTGCCGGCGGCCGGCCCGGGAGACCGACACGTCCTCCAGGTCGTAGCCCGCCCCGGTGACCACCGGCTCGATCACCGCGCGCAACCGGTCACGCCGGGCGGCCAGGTCACCCCGGGATGCGCCGGCACGGTCCCCGCCCCGGGGGCCGTCGGTGCGGCGGGAGCGTCCCGTCGGCGCCGTCGGCCTGGTGGCACGGCCACGCTGCGTCATCTGGGCACCCTTCTCCTGGTCGGCGGCGGTCGTCGGACCGGCACGCCGGGACGCCACCGGGGCGGCAGCGCCGGTGGCTGCGCAGAGCGTAACGCGCCGTCGGTACGGCGGCCCCGGCGGCGCACCGACGGCGGTCGCCCGGCGGACGGCGGGCATGGTGTTGACTTGTCCGGTGGCCACGGGCAGAACAACGACGCACCACGACGGAACGGGGCAGTCCCGGCGTACCGTGCTGCGGGCCGGCGCGCTCCTGGCGGCCGGCGTCGCC
>NZ_MZMV01000124.1 GCF_002210435.1 Micromonospora wenchangensis
CCACCAAGACCTCCCCTTCGAACACATCGTCGAACTCACCAACCCCACCCGAAACCTCGCCCACACCCCCCTGTTCCAAGTCATGTTCGCCTGGCAGAACACCGACGAGGTCAGCCTGGACCTGCCCGGTGTCGAGGTGACCGCGCTGCGCAGCCCGTGGACCAGCGCGAAGTTCGACCTCACCCTCTCCCTCGCCGAGCGCGACGGGCGGATCACCGGCAGCCTCGAGTACGCCACCGCCCTGTTCGACGCGTCCACGGTCGAGCGGCACGTCCGGCACCTGCGGCACGTGCTGACCGAACTCGTCGCCCACCCCGACCGGCCGATCGACGAATTGAGCCTGCTCGACCCGGTCGAGCGACGCGACCTGCTCACCGCGTGGAGCCGGACCACAGTCCCTGCGGTGCAACGGACGATCCCCGCGCTGTTCGCCGAGCGGGTCGCGGCGGACCCCGACGCGGTCGCGGTCACCTTCGAGGACACCACACTCACCTACCGCGACCTCGACACCCACGCCAACCGGCTCGCCCACCACCTCCGCCACCACGGCGTCGGACCCGACACCCTCGTCGCGGTCTGCCTGCACCCGGCACCGGAGCTGATCGTCGCGCTCCTCGCCGTCCTCAGGGCCGGTGGCGCGTACGTGCCACTCGACCCGGCCCACCCCACCGAACGCCTCACCGAGCTGCTCGGCGACACCGAACCGGTCGCCGTGCTCACCCACACCGCCACCCACCCCACCCTCGACGCCCTGACCCGCACCCCACTGATCAACCTCGACACCACCGACCTCACCACACACCCCACCACCGCCCCCGACCCCGGCACCCGGCCCGACCACCTCGCCTACGTCATCCACACCTCCGGCTCCACCGGCCGCCCCAAGGGCGTCATGGTCACCCACGCCAACGTGACCCGGCTCTTCTCCGCCACGGCCGGCTGGTTCGACTTCGGCCCGACCGACGTGTGGAGCCTCCTGCACTCCTTCGCGTTCGACTTCTCGGTCTGGGAGATCTGGGGGGCGCTGCTGCACGGCGGCCGGCTGGTGGTCGTCCCCCGGCTCACCACCCGCTCCCCCGCCGACGTCCACCGGCTCCTGTGCGACGAGGGCGTGACCGTCCTCAACCAGACCCCCAGCGCGTTCCGTGGCCTGATCGCCGCGCAGGCCGACAGCGCCCGGTCCCACCGGCTGCGCACGGTGGTCTTCGGCGGCGAGGCGCTGGACCCGACGATGCTGCGCCCGTGGTACGCCGACCCCCGCAACCGTGACACCGACCTGGTCAACATGTACGGCATCACCGAGACGACCGTGCACGTGACCTACCGGCCGTTGACCCCGGCCGACGCCGGACGCCCGGGCGTGAGCCCGATCGGGCGGCCCCTGGGGGACCTGCGCCTCTACGTGCTCGACGGGCGGGGTGAGCCGGTGCCGCCCGGGGTCGTCGGTGAACTGCACGTCGGTGGCGCCGGGGTGGCCCGCGGCTACCTCAACCGTCCCGCCCTGACCGCGCAACGTTTCCGGCCCGACCCGTTCGTGGCCGGGGACCGGCTCTACGTCACCGGTGACCTCGTCCGCCACCGCCCCGACGGCAGCCTCGAATACGTGGGCCGCAACGACGCCCAGGTGCAGATCCGGGGCTACCGGATCGAGCTGGGCGAAATCGAGGCCCGCCTGGCCGCCTGCCCGGGGGTCCGCGACGCGGTCGTGACGGTCACCACCGACACCACGGGGGAGCCGCGCCTGGTCGGCTACTTCACCGCCTCGGTGCGTCGGCTGACCGCCGAGGCGCTGCGCACCCGACTGGCCGCCGTCCTGCCGGAACACATGGTGCCCGCCGCGTACGTGCGGGTCGCCGAGTGGCCGCTGACCCCCAACGGCAAACTCGACCACCGGGCGCTGCCCACCCCCGACGGCTCGGCCTTCGCCGCCCACGACTACACCGCACCGGCCGGCGCGGTGGAGCAGACGCTCGCCGCCATCTGGGCGCAGGTGCTCGGCGTCGAACGGGTCGGCCGGTACGACAACTTCTTCGCGTTGGGCGGGCACTCGCTGCTGGCCCTGCGGGTGCTGGAACGGATGCGCCGCCGGGGCCTCACGGCGGACGTCCGCACCTTCTTCGGGTCACCGGTCCTGGCCGACCTGGCCGCGGCGGTCGGTGCCGACGCGGACCGGGCCGACGAGAGCGGGCAGCCGATCCCGGCCGGCTGCGAACGGATCACCCCGGACCTGCTGCCGCTGGTCGGGCTCAGCCAGCCGGAGATCGACACGGTCGTCGCCACGGTCGCCGGCGGGGCCCCGAACGTGCAGGACATCTACCCGCTCGCCCCGGTGCAGCAGGGGATGCTCTTCCACCATCTGATGGCCCGCGACCGGGACCCCTACCTGGTCACCACCGTCCTGCGCTTCGCCGACCGGCACGGGCTGGACCGCTACCGCGGCGCGCTGGAGCAGGTGATCGCCCGGCACGACGTGCTGCGCACCGGGGTGGTGTGGCAGGGGATCACCGAGCCGGTGCAGGTGGTGTGGCGGCGGGCCGCCCTGCCGGTGGAGGAGGTCCCGCTCGACCCGGCGGGCGACGACCCGCTGCGGCAGCTCCGCGAGCACGTCGACCAGCGGTACGGTCGGCTCCCCCTCGACCGGG
This sequence comes from Micromonospora wenchangensis, assembly GCF_002210435.1. Taxonomy (GTDB): domain Bacteria; phylum Actinomycetota; class Actinomycetes; order Mycobacteriales; family Micromonosporaceae; genus Micromonospora; species Micromonospora wenchangensis. The sequence continues at coordinate 2,643 of NZ_MZMV01000124.1, forward strand.
CGCCCCTGCTGCGGCTGCTGGTCGCGCGGGACCCCCGCGACGACGGGTGGCTGGCCGTGGAGCTGATCCACCACATCGTCGACGACAACACCTCACTCAAACAGCTCCGCGCCGAGGTCCACGCGTTCCTCGCCGGCGCGGGCGACCGGCTGCCCCGGCCGCTGCCCTTCCGCGACTTCGTCGCCCGGATCCACCACGACACCGACCGGGCCGGGCAGGAACGCTTCTTCCGTCGGATGCTCGGCGACGTCGACAGCCCGACCGTGCCGTTCGGCCTGCGCGACATCCACGGCGACGGGCACGGCATGCGCGACGCCCGGGTACGGCTCGGCACGGCGCTGACCCGGCGGCTGCGGCACCAGGCCCGGACCCTCCAGGTCGGGGTGACCAGCCTCTTCCACGTCGCCTGGGGGCAGGTGCTGGCCCGGGCCAGCGGCCGGGCCGACGTCGTGTTCGGCACCGTGCTCTCCGGCCGCCTCGACGGCGGCACGGGCAACGACCGGACCCTCGGGCCGTTCCTCAACACGCTCCCCCTGCGGATCACCCTCGACCGCACCGGTGCCGCGGACTGCGTGCGGCGCACCCACGACACGCTGACCGGGCTGATCCGCTACGAGCACGCGTCGCTGGCGTCGGCGCAGTCGTGCAGCGCGGTGGCACCCCCGGCGCCCCTGTTCACCGCCCTGCTCAATTACCGCCACGCCGAGGTGCTCGCCGAGTCGGACCTTCCCGCGCCGACCCCCGACGCCGACGACCTGACCTACCTGACCGCGCAGGAACGCGGCAACTACCCGCTCGCGCTTGACGTCGACGACCTGGGTGACGACGTTGTGCTGACCGTCGCCGCCGCGACCGGGGTGACGCCCGAGCGGGTCTGCGCCATGGTCGAGCGGGCGTTGCACACGCTGGCCGACGCGCTGGAGCGGACACCTGACGCAACGGTGGCCGGGCTGGACGTGCTGCCGCCCGACGAACGACGCCGGCTGGTCGAGGACGGCAACGACGTCACGGTCACGTACCCGCCGGGGCGCTGCGTGCACCACCTCGTCGAGGCCCGGGCGGCCCGCGACCCGGACGCGGTGGCCCTCGTCGGCGACGACGAGCGGCTCAGCTACGGCGAGTTGAACGGCCGGGCCAACCGGCTGGCCCACCACCTGCGCGCCCGGGGCGTCGGCCCGGACCGGCTGGTGGCGATCTGCGTCGAACGCTCACCGGACTCGGTGGTGGCACTGCTGGCGGTCCTCAAGGCAGGTGGCGCCTACCTTCCGCTCGACCCGGGGTACCCGGTCGGCCGGCTCGCCGCCATGCTGGGCGACAGCACGCCGGTGGTGGCGCTGACCCACGGCCCCGCCCGCGAGCGGTTGCACGCCGCGTCGGCCGGCCTCGACATCCCGGTGCTCGACCTGGACCTCGACGCGGCGGCCTGGGCGCAGCTGCCGGTATCCGATCCGGTGGTCGACGGGTTGGCCGACCACCACCTGGCGTACGTGATCTACACCTCCGGCACCGCCGGCACCGCCAACGGGGTGCTGGTCGAGCACCGGCAGCTCATGGCCGTCGCCGCCGCCTGGGAGCACCTGTTCGACCTGCGTCCGGGTCTGGTGCACCTGCAGATGGCGAGCTTCTCGTTCGACGTCTTCACCGCCGACGTGGTGCGCGCGCTCGGCTTCGGCGGGCGGTTGGTGCTCTGCCCGCGCCCGCTGCTGCTGGACAGCGCCGGCCTGGACGCCCTGCTGCGCCGGCACGACGTGGACTTCGCCGACTTCGTGCCGGCGGTGCTCACCCCGCTGCTGGCCCACCTGGAGGCGACCGGGGGCAGCCTCGCCGGGCTGGAGACGGTGGTCTGCGGCTCGGACGCCTGGACGGCCGCGAACGCCGCCCAGCTGCGTGCCGTGTGCGGCCCCCGGGTGCGCCTCGTCAACGCGTACGGCGTCACCGAGGCGGCCGTCGACAGCACCTGCTACGTGCTCCCGACCGACGGCCTCGACGAGGCGACCTGCCTGCCGATCGGCCGGCCGCTGCCCAACGTGCGGGTCTACCTGCTCGACGCCGACGGCGAACCGGTCCCCGACGGGGTGGTGGGCGAGATCCACATCGGCGGGGCGGGGGTGGCCCGTGGCTACCTGAACCGGCCGGAGCTGACCGCCCGACGTTTCCACGCCAGCGCGTTCGTGCCGGGTGAACGGCTCTACCGCAGCGGTGACCTGGGGCGTCGCCTGCCCGACGGAAACCTGGAGTTCCTGGGCCGCGACGACTTCCAGGTGAAGATCCGGGGCTTCCGCGTCGAGTTGGGCGAGGTCGAGACCCGGTTGGCGGCCGTCGAGGGGGTACGGGAGGCGGTCGTGGTGGCGCGCCCGGACGCCGGCGGCCACCAGCGGCTCGTCGCGTACGTGCTGGCCGGGCCGGGGCTGGACGCCGCCCGGTTACGTGACCGGCTCGCCGGTGAACTGCCCGACCACATGGTGCCCGCGGCGTACGTGAGGTTGGCCGCGTGGCCGCTGACCCCCAACGGCAAGCTCGACCGGGCGGCGCTGCCGGCACCGGAGGGGGAGGCGTTCGGGCAGCGGGGGCACGTCGAGCCGGTCGGCCTGCTGGAGATCATGGTCGCCGGCCTGTGGGCCGAGGTGCTGGGGCTGGAGCGGGTCGGCCGGCACGACGACTTCTTCGCCCTGGGCGGCCACTCGCTGCTGGCCATGCGGCTGGTGGCCAGGATCCGGCAGGTGCTGGGGCGGGAGGTGTCACCGGCGGCGCTGTTCGCGGCACCGACCCTCGGCGCCTTCGTCGCCCGGCTGACGCTGGACGGCCGCGACGTGCTGCCGCCGATCCACCCGGCCGACCGCAGCGCCCCGCTGGAGCTGTCCTTCGCGCAGCGACGGTTGTGGTTCCTGGAACGGCTCGGCGGACTCGGCCACACCTACCACATGCCGCTGGCCCTGGAGCTGGCCGGCTGGCTCGACCGGGACGCGCTGCGGGCCACCCTGGACGCCCTGGTGGCCCGGCACGAGGCGCTGCGTACCCGGCTCGTGCCCGCCGGGGCCGAGGTCCACCAGCACATCGATCCGCCCGGCACCGGGTTCACCCTGCGCACCCACGACCTCACCGGGGCAGCCGACGTCGGCACCGCCCTGGCCCGGCTGCAGGACGAGGAGTTCACCGCGCCGTTCGACCTGACCACCGGTCCCCTGATCCGGGGCCGCCTGGTCACCCTCGCCCCGGACCGGCACGTCCTGCTCGTCACGATGCACCACGTGGTCGGCGACGGCTGGTCCGTCGGTGTGCTGGTCCGCGATCTGGGGGCGCTCTACGCCGCCCACCACGAGGGTCGTGCCGACCCGCTGCCGCCCCTACCCGTCCAATACGCCGACTACGCCGCCTGGCAACACCACTGGCTCACCAACGACACCCTCAAACAC
>NZ_MZMV01000125.1 GCF_002210435.1 Micromonospora wenchangensis
CCCGCCCGTCGAGGCTCCCCAGTGGACGCGACGCGGGTTGCCGGCTCTGATATCCGGGGCCGGGCAGGGGGAGCGGGAGCGACGCCGGCAGGGGCTCTCGGGGGGCCTGAGCTGACGGGGGCGGGGGCCCGGCCGCGGGCGGGGGATCGACGACGCCGGGAGGTGTCCCACGCGCGTGCCGGAACAAAAGGGCGCGCCCCGATCGCCTGCCACGGGGGAAGCGGGCGATTGGGGCGCGCAAGGAGAGCTTAACCACGTTGTGCCACCGGCACAACGGGTCGACTTGGGTCAGATTTCCGACCGATGCATCGCGCGGCAAATGGTTTACATCTAGCATCTAACGGACGGTCACGACCCTCGTCCGAACGACGGGCCGGGCGGTCGACCGAACACCCGGCGTGCCGACTGGTCGATCCCGTGGTCGAGACTCCCACCGCCGCACCCCGGTGGGGCTCCACTATGGATCTCACTACACTTCGCCCGGTGATCAACACGAGACGACGATCGACGGCCGTCCTGATCGGAGTGTTGGCGGCGACCACGCTGACCGGCCCCGCACCCGCCCGCGCCGAAGGCGAGGAACCCACCGAACCGCCCAAGGTCGAGCTGGTGCTCGACGTCAGCGGCTCGATGCGGGCCAACGACATCGACGGACGCAGCCGGATCTCCGTCGCCCAGCAGGCGTTCAACGAGGTGGTCGACGCGCTGCCCGAGGAGACCCAGCTCGGCATCCGGGTGCTCGGCGCGACCTACCGGGGCAAGGACAAGGAACAGGGCTGCCTGGACACCCAGCAGATCGTGCCGGTCGGGCCGGTGGACCGGACGGCGGCCAAAGCGGCCGTGGCGACCCTGCGACCGACCGGCTTCACCCCGGTCGGGCTGGCCCTGCGCTCCGCCGCCAGGGACCTCGGCACCGGCACGACCGCCCGCCGGATCGTGCTGATCACCGACGGCGAGGACACCTGCGCCCCGCCCGACCCGTGCGAGGTGGCCCGGGAACTGGCCGCGCAGGGCACCAAGCTGGTGGTCGACACGCTCGGCCTGGCCCCGGACGAGAAGGTCCGCCGGCAACTGCTCTGCATCGCCACCGCCACCGGCGGCACCTACACGGCGGCCCAGAGCGCCGACGAGCTGACCGGACGGATCAAGCAGCTCGTCGAACGGGCGAAGGACACCTACACCGCCGCCCCGACCGTCGTCACCGGCCGGGGGGAGTGCGCGGACGCGCCACTGCTCGCCCCCGGCGTCTACTCCGACCGGGAGTCGTTCTCCGAGCACCGGTGGTACCGGGTGCCCGTCCGGCCGGGGCAGGAGTTGCGCGCCTCGGTCAGCGTGGCGCTCGACCGCCCGGTGAACCCCGACCACGCCGTGCTGCTGCGGGCCACCGCCACCGACGGGCGGGAACTGGTCCGGGGCGTCGACGCCGGCAGCGGCCGTACCGACGTGGTGTCGGCGGGGCTGCGCTGGTCACAGACGGAGGACGGGGCGTCACCGAGCCCGTCGGCGACCGACGCGCCGGTGCCGGCCACCACGGTCTGCCTGGTGGTCAGCAACGCCTTCGCGCCGCGTCCGGGGACCCGGGCCGAACCCGGCATGCCGGTCGAGCTGACCATCGACGTGGTCGCCTCGTCACCCGCACCGGCCGCACCGGACCTGGGGCGCGGCTGGGTGCTGCTGCTCCTGCTCACCCTGGCCGGCCTGCTCACCGGCCTGGTCGTCGGACTGCTCACCCGCTGGTGGGTGGCGACGTGGAGGACGAACTGATGCGTACCCCGATCATCCGGGGCGGCGCGGCACTGGCCGCCGTCGGCCTGACCCTGCTCGCCGCCCCGGCCCCGGCCACCGCCGCGCCCACCCCCTCCCCCGGGGCCACCCCGGTCACCCGGGCCGGGACGTCGTTCCTGACCGCCACCGGCATCACGGCCGGCCAACCGGTCCGGGTCGACGCCTCCACCGGCGACTTCCTGTACTGGTCGTTCCCCGCCTCAGCCGGGCAACGGCACGAGATCAGCGCGACGGTGTCGCTGCCCAAGGCCCGCACCGGCGCGTCCACCTGGACGGTGGAGGTGTTCGACGGGCTGCGCCGCCGGCAGGCGTGCACCGCCGGGGCGCAGACCCCGACGGTGGCCGCCTCGGCGGGCAGCGTGGCGCTGGGCTGCACACTGCGGCAGGTGCGCTCCTGGGCGGAGCCGTGGTCGGCCGACCCGCTGCCGGGCACCTATTACATCCGGCTGTCGGTGACCGACCTGCCCGAGGCCGACCTGGGGCAGCCGGTCGACGTCGAACTGCTGCTCGCAGCCGACGGCGAGGGTTCCCGCGACGACGGTGAGCTGAAGGCGCCGCTGGTGCCGAACACCCGGGCCGGTGCGGTGCTGACCGGCGACCCGGCGGCGGCCCCCGCCGAGGCCGACGACGACTGGTTCGACGGCGACTGGCTGCCCGCGCTCGGCTCACGCTGGGCGTGGAGCACCGTCGGTGGCGCGCTCGCCGCCATCGCCGGGGTGGTCGGTTTCGCGCTGACCCGCCGGCCCCGCCGCCCCTGACCCGCCCGGTGCCCGGTCCCCGCCGGACGTGGCCGCCGCCGCGCCGGAGGGGACCGGGCCGCCACGGGACCCTGCCGTGTCGCCCGGTTGCGGTACGTTCACCAGCCATGGCCGTTGGTCCGCACACCGGGCGGACCGGGCGTGGTCGTACCGGAAAGGGGTGGGTTGATGCGTGACCTGCTGCCGGCGGCCGTCTCGGTGGCGGTCGCCGGGACCGCCGACTGGGTCGGTGAGCTGCTCCCGGAGGAACAGGCCGGACTGAGCGAGCGGGCGGTGGAGCGGCGTCGGCGGGACTTCACCGCCGGTCGGGTCTGCGCCCGACGGGCGATGACCGCCCTCGGCCTGCCGGCCACGCCGGTGCCCACCGCGCCGAGCCGGGCACCGGTCTGGCCCGCCGGGCTGATCGGCACCATCACCCACACCCGCGACTACTGCGCCGCCGCGGTCGCCCGCCGCGCCGACCTGCGCGCGGTCGGCATGGACGCCGAACGGCAGCGCGACCTCAACCCGGGGGTACGCCGGATGATCCTGCACCCCGAGGAGGAGGACCGGCTGGCCCGGCTCCCCGGCGGGGTGAGCTGGCCGATCGTGGTGTTCAGCGCCAAGGAGACCGTCTACAAGGTCTGGCACCCGGTGGTGGGCTCCTGGTTGGACTTCCTGGACGCCACGGTCGACCTGGACCCGGACGCGGGGGTCTTCACCGCCCGGATCGCCCCGGCCCGGGTGTCGGCGGCCACCGTGGCGGACCCGCCCACCGTGGTCACCGGCCGGTTCGCGGTCGAGGACGACCTGGTGCGTACGGCAGCCGTGCTGCACCTGCCCTGACCCGTTGCCGCCACCCCAGCTTCCCCGAGTGCCGACCGTCGAACGAGGAGTACGGTGAACCAGCCCCAGCCCCCCTACGGGCCCCAGGACCCGCACCAGCCGCCCCCTGGGCAGTATTTCCCGGTCGACCCGACCGCCCCGCCACCCCCGGTCCCCGACCCGCCCTACGCCGACCCGTACGCCCCGCCGTCGCCGTACGCGCCGCCGCCGGTGTCGGGGGCACCGCAGCCGTCGTACGAGCCGGGGGGCACGCCGCCGGTCTCCGGTGCGGGCTACCCGCCGGTGTCCGGCGCCGGCTACCCGCCGGTCTCCGGCGGTGGGTATCCGCCGCCCGGCGGGGGTTATCCGCCGCCGCCCGGTGCGGGCTATCCGCCGCCGCCCGGTGGGCCCGGTTATCCGGTGGGTCCGGCGAAGCCGGCCGGTTCGTCGGCCAGGAACGTCTGGATCGTCGTCGGCCTGGTGGTCGCCCTGGTGGTGCTGCTCTGCTGCGGCGGCATCATCGCCCTGGCGGTCGCCGGCGGCAGGCAGGCCGACGACGCGGCCCGGGAGTTCGAGCCATCGCCGCCCACCCCCGGTGTCACGGCGGCACCGGGGCTGCCCGCCGACCCGCCGTCGGCGGCGCCGACGTCCACCGACGAGGCGTTCAACCTCAGGGCCGGCCAGACGCTGGTGATCAGTGACGACGACGGCACCATCGAGATCACCGTCCGGAGCTTCAGCACCTCGACCAAGGGCTGCCGCTCGTTCGCGCCGCCGCCGAACAAGGGCATGTACCTGATCGCCGACGTCACCGCCACGGTGACCAAGGGCACCTCGTCGATCAACCCGTTCTACTTCCAGTGGGTCGCCGACGACGGGACCACGGTGAACGGCCTGGCCGGGGCGTTCTCCGGCTGCGGTGGTGACCTGCTCGACTCGGGCAGCGGCATCCCGGCCGGCAGCAAGCGTGCCGGCTCGGTGGTGTTCGACGTGGCCGACAAGAACGGCGTGGTCGAGTACCAGCACAAGTTCAAGGCGGCCGGTTCCTGGAAGCCCTGATCACCGCCGCGTGCGACGGGCCGGTCCCCGGTGCGGGGGCCGGCCCGTCGGTGTCGCGGGGGCCGGGATCGCTGCCGTGCCTTGAATCGGGTCCGGCACCGGCGGATGCTTGACGCATCGACCCCCAGCGATCGATTTGGAGGTGGGGGATGCGTCGTCTCTCGCTCGTCGCCCTGGCCCTGGCCGTCACCCTGCTGCCGGCGACCCCGGCCGCCGCCGACCCCGGCCTCACCCGGCCCGCCGCCGCCCGACCCGACGCCAGCGGCCCACCGGTCGCGGCGGAACTGGCACAGGTACGCACGGTCGGCACCGCGTGGGGCCCGGACCCGGCGACCGGGCGGCCGACGCTCACCGTCGACGACACCGTCGCACCGGAACAGGTACGCGCGCTGCGCGCCCTCGCCGCGCGGGAAGGCGCGGAGCTGCGCCGCGAACCCGGCCGGCTGCGCATCCTCATCGCCGGAGGGCAGAGCATCTACGGTGGTGGTGCCAAGTGCTCACTGGGCGCGAACGTGCACAGTGGCAGCACCTACTACTTCCTCACCGCCGGCCACTGCACCGCCACCGCCACCACCTGGTACGCCGACAGCGGCCAGACGAGCGTGCTGGGCACCCGGACCGGCAGCAGCTTCCCGGTCAACGACTACGGCCTGGTCCGCTACACCGCCAGGGTGAGCCACCCGAGCGCCGTCTACACCTATCCGGGGCTGCTCACCCTCAACGGCGTCGGCACCGCGTACGTGGGGCAGGCGGTCTGCCGCAGCGGCGCCACCACCGGCGTGCGGTGCGGCACCGTCACCGCCCTCAACCAGACCGTCAACTACGCCGAGGGCAGCGTCACCGGGCTGATCCGCACCAACATCTGCGCCGAGCCGGGCGACAGCGGCGGCCCGCTCTACGTCGCCGCGACCGGGGTGATCATCGGCATCCTCTCCGGCGGCAGCGGCAACTGCACCAGCGGGGGCAGCACCTACTACCAGCCGGTCGCCGAGATCCTCGCCGCCTACGGCGTCACCCTCCCCTGAGCGGCCCCGTCGACCCGGGTTACATGATCAAGGGCGGGTCTCCCGTTGGGGAGACCCGCCCTTGATCATGAACTTCCTGGTGGAGCTGAGGGGATTCGAACCCCTGACCCCCTCGATGCGAACGAGGTGCGCTACCGGACTGCGCCACAGCCCCTCCGCCGGTGGACCGGCTTCGGTCCCACCCGGCTTTCACCGGGCGGGCCGGCGCCAAGACTAACAGCCCACCCGCCCCCCGGGCGAATCACCCCTCCCGCCGCGCCCGCCGACGATCCGCCCGCGCCCGTGGGCCCAGGTAGCGGCATCAGGCCGCCCGGAAGCCGCTGTTTCGGCCCAGGCGAGTCGATCGCCGGGGCACCCGGCCCGGCGGGGCACCCGGGCGGGGTCAGCGGGGGTCGCGGCCGGACTGGTAGGGGCGGCCACGCAGGCCACCGGAGCGGCGGTAGGACACCGAGCCGCCCCCGCTGGCCGCCGCCGGCAGGTCGGTCGGCCGGTCCAGGCCCATCGCGGTACGGCGTACCGCCTCACGTT
>NZ_MZMV01000126.1 GCF_002210435.1 Micromonospora wenchangensis
CGACAGAAAGAGGTAAGACCATGGCTCTGCTCGACCTCCAGGCGATGGAACTGCCGGCCACCGAGCGCACCGGCGGCGGCAGCCAGGCCAGCCTCCTGCTCTGCGGCGACAGCTCGCTGAGCGTCACCACCTGCAACTGATCGACCGGTATCGCATGGCCCCGGACCGGCACCCGCCGGTCCGGGGCCGCGCGGCGTGGGAGGGGACGCGATGACACCGACCGACCGGCTCCTGCTGCGGGCCGTCCGCTCAGCCGGCTGGTGGACCCCGACGCTGGCCGTGGTCACCGTGGCCGGCACGGTCGCCGAACTGGCCCTGCCGGCCGTGCTGGGCCGGGCCGTCGACGCCGCCGTCGGCACCGCGCCGAAGGACTCCCCCGACCGCTGGCTGGCCGCCGTCGTCGGGCTGATCGCGCTGCTGGTCGTCGTCGGCGTCGTGCGGGACTACGGCACCGGCGCGGCCACCGCCCGGTCGGTGGCCCACCTGCGGCACACCCTGGTCGGGCACCTGTTCGCCCTCGCCCCGCAGACCGCCGCCCGTCGGCCGGTGGGTGACCTCGCCGGCCGGGTGGTGGGCCAGGTGGCCGACGCCGGTCAGGCCGCCCCGACGCTGGTCACGGCCGCCACCGTGGCGCTGCCGCCGGTGGGCAGCCTGGTGGCGCTCACCCTGATCGACCCGTGGCTCGGCGTCACCTTCGTCACGGGGCTGCTCCTGCTCGGCCTGCTGCTGCGCGGCTTCGTCGCCGATGCCTCCGCCGCCGTCGCCGGTTACCAGCAGGCCCAGGGCGACCTCGCCGGGCGACTGGTGGAGGCGTTGGCCGGGGCGCGCACCATCGCCGCCGCCGGCACCGGGGAACGGGAGGTCGAGCGGGTGCTGACCCCGCTGGCCGCGCTGCACCGGCACGGGGCACGGACGTGGACGGTGCTCGCCGGCGCGGCCACCCGGGGCGCGGTGCTCAACCCACTGCTCCAGGTCGCGATCGTCGCCGTCGGCGGGGTGTCGCTGACCGCCGGCCGGTTGACCCCCGGGGAACTGCTGGCCGCCATCCAGTACGCCGCCCTCGGCGCGGGTCTCGGCACCGTGGTCGCCGCCCTCAACACCGCCGTCCGGGTACGCGCCGGCTGCCGCCGCGCCGCCGACGTGCTCACCGAGCCCGCCCGACCGTACGGCGTCCGGTCCCTGCCGTCCGGGCCGGGAACCCTCGACCTGCGTGGCGTGACCGTCCGCGACGCCGACGGCCGGGCCCTGCTCGACCGGGTGGACCTGCGGGTGCCCGGCGGCACGCTGCTGGTCGTCGTCGGCGTCTCCGGTGCGGGCAAGTCCCTGCTCGCCGCCGTCGCCGGGCGGCTGCGCGACCCGGACGACGGGGTGGTGCTCCTGGACGGTGTTCCACTTCCGGAGCTGACCCCGGCCGCCCTGCACGCCGCGGTCGGCTACGGGTTCGAACGTCCGGTGCTGGTCGGCGACACGGTCGGTGCCGCCGTCGGGGCCGGTGCGGATCCGGTGCCGCTGGCCCGCGCCGCCGCCATCCACGACTTCGTCGAACGGCTGCCCGACCGGTACGGCACCCCGCTGGCCGAGGTCGCCATGTCCGGTGGTGAACGGCAACGGCTCGGGCTGGCCCGCGCGTTGCGCGCCGAACGGCTGCTGATCCTCGACGACGCCACGTCCAGCCTGGACACCGCCACCGAGTACCAGGTGACCCGGGCGCTGACCGGGCCGGGTGACCGGCGTACCCGGGTGGTGGTCAGCCATCGGCTCGGCATGGCCGCCCGCGCGGACCTGGTCGCTTGGGTGGCCGACGGGCGGGTCCGTGCCGTCGGCCCGCACCACCTGCTCTGGGCCGACCCCGACTACCGGGAGGTGTTCCGGTCGTGACGACGGTCGTCGGCGTGACCCGGGCCGCGCTGCGGGCCCGGCGGGCGCAGCTGTGGCGGTTGGCCGGCTGGTCGGCCGCCGAGGTGCTGCCGGCCGCCCTGTCCGGGCTGTTCACCGCGCGGGCCGTGGACAGCGGCTTCCTGGCCGGGCGGCCGGGCGTCGGACTGGCCTGGCTGGCCCTGCTGGGGCTGGCGGTGCTGGTCGGCGCGGCCGGCACCAACCGGTCGTACGCGCTGCTCGGCGCGGTGGTGGAGCCGTTCCGCGACGACCTGCTGCGCCGGGTGGTGCGCGGCGCGGTGGCCGGCGCGGCCGGCGGCCGGGCCGACGACGCGGCGGTGGCCCGGCTCACCCACCAGGTGGAACTGGTCCGGGACACCTACGCCGGCCTGCTGATGGTGGTGCGGGGCTTCCTGTTCGCCCTCGGCGCCGCCGTGCTCGGCCTGTTCTCGCTGGCAGCCCCGGTGGCGCTGCTGGTCGCGGTGCCGGTGCTGGCCGGTCTCGGCCTGTTCGCCGTGGCGCTGCCGGTGATGGTGGCCCGGCAGCGGGAGTACGTGCTGGCCGACGAGCAGCTCGGCCGGGCCGTGGTGACCGCGGTGAGCGGCCACCGCGACGTCACCGCCAGCGGGGCCTGCGACCAGGTCACCGGCTGGGTCGGCGGGGCCGTCGACGCGCAGGCCCGGGTGGAGCGCCGGCTGGCCACCATGGCGGCGACCCGCAGCCTGAGCCTCGCGCTGGGTGGCTGGCTGCCGGTGCCGGTGCTGCTGCTGGCCGCGCCGTGGCTGGTCCGTCAGGGGCTGGGGCCGGGCGCGCTGCTGGGCGCGCTCGTCTACGTCACGCGGGGGGTGCAGCCGGCCCTGCACAGCCTGGTGCAGGGGGTCGCCGCCGGTGGCCTCCGGTTCGCCGTCACCCTGGACCGGCTGCTGCGTACCGCCGTTGCGGCCGACCCCTCGCCGGCCGGGTCGCCGCCCCGTCCCGCACCGCGGCGGACCGGGGCGGCGTTGTCGCTGCGTGGGGTGACCTTCCGGTACGGCCCGCACGCCGACCCGGTGCTCGACGGGCTCGACCTCGAGGTGCCCGTCGGGGACCACCTGGTGATCGTCGGGGCCAGCGGGATCGGCAAGTCGACCCTGGCGGGGTTGATCGCCGGGGTGCTGCACCCCCAGTCGGGCACCGTCCATGTCGGCGGGTCGCCGGTGACCGGGGCGACGCCCGGCGCACTGGCCGAGCGGCGGGTGCTGATCCCCCAGGAGGCGTACGTCTTCACCGGCACGCTCCGCGACAACCTCGGCTACCTGGCCCCCGGCGTGCCGGACGACGAGCTGGACCGGGCGGCGGCCCGGCTGGGGCTCACCGGGCTGCTGACCCGGCTCGGCGGGTACGACGCGACGCTGCGCCCGGCGGACCTGTCGGCCGGGGAACGGCAGCAGGTGGCGTTGCTGCGGGCCTGGCTCTCCCCCGCCCCGTTGACCATCCTCGACGAGGCGACCTGTCACCTGGACCCGGCCACCGAGGCCCGGCTGGAGACGGCCTTCGCCGCCCGGCCCGGCACGCTGGTGGTGATCGCCCACCGGGTCAGTTCGGCGCTGCGGGCGCGGCGGGTCCTGCTGCTCGACGGGCGGACCGCGCTGCTGGACACCCACCAAGGGCTGCTGGAGCGGTCACCGGCCTACCGTGCCCTGGTCGGCTACGGCGAGACGGAACCGTCGGACCCCGCCCCCTTCTGGACGGCGTCGGACGGCACATCGGCGGCGGCCCGGACCTAGGCGTCGACAGCCCCAGCCGGAACCGGCCCGGTACGCCCCGCGACGGTGCCCGGGGTCGCGCCGACGGAAGGCGTTGCGGCGGCGCCGGCGGGCACGCCGGTCGGGTGGGTACCGGTCACAGCCAGCCGGATTCCCGGGCGATCCGGACCGCTTCCCAGCGGGTCCGCGCCCCGGTCTTCGCCATGATCCGCGACAGGTGGTTGCGCACCGTGCCGGCCGACAGCACCAGTCGTTCGGCGATCTCCTGGACCGGATGCCCCTCGGCGACCACGTCGAGCACCTCCCGCTCCCGGTTGGTCAGCGGGCTGTCGGCGACCTCGAGTGCGGCGAGCACCAGGTCGGGGTCGAGGACGACCCGTCCCTCGGCGAGCTGTCGTACGCCGTCGACGATCCGCCCGGGTGGCACGTCACGGCTGAGGAAGCCGATCCGGTGGCCGTGCTCGGCCAGTACCGGCCCGAGCCGGCCGGCCCGCCGCTGTTCGACGAGGACCAGCAGGGAACCCACGGGTGCGGTCATCGGCTCCGTCGGCGAGCGGGGCACCGGGGCGGTGGGGGTGGGCTCGCCGCCGCCTGCCGGGGTGGTTTCGACGACGGGTTCCGCGACGCCCAGGGTGGCCAGCCGGACCAGTTCCGTCACGGTCAACATGTCGAACTCGACGACGGCCACGTCGGGTCGTTCGGCCCGGACCGCCGCTCGCAGGTGGTGCGGACTGTCCACCTCGCCCACGATCTCGATGTCGTGTTCGGCGGCGAGCAGCTGGGCGAGCGCGCCCCGGAGCAGCCCGCCCTGGAGGGCGAGCAATGTGCGAACCATAAGCGACTCCCGAGATCATGCCCGTGTTGACGAAATGTGTGCGGCCGATGACGCACGGTTCGGAATCTTATTGAATCCGTAACTGGTCCGACACCCCTTCTCACGCGTGGTCAGATCCAGCCCGCGTCCTGGGCCCGCTGGACGGCTTCCCACCGGTTACGGGCGCCGGTCTTGCGGAGCACGGCGGACAGGTGGTTGCGGACCGTACCGGGTGCCAGGTGCAGGTGAGCGGCGATCTCCTTGGTGGACATTCCCCGGGCGGCGGCGGCGGTCACCTCACGCTCCCGCTCGTTGAGGGGATTCACGGCGGCGTCCAGCGCGGCCAGGGCCGTCACCGGGTCGATCATCCGCTGCCCCTCGGCGACCAGACGGAGCTGCTCCAGGAGTTCCTGGGGCGGGACGTCCTTGGCGATGATCCCCCGGGCCCGCGCCCCGAGGGCCCGGCGCAACGCCCGGGCGGTCCGCCGGGAGGTCAGCACCACCACCGCACATTCCGGCAGCCGGGCGTGCCACCGCCCGGCGAGCACGGCGGGATCCTCGATCGCGTCGAGGTCGACGAGGACGACGTGGGGCCGCCGGGTGACGACGCCGTCCGTCAGGTGGTGGTCGGGATCGCTCTCCCCGGCCAACTCGAACCCGGGGGCGGCGGCCAGGATCGCCGCGAGGGCGGTACGCAACAGTCCCGGGGGCCCCACCACCACGACACGGATCGTCGGCTCATCGTTTTCTGCCGCCCGGCCCGGACCCGACGATGACTGTTTCCCGCTCGCCAGTTCGTCCATCCGTCACATTTTCCCAAAGGGAAGCCGAACCAGTCGCGACTGTCGGAATGACGACCCGTTTCCGGCCAACGGGAAAATGGTCGAAATGCATCAGCCGACGGAAGGAGTGAATCGGGACCTGCCGGACGTCCGGCAGGTCCCGATTTGACGGGTATAGCAGTTTGAGGCCAACCCCGGGTGGGG
>NZ_MZMV01000127.1 GCF_002210435.1 Micromonospora wenchangensis
CCCCCCCCCCACCGCCACCGTCTGCGAGAGGAGCGGCCATGGCCCAGGTCGTCGCGGTCATCGCCTCCACCCACCATCCGTTCTACTACCGCGCCACCACCGCCACCGGCGAGGACCGGCCCCCGTTCGCCGACGAGTGGGCCCGCAAGATCCTCGCCTTCCGGGAGACCCTCACCCGGGCCAACCCGGACGTGCTGGTGATGGTCGGCTCCGACCACTTCCACCAGCTCTGGCTGGACAACATGCCGCAGTTCCTGGTCGGCAAGGCCCCGTTCTACGACGCCAACTGGTACAACGAGGAACGCGAGTTCGGGCTGCCCCGGATGCTGCTGCGCGGCCAGGAGGACCTGTCGGCCCACGTGCTGCGCGCCGGCCTGGACGCAGGGTTCGACCTGGCCTTCAGCAACGAGCTGCGGATCGACCACAGCATCACCTGCCCGATCATCACGCTGCGGCCCGAGGCGGACCTGCCGATCGTGCCCATCTACACCAACATCTTCGCCCCGCCGCTGCCGCAGCCGAAACGGTTCGTGCAGCTCGGCGCGGCGATCCGGGAGATCGTCGAGAGCTGGCCCAGCCACCTGCGGGTGGCCGTCATCGGCACCGGCCACCTGTCGCTGGAGCTGGGCGGGCCCCGCCAGTTCGGTCCGCAGGGCCCCGACCCGGAGTTCGACCGCCGGGCGGTGGAGTGGATCGCCAACGGCGACCTCGACGGCTGCCTGTCCGAGGTGACCCTGGACAGCCTGCACGCCCCCGGCAACGCCACCCACGGCTTCATGGACTTCATGCTGATGATGGGGGTGGCCGGCGCGGGGGCCAAGGCCGACCACGTGGACACCCTCGACCTGTTCCACACCATGGAGGCGTACTTCACCTGGTACCCGAACGGAGCGCCGGCATGAGCCGCTACCTGGTCGACAAGTTCCTCTACACCGTCGACCGCGATCCGGAGCTGGTGGAGCGCTACCGCACCGACCCGCACGGCACGGTGACCTGGTGGGAGGCCGAACGCGCCAACGCCGTGCTCAACTGCCACACCGGCGAGGCGAGCACCTGGCTGCGTTTCACCGACGAGGAGCGTGACGCGCTGGCCAGCCACGACCACGTCCGGCTCTTCGCCCTCGGCGCCCACCCGTTCCTCACCCTGACCCTGTTCATCGCCATGTTCGAACGGGACCACGCCGAGCCGATGGCCTACCAGAAGCAGTACGGCCTGCGGCTGGCCCACTTCTCGCTGCCCTACCCCGACATCGCCACCTGATACCCGCCGGAGCCGGCCGAGGCGAGGTGCGGGTACGCCTCACCGCCGCCCCGCTGACCCCGCTCTGCGCCTCGGGCACCTCCTACCTGGGCGCTCCGGTTCACCGCCGCCGGGCGGGCGTCGGGTCCCGGGCGGCCCGGGACGCGCCGAGCCGCACGCCCACCACGAGCGCGACGACCGCGCCGACGACGAGCGGCAGCCGGACCCCGGTCAGCGACAGGGTCTCCCGGAACGCCGTGGCCCCGACGAGCACCCCGGTGACCGGTTCGGTCAGGGCCAACGCGACGAGTGGCGCGGCGAGCCGTCCGTGCTGGAACGCGGCCTGGTTCACCTGTACGCCGAGCAGGGCGACCACCACCAGCGCCCACGACCTCGGGTCGAGAGCCAGGGCGAGCGGGTCGCCGTGCCACCGGGCGGCCACCGCCTTGAGCAGGGCGGCGCTCACCCCGTAGAGGACCCCGGCGGCGATGCCGAGCAGGGTGCCCCGGGCCGCGTCGCCGGCCCGGCGGGCGGCGGACAGGCAGCCCGCGACGGTGGCGACGGTGCCGGCGGCCACCCACCACCAGGCCGACGCCCCCGGCTCGGTGACCCCGGCCCGGGGGTCGGCGGCGGCCAGGAAGGTGACCAGCCCGGTGGTGCCGACGAGGGTGGCGGTGAGGTCGCGGCGGTGCACCGGCCGCCGGTTCCAGCCGGCCTCGATCAGGATGGCCATGAACAGCCCGCTGGCCAGCAGCGGCTGCACCAGGGTCAGTGGGCCGTAGCGCAGGGCCACGGCGTGGGCGCACACCCCGACGACGTCGGGGACCCAGCCGAGCTGCCAGAGCCGGGTCCGCAGCAGCCGCGACAGCAGCCGCAGGTCCAGCGCCCGACGCCGTTGCTGCTGTTTGGCCGCCCGCTGGTGCAGCGTGGTGGACAGGGCGAACGCGAACGCCGCCACCAGCGCGGCCAGCACCGCGAGAGTCACGTCCCGTCCAGGTGGTCGCCGAGCGGGCCCACCGTCCACCCCCGCTGCCGGCACTCGTCGAGCAGGTGGGGGAGGGCGTCGAGGGCGGCCCGCCACGCGCCGGGCGCGGCCGTGCAGGAGGAGTCGTGCAGCAGCACGGTGCCGCCGCCACGCAGCCCGCGACGGAGTTCGGCCAGCACCGACCGGGCGTCGGCGGTACGGGTCCAGTCCCGTCCCCAGCACGTCCAGAGCACCGGCCGCAGACCCAGCCGGCGGGCGGCCAGCAGGGCCGGCCCGGTCGACACCCCGTACGGCGGGCGGTAGAACCGGGGGGTCTGCCCGGTGACGGCGACTGTCAGTTCGTGGGCGGCGGCGAGGTCCCGGCCGGTGGCCAGCGGCCCCCGCAGCAGCAGGTTGCGGTGTTCCCCGCCGTGCAGGGCCACCTCGTGTCCGGCGGCGACCAGCCGCCGTCCCAGCTCGGGGTGCCGGCGCAGCATCGAGCCGAGCAGGAAGAACGTCGCCCGTACCCGGTGGGCGGCCAGTACCTCCAGGAAGTGCGGGGTGGACCGCGGGTCGGGGCCGTCGTCGAAGGTCAACGCGACCCGGTCCGGCGGCCCCACCCCGTCGAGCCGGTGCAGCAGCCGTCCCCGCAGCGCCGGCAGCGCGGTGACCGCCGGCGCCCCGTGCAGGCCGACGCCGACGGCGACCAGGCCCGCCGCCAGCAGGCCCGCCGTCCGCCGGCTCACCGGCGGCCCCGCGACGAGGCGAGCAGCGCCGCGACCACCGCCACGGCGTCGCCGAGGTGCCGCCGTGGCCGGTGGTACGCCCGACGGTCGCCGGGTACGGCGGCCATCTCGGTGACCAGTGCCTCCACGTCGGCCGGGTCGGCGGACAGCGGGGCGGGCCGGTCCCGCCGGCCGCTGGTCTCGATCAGCGCCGGCCGCAACTGCTCCGCCGACGACGCGCGTCGGGTCAGGCCGGCCCGCGCGAGGATGCCGGCGTTGGCCCGCCCGTGGCCGGGCAGCGGCCGGTAGGTCACCACCGGCACCCCGGCAGAGAGCGCCTCCTGGCAGGTCAGGCCGCCCGCGTTCTCCACCACGACGTCCACCGCGCGCATCAGGGTCGGCATGTCGTCCACCCAGCCGAACACGTGCTCCCAGTCCCGGCGCAGCCGGTCGTAGAGCGGGGTGTTGCGCCCGCACACCACCACCGGTCGGGCCCAGCCGGTCGCGCCGACCTCCGCCACCGTGGTCTCGACGTCCCCGGCACCCCACGCCCCGGCGACGATCAACGCCAGCCGGTCCCGTTCGGGCAGCCCGAACCGGCGGCGGGCCTGTCGCCGGTCGGTGCGGTGCGCGCCGCCGAAGGCGGGTGACACCAGCGGTCGCACCGTCGTGACCGGGGTGGCGTCGGCGTCCACCGGGGGCACCTCGGCGTGCCGCAGCGCGTAATACCGGTCCACGCCGGGGCTCAGCCAGGTGGGGTGGAGCGCGAAGTCGGTGACGTAGCTGACCACCGGGACGGTGAGCCGGCCCTGCCGGCGCAGCGGTCCGAGGAGTTGGTTGGCGAAGGGGTAGGTGGTCACCACGGCGAGGGTGTCCGGTGGTACGGCCCGGCCCATCCGGCGTCGTACCGGTCGGAGCAGGCCGCGGATCAGCGCGACGGACAGCCGGGACCGGGCGGTCAGGGTGAACAGCGCGTCGTAGCCGCGGGGGAGTCGGCGCAGCATGTCGCGGTACGCCTCCCGCAACATCCAGCGCACCGGGCGCGGCAGCACGTCCAGCAGGTTCAGCCGGTCCACCGTGAAGCCGCGTTCCCGCAGCCGGCGGGCCAGCTCGCCGGCTGCGGTGTCGTGGCCGGCACCGACGTCCGCCGAGATCACGAGGACCCGCCCTCGGCACTCCATGCGGGCGCGGATACCCGTCGCGGGCTGGGACAGTCCCGGAAGACGGGCCGTACCCGGTGCCGAAAACAGGAAGACGTCTTTACTGTTAACAAACTTTAATTTACGGTGGAGGCAATCGTCACAGGTCGATCCGCACACGGGCCGCAACCCCCGCCGTCCCCGCTGCCGGACGACCACCCGCCCCGTCGAGGAGTCCCCCATGCGCCGCACGATCACCGTCCCCCTGGTGGCGACAGGTGCCGTCGTCACCTCCCTGGGCCTCGCCGCGCCCGCCCAGGCCCACGGCTACGTCTCCGCCCCGCCCAGTCGCCAGGCCCTCTGCGCCCAGGGCAAGGTGCCCGACTGCGGTCAGATCCGCTACGAGCCGCAGAGCGTCGAGGGCGTCAAGGGGCTGCGCAGCTGCAGCGCCGGGATCGCCCAGTTCGCCGTCCTGGACGACGACAGCCGGGGCTGGCCGGCCACCCCGATCGGCAGCACTGTCACCTTCACCTGGGTGAACACCGCCCGGCACGCCACCAGCAACTGGGAGTACTTCATCGGCGGCACCCGGGTCGGCGTCGTCGACGGCGGCGGCCGGCAACCCGACGCCACCGTCTCGCACACCGTCAACCTCGGCGGCTTCACGGGCCGGCAGAAGATCCTGGCCGTCTGGAACATCGCCGACACCGCCAACGCCTTCTACTCCTGCGTGGACGTGCAGATCGGTGGAACCGGACCCACCCCCACGCCGAGCCCGTCGCCGACCCGTACCCCCACCCCCACGCCCACCCCGACCCGTACCGCCACCCCGACCCCGACCCCGACCGCCCCGCCGACCGCCGGCGGCAGCTGGACGGCCGGCCGCAGCTACCAGGTCGGCGACGTGGTCACCTACCAGGCGGTGAGCTACCGGTGCCGGCAGGCGCACACCGCCCTGCCGGGCTGGGAACCGCCGTACGTGCCCGCCCTGTGGACCCGGATCTGACCCGGACGCCGACATGCCACTGCGCCGACCGGACGTCCCGTCCCCACCCGCCGCCGGCCCCCGACGGGCCGGCGGCGGCCGGCCACCCGCGACCGCCGGCCGGCCCGGCCGCCGACGCCGGGGCGCCGTGGTCGCCGT
>NZ_MZMV01000128.1 GCF_002210435.1 Micromonospora wenchangensis
TTCGGATTCCTTTGGCAACATTTGTTTGTTGTCGGGATTGCTGTTCGACAGGTTTTTGTTGGAGAGTTTGATCCTGGCTCAGGACGAACGCTGGCGGCGTGCTTAACACATGCAAGTCGAGCGGAAAGGCCCTTCGGGGTACTCGAGCGGCGAACGGGTGAGTAACACGTGAGTAACCTGCCCTAGGCTTTGGGATAACCCTCGGAAACGGGGGCTAATACCGGATATGACCTTTCCTCGCATGAGGGTTGGTGGAAAGTTTTTCGGCCTGGGATGGGCTCGCGGCCTATCAGCTTGTTGGTGGGGTGATGGCCTACCAAGGCGACGACGGGTAGCCGGCCTGAGAGGGCGACCGGCCACACTGGGACTGAGACACGGCCCAGACTCCTACGGGAGGCAGCAGTGGGGAATATTGCACAATGGGCGGAAGCCTGATGCAGCGACGCCGCGTGAGGGATGACGGCCTTCGGGTTGTAAACCTCTTTCAGCAGGGACGAAGCGCAAGTGACGGTACCTGCAGAAGAAGCGCCGGCCAACTACGTGCCAGCAGCCGCGGTAAGACGTAGGGCGCGAGCGTTGTCCGGATTTATTGGGCGTAAAGAGCTCGTAGGCGGCTTGTCGCGTCGACCGTGAAAACTTGGGGCTCAACCCCAAGCCTGCGGTCGATACGGGCAGGCTAGAGTTCGGTAGGGGAGACTGGAATTCCTGGTGTAGCGGTGAAATGCGCAGATATCAGGAGGAACACCGGTGGCGAAGGCGGGTCTCTGGGCCGATACTGACGCTGAGGAGCGAAAGCGTGGGGAGCGAACAGGATTAGATACCCTGGTAGTCCACGCTGTAAACGTTGGGCGCTAGGTGTGGGGGGCCTCTCCGGTTCCCTGTGCCGCAGCTAACGCATTAAGCGCCCCGCCTGGGGAGTACGGCCGCAAGGCTAAAACTCAAAGGAATTGACGGGGGCCCGCACAAGCGGCGGAGCATGCGGATTAATTCGATGCAACGCGAAGAACCTTACCTGGGTTTGACATGGCCGCAAAACTTCCAGAGATGGGAGGTCCTTCGGGGGCGGTCACAGGTGGTGCATGGCTGTCGTCAGCTCGTGTCGTGAGATGTTGGGTTAAGTCCCGCAACGAGCGCAACCCTCGTTCGATGTTGCCAGCGCGTTATGGCGGGGACTCATCGAAGACTGCCGGGGTCAACTCGGAGGAAGGTGGGGATGACGTCAAGTCATCATGCCCCTTATGTCCAGGGCTTCACGCATGCTACAATGGCCGGTACAATGGGTTGCGATGCCGTGAGGTGGAGCGAATCCCAAAAAGCCGGTCTCAGTTCGGATCGGGGTCTGCAACTCGACCCCGTGAAGTCGGAGTCGCTAGTAATCGCAGATCAGCAACGCTGCGGTGAATACGTTCCCGGGCCTTGTACACACCGCCCGTCACGTCACGAAAGTCGGCAACACCCGAAGCCGGTGGCCCAACCCTTGTGGAGGGAGCCGTCGAAGGTGGGGCTGGCGATTGGGACGAAGTCGTAACAAGGTAGCCGTACCGGAAGGTGCGGCTGGATCACCTCCTTTCTAAGGAGCACCATCCGGTGAAAGCCGGTATGGAGCCCGCGCTGCCCGAATGTGGTGGTGGGGTGCTCGTATGGCGGAGACACTGGTGAGTCTTTCCCTGGCAACGGCCGGGACACCTAGTACAGCCACTCAGGTGGTGGGAACGGGGTCGTGGTGCGGCTGGAGTGGAGATGTAAGCACCCTGTTGGGTCCTGAAAGAACAACCTGGGGGTTGTTGTTTCAGTGCCTTGTGGTGGGCGGGAGCCTACTGAAGGTTGCCAGGCATGGCCTGGTCTCGCATACCGGATTCTGTTCTGCCTGTGGGTGGGGTGGGGTTGCTGGTGTGGGGCTGTGGGGTTGTGGGTTGGTTGTTTGTTGAGAATTGCACAGTGGACGCGAGCATCTTTGTGGTCAAGTTGTCAAGGGCGAACGGTGGATGCCTTGGCACCAGGAGCCGATGAAGGACGTGGGAGGCCGCGATAGGCCTGGGGGAGCTGTCAACCAAGCTGTGATCCCAGGGTGTCCGAATGGGGAAACCTGGCACCAGTCATGTGGTGTCACCCGCACCTGAACACATAGGGTGTGTGGGGGGAACGCGGGGAAGTGAAACATCTCAGTACCCGTAGGAAGAGAAAACAATTTAGTGATTCCGTGAGTAGTGGCGAGCGAAAGCGGATTGAGGCTAAACCGGTTGCGTGTGATACCTGTCAGGGGTTGCGTGGTCGGGGTTGTGGGACCCTGCTGAACGAGCTGACACTTGTTCGAGGAGTTATAAAGTCAGTGGCTAGCCGAATGGTGTGGAAAAGCCAACCGTAGTCGGTGAGAGTCCGGTAGGTGAAAGTTGCTGATCTTCTGTGGGTGTTCCCGAGTAGCGGCGGACTCCTGTAATCTGCCGTGAATCTGCCAGGACCACCTGGTAAGCCTAAATACTTCCTGGTGACCGATAGCGGACGAGTACCGTGAGGGAATGGTGAAAAGTACCCCGGGAGGGGAGTGAAATAGTACCTGAAACCGTTCGCCTACAATCCGTCGGAGCCTTGCGGGGTGACGGCGTGCCTTTTGAAGAATGAGCCTGCGAGTTAGTGGCATGTGGCGAGGTTAACCCGTGTGGGGGAGCCGTAGCGAAAGCGAGTCTGAAGAGGGCGTTTGAGTCGCATGTTCTAGACCCGAAGCGGAGTGATCTAGCCATGGGCAGGCTGAAGCGCGGGTAAGACCGCGTGGAGGGCCGAACCCACCAACGTTGAAAAGTTGGGGGATGACCTGTGGTTAGGGGTGAAAGGCCAATCAAACTCCGTGATAGCTGGTTCTCCCCGAAATGCATTTAGGTGCAGCGTCGTGTGTTTCTTGCCGGAGGTAGAGCACTGGATGGTCTAGGGGGCCTACAAGCTTACCGAAATCAGCCAAACTCCGAATGCCGGTAAGTGAGAGCGCGGCAGTGAGACTGCGGGGGATAAGCTTCGTAGTCGAGAGGGAAACAGCCCAGATCACCAGCTAAGGCCCCTAAGCGTGTGCTAAGTGGAAAAGGATGTGGGGTCGCATAGACAACCAGGAGGTTGGCTTAGAAGCAGCCACCCTTTAAAGAGTGCGTAATAGCTCACTGGTCAAGTGGTTCCGCGCCGACAATGTAGCGGGGCTCAAGCACACCGCCGAAGCTGTGGCATTCACATTTTAACTTCGCGACGCCTTGATGTGTTGTGCAGGTGTGTGGATGGGTAGGGGAGCGTCGTGCCGGGGGTGAAGCAGCGGGGTGACCTAGTTGTGGACGCGGCACGAGTGAGAATGCAGGCATGAGTAGCGAAAGAAGGGTGAGAAACCCTTCCGCCGGATGACCAAGGGTTCCAGGGCCAGGCTAATCCGCCCTGGGTGAGTCGGGACCTAAGGCGAGGCCGAGAGGCGTAGTCGATGGACAACGGGTTGATATTCCCGTACCCGCGAAGGAGCGTCCCTGATGAACCTCGTTGTGCTAACCACCCGAGCTGGCTGATGTCTTCGGACGGATGTTGGGGAGCGTGGGAACCTGGCGGGTAGTAGTCAAGCGATGGGGTGACGCAGGAAGGTAGCTGAGCCCGGCCGGTGGTTGTGCCGGGGTAAGCGTGTAGGCCGACGTGTAGGTAAATCCGCATGTCATGTGGCTGAGACGTGATGCCGAGCCGATTCAGGTGAAGTCAGTGATCCTATGCTGCCGAGAAAAGCCTCTAGCGAGTTCCGAGCGGCCCGTACCCCAAACCGACACAGGTGGTCAGGTAGAGAATACCGAGGCGATCGGGCGAACTGTGGTTAAGGAACTCGGCAAATTGCCCCCGTAACTTAGGGAGAAGGGGGGCCGGAGACGTGAAGCCCCGTGCGGGTGGAGCGTTGTATGGCCGCAGAGAGCAGGGGGAAGCGACTGTTTACTAAAAACACAGGTCCATGCGAAGAAGTAATTCGATGTATATGGACTGACGCCTGCCCGGTGCTGGAACGTTAAGGGGACCTGTTAGCTCCTTTGGGGCGAAGCGGAGAACTTAAGCGCCAGTAAACGGCGGTGGTAACTATAACCATCCTAAGGTAGCGAAATTCCTTGTCGGGTAAGTTCCGACCTGCACGAATGGCGTAACGACTTCCCCACTGTCTCAACCACAGGCCCGGCGAAATTGCAGTACGAGTAAAGATGCTCGTTACGCGCGGCAGGACGGAAAGACCCCGGGACCTTTACTATAGCTTGACATTGGTATCTGAATGGGCTTGTGTAGGATAGGTGGGAGCCGGTGAAACCTGTACGCCAGTATGGGTGGAGGCAATCTTGAAATACCACTCTGGTTGATTTGGGTATCTAACTTCGGACCGTTATCCGGTTCAGGGACAGTGTCTGGTGGGTAGTTTAACTGGGGCGGTTGCCTCCTAAAGGGTAACGGAGGCGCCCAAAGGTTCCCTCAGCCTGGTTGGCAATCAGGTGTTGAGTGCAAGTGCACAAGGGAGCTTGACTGTGAGACTGACAGGTCGAGCAGGGACGAAAGTCGGGACTAGTGATCCGGCACTTGCGTGTGGAAGCGGTGTCGCTCAACGGATAAAAGGTACCCCGGGGATAACAGGCTGATCTTCCCCAAGAGTCCATATCGACGGGATGGTTTGGCACCTCGATGTCGGCTCGTCGCATCCTGGGGCTGTAGCAGGTCCCAAGGGTTGGGCTGTTCGCCCATTAAAGCGGTACGCGAGCTGGGTTTAGAACGTCGTGAGACAGTTCGGTCCCTATCCGCCGTGCGCGTAGGATACTTGAGAAGGGCTGTCCCTAGTACGAGAGGACCGGGACGGACGAACCTCTGGTGTGCCAGTTGTCCCGCCAGGGGCACGGCTGGTTAGCTACGTTCGGAAGGGATAACCGCTGAAAGCATCTAAGCGGGAAGCCTGCTTCAAGATGAGGTATCCCACCCCACATTGTGGGGGTAAGGCCCCCAGCTAGACGACTGGGTTGATAGGCCGGAAATGTAAGCTCGGTAACGGGTTGAGTTGACCGGTACTAATAGGCCGAGGACTTGATAACAAGGCTGCTACGCGTCCACTGTGCAACTCTGAACAAACACCAAACAACCCCCCACACATGTGTGGGTGTGTGTGTTGTTTGATATGTTCATAGTGTTACGGCGGTCATGGCGGAGGGGAAAC
>NZ_MZMV01000129.1 GCF_002210435.1 Micromonospora wenchangensis
CTGGTCGTCGACGGGGTCACCGCTAACCCGGCGGGCATCCCGCTGGTGTCGACCGCCACCGGTGACCTGGCCACGGACGACGAGTTGGGTTCGGTCGAATACTGGCAGGGTCAGGTGCGCGGCACCGTCCGGTTCGCCGACGCGGTCGCCGCTCTCGCCGCGCGAGGTGTCACCCGGTTCGTCGAGATCGGGCCGGACAGTGTGCTCACCACCATGGTCGCGGACTGCGTCGACGACGCGGTGACCATCGCGTTGCAGCGCCGGGACCGGGAACAGGTCACCGCGTACGCCACCGGGATGGCGCAGGCGTGGACCACCGGCGTCGACCTCGACTGGGCCGCCATCCACCCCGCCGCCCGGCAGGTCGACCTGCCCACCTACGCCTTCCAACGCCAGCACTACTGGCTGTACGACCCGGCCCTCGTCGGCGCCGGCCTGCTCGCCGCCACCCACCCGCTGCTCGACGCCACCGTGCCGCTGGCCAACACCGACGGCGTCGTCTTCACCGGCCGGTGGTCGCTGCACACCCACCCGTGGCTCGCCGACCACGCCGTCGGCGGAACCGTCGTGTTCCCCGGCACCGGCCTCGTCGAACTCGCCATCCACGCCGGTGACCAGGTCGGCGTCGGCCTGCTCGACGAACTGACCCTGCACGCGCCGCTCGTCGTCCCCGCCGCCGGCAGCGTCGAGGTGCAGGTCGCCGTGGAGCCGCCCGACCCGACCGGCCGCCGGGCCGTGCTGGTGCACTCCCGGGAACGCGACGACGTCCCGTGGACCCGGCACGCCACAGGCGTCCTCACCGCCGGGGACACCCCCGGCGTCGCCCTCACCGCATGGCCCCCCACCGACGCCGAGCCGCTGCCGCTGGTCGGCCTCTACGACGACCTCGCCACCGGCGGCCTCGACTACGGCCCGGTCTTCCAGGGCCTGCGCCGCGCCTGGCGGGCCGGTGACGAACTCTTCGCCGAGGTCGACCTCCCCGACGGTACGGAGACCGACGGCTACGGCCTGCACCCGGCCCTGTTCGACGCCGGCCTGCACGTCCTCACCCGCGCCGACGGCGACGCCCCCCGGGGCCTGCCGTTCGCCTGGTCGGGGGTGACGCTGCACGCCACCGGCGCGACCAGCCTGCGGGTCCGGCTCACCCCCGCCGGCAGCGGGGTCCGGATCGCGGTCGCCGACGCGGTCGGCGCACCCGTGGCCACCGTACGGTCGCTGGTGCTCCGCCCGGTGCAGGTCACCGCCGGCACCGGTGTCGCCGACGCGCTGTTCGGCCTGGACTGGCAGCCGGTCACCGTCACCCCGACCGCCACCACCTGGACCTGGCACCCCGACACCGTCGACGGCACCGCGACCGGCCCGACCGGCGGCGGCCCCGCCGACGCGGTGGTGCTGCGGGCCGGTGGCACCGGCGACGTGCACGCCGAGGTGCACCGGGTGCTGGCGGTCACCCAGCGCTGGCTGGCCGGGGACGACCCCGCCCCGCTGGTCGTCCTCACCCGCCACGCCGTCGGCGACGACGTGACCGACCTGGCCGGCGCGGCGGTCTG
Source organism: Micromonospora wenchangensis (assembly GCF_002210435.1). Lineage (GTDB taxonomy): Bacteria > Actinomycetota > Actinomycetes > Mycobacteriales > Micromonosporaceae > Micromonospora > Micromonospora wenchangensis. The sequence goes on from NZ_MZMV01000129.1 coordinate 1,551, forward strand.
GGGGCTGCTGCGCTCCGCGCAGGCGGAGAACCCCGACCGCATCCTGCTCGTCGACGCCGACACCGACCGGCCCGACGACGTCCTGCCGGCGGCCCTGGCGGCCGGCGACCCGCAGGTGTCGATCCGCGACGGCGTCGTCCGGGTGCCCCGGATCGTCCGCCGGACGCTCCCGGCCACCCCGGCGGACACCCCGCTCTACGGCAGCGGCACGGTGCTGGTCACCGGCGCGACCGGTGCGCTCGGCACGGCCGTGGCCCGGCACCTGGTGACGGCGCACGCGGTGCCGAGGCTGCTGCTCCTGTCGCGCAGCGGCACGGCCGCCGCCGGCGCCGACGACCTCGTCGCCGAGCTGACCGCGGCCGGCGCGCAGGTCGAGCTGGTCGCCGCCGACGTGGCCGACCGGGAGCAGTTGACCGCCGTCCTGGCCGGCGTGCCGGACCTGTCGGCGGTGGTGCACACCGCAGGCGTGCTCGACGACGGCGTGGTGTCGTCGCTGACCCCGGAGCGGGTCTCGGCGGTGCTGCGGCCCAAGGTGGACGCCGCGACGCTGCTCGACGAGCTGACCCGGGACCGGGAACTGTCGGCGTTCGTGCTGTTCTCGTCGCTGTCCGGGGTGCTGGGTGCGCCGGGGCAGGGCAACTACGCGGCGGCGAACGCCTACCTCGACGCGCTCGCCGCCACCCGCCGCGCCGCCGGGTTGCCGGCCGTGTCGTTGGCGTGGGGCCTGTGGGGCGGGGGTTCGGCGATGACCGACCGGCTCGCCGACACCGACCGGGAGCGGATGTCCCGGGGCGGGGTGCTGCCGCTGACCACCGCCGACGGACTGGCCCTGCTCGACACCGCCGTCGCCGGTGGACCGGCCACCCTCGTCCCGGCCCGGCTCGACGTGCCGACGCTGCGTACGCTCGGCGACCGGCTGCCCCCGGTGTTCCGCGCCCTGACCGGGCCGACCCGGCGTACGGCCACCGCCGCCGGCGCCGTCGACCGGGCGGGCAGCGACTGGCTGGCCGGCCTGCCGGAGGAGGAGCGCACCGGTGCCGTCCGGCACCTGGTGCACACCCACGTCGCCGCCGTGCTCGGCCTCGCCGGCCCGGAGACGGTCGAGGCGGACCGCACCTTCCAGAGCCTCGGCTTCGACTCGCTCACCGCCGTCGAGCTGCGCAACGCGCTCTCCACGGCGGCCGGCGTGCGGCTCCCGGCCACCCTGATCTTCGACTACCCGACGCCGGTGGCCCTCACCGGTTTCCTGTACGGCGAGCTGAACGGCGCGCTCGACGTCCCGCAGGAGCAGCGCAGCGCCACCACGGCGTCCGGTGACGAGCCGGTGGCGATCGTCGGGATGGCCTGCCGCTACCCCGGCGGGGTGTCCTCCCCGGAGGACCTGTGGCGGCTCGTCGCCGACGGCGTCGACGCCATCGACGGCTTCCCCACCGACCGGGGCTGGGACCTGGCCCGGCTCTACGACCCGACCGGCACCCGCCCCGACACCAGCTACGCCGACCAGGGCGGGTTCCTGCCCGGCGCGGCCGGCTTCGACCCGGCCTTCTTCGGCATCTCGCCCCGCGAGGCCGTGCTGATGGACCCGCAGCAGCGGCAACTGCTGGAGGTCTCCTGGGAGGCGTTCGAGCGGGCCGGCATCGACCCCTCCTCGGTACGCGGCTCCGCCACCGGCGTCTTCGCCGGCCTGATGTACCACGACTACGTGACCGGGCACAGCGCCGGCAGCGTCGTCTCCGGGCGGATCGCCTACACCCTCGGCCTCGAAGGCCCCGCCGTCACCGTGGACACCGCGTGTTCGTCGTCGTTGGTGGCGATGCACCTGGCGGGTCAGGCGTTGCGGTCGGGTGAGTGTGATCTGGCGTTGGCCGGTGGGGTGACGGTGATGGCGACGCCTGAGACGTTCGTGGAGTTCTCGCGGCAGCGGGGGTTGGCGCCTGATGGTCGGTGCAAGCCGTTCGCGGCGGCGGCCGACGGGACGGGCTGGTCCGAGGGCGTCGGCGTGCTGGTGCTCGAACGCCTCTCCGACGCCCGTCGGCACGGGCACACGATCCTCGGTCTCGTCCGGGGCTCGGCGGTCAACCAGGACGGCGCGTCCAACGGCCTCACCGCCCCCAACGGGCCGGCGCAGCAGCGGGTGATCCGGCAGGCCCTCGCCAACGCCCGGGTGTCGGCCGCCGAGGTCGACGTGGTGGAGGCGCACGGCACCGGCACCACGTTGGGTGATCCGATCGAGGCGCAGGCGATCCTGGCGACGTACGGTCGGGACCGGGAGCAGCCGTTGTGGTTGGGTTCGGTGAAGTCGAACCTGGGTCACACGCAGGCGGCGGCCGGTGTCGCCGGGGTGATGAAGATGGTGTTGGCGATGCGGCACGGGGTGGTTCCCCGCACGTTGCACGTGGACGCGCCGAGCCCGCACGTGGACTGGTCGTCCGGCGAGGTGCGGCTCGCCACCGACGAGGTGCGGTGGCCGGCGGTGGACCGGCCGCGTCGGGCGGCGGTGTCGTCGTTCGGCATCAGCGGCACCAACGCCCACCTGATCCTGGAACAGGCCCCCGAGGCCGCGCCGCCGGCCCCGCCGGCACCGACGCCGGTGCCGCTGTGGCCGGTCTCCGGCCGGTCCGCCAGTGGCCTCGCCGCCCAGGCCGCCCGCCTCGCCGACTTCCTCGCCGACGCCGACCTGAACCCCGCCGACGTGGCGCTGACCCTGGGCACCGGCCGGGCGGCCCTGGAGCACCGGGGGGTGGCCGTCGGTGACGGCGTCGCCGGTCTCCGCGCCCTCGCCGCCGGCCAGGGTGTGCACGGCCACCTGACCACCGGTCGTACGGCGGTGTTGTTCACCGGTCAGGGTGCGCAGCGGGTCGGCATGGGTCGTGAGTTGGCGGATGCCTTCCCGGTGTTCGCTACCGCTCTGGACGAGGTGTGTGCCGCCTTCGGGCCGTTGCTGGACGGTGATCTGCGGGAGGTGATGTTCGCCGACCCGGAGGGTGTTCTCGACCAGACGGGGTGGACGCAGCCGGCGTTGTTCGCGGTCGAGGTGGCCCTGTTCCGTCTTGCGGAGTCGTGGGGTCTCAAGCCCGACTTCGTGGCCGGTCACTCGATCGGTGAGTTGGCCGCCGCGCACGTCGCTGGTGTGTGGTCGTTGGAGGACGCCTGCCGGGTCGTTGCCGCGCGTGGTGGTCTGATGCAGGCGCTTCCGGCGGGTGGCGCGATGCTGGCGATCGCCGCCCCGTTGGCCGAGCTGGATCTCGGCGATGTGGACGTGGCGGCGGTGAACGGTCCCCGGGCGGTGGTGGTGTCCGGTACGGAGGAGCAGATCGCGGCGCTGGAAGCGTCCCTTGAGGTGAAGACGCGTCGGTTGCGGGTGTCGCACGCGTTCCACTCGCACCTGATGGACCCGATGCTTGCCGGCTACGGGCTGGTCGTCGACGGGGTCACCGCTAACCCGGCGGGCATCCCGCTGGTGTCGACCGCCACCGGTGACCTGGCC
>NZ_MZMV01000130.1 GCF_002210435.1 Micromonospora wenchangensis
CTGGGCCGCCATCGCCGGCATGCTCGCCCGCCTCACCCGAGGCGGACCCGCCCACCCGCCAACAACGCCGCATCCTCAACACACCCGACTGACAGACATGCGAAACGCTCTCTCACGAGGCTGCCTATTCATCGGCCAACCGAGCTTGTTGAAGGATGGCAAGCCGAAGATCTGCCGGAAGCGCAAGTTCGCGCCACGTTGATTCATCCATCAGGTTGCTCTTTCGTCTGGATGCTAGGGATTGCATCGATTCAACCGAGTGTTGAGCAAGGTTTGGATGTTGCGAATCGCGTGCAGCGTGGTGCAGTAGTAGTAGTTCCCTCTCAAATGCCGCATCATCCAATCGTCGACGGAGTGCAGATATTACGCGATGAATCGCGGGGTCGTTATCGTCTAGGTCGCGGATCCCGTCGATGACTCTGCTAGTTTCGCCGTTCCTGCGTAGGTCAAGAACTAGTGCGGAGTGGAGTAGGGGTCCATAGTTCTCTTTCGTGATCGGCAATTCGGGCTGAGGGAAGTCGTCAGGGTTCAAGCTGGATGAGTAAATACACATGGTGAATCCGGGATACAGCTCAGTCGACGGCTCGCGCTGCCAGCAGGATCGGAGGATTCTGAATAATTCATCGCTCGCGTCAAGAGGGATGAAGTAAGTTCTCCTGGAGGCGAACCCACGTACGTGTGGTTCCCATCTGCGTGAGGCTGGGTCTTGGGTCTTGTACTCCTCAAGTGCGAGTACTCCCAGGTATCCGTCATGTGCATGGAAAAGCAGTTCGAGGAGGTCGTCGGACCATGATGCGCCATCGACCTTCCGCGTATCTGAAGGTCGTTGCTGTGCCAGAAAGGAGTACAGGCCTAAGGCAATACTATCTTGGCGGCTCAGCTCGGGGTGGCTTCTAATCGTTGTCAGAACCTCCGCTGCGTGCCTGTCGTCGAAAACGAAAGAAACTCTGCCGGCGGCAATAAAAGCCAAGTGTTCATGGAGTGTTGCTAGAGGAATTCCGGCAGCAAGGGCCTCTTCCCGTTCCCGCCAATCGGCTAGATCCCCAAAACGCCCGGCCCTCGCGGCAAGAGCCGCTTCCTCCCAGTCGATTCCCTCGTTGAAAATGGCATCTAACAATACCCACGGAGCGATCAGGCTGCGTTCCTCTTGCAACTCAACCGGGTCAACCTTGCTTGCCAGTTCGATGGCCCCGGCAAGTCTTTCCTTGGAGGGTTCCCTCATAAACGAAGCGACGCCGTGCAGGTAACCCCATTCCGGTCCTCCATCGGGCCAATTCAGCCTGGCTGAAATTTCATCGTGCTGCTCAACACTTACGAAGGAAATCTCTCCTACGATCCCGCCGTCCTCCGCCTTGATGCGAGCCACGACTCGTCGCACGTTTCTTTCAAGCGTAGGAATAGAGAGTAGCGTCCTCAGCGCCGGCGGCATCGTCTCAACCGGTGCCCATACGCTGTTAGATCTAATGCGCCGATCCAGTAAGTCAATAGCTTCGCTGGGCTTCAATTTGGTTATGGCGCGAACTATGCTCTGCCTAATAAGCCCGGGTCGGCCGTCACCAATTGAAATGCATCGGTTGACGTTTGCTGCGTTTAATTTGGAAAGCAACGGCTGCGCGCGGTCGACGAGCCCATCAAGCTGTGTCTTCGCGACGTCCGCGATACGTGCGACCATTATTGCTGCTCGACTTGCTTCGACCTCAGATCCCCCGAGGCGCGCTGCGAGCAGCTCAGTAAAGATGGGTGAAGTTCGCTCTTGGTAAACCGAAACGAGCCGGTTTAGCAAGTCACCGTCATCGGTGTCGAGCAGTTTCAGCGCAAGCCTGGTAAGAGTGCGTGACATGGCGGGTTGCCTTGCCGCTGGGCCATCTTCGAGAAGATCGAGGGCCAGCCACGATCCTGCAGAGATCGTTGCAATGAGCGCATCATCAGGCGCATCATTCAGCTCCTGGCAGATTTGTCCGATCGTGTCGCGAAGGTGTCGTCTGTCGCTGAAGGCTTTCCCTGCTGCGAACAAGAAGACATTCCGCCAGTTCGCCACGGATGCGATGGACCGGAGTCTTGCTTGGGCGATTCCGTCCTCAGCGTCCATGAGGCCCTCGGCGGCCATGAACTCCTGGAGTGAGCGAATCTCGAACCCTACCAGGCCACTTTCGAGGCCAACCAGAAAGACAAGACGATTAGTTGCAGCTTCGATAATGCTTGCAGCTATCTGCTGCAACTGAAGCCCTTCGTGCCCTTCGTCTTTCAAGTAATTGTCCACGACCCGGGAGAATTGCTCTGTACTTAGCCGTGAATCAGTGCCGCCGGAGCGTTCGCTTTCTATCTGCAGCACCAGCCCAACTCGACGATGAATTGCATCAATGTCGGCTCGATAGTCTCTCAAAATGGAAGCGGCTGGGATGTCTCGTTCAATTTCGCGCTGATAGATTAAATTGTAGTACTCGCTAAAAAGCGTCCACCGCTCCTGGGGTGGCTGTCCCATACGGTCAACCAGGAGGGTCATGATGGTTACTTGCAACGGGCTTCTCATGAGGCGGGCGGTTGAAGAGGACTTAAGCGCTCGCTCCAGCCGCGCAATGACTTTGTCGATGCGGACCGAGTCTTGGCCAAATCGAATCGTCGTCAGGCGCTTCGCGTAGTCTAATGCTACTGCGGATGGCAATGGCTCAAGGTAGAGGTGTTTGTATAGAGAAGGTGAGAAGTCCTCGTTGTAGCCTTGGGGCCGACTGGTGGCAACGATCAGAACGTCTATTTGCTCTGTAACTACATCTACACGGAAATCTCGGACGCAGTCGAGCAACTGCTCTCTATTGGTGGAGGCCGGAACCTCATCAAGGCCATCCAGGATAATCAGCGAGGGGTAGGCGAGTAAGATTCCCTTCAGGTCTCCGATTTTGAGTTCTCTGCCCGACCGCTTGACCACGTGTCGAGTGAGGTATTCCAGTATGCTGGAGACTTCGCCGTCTGCGAGCATTTTCGCGAATTCGCTCAGGACGATCCGGAAGGGCATCCGCCTGGCTGTGGGGTGTGGCAAATGCCCGGTGCTCCACTGCTTTGCTACGCCTTCCATCGCGGCGCGTACTGGAGCGTCGAGTAGATGTTGGTTAACTTCCTGAAGAAGAGCCGTGCGGAAGATCTGGCAAATGAACTGTCCGAGTGTGGTTTTGCCTTGTCCCGGGCCACCGATCAGAACGAAACGTCCTCGAGGGCTTCTATCGCCATCGCCGGTGTCCAGATGAACACCGTTGGAACTCTGGACGAACCTTGTGCCTGCAGCCCTTACTATGGCGGCAGCAAACATGTTCTTGCGTCGATCCGGCCGCTCCGGCTGCTCCAAGTTCTGAATTGGCTCACTAGCCACAGGGAGATCTACGAATACCTGCGAAAGGGGGATCGCTTCATCAGCAGAATGCCCTGCTTGCTCAAGCTTAGCGAATTGGTCGGAGAGAAGCTCCTTCTGTAGATAGTTGATGACTATTTTATAGTAGTCGGGACGCTGCGATCTGAGGTGCCTTGCTAGTTCAAATAGGACGTCGCCCGAAGTGATCCACGCTGCGAAGGTGGCCCGCACGGAGTCGTTGTCAATTAACAGGATTCGAATTTTGTCGTAATCCCAAATGTCGTAGCCTTGAAGGTTGTTCGCATCCACAAAGTCCTTCAAGATGCGGATCACGCGGTCCTTTCCGCCAGATCCAAGTGCAGGAGTGAGTGGGACGTTCGTAGCATAAATATAGTAGTCTGGTATCTGTCGCCTGCGTTTACCCTCGCTGAAGGCCTCCAGTTCTTTCTTTAGTTCGTTCTCGGCCCAAGTTGCGTCGTCCCGTCCCGGGCGTTGACGAAATTTGGCTTGAATGACACCGTACCCGTGCCATTTGTTTACGTTCGAACCATAGTTGGTGGGCCCATCGAACGTTGCCTCTCGCCCTCCATCTGGCCCATCACCGAAGGGGGTGGCTTCATTCGTAATTGCAGCATGGGCCAGGGACTGCACTAGGTGTTCGAACGTACGGGGCGACAATCCATCGAGCCTGAAGTCCACCAACGTTGGCCCTCCTGGGGAGCGTCTGGGGTGGTTCGGCCTCTAACGCAGGGCGCGTTCGTCGGCGCGGGTACCAATAATCAGTGGGGCAACATACCAACTGTGGTCCCGGATGGCTGCCCCGTCGCTCGACGATTTAGGCTGAAACATCCCTCTATGGTGTTTCGTGCATCCGGTCGAAGCGGGCTGCAAGGTGGTTCCGAGGTAGCCGGAGGGCCATGCTCGGGCTCAAGGAGGAGTCAGTACAGGGCAGGGATGACGGGGGAGGGCACGAATACTCCAAGATTTGGTGCGTCAAGCGAAAGATCCGTGAGAGAGCGTTTCGCATGTCTGTCAGTCGGGTGTGTTGAGGGTGCGGCGTTGTTGGCGGGTGGGCGGGTCCGCCTCGGGTGAGGCGGGCGAGCATGCCGGCGATGGCGGCCCAG
>NZ_MZMV01000131.1 GCF_002210435.1 Micromonospora wenchangensis
GGAGGCGTTCATGAACCGGTCGTCGTACAGCTGCCCCCGCTGTCAGCCCCGGCCCCGGGGCGCGCTCAGGGGCTGACCCCGAGCCGTTTCGGGGTTGCGCCGGTGTGCCGCGCCGTCGCCACCCCGGGCCGCCGCCGGATTTTCCCCGATCCACCCGGATCGGTCGTCCCGGGCGGCCCGACCCGGCCGCTCCGGCGTCCTCGGGGGCGGGCCGGGGCCGTTCCCCGATGTGCACCGGCGTCGCCGTCCCTAGCGTCAGCACGGTCGGCAGGGCGCCGGCGGGAAGGGGGCCCGACCGAGATGGGCGGCAGACCGGTGACGGTGCGGTTGGCACGGTGGAGCGCGGAGCATCCGTGGCGCGCGATCGCGCTCTGGGTGGTCTTCGTGGCGGTGTGCTTCGTCGGGGGCAACGCCGCCGGCCTGAACGAGGCCACCCAGGCCGACCAGGCGATCGGCGAGTCCGGTCACGCCGACGTGATCGTCACCGACGGGAAGTTCACCGATCCGGCGGTGGAGAACATCCTGATCACCCCGCGTACCGGCACCCTGGACCGGGCCGCCGCGCAGGCCGCGGCGACCGACGCGGCCGACCGGCTGCGGCAGGTCACCGGGGTGGCGTCGGTCGGCGAGCCGGTCCCGTCGCGCGACGGTGCCGCGCTGCTGGTGCCGGTCACCATGGCCGGTGACCCGGAGACCGCCGCCGACCGGGTGCAGCCGCTGCGCGACGCCACCGCCGACGCCCAGGCCGCCCACCCGCAACTGCGGATCGAGCAGGTCGGCGGCCCGTCGATCAACCAGGCGCTTGACGACACCCTAGGCCGGGACTTCAAGCGGGCCGAGCTGCTCAGCCTGCCGGTCACCCTGGCCATCCTGATCGTCGCCTTCGGCGCGCTGATCGCCGCCGGGGTGCCGGTGCTGCTGGCGCTCTCGTCGGTGGCCGCCGCGATGGGACTGTCCACCCTCGCCTCCCACCTGGTGCCCGCCACGGACACCACGGCCAGCGTGATCCTGCTGATCGGGATGGCCGTCGGGGTGGACTACTCGCTGTTCTACGTCCGACGGGAACGTGAGGAACGGGCGAAGGGCCGGTCCGGGCTGGACGCGGTGGAGATCGCCGCCGAGACGTCCGGGCACGCCGTGGTCGTGTCCGGCTTCGCGGTGATCATCTCGATGGCCGGCCTGATGCTCGCCGACGACGTGGTCTTCTCCTCCCTCGCCGTCGGCTCGATCCTGGTGGTCGCCGTCGCGGTGACCGGCTCGCTGACCGTGCTGCCGGCGCTGCTGGCCAAGCTGGGCCGCTGGGTGGACCGCCCCCGGGTGCCGCTGCTGTGGCGGCTCACCGCCCCCCGCGCCGGACGGCACGGGCAGCCGGCCCGGCCCCGGTTCTGGCCGGCGGTGCTGCGGCCCGCGCTGCGCGCACCCCGGGCCACCCTGATCGTCTCGGTGGGGCTGCTGCTCGCCCTGGCCGCCCCGGCCCTCGGCATGAAGCTGAAGTTCCCCGGCATGGAGGACCTGCCCCGGACCACCCCGGCGATGCAGGCGTACGACCGGCTGACCGCCGCCTTCCCGAGCACCGGCACCAGCCACACGGTCGCCGTACGGGCCCCCGCCGACCAGGCCGACCGGGTGCGCGCCGCGCTGACCGGGCTGGCCCGCACCGCCGCCGCCGACCCGCTGTTCGCCCCGGCCGAGGCGGACGGCCCGAAGATCGAGGTGTCGGCGGACCGCCGGGTGTCCGTGCTGGAGGTGGCCACCCCGTACGCCAGCCGGGACGACCGGTCGGTGCGTTCCCTGCACGAACTCCGCGACGACCTGCTGCCCGCCGCGCTGCGCGGCATCCCCGGCGTCGAGTACGCCGTGGGCGGCGGGGTGGCCGCCAGCGAGGACTACGCCCGGCACATCAAGGAGAAGCTGCCGCTGGTGATGGCGTTCGTGCTGGCGCTGACGTTCCTGGTGATGACCTGGACGTTCCGGTCGGTGGTGGTCGCCCTGACCTCGATCCTGCTCAACCTGCTCTCCGCCGGCGCCGCGTACGGCCTGCTGGTGCTGGTCTTCCAGGGCGAGTGGGCGCAGGACCTGCTCGGCTTCACCTCGATGGGGGCGATCGTCTCCTGGCTGCCGCTGTTCCTGTTCGTGGTGCTGTTCGGGCTCTCCATGGACTACCACGTCTTCGTGGTCAGCCGGATCAGGGAGGGCATCCGGGGCGGCCGGTCCAACGCCGACGCGGTCGCCTACGGCATCACCTCCTCGGCCGGGGTGGTGACCAGCGCGGCGATCGTGATGGTCGGGGTGTTCGCGATCTTCGCCTCGCTCAGCACGATCGACATGAAGCAGCTCGGCATCGGGCTGGCGGCGGCGATCCTGCTGGACGCCACGATCATCCGGGCGGTGGTGCTGCCGTCGGTGATGACCCTGCTCGGCGAGGCCAACTGGTGGGCCCCCCGGTTCCTGCGCCGCCGCGACCGGCCCGCCGCCACCCCACCGGCCGAACCGACGCCGGAGCTGGTCGGGGCGCACTGACCGGCCGGCGGACCCGCCGCCGGCGACCGCCCGCCCCGGGTGGTGCAGCGCCGTGGCCGGCGGCACGGGTGACCCGGACCGCGCATCGCGGTCCGGGTCACCGCGGCGTGCCCGGGACCGGCCCGGCAACGGTGGGGCAGGGCACCCGCCAGGCGTCCAGCTCCTGGTGCTTGCGGATCGAGGCGAAGCCGTAGCCGGTGGTGGTCACGCAGAACCGCTGCGGGTCACCGGTGTACTCGACGTGGAACACCGGTTTCCGCGCGTCGGCGAAGGGGAGCAGCCGGGCGCAGCGCCGTAACCTGACGCACTCCTCGTCGACCGCGAAGTCGAAGTCGGGTGCGAGGGCGGCCACCTGACCGACGTCGCCGACCAGGCCGGGGGAGAGGTCCAGGGAACGGGCCAGCCCGGCCGTCAGCCGGTTGAACAGCAACTGGTCGTCGAAGCCGAGCGGGAAGCCCGACCGGTGGGCGTACCCGTCGGCGTCGACGAGGGCCACCGCGCCGAACCCCTTGCCCCGGCAGAGCCGGAACCGGTCGGCCAGGACGGGCCGCAGCAGGTCCCACCGCCGTACGTCCACCCACCGGGTACCGGGCCGTCCGGCGGCAGCGCCGCGCACCGCCACCGGGTAGCGCTCGGCGTCCGGGTCCGTCCCGGCGTACGTCCCGACGGGCACGTGACAGATCAGCCGCCGGTCGCGCCGACGCAGCGCCCCGGTCTCGGCGGTGCTCACCCGCACCGGGTCGAGCAGGACGACGTCGGCGTCGACGGTGGTGTCGACCGGGCCGGTGAGCTGCCACTGCCACCGCCACTGCCGGGCGACGCCGGGCGGCCAGGGGGTCGGCGCGCCGGGCGGCCCGAGGTCGGGACGGCAGGCGTACACCGGGGTCAGCAGGGCGAGCGCCAGCGTGGCCGGCAGCACCCGGCGGGCCGGGCGGCGGCGCGGTGCCCGGGTGGGCAGGGGCGACCCGCCGCGCGTCGCGGACGCTGACGGCCGGATGCGCATCGGCGGCTCCCGGGTCCCGTGCGGTACGCCGCACGCCTCACCCGGTCCAACGAGAAGCCCCCGGCGACGACGCGGTCACGTCGTCGCCGGGGGCCGGCCGTCCCCGGTCAGCGCGGGGCGGCGAAGTCCTGCGTCCAGTACGGCCCGTTGCCGTTGGCCACCCCGACGCCGATCTCGGTGAACGCGCAGTTGAGGATGTTGGCCCGGTGACCGGAGCTGTTCATCCAGGCCTGCATCACCGCGGCCGGGGTCTGCTGGTTCCAGGCGACGTTCTCGCCGTAGGTGCGCCAGGCGTAGCCGGCCCGGTCCAGCCGCTGCCCGGCGTTGCTGCCGTCGCTGCCGGTGTGCGTCATGGTCTGGTGGTCGGCCTGGTCCTGGCTGTGCTGCTGGGCGGCGAGGGTCAGCTTGGCGTCGACGGTGACGGCGGCGCAGCCGGCCTTGGCCCGCTCGGCGTTGACCAGGTCGACGACCTGCTGGGCCTGGCTGCCCCCACCGCCGCCGCTGACCGCCGCCCGGGTGGTGGTGGGCGCGGCCGGGGCCACGGTGCCGGAGCCGCCCCGGGCGGTCGCCCGCGACGCCGCCTGGGTCCGGCTCGGGGTGGGCGTCGGCGTGGCGGTCCGGCTCGGTGACGGGCTCGCCGACGTCGGCGACGGGCTCGGTGTCGCGCT
>NZ_MZMV01000132.1 GCF_002210435.1 Micromonospora wenchangensis
TCATCGCCCTCCGCGCCCAAGCCATCACCACCATCACCGGCCACGGCACCATGGCCTCCATCGCCCTACCCGCCGCGCGGATCACCGCCCGGTGGGGGGACCGGATCACGGTGGCCGTGACCAACGCCGAGGACGCCACCGTCGTCGCCGGTGACCCGGACACGATCGCCGAGGTGGTGGCCGCCTACACCGCCGAGGAGGTCCGGGCGAAGGTGCTGCCCGTCGACTACGCCTCGCACTCGCCGTACGTCGAGCCGCTGCGCGAGCCGATCCTGGCGGCACTCGACGGCATCACCCCGCAGCCGTCCCGCATCCCGTTCTACTCCACGGTCACCGCCGACGAGTTCGACACCCGGGGCCTGACCGCCGAGTACTGGTTCACCAACCTGCGCAGCCCGGTCCGCTTCGACCGGGCCATCGCCCGGCTGCGCGAGCAGGGCCACCGCACCTTCATCGAGATCAGCCCGCACCCGGTGCTGACCCCGGCGATCGGCGACGGCGCCTTCGGCACCCTGCGACGCGACGAGGGTGACCGCCGCCGGTTCCTCACCGCGCTGGGCGCCGTGCACGCCGCCGGCGTGGCGGTGGACTGGACCGCCGCGATCGGCCCGGCCCGCCGGGTGCCGGTGCCGACGTACGCCTTCCAGCACGCCCGTTACTGGCTGGACGCCCCGGCGCGGGCCGGCGACGCGACCGGGCTCGGCCTGGGCGCGGCCGACCACCCGCTGCTGGGCGCGGCGGTCGACGTGGCCGACGGCGGCGCCCTGGTCCTCACCGGACGGTTGTCGCCGGGCCCGGAGCGGGCGCAGGCGGAGCTGCGGGTCGCCGGGGTGCCGGTGCTGTCCGGCGCGGCGCTGCTCGACCTGGCGCTGCGCGCCGGTGAACTGGCCGGCCTCGACCAGCTGGCGGAGCTGACCCTGGAGACGCCGCTGGCGCTGGCCGGGCCGGGGGCGCGCCTCCAGGTCGTCGTCGCGCCCCCCGGTGACGACGGTTCCCGGGAGGTCGGGGTGTTCGCCCGGGACGACGACGAGGAACCGTGGACCCGGCACGCGCACGGCCTGCTCGGCACCGCGCCGGCACCGGAGCCGGAGCCGGCCGGGTGGGCGGCGGACGGCGTTGCGGCCGCCCCGGACGAGGTGGTCGAGCGCCTCGGCGCGGCCGGTGTGGAGTGCGCCGCCGCCCCCACGGCGGTGTGGCGGCGACCCGGGGGGTACGCCACCGAGACGTCCCTGCCGGCCGGGTCGGGGCGGTTCACGCTGCATCCGGCGCTGCTGGAGGCCGCGCTGCTCCCGGCGCTGGCCGAGCAGGGTGGTCGGCTGCCCACGACGTGGCGGGGCGTCCGGCTGTGGAATCCGGCCGGCCGGCCGACCCGGGCGGTGGTGCTCCGACGGGACGCGGACACGGTGACGGTGTCGCTGACCGACGCCGACGGTGGCCCGGTCGCCGAGATCGCCGCCGTGCTGCTGGGTCCGGTGCCGGCGGTGTCGGCGGCCCGGCACCGCGATCCGCTGTACACCCTGCGCTGGTCGGCGGTCCCCCGGCCGAAGGCGGCCCCGGCACCGGAGGTGGACCTGCACGAGCTGCCCGGGGACGACGTCGCCGCCGCCCTGACCGTGCTGCGGGACCGGCTGGCCGACCCGGACGGACGGCGGCAGGTGGTGGTGACCCGGGGCCCCGGCGCGGTGGCCGGCCTGGTTCGCTGCGCCCAACTGGAGGAACCCGGGCGGATCACCCTGATCGAGTGGGACGGCGACGACGACGGCCTGCGGGCGGCGCTGGCCACCGGGCAACCGCAGGTCGCGGTGCGCGGCGGGGAACTCCTCGTCCCCCGGCTCACCCGGTTGCCGGCCGGACCGGCCGCCCCCGACCCGGACGGCACGGCGCTGCTCGTCGGCGTCGACGGCGCGCTGCGCGACGGCCTGGCCCGCGTACTGGCCCGGCGGGGCGTCACCGGGCTGGTCGTCGTCGACCCGGACGGGGCCGCCCTCCCCGACGTGGGGGTGCCGGTGACGGTCGTCCCGGGTGATCCCGCCGACCGGGAGGTGCTCGCCGAGGCGGTGCGGCTGGCGGGCGACCTGACCACGGTCGTGCACGCGGTGCACCCGGTGGCCGACGCGCCGGTGGCCACCCTCACCGCCGACGACCTCGACGGGATCGTCCGCCGGATCGTCGAACCCGCCCGGCACCTGCACGAGCTGACCAGCGGGTTGCCGGTGACCCGGTTCGTGCTCTCCGGCGCCGTGGCCGGGGTGGTGGGCGGTGTCGGGCAGGCGGCGGTCGCGGCGGCCGGCACCGCGCTGGCGGCGCTCGCCGACCGACGCCGGGCCGCCGGGCTGGCCGCCCAGGTGATCGCCTGGGGTCCACCGGTGGGCACCTCCCGCCTGGGCCTGGTGTCCCTGGACCCGCCGCGCGTCGAGGGACTGTTCACCCGGGCCCTGGACGCCGGGGTCGACGTGGTGGCCGCCCCGGTGGTCCGGTCCGCGCTGCGTGGTCAGGCCAGGGCCGGCACGTTGCCCGTCGCGCTGCGCGACCTGGTGCCCGCCGCGCCCATCCGGGGCACCGACCTCGCGTCCCGGCTGGCCGCCGCCGCCCCGGCCGACCAGCGTCGGCTCCTGCTGGACACGATCCGTGCGCAGGTGGCCGGGGTGCTGGGCCACGCCGACGCCGCCGGCATCGACGACCGCCGGGCGTTCAAGGACCTGGGTTTCGACTCGCTCACCGCGATCGAGCTGCGCAACCGGCTCGGCACGGCGGTGGGGCGTACCCTGCCGACGACCCTGATCTTCGACCACCCCAACCCGGACGCGCTGGCCGAACACCTGCGCGGGGAACTGCTCGGCACGGCCGTGGACGCGGGCGCACCGGTCGCGGTCGCCGCCGACGAACCCATCGCCATCATCGCGATGAGCTGCCGCTACCCGGGTGGCATCGCCGATCCGGACGCGCTGTGGCAGGCCGTGGTGTCCGAGGTGGACGCGCTCGGGCCGTTCCCCACCGACCGGGGCTGGCCGACGGACCTGTACGACCCCGATCCGGAGGCCACCGGCCGGACCTACGCGCGGGAGGGCGGGTTCCTCTACGACGCCGCCGAGTTCGACCCGGAGTTCTTCGGGATCAGCCCCCGTGAGGCCACCGGCATGGACCCGCAGCAGCGCCTGCTGCTCCAGACCAGCTGGGAGGCGTTCGAGCGGGCCGGCATCGATCCGCACCGGCTGCGCGGCAGCCGGACCGGGGTGTTCGCGGGAGTCGTCTACACCGACTACGGCTCCCGGGCGAATCCGGTGCCGGCCGATCTGGAGGGGTACCTCGGCATCGGCAGCGCCGGCAGCATCGCCTCCGGCCGGATCGCCTACACCCTCGGGCTGGAGGGCCCGGCCCTGACCATCGACACCGCCTGCTCGTCGTCGCTGGTGGCGCTGCACCTGGCGGTGCAGTCGCTGCGTCGGGGCGAGTGCGACCTGGCCCTGGCCGGCGGGGCGACCGTGCTGTCCACGCCGGACATCTTCATCGGCTTCTCCCGCCAGCGGGGGCTGTCACCGGACAGCCGCTGCAAGGCGTTTGCGGCCGACGCCGACGGCACGGCGTTCGCGGAGGGGGTGGGGCTGCTGCTGGTGCAACGGCTCTCCGACGCCCGCCGCGAGGGCCGGCAGGTGCTCGCGGTGATCCGGGGCACCGCCACCAACCAGGACGGCGCCTCCAACGGCCTCACCGCCCCGAACGGCCCATCCCAGCGGCGGGTCATCGGGCAGGCGCTGGCCGACGCCGGGCTGCGACCGTCCGAGGTGGACGTGATGGAGGCGCACGGGACCGGGACGACCCTGGGCGACCCGATCGAGGCGCAGGCCATCATCGCCACCTACGGGCAGGACCGCGACCAGCCGCTGCTGCTCGGTTCGTTGAAGTCCAACATCGGGCACACCCAGGCCGCCGCCGGAGTGGGTGGTGTGATCAAGATGGTGGCCGCCATGCGGCACGGGCTGGTGCCGAAAACCCTGCACGTGGCCGAGCCCACCCCGCACGTCGACTGGTCGGCGGGCGCGGTGGAGCTGGTCACCCGTGCCAGGCCGTGGCCGGAGACCGGCCGGCCCCGGCGGGCCGGGGTGTCGTCGTTCGGGATGAGCGGCACCAACGCCCACGTGGTGATCGAGCAGGGCGACCCGGTCGAGGTCCCGCCCGAGCGGCCGGCCCGGC
>NZ_MZMV01000133.1 GCF_002210435.1 Micromonospora wenchangensis
CCGGCGACGAGCCACCTGCCACCGCCCCCGGGTGCGGCGGGCTCGTGGCGGGGGCCGGCTTCAACCCCGGCGGTACGGGCAGCGCGCTGCCCCGGGCGAACTCGGCCCAGCTCGTGTTCCAGGCGGTCCAGCCGTTGCCGGGCCGCAGCGGCACCTCGGTGCCCTTCACGGTGACCAGGTCACCGACCTGGGTGATGCCCATCAGCCAGTCGGCGGCGGCCGAGGAGACGTTGGCGCAGCCGTGCGAGACGTTGGTGTAGCCCTGGTCCCCCTCCGACCAGGGGGCGGCGTGGATGAACTCGCCACCCCAGGTGAGGCGCTGGGCGTCCTCCACGTCGACCACGTAGCCGCCGTCGGGCTCGCCCCGGGTGTCGAAGCGGGTCTGCTGGTGCTTCTCCATGATCACCATCTTGCCGCTGGAACTCGGGGTGCTCGGCTTGCCGAGGCTGACCGGGATCCGGCGGACCAGCCTGCCGTCCTGGAAGACCGACATCTGCTTGGTGGCGTTGTCGATGTCCAGGGCGACCTGCCGGCCGATCTTCGAGGTGGACCGCCGGTCGGCGTCACCGACGTACTCCTTGCCGATGGGCAGCCCCGCGAGCGCCGAGCGGACGCTGATCGTGGTCCCGGTACGCCAGAAGTCGGGGGCCCGGTAGTAGACCTGGCTGCCGTCCTCCAGCCACGACCAGGTGCCCGGCTGGGGCGGATCGGTCTTCACGAACAATCGTCGCTGCACGGCCGCCCTGGCCTCTTTGGGAATGGCCGGTTCGAACGCGACAGTCACCGGCATCGCGGTGCCGTACGTCTGGTTTCCGGCGAAATAGAGCACGCTGGTCAGCGCCTGCCGGTTCGTATTCGTCGGAGCCGTCGTGAACGTGGTGCGCCCGACGGTCGTGCGGCCCGCGTCGCCGGTCGCGGTGACCTCGGCGGTGTAGGTCCGGCCGCTGTCCAGCGGGGCCGCCGGCACCCAGCTCGACCCGTCCTCCCGCGGCTCCCCGGCCACCGCCCGGCCCTTGTCGTCGGTGAGCTTGACGCTGGTCACCCGGCCGTTGCTCACGGTGGCTCCGACCTCCGCGCTGACCGGGACGTCCTTCGCCCGGTCGGCGGGGGTCACGGCCACCGTGGGGGCCGCCGCCGCGCCGGGCGCCGCCCCGGCCGCCGGCTTCCGCTCGGCGGTGCACCCGCCGAGGACCAACGGTGTGGCCGCGATGGTCACCGCCATTAGCGTCAATCGCCGCCTCACGTCCATATTCCGTCCCCCATTTCCAGTCCCCTTGGCCACATTCTGTACAGCGTTTCTCGGGCCGGGCCGGGCTTTCCGGGGAACCGGGTGGGCGGGGCCGGGCTTATCGACCCCGACGGGCCGCAGGGGGCCACGGTGCCGCCGATGTCCGGGATCGACCGTGCCGCGACGCCCCGGGCGGTCAGTCCCAGTCCTGGTCACCGTGGTTTCGGTGCCAACGCCCACCGACCGGCGGGGTGTCCAGCCGCAGGGCCGCCACCGCGTTGCCGGCCAGGTCGTTGTCCTCGACCCGGCAGCCGACGCAGCTGCCCCGGGGAGTGATCCACATCCCGTGGGTCTGGGTGCGGTCGTCGTGGTTGTCCCAGATCCGGTTGCCCCGCACCGTCGCCGAGTCGAACGCCGCGTTGATCGCGATGCCGGCCCGGGTCGGCGGCGCGGCCGGCAACTCGTACGCGGTGCCCGGCAGCGGGGTGTCCCCGCTCCACCCGCTGTAGGCGTCGGGACGTACCGGGGCGAGGTGCAGTTCGGTCGCGGTGTTCGTGGCGACCACCGCGACCCGCCGGCCGACCCGCAGCACCTTGCCCCGGTGGCTGTCCTGCGCCCAGGTCGCCGAGCGGTCGACCAGGGACCGTTCGCTGTACCGGACCGACTCGCCGCCGCCGTGGGACGCCTCGGCGCACTGCCGGCCGTTGTTGCGGATCCGGTTGTCGAGCAGCATCGCGTCGGTCATCGGGCGGTCCACCCGGATCGCGTCCAGGCCGTTGCCCCAGAACTCGTTGCTCTCCACCACCACGTCCTGCGCCGGATGCGGGAAGCCCCGGCCCAGGTCGTGCTGGTGGTAGCCGTAGCCGCCGTTGCCGCTGATCCGGTTGCCCCGCACCGTGTACGGGCCCGGGGTGTTGCCCATGCTGATCCCGTCGCCCACGTTGCCGTCGATGACGCAGTCGGTGAGCAGGCCACCCCGGCCGGCGACGCCCGAGGTGCCGTTGCCCGACACGTCGTAGCCGGCCTCCAGGTTGCCGGTCATCGTGCAGCCGGTGACGATCAGGCCGTCGGCGCCCCAGTCCGAGATGCCGAACCGGTTGCCCTGGCTGTGGCAGCCGACGATCCGGTAGCCGCGCGGCGGCGTCCAGTAGTCCTTCTGGAGTTCCAGGAAGATGCCGTTGGTGCCGTTGGCCAGGGCGGTGCAGTTGGCGATGGTGAGCCGTTCCATGTCGCCCCAGCCACCGATGCCGATACCGATACCCGCGCCGCCCATCTGCTCGCCGTTGTCCAGCCGGCCGCAGCCGACCACCACCACCCCGTCGACCAGGGTGTCCTGGAGGAAGTCGCAGCCCAGACCGCTGGCGGCCGTGTGGTGGATGTAGAGGTTGCGGAACACCCCGCGCACCACGTACTGCAACCCGAGGCCCTTGGCCAGGTAGTTGTACTCGGCCATGGCCACCCCGGAGCCGTCGATCTCGAAGTCGGCGAAGGTGCAGTCGGCGATGTGCCGGTCCCGGTCCGCGCCGTGCTGCAGCACGGTCCAGAACGCCAGCGGCGTCGGGTCGCTGCGGTTACCCTCGTTGCTGAGCAGGAACCGGGTGGCGGCCGGGCCGGCGCCGATCAGGGACACCCCGCTGCGCCACACCGTGCCGGCGTCGCGGATGGAGTAGATGCCCGGTGGGCACCAGATCACCCGGGCCCGGCCGTCGGCCGCGTAGCCGTCGCCGAGCCGGTCCACCAGGGCCGCCAGCGCGGGTTGGTCGTTGGTCACCCCGTCGCCGGTCAACCCGTAGTCCTGGGCGTTGCACCACAGCGGTGCACCGGCGACGGGGGGACGGCGGTCCCGGACGGCGACGGGCAGACCCTGGTACGGCACGGGTGGCTCCTCTCGGTGTGCGTCCACGACCGACACGGCAGGGCCGCGACCGGGCGCGCGGTGCGGCGGTGCGCGCCCACCGGAGGTGCGGCGCGTCCGTGACCCGCGCCGGATTCCCGGCCCGTCGACCGGAAAACGCCCGCCGGCCGGTCGGCCCGGCGAACCGGACGAACGCCGGGCGGCACGACGGAGCCGGCCACCCCGCCCAGGGTGACCGGCTCCGGGCGTACCGCTCAGACGTTCGCCACCAGCAGCGCCGGCTGTTCGACGCAGTCGGCGACGTGCCGCAGGAACCCGCCGGCCACCCCGCCGTCGCAGACCCGGTGGTCGAAGGTGAGGCTGAGCTGGGTCACCTTGCGGACCGCCAACTGCCCGTCGACCACCCACGGCTTGTCCACGATCCGCCCCACCCCGAGCAGCGCCGCCTCCGGGTGGTTGATGATCGGGGTGGAACCGTCCACCCCGAACACGCCGTAGTTGTTGAGGGTGAAGGTGCCGCCGGTGAGCCGGGCCGGCGGCAGGGTGCCGGCGCGGGCCTCGGCGGTGGTCTGCGCCAGGGCGGCGGCCAGCTCCCGGGTGGTCAGCCGCTGGGCGTCGCGCAGCACCGGCACGAGCAGGCCCCGGTCGGTCTGCGCGGCGATGCCCAGGTGCACCCCGGCCGACTGGACGATGCGCTGCCCCTCCGTGTCGACGTGGGCGTTGAGCTGCGGGAACCGCCGCAGGCCGCTGAGGCAGATCCGGGCCAGCAGGGCCAGCACGCTGACCGGGGCGTCCGGGGTGGCCGCGTTGATCGCCGCCCGGGTGGCCAGCAACGCGGTGGCGTCCGCGTCCACCCAGATGGTGACCTCGGGGATCTCCCGACGGCTGCGGGAGAGCTTGTCGGCGATCACCCGGCGGATGCCGGTCAGCGGAATGACCACGTCGGA
>NZ_MZMV01000134.1 GCF_002210435.1 Micromonospora wenchangensis
CCCCCCTCCTCCACCCCCACAAACCCGAAAACCACACCCTCATGCAGGCCCTGGCCGACTGCTTCGTCGCCGGCACTCGGGTCGACTGGGCGTCGGTCTACCCGCAGGCGCGGCCGGTGGAGCTGCCCACCTCGGTCTTCCGGCGCGAGCGTTACTGGCTGACCGCGAGCCGCCCGGCCGATGCGGCCGGGCTCGGCCAGGAGGGTGTCGACCACCCGCTGCTGGGCGCCGCCGTGGCGCTGGCGGACGGTACGACCGTCTACACCGGCCGGTTGTCCCGGGAGGACGCGCCGTGGCTGGTCGACCACGTGGTGCTCGGCGCGACGCTGGTGCCCGGCACGGTGTTCCTGGAGTACGCGTTGCGGGCGGGCGTCGACGTCGGCCTGCCCCGGGTGGCCGAGCTGACCCTGGAGGCACCGCTGGTGCTGCCCGCCGAGGGCGCGGTGGCGGTACGGGTCACCGTCGGACCAGCCGACGAGGACCGCCCGGTCACCATCCACGCCCGCCCCGCCGACGCTGCGGAGTGGACCCGCCACGCCAGCGGGGTGCTGACCGCCGTGGGGGCCCCGCCCGCACCGGCACCCGCGCCCACCGCGTCCGCCCCGATCGAGGACCTCTACGAGCGACTGGCCGACAAGGGCTACGACTACGGTCCGGCGTTCCGGCTCGCCTCGGCCGCCCGGCACGGCGACACCCTGCTCGCCGAGCTGGCCCTGCCCGCCGACCCCGGTCGGTTCGTGCTGCACCCGGCGCTGCTGGACGCCGCACTGCACCCGCTGGTGCTCGACGGTGACCCGGTCCTGTTGCCCTTCAGCTGGACCGGTGTCACCGTCCTGCGCCACCCCGCCGGCCCGGTGCGGGCGCACTGGACGGCGGGACGCACGCTGACGCTGACCGACACGGACGGTGTGCTGGCCGTGGTGGACGGCCTCAGCCTGCGGCCGGCGCGGCTGCCGGCGGCGACCGACCTGTACCGGGTCGACTGGGTGCCGGTCGAGGCCGACCCGTTGGAGTTCGTCGGGGTGGCCGTCGCCGACGCCGGCGAGGCGCTCGCCGTCGTGCGCACGCACCTCGACGGGACCGCGCCGACGGCCCTGGTGGTGTCCGCCGCGGACCGGACCGGGGCGGTCGGGCTGATCCGGTCCGCGCAGGCCGAGTACCCGGGCCGGTTCGTGCTGGTCCACGCGGACGACCTGGTGCGGACCGTGCCGGCCGGTGAACCCGAGGTGGCGTGGCGCGACGGCTCCTGGCAGGCCCCCCGGTTGGTCCGCGTCGCCCCGGCCGGACCGACCGAGCCGCTGTCCGGCACCGCGCTGGTGACCGGCGGCACCGGGGCGCTGGGCGCGCTGGTCGCCCGGCACCTCGTGCACACCCACCGGGTGCGCGACCTCGTGCTGACCAGCCGCCGGGGGCCCGCCGCGCCGGGCGTCGCCGAGCTGGTCGAGGAGTTGACCGGGGCGGGGGCGCGGGTCCGGGTCGAGGCGTGCGACGCCGCCGACCGTGCCGCGCTGGCCGGCCTGCTGGACGGGCTGCCCACCCTGGACGTCGTCGTGCACGCGGCCGGCGTGGTCGAGGACGCGACGGTGGCGTCGCTGACCGACGAGGGGCTCGCCGCCGCCGCGACGAAGTCGACCGCCGCCTGGCACCTGCACGAGCTGACCCTCGACCGGCCGTTGCGGGCGTTCGTGCTGTTCTCCTCGATCAGCGGCCTGCTCGGCACCGCCGGCCAGGCCGCGTACGCGGCGGCGAACACCGCGCTGGACGCGCTCGCCGCCCACCGGCACGCCCTCGGCCGGCCCGCCCTGTCGCTGGCCTGGGGCCTGTGGGCGGAGACGGGCATGGGCGCCCGGCTGTCGGCCGCCGACGTGGCCCGCTGGCGACGCGACGGTTTGCCACCGCTGACCCTCGCGCAGGGCCTGGCGCTGTTCGACGCCGCCCTGGGGCACGACGTACCGGTGCTCGCCCCGGTACGCCTGGACCTGGCCGCGCTGCGCGCCCGTGACGTCCTGCCGGCGCTGCTGCGCGGCCTGGTCACCCGCCGTACGCCGGTCGTCGCGGCCGTGGCCCGTGACGAGGGGGAGCTACGGGAGTTGGTCCGCTCGACGGTGGCCGACGTGCTCGGGCACGCCTCGGCGGCGGCGGTGGACCCGGAGAGGTCGTTCCGCGAACTCGGGTTCGACTCGCTCAGCGGGGTCGAGTTGCGCAACCGGCTGGCCCTGGCGACGGGTCTGCCGGTGCCGACCACCCTGGTGTTCGACCACCCCACCCCGGAGGCGGTGGTCAGCCACCTGCTCGGCAGCGCGCCCACGGTGACGCCGGTGACGACGACCACGACCGCCGGGGACGACGACATCGTGATCGTCGGGATGGCCTGCCGGTATCCCGGTGGGGTCTCCTCGCCCGAGGACCTGTGGCAACTGGTGGTGGACGGCCGGGACGCGATCACCGGCTTTCCGACCGACCGGGGCTGGGACCTCACCCGGCTGTACCACCCCGACCCGGATCATGTCGGCACCTCGTACAGCCGGGAAGGGGGTTTCCTGCACGACGCCGCCGACTTCGACGCCGAGTTCTTCGGGTTGAGTCCCCGGGAGGCCACCGCGACCGACCCGCAGCAACGCCTGCTGCTGGAGACGGCGTGGGAGACGTTCGAGCGGGCGGGGGTGGACCCGACGGCGCTGCGGGGCAGCCGGACCGGGGTGTTCGCCGGGGTCATGTACGGCGACTACGGCACCCGGTGGCGGACCGCGCCGGAGGGGTTCGAGGGGCATCTCCTCACCGGCAACACCTCCAGTGTGGTGTCCGGTCGGATCGCGTACACCTTCGGGTTGGAGGGGCCGGCGGTCACCGTCGACACCGCCTGCTCGTCCTCCCTGGTCGCCCTGCACCT
Organism: Micromonospora wenchangensis; assembly: GCF_002210435.1. GTDB lineage: Bacteria > Actinomycetota > Actinomycetes > Mycobacteriales > Micromonosporaceae > Micromonospora > Micromonospora wenchangensis. Next base: position 2,891 of record NZ_MZMV01000134.1, read on the forward strand.
CGCCGCCCAGGCCCTCCGCACCGGCGAATGCGACCTCGCCCTCGCCGGCGGGGTCACGGTGATGGCGACGCCGCACACGTTCGTGGAGTTCAGCCGGCAGCGCGGGCTGGCCCCGGACGGGCGGTGCCGGTCGTTCGCGGCGTCCGCGAACGGCACGGGTTGGAGCGAGGGGGTGGGGTTGTTGCTGGTGGAGCGGCTCTCCGACGCCCGCCGCCACCACCACCGCGTCCTCGCCACCCTCCGCGGCTCAGCCATCAACCAGGACGGCGCCTCCAACGGACTCACCGCACCCAACGGACCCGCCCAACAACGCGTCATCCACCAAGCACTCACCAACGCACGGCTACACCCCACCGACATCACCCTCATCGAAGCCCACGGCACCGGCACCCGACTCGGCGACCCCATCGAAGCCCAAGCACTCCTCAACACCTACGGACAACACCACACCCCGGAACGGCCCGCCTGGCTCGGCTCCCTCAAATCCAACATCGGCCACACCCAGGCCGCCGCCGGCGTGGGCGGCATCATCAAGGTCGTCGAAGCCATGCGGCACGGCACCCTCCCCCCCACCCTCCACGCCGACGAGCCCACCTCCCACGTCGACTGGACCACCGGCACCATCGCCCTTCTCACCCAGGCCCGACCCTGGCCCGACACCGGCCAACCCCGACGCGCCGCCGTCTCCTCCTTCGGCATCAGCGGCACCAACGCCCACGTCATCCTCGAACAGGGCGACCCCACACCCGGACCTCGGCGGGACCGGACGGAGGGTGGCACACCGCTGCCATTCGTGCTCTTCGCCCGGTCGGCCGACGCGCTGCGGGCGCAGGCCGCCCAGCTGCGGACGGCGGTGGCGGAGGGGTTGTCGCTACCCGACCTCGCGTACACCCTCGGCACCAGGCGGGCGCGGCAACCGCACTACGCGGTGCTGGTGGCGCAGGACCGGGCAGAGCTGCTGACCCGGCTCGACGCGCTGGCCGACGGTCGCACGTCCGGCGCGGTGGCCACCCGCGGCAAGGTGGCGTTCCTGTTCGCCGGACAGGGCACCCAACGCCACCACATGGGCAAAACCCTCTACGACACC
>NZ_MZMV01000135.1 GCF_002210435.1 Micromonospora wenchangensis
CGCGGAGCCGGCGGGACGGCTCAGCGCGCCGCCCGGCCGGCGGCGGCCCGCGCGCCCGGGGCGTCGGCGGGACGGCGGGGCCCCGGTGGCCGACCCGTACCGGCGGCGGACAGCACCCGGTCGAGCACCCCGGCGAGGGCGGCGTTCACCTCGTCCGGGCGCTCCATCATCAGCATGTGCCCGGCACCGGGGCAGACGGTCAGCTCGGTGGCCGGCAGCGCCGCCGCGATCGACTCCGCGCACGGCGGCGGGGTCAGCCGGTCCCGGTCCCCGACCAGCGCCGCCGCCGGCAGGTGCGCCAACGCGGTCAGGGTGGCCAGCCGGTGCTGGGCCCCGATCGAGGCGCGGAAACCCCCGATCGAGCGCAGCGAGGCGCGGGCCACCGCCGAGGTGACCAGCCGGATGTCCGCGCCGGAGCAGCGGTCACCGAAGAGCATCCACCTGATGCTCGGGGCCAGGGCGCGCAGCAGCGGGCGGGGCGGCCGCCACGAACCGCACCGGGCCAGCACCCCCGCCCCGGTGGTCTCGGCGAGCCGGATCAGCCGGGCGATCCGTGGCGACAGCCCGTACACCGTGTGCGTGTGGCCCTCGGCCGTGGTGGAGACGAAGACGAGTCCGGCCGTACGGGCGGCGAAGTGGGACGGGTGCCGGTGGGCGTATTCCATCACGGTCATCCCGCCCATCGAGTGCCCGACGAGCACCACCGGCCCGGCCGGGGCGACCTCGTCCAGCACCGCCGCGAGGTCGTCGCCGAGCTGGGCCAGGGTCGCCGTGCGCAGCGCCATGCAGCTGGACCGGCCGTGCCCCCGGGCGTCGTAGGCGACCACCCGGACCCGGTCGCCGAAGCGGCTGCGCAGGTCGGCGAGCTGCCGGTGCCAGGCCCGGCCGTCGAGCGTCCAGCCGTGCAGCAGGACCACGGTCACCTCGGCCCCGACCGGGCCGGTCACCTCGACGTGCAGGCGTACCCCGTCGGGCAGCCGCAACTCCCGCTGATCCGGCATCGCCACCTCCCAGGCACCCGGGACACATTCACCGGCGTAACCCGGCGGTAACACCGGCTACCCGACATCAGACCACGCCAACCGTGTCGGTGAGAAGATTCCCGACCCGCCCGCACGCGGCCGGGCCGGCGGTCAGTCTGGAGCCATGCCGCCTGCGCCCACCGGGGCCGCCCGGACCCCCGGTCAGCCGCCCGTCGACGCCGGGCCGTCCCGGGCCGCCCGCACCCCCCGGGCGGCGCTGGCCGAGCTGCTCGCCGGCAACCGGCGCTTCGTCAGCGGCCGGCCGGTCCACGGGCACGACGTGACCGCCGCCGCTGCCGTGGCCTCCGGCGACCAGCAGCCGTACGCGGTGCTGCTCGGCTGCATCGACTCACGGGTGCCGCTGGAGGCGATCTTCGACCAGACCTTCGGGTCGATCTGCGTGATCCGCACCGGGGGCCACGTGCTCGACCGGGCCGTGCGGGGCTCGATCGAGTACGTGGTGGCGCAGCTCGGGGTGACCCTGGTGATGGTGCTGGGGCACGAACGGTGCGGCGCGGTCGCCGCGACGGTGGACAGCGTGCGGACGGGCCGGCGGCCGGATGGTGACCTGGGCTACCTGGTCGAGCGGATCACCCCGGCGGTGACCGGGGCGGGGCCGCACGACCCGGCCGTCCACCCGCTGGCCGTACGCCGGCACGTGCGCGGTACGGTGCGGGCGCTGCGCGCCGACGACATGCTGTCCGGCCCGGTCGCGGCGGGTGGGGTGGACGTCGTCGGCGCCCTGTACGACCTGGACACCGGCGAGGTCACCGTGCTCGACGACGGGGCCTGACCCGGCGGGCGCAGACGTGGCGGGCGCAGACGCGGAACCGCCCGCCGGGGTGACCCGACGGGCGGTTCCGGTCGTGCGCGGGTGAGGGCTCAGCCCTCGAAGACGCCGGCCTCGACGAGACGCTTCTCGGTCTTGTCCCACCCGTGGTCGGGGTGGGTGGCGGCGAGGTTGCTGATCTCGGCGCGGATCTTGGCGGCGTGACCGGCGGTGGCCAGCGTCCGGATCTCCTCGACGAAGGCGTCGGAGTCGGTACGCAGGTGGGCGGTCTTGCCGTTGGTCAGGTTCCGCACGTAGGCGTGCTTGCCGCCGTTGAGCGGGATGAGGTACTTGAACTCGCCCAGCACGCTGAGGGCGCCACCCTGGCCAGCCTGGCCGGCCCGGACTGACGCGCGCGCGGTCTTCGAGGTGTTGCTCGCCACGGAGATGCTCCTTGCAAGACGTACGGGAGGACGGGGAACGTCCGGGGGCTGTAGCGGGTGACGGCCGAATGGTCGTCTGACGCTCGATGGTCGTCGAACGCCCGGGTGGGTCGTCGGCCCGCGAAGTGGTGCGACGGCACAGAACCGCCCAGAGAAATATACACGACCACGGTGCCTGGCAGCTCACCGTGCCCGTCGGAGTGCACAACCCGGGTCACCGGTCCGGGTATTTCCCGCCGGCGAATTTTCCGATTCCCTGGCGCACCATCCGTCACAGCAGTCATCATGTGTGGCAACAGCCACTCGGGTGTCGAGGTCGTAGGGGAAGACGCACCTCGCCCTCCGGGAGGTCACCGTGCCAACGCGTGGCGTCGTATACGTCCACTCGACCCCGCTCGCCGTGTGCTCACACGTCGAGTGGGCGATCGCGCGCGTCCTCGCCGCGCCGGTCAACCTGCACTGGACGGCTCAGCCCGTCGATCCCGGCGCGCGCCGGGCCGAGTGCGGATGGACCGGTCGGCCGGGGACGGGTGCCGAGCTGGCTGCTGCCCTGAGGCAGTGGCCCATGATCCGTTTCGAGGTGACCGAGGAACCCAGTACCGGCGCGGACGGCGAACGCTTCATGCACGTGCCCGGCCGGGGCCTGTTCCGGGCCGCGGTGGGCGCGGCCGGCGACATCCAGCTCGGCGAGGACCGGCTGCGCAGCATCATGGCGTCGGTACGCCCGGAGGCCCTGGCGCACGCCCTGGACAAGGCGATGGGCACCGCCTGGGACGCCGAGCTGGAGCCCTACCGGTACGCCGGGGACGGCGCGCCGGTGACCCTGCTCACCCGGGTCGGCTGACCGCGGCCCCGCCGCTCACCCCCGCGGGCGTCCCTCGGCAGTCGCGGTGCCTCCTCGGGCGCTGCACCGACGCCGGTCTCCATGACCCTGCCCTCCCGAAGCACGGTCCCGCAGAGAGCTCTATGCCTGTCCGTCATAAATATGACGGACAGGCATAGAGCTCTCGGAGAAGTTGTCCCGCACCCGAGGCACACGCCGGGTCGGGCCCGGGTGAATCCGCTCACCCGGACCGGCCGCGTCCCGCCCGGGAAACGCCCGGGAGCCGGACACCCGGCCGGGGACGGGCACGCCGCACCCACCGCCTGACCTGGCCGGGTTGCCGCTGATCTCCGGCGCGGGTTGGATGGGCCGGGTGCCGATCTCCCCGCGACGTGCCGGCGTCGCCGTCACCGCCCTGACCGCGCTGCTCGCCTCCGGATGTGCGGGGGAGGGGCAGGCTCCCGCGCCGGTCCGCCCCGAAGCCACCCCGACGGCCACGGCGACCGCCGCCGACGACCCGGCCGGCCGGGCCGCCGCGCTGGCCGGCACGCTCGGCGACGAGGACCTGGTGGGCCAGGTGCTGATGCCGTACGCGTACGGCAGCTCGGCGACGACGGTGACCCCCGGTTCGGCCGCCGGCAACCAGGCCCTCGCCGGGGTCGACACCCCGGCCGAGATGATCGCGAAGTACCGGCTCGGCGGGCTGATCCTGGTCGGG
>NZ_MZMV01000136.1 GCF_002210435.1 Micromonospora wenchangensis
GTGCCGGTGGGGTGGGACGGGGCGGCGGCACCGGACGGTGGAACTCCGTAGTCTCGTCGGTGCGGCCCGCGCCGGCCCGGCCGCTCACTTCGTCACCTCGGGCTTACGCACCAGCAGCCCGATGCTGAAACCCCGGACCCGCCAGGTGCGGTCGACGGCGTACGGCTTGAGCGCGGCCTCCTTCGCCGGCCCGATCCGCTGCACCGGATCGTCGAGGGCACCCTTGCGGACGACCCACACCCGCTCCGGGCGACCCAGACACACCGGAACGTCCCGGTCGGCGCACTCCCGCGCGCCCAGGGTGCCCTGCCGGCGGGCCGGTACGGTCATCAGCACGTCCCGGGGTCGCCAGCTCTCGTCGACGTACCGGTTCACCGCGTCCCGGCTGGTGCGCTGGTCACCGGCGTCGAACGGGCCGTACACCAGGGTGTCGCCGGGGCGGGCGTGCGCCCGCAGCACGGCGGCGATGTCCTTGGTGCCCTGGCTGTGGCCGGTGACGCCCCGGATCTCGACCTGCGCCGGGATGCCGAGCAGGCCGACCGCCAGCATCGCGGCGGTGCCCCGCAGCAGCGAACTGCGCCGCAACGCCAGCGACGCGACCAGCGCCCAGGCCGGCACCGTGAACAGCAGGTAGCGCGGCAGCCAGAGCGGGGTGAGCTGGGCGGCGAGCAGCAGGCCGACGGTGGGCAGCACCAGCCAGGCGGTGGCCACCGCCGACCGCTCCTTCATCGACATGCCGAGGAAGGCCAGGGCGAGCACCGCACCGGCGAGCAGCGGCCCGCCGAACAGCGCCTCCGGCGTGTCGACCAGCCGGTCCAGGGTGACCGGGGGAATCCAGTTGATCTGCGTACCGGTCTGCTGCCGGCCCAGCCAGAGGACGGGCAGCACGGGCAGCGTGCCGGCCACGGCCGCGCCGAGCCAGCCGACGAAGCCGCGCCGGCGCTGCGCCCCCCGCCAGGCGACCAGCGCGTGCGCGACGAGCAGCAGCAGGCCCACCAGGTGCATCAGCCCCAGCAACGCGACCACGGCGGAATACCCCAGGTAGCGCAGGAACCGGGGCCGTTCCAGCAGCCGGACCAGCAGCAGGGTGGCCAGCGCGGCGGCGCACACCGCGAACGCGTACGGCCGGGCCTCCTGCGCGTACCGGGAGGTGGTCGGCAGCACCGCGAACAGCAGGCCGGCGACCAGCCCGACCCGCAGCCCGCCGATCCGCAGGCCGATCGCGGCGACCAGGCCGGCCGCCGCCGCCATGGCCAGCAGCGACGGCAGCCGCAACGCGACGTCGGAGCTGCCGGCCAACGCCACCCAGCCGCGCATCAGCAGGTAGTACGGGCCGATGGAGGCGTCGACGTTGCGCAGCACCGCCACGAAGTCGTCGAACCCGACGGTGACCATGCCCCAGGTGGCCAGCTCGTCCTCCCACAGGCTGGGCCGGTTCAGCCCGATCCCGCCGAGGACGGCGACCACGACCATCGGCAGCAGCCGGGCCAGGTGACGCAGCCAGGGCGCGTCCAGCGGTTCCGGTGGGGCCGGCTGGTCGGCCTCGGTGGGCCGCCACGGGGCGGCCGGCTCGGGCGGCGCGTCCCGGACCCGGACGATCAGGGCGGTCGGCGCGTCGCTGCGGGCACCGGTGCCCCCGGTGGGTGACATCCCGCTCACCGGGTGGCGGCGAGCAGGTCGTCCAGGACGAGGGTGCGCAGGTCGTCCCGGCTCGGCATCCGGCCCAGCGCGCGCAGCCGCCCGGACTGCGCCTTGCGCATCCCCTCCAGCAGCTTGCGGGCCTCCCGGGCGTTGCCGAAGTTCTGGTCCCGTTCGATCTGGCCGAACCACTCCAGCAGCCCGTCGGCCAGCCCGTCGGCGAGCAGGTACTCGTCGTTGCGGGCGATCCGGCCGACGATGTCGACCAACTGCACCGGGCTGTAGTTCTCGAACTCCAGCGTCTTGGCGAACCGGGACGCCAACCCGGAGTTGGCGTCCAGGAAGGCGGCCATCTCGGTGGTGTAACCGGCGACGATCACGGCCACCTGGTCGCGGTGGTCCTCCATCAGCTTGACCAGGGTGTCGATCGCCTCCTGGCCGAAGTCGCCGCCGGCACCCCCGGCCCGGGACAGGGTGTACGCCTCGTCGATGAACAGCACCCCGCCCAGCGCCTCGGTGAACACCGACGAGGTCTTCTCGGCGGTGTGCCCGATGTACTGGCCGACCAGGTCCCGCCGGGACACCTCCCGGAACTGGCCGTTCGGCAGCACCCCGAGGGCCTTGAGCAACTGCCCGTAGACCCGGGCCACTGTCGTCTTGCCGGTGCCCGGCGCGCCCGTGAAGATCAGGTGGTGGCTGACCGCGCCCACCGCCAGCCCGGCGTTGCGCCGCCACTCGTTGACCTGGATCTCGTCGATCAGCGAGCGCACCTCGGCCTTCACCCCGGCCAGGCCGATCATCGAGTCGAGTTCGGCGAGGAGTTCCTCGACCTTCTGCTCGTCCTGGCCGACCGTGCCGCCGCCCGCGCTGACCCCGGCCATCGGCCGCCCGCCCGCCTCCGCCGCCCGGAACACGGTGCCGGCGCCCTCCGCGATCCGGACGCCCGGGGCGGCGGTCTGCTCCGTACGGCAGCCCTCGACCGTGCCGCCGCAGCCCCGGCCGACGTCGATGCCGACGCCCCGGGTGTCGTGCACCCAGCAGTCCACGATGGTGGGGCTGCTCTGCAACGCGACCACGATGCCCGCGTCACCGGTGCCGGAGACGTCGCAGCGTTCGATGGTGGGGCGGGCCGCCTGGTAGACGTACACGCCCCGGAAGCCGGCGGCGGCGACCGTGCAGTTGCGGATGGTCGGGTCGGCACCGAGCCGCACGATGATCCCGTCGTCGGTGACGTCGCGGACCTCGCACCGCTCGACCGTGCCGCCCGCGTCCGAGACGACCAGCCCGTGCTGGCCGCCGGTGACGGTGACCTCGACGGCCTCGATCCGGGCCCCGTCGCGTACCGACACGGCTGCGGCGTACCCGGCGCTGGCCTGGCACTTCTCCATGCGGAGCCGGCCGCCGACCGCCTCCACCGCCGGATAGTCGCCGCCCTGCACGACCAGCCCGTGCAACAGCACCTCGCCACCGGTGCAGGCCACCGTCGGCCGTCCGGCGGCCCGACCGTCCACGATGACCGAACCCGGCTCGCCGGCGGCCACCAGCCGGACCCGCCGGCCGTCGAGCCGCAGCGACTCGGGGTAGACGCCGGGGGCGATCGAGACGACCGCGTCGTCCGCCGCGATCTCCAGCGCGTCCGTGATGGTCGGACAGGCCCCGGCTCGGTCAGGGGAGACAGTCAGCATGCGCACATGGCCCCGCTCGGTCGTGGAAGGACGGACCGGTTCGTCGTCGACGTCCGGTCGAAGGGTACCGGTCGACCGGGGGTGGCCTCGCCCCCGCGTCAGATGGTGAAGGTGGCCTCCCGCACCGAGGCGGCCACCTTGCGCACCTCGTCCGCGCGGTCCAGGGGCGCGGTCATCCGCAGCACCAGTTGCCTGTCGATCGCGTCCTCCGGCACGCTGCGCCAGTAGGAGAGGTAGACCAGCCCGTAGCGCGGCGCACCGTCCACCCGGGCGGTCTCCGCCCAGGTGGTGAACTCGCCACTGCGGATCCACTGCAACCCCCATGCCTCCTCCTGCCGGCGCAGCGCGGTGCGGCGCTCGTCGGTGCAGAGCCGGGGGCACTGCCGGAC
>NZ_MZMV01000137.1 GCF_002210435.1 Micromonospora wenchangensis
GCACCCACCAGCAGGGCGGTGTTCGCACCGCCGAAGGCGGCGTTGAGGCTCAGGGCGTACCGGCTGGCCACCGGGCGGGGCGCGGCGGTGACCACGTCCAGCGGGCAGGCCGGGTCGGGGCCGAGCCAACCGGCGTTGACCGGCAGCTTCCCGTGCCCCAGCGCCGCCACGGTGACCACCAGTTCGAGCAGGCCGGACGCCTCCAGCGCGTGCCCGTGCAGCGCCTTGGTGGAGCTGACCGGCACCTGCCCGGCCCACTCGCCCAGGGCCAGCCGCAGCGCCGCCGCCTCGGAGGCGTCGCTGAACCCGGTGCCGGTGGCGTTGGCGTTGACGTAGCCGACCGCCCCGGCGGGCAGGCCGGCGCGGCCCAGCGCCGCGCCGATCGCCCGGGCCAGCCCGCCCCCCTGCGGATCGGGTTGGCAGGGGTGGTGGGCGTCGCCGGCCCGGCCCCAGCCGGCCAGCGTCGCCACCGGCTCAACGCCGCGGCCGCGCAGCGCGGCGGCGGACTCCAGCACCACCGCGGCCACCCCGTCGCCGAGCAGCAGGCCCTGCCGTCCGGTGCTGAACGGGCGGACCGCGCCGTCGGCGGCGAGCGCCCGGCCGGCGTCGAAGAGCGCGTACTGGTCCGGCTCCACCAGGTAGCCGGCGGCCACCACCACCCGGTCGGTGTCCCCCCGGCGGATCATGGCGGCGGCGTCGGCGACCGCGTTGCTGGCCGAGACGCAGGCGGTGGTGTAGACCCGGGTCGGGCCGCCGAGCCCGCACCGCCGGGCCAGCCGACCGGCCAGGGCGGGCAGTTCCGGCCAGGCCGGGCCGGCGTCGTCGCGTTCGCCGCCGGCCCACCACGGGTCGTCGGTGCCGGCGGTCGGCCGGTCGTCGGTGTACGGGCCGGGCAGCGTGGCCGGCCCGCCGTGGGTGGCCAGGAGCAGCGCCGACGCCCGGCGCTGCGCCGGGTCCAGCCCGGCGGCCCGGCAGGCGGCGTCGACGGCGTCGGCCAGCTCCTGCGGCAGGGTCGCCACGTCGGGGCGGGTGGCCGCGACGGTCACCCGGCGGCCGGTGGTGTCGAACCGGCGGACCGGTCGGAACGCCGGCACCCCGGACAGGACCCCGGCCAGCAGGGCGTCCACCCCCCTGCCGAAGGCACTGACCGCGTAGGTGCCGGAGATCGTGACGGTGCTCCGCTCAACCATCAGCGGAGGCGGTGAGGCAGGTGTGGAACACGGCCAGCGCGTCGTCGAGGGTGCGGATGCCGGCGAGCTGGTCGTCGGTGAGGTCCATCCGGGTGTCGTAGCGCTGTTCGACGAGGTGCACCAGCCAGGCCAGTTCCATCGAGCCGACCCGGTGCGGGACCTGGTCGACGGGTTTGCCGGTCAGTTCGGCGAGCATGCTCACCAGGTCAGCTCGCCCCAGGTCGGGCTGACCGGACATCAGCGGTTGTCGGTGGTCGCCCCGGCGACCCGGTCGGCGACCATGGTGGTGAACTCCCCCACCGTCATCAGGGCCAGCTTCTCCGACTCGTCGTCGGCGAACCGCAGCCCGTAGCGGTCCTCCACCCGGACGGACAGGTCGGACAGGGCGAGCGACTCCAGGTCCACCCCGGACGGGCCGAGCGTGGTGTCGTCGTCGATCCCGTCGACGTCGTAGTTCATGTCCCGGAGCTGGTCGATGACGAAGGTGCGGACCTCGTCTCGCATGACGGTTACCTCTCTCGATGGGCGGTTCGCCGGCACCCGGTCGGGGCACCGTGCGGGGGTGGTTCGGGCGTACCGCCGACGGTCGGCCGGTGGTGACGCGGTGGTGACGCCCCGACGGCGGTCCGCGGGGACCGGCCGGCGGGCGGGGTGCAGCGGGCCGGTCATGACACCGCCGTCCGCAGCACGTCCAGCGAGCGGACCAGCTTGCCGGTGGTGGTACGCGGCAGCTGCGCCACCAGGTGCAGGGTGCGGGGACGCTTGTAGCCGGCCAACCGCTCGGCGAGCAGTTCGTCCAGCTCATCCTCGGACAGCGGCCCGTCGGGCTGCACGTACGCGGTGATCCCGTCGTCGTAGGCGACCACGGCGGCGGCCACCCCGGGCAGGCCGGTGAGGGTGGCCTCGACCTCGGTGAGGTCGACCTTGAGGCCCCCCACGGAGACCTGCGAGTCGAGCCGGCCGCGGACGGTGACCAGGCCGGTGTCCGCATCGACGGTGCCGGCGTCGCGGGTCCGCAGCCAACCGTCGGCCCAGCGGGTGGGGTCGCTGAGCCCGACGTACGGCGACGCGGGGCAGCTGATCAGCAGCTCACCGTCGGACTCGCGGACCTCGATGCCGGGGGCGGGCGTGATCGCGGGCCGGTGCCGCCCGTACAGGTCGGTGCCGATGACGCCGACCTCGGTCATCCCGTACATGTTGCCCAAGGGCACGCCGTGCCGGTCGGTGAACGCCTGCACGACGGCCGGCGGGACCAGTTCCCCGCCGGTGGTCATCCGCTTGAACTGGGGCAGCGGCCGGTCGGGGCGGGTGAAGGCGAGCAGACCGATGTGGAACGGGACGCCGAGCACGGTGGCCGGGGTGTCCTGGGCGGCGATCGCGGCCAGCACCGCGTCGCCGCCGAGCCGCTCCGGCGGGACCAGCTCGACGTGGGCGTGCAGGCCGTAGAGCAGCCCGCCGACGAGGCCGAGCACGTGCACCATGGACGGCAGCAGGATGATCCGCTCACCGGGCAGCGCGACCCCGTCGATGCGGGTGTAGCGGTGCACCTCGGCGACCAGGTCGGCGGCGGTGCGTCCGATCACCTTGGACGGTCCGGTGGAGCCGGAGCTGAGCTGGATCACGGCGTGTCCGCTGACCGCCGGGCGGTCGGCGTAGGGGGTGACGCTCTCGGTGACGTCGAGGAAGACCTTCAACGCGCCCCCACCGGTCCGGGCCGGGGCGACGACCACCTGCGGGGTGAGCCGGCGCAGCGCCCGGTCGACCTCGTGGTCGGTGAGCCGGTGGTCGAGCAGCACCGCCTGACCGCCGCTGCGCCAGGTCGCCAGCAGATTGACCACATAGGACACCGACGGCGGCAGGCGCAGCGCGACGGCCCCGCCGGGACGCAGACCCGCGTCGCGCAGCCGGTCCTGCGCCGCGACGACCAGGCGGTGCAGGGTGGCCCGGTCCACCGGCTCGGGCAGCCGGAGACAAACGTCGGCCGCAGGGCCGGCGAACAACACGTCGTCCACCCAACCGGGGTCTTGCGCCGCAGGATCTTCCGTCGGGCGAAACATGGTCACCGCCGGCCACCGTCCAGCATAGAATCGGGCGGAAACGCCCAAAGATGTTGTCTCTTGGCTTGCTCACGGCACCCTACGACAGCCCGGAAGACCATTACTAGATGCGAATGGCTAGATCATAAAAGGCGGCCGGCCGGATTGCCGCCGCTCGATCGGCCGGGCAGGATCGGGCGCGTACGCCGGCCCGCGACACCACCGGCGGCTTCGCCGTGCCCGACGCTCCGCTGTGGATCCGGGCGGCTCGGCGGCGCCCCGCCCCTGGTCAACACCGGTCACGGTGGACGGTCGACGGCCCCTCGGAAGCGGCACCGCAGGGCGCGGACAGGGGTGTG
>NZ_MZMV01000138.1 GCF_002210435.1 Micromonospora wenchangensis
ACCGACCCCAACTCCCCAGAAAATGATCACCAGCGACCCACACACCCAACACAAGACCCATAAATATGACTGACAGGCATACCGGTGTACGCCGGTATCACTCCCCCCGCCCCTGCGGCGGCCAGCAATCGCGGCCCGCACTCACGTTCGGTGGGACCAGGCAGTGTTACGGTCGGCGTGAAGCTTTCATGTCGACCGATGGAGGGCCCGAATGGGTCGCGGATCGTTCCCCTCGGGATTGGCGCGGTCGTTCAACGCGCGGATCATGGCGCTGCGGTCGTCGCCACGCTGGGGGCGTTTTCTCCGGCGGCACCTGGCCGTGGTCACCTACACCGGTCGCCGTTCCGGGCGGACGTTCAGCACGCCTGTCGCGTACCGACAGACCGGCGACGCGGTGGTCATCCAGGTCGCGATGCCCGACGCCAAGCAGTGGTGGCGGAACTTCCTGGGCGAGGGCGGCCCGATCTCGCTGAACCTCGACGGGGTCGACCGGGCCGGGCACGCGGTGGCCCGCCGCGACGACCGGGGCCGCGTCACCGTCACCGTCGACCTGACCCCCTGACCAGGAGCCGGTCGGCTATACGACTATCCCTTGTGGTCGGTCCGCCTACACTTGCCGGCCATGGACCCTGTCGCGCTGGCCACGGCGCTGGCGAAGCCGATCGTGGCGCAGGTCGGGGCCGCCGCCGCCAAGGGCGTCAAGGCTCGCGTGTGGGGGGACCCGGAACGCAAGGCCCTGGAGCGCGCGTTGCGCCGCGCCCTCACCGAGCTGAACCGGTCGTACGGCGACCGGCTGGCCGAGTTCGACGTCAACGACGGCTTCTGGGTGCACGAGGGCGCTCCCGAGCTGGCGAAGGTGCTCGTCCCCGGTGTGCCGCCCTCCCCGGTGCGGCTGGCGGAACGGGCCGTCGACTCGCTCGGCCGGGCCGATTCCGACGACGAGCGGTACGACCGGATCGGCCTGCTGCGGCCGGCGTTCAAGGCCCTGCTCGACGGATTGGCCGCCGAGGTACGCCGCGAGGCGACCCTCCAGGGGATGCTCGGCCGCTCCGATGCCGCGTCGACCGCCCAGGCGACCACCCGCATCGCCGAGCACCTGGGCGCGGTCGACGCCACCGACGACGATCGGGTCGCCTACCTGCGCTGGCTGATCGACCAGCACCGCTACCTGCGTACCGTGGGGGTGGTCCGGAACACCACCGTGCAGCTTCCGTTGGGCGAGGTGTTCGTCGGGTTGCAGGCGCAGCGGGACCGCAATCCCGGTGACCGGGCGCGGGCCTGGTTCGAGCGCGAGCGGGAGCGGCTGGCCGCCCTGGTGGCCGAGGGAACGCTGGACCACACCGGTTTCGAGGCAGCCCTCGACCGGTTGCAGACGGAGTACGGCCACCGGTTCGCCGCCGAAACCGACCAGCCGGCCCGACAGCCGGTGCTCGACGCGGCCCGCGACGCCGCCCAGTTGCTGGTCCTGGGCGACCCGGGAACGGGCAAGACCACCCTGCTGCGTTACCTGGCCCTGACCCACGCCCGAGCGCTCATCAGCGGCGAGCAGGTCCAGGGCCGGGACGCGCTGTTCCCGATCTACCTGCGCATCGGCGAGTACGCCCGCCAGGGATTCTCCAAGATGGGCATCGGTGAGTTCCTGCCCGGCCAGCTCCGCCGCGCGGAGTGCACCCTGCCGGGCCTGCCCGACCTGCTGCGCCGCCAGCTCGACGCCGGCCGCTGCCTGGTGCTGCTGGACGGCCTGGACGAGATCGCCTTGGCCGAGCTGCGGCGGGGCGTGGTCACGGCGGTGACCAACTTCGTGACCGCCCACGCGCGGCAGGGGAACCGGTTCGTGGTGACCAGCCGGATCGCCGGCTACCAGGCCGCCCCGCTGCCGGAGCCGTTCCGCGCGGTGCGGCTCCAGGACATGGACGACCCGACGATCAGCCGGTTCCTCGACGTCTACTGCCGCGAGGTCGAGCGCGCCGAAACCCCGGGCCGGTCCGCCGAGGCGACCCGGTTGGCCGGCGCACGCGAGGCCACCGCGATCGAACAGGCCCTCACCACCAACGCCGGGGTACGCCGGCTGGCCGCCAACCCCCTGCTGTTGACCGCGCTGGTGCTGGTGCACAGGGCCAGCGGCCGGCTCCCGCACCGGCGGGTCGAGGCGTACGTGGAGGTGTGCAACGCCCTCGGGCGCACCTGGCGCAGCGCCCAGGGGGTCGCCGAGGCCGACCTGCCCGACGAGCGAATCCTGACCCGGTGGCTGACCGAGCTGGGCTGGTGGATGCACGAGCACCGCCCGGAGGGTGCGGCCACCCGCGCCGAACTGCTCGACGTCCTCGGCCCACTGTGGGCGGCGCACCAGGGCACCGGATGGGATCCGCGCGTGCTGGAGGCCGCCGACCCGCTGCGCACCGACGCCGGGCTGGGGGTGGCCGAGTTCGTCGACAAGGCCGACACGCACACCGGCCTGCTGGTCGAGCGGGCTCCCGGCCGCTACGGCTTCGCCCACCTGACCTTCGAGGAGTACTACGCCGGCCGGGCGCTGGCGTTCCGTGGCTCGGCCACCGACCGGATCGCCGAGATCCGCCGCCGGCTGCACGACCCCCGCTACGAGGAGCCGATCCTGCTCGCGCTCGGCCTGATCGGCACCGACTATGTCGAGCAGATCGACGAGGTGGTTGCCAAGGCGATCTATCCGGCCGAGGGCAACCCGAGCCCGTACGAGGAACTGCTGGGCCGGGACTTCCTGTTCATGCTCCGGGTCCTGGCCGACGACACGCCCCTGAAGACCGCGACCATCGACGCGGTGATCGACCAGGCGGTCGACGAGTGGTTCGACCAGGAGCACAGCCGATGCCGTTTCTCCGCCTACCGGGCTGCCCTGTCAGAGCGGCTGGGCGCGCTGGGAGGCACCAAGGCCGCTGATCGATTCCGCGCCGCCCTGGACAGCCGTGCCGTCCCAGCCGGTGACACCACCCTGCTGCGCTGGTGCCAGCTTGCGGCCATCGCCGGCCGGCTCGGCGCACTCACCGAACCCACTACCACCGCACTGACCACCCTCGCCACCACACACACCAACCCACACGTACAGATTCAGGCGATCCGGGCGCTGGCCCAACACGACGCACTCACCGAACCCACCATCACCGCCGTGACCAACATCGCCACCACCCACACCAACCCACACGTACAGATTCAGGCGATCTGGATGCTGGCCGAAGCCAACCCACTCACCGAACCCACCATCACCGCATTGACCAACATCGCCACCACCCACATAAACCTGGACAGACGGATCCAGGCGATCGGAGGGCTGGCCGCAGCCAACCCACTCACCGAACCCACCATCACCGCACTGACCACCCTCGCCACCACCCACACCGACTCATTCGTGCAGATCGAAGCGTTCCGGGTGCTGGCCC
>NZ_MZMV01000139.1 GCF_002210435.1 Micromonospora wenchangensis
ATGTTGATTATCCGGTGGAGCGGTTGTCGTTGATGTTGGTGGATTCGGGTGTGTCGGTGGTGTTGGGGGGTTGGGGTGTGGCGGGGCGGTTGCCGTCGGGTCCGTGGCGGGTGGTGGAGATCGGTCCGGACGGTCCGGAGCCGGACGCCGCGCAGGCGGCCGGATCGCCGGAGGCCGGGGAGGTGCCGGACCCGGTGGTGACGGGGGACAGTGCGGCGTACGTGATCTACACGTCGGGTTCGACCGGCCGGCCCAAGGGCGTCACGGTGACCCACCGCAACGCCGCCCGGCTGTTCGCCTCGGCGGCCCGGGACTTCCGGTTCGGCCCGGACGACGTCTGGTCGATGTTCCACAGCATGTCGTTCGACGTCTGCGTCTGGGAGACGTGGGGCGCGTTGAGCACCGGCGGCCGGCTGGTCGTGGTGCCCTACTGGGTCTCCCGCAGCCCCGAGGACCTGTACGCGCTGGTCCGGGACGCGCAGGTGACCGTGTTCAGCCAGACGCCGTCGGCGTTCGTCCAGTTCGAGGCCGTCGACGCCCGCCTGCGCGACCCGCTGCGGCTGCGCTACGTCATCTTCGCCGGTGAGGCGCTGGAACGCGGCTCGGTACGCCGGTGGACGCAGCGGCACGGCGCGGACCACCCCCGGCTGGTCAACATGTACGGGATCACCGAGACCACCGTGCACGACACCTTCCGCGAGATCGTGCCGGACGACCTGGACCGGGCGCTCACCCAGATCGGCCGGCCGCTTGCGGACCTGGCGATCCACGTCCTGGACCGGTACCTGCGGCCCTGCCCGGTCGGCGTCACCGGGGAGATGTACGTCGGCGGTCCGGGGGTGGCCCGGGGCTACCTCGGCCAACCCGGCCTGACCGCGGGACGTTTCGTGGCGGACCCGGTCGGCGCCGAGCCGGGTGCCCGCCTCTACCGCAGCGGCGACCTGGCCCGGTGGCGTCCGGACGGGACCCTGGAGTACGCGGGCCGCGCCGACAGCCAGGTGAAGATCCGCGGCTTCCGGGTGGAGCTGACCGAGATCGAGGCGACCGCCCACCAGTTCCCCGGCGTCACCGGCGCGGCGGTCACCATCCGCCCCGACGACGCCGGGGCCCCGCAGCTCATCGCGTACGTGGCGGGGGAGGCCGGGTCGGCGGTGCCGGTTGCCGACCTGCGGCAGTGGCTGGCGGACCGGCTGCCGGACTACATGGTGCCGGCGCGGTTCGTGGAGTTGGCGGCGATCCCGCTGACGCCGAGCGGCAAGACCGACCACCGGCGGCTGCCCGACCCGGACGAGGCCCGTCCCGCCGGCAGCGGTGACTACGTGGCCCCGCAGGGGCCGGTCGAGCGGCGGCTCGCCGAGATCTGGGTCGAGGCGCTCGGCCCGGTCCAGGTGGGCCGGCACGACAACTTCTTCCACCTGGGCGGGGACTCGATCCGCAGCATCCGGGTGCTCGGCGCGGCCCGCGCCAGCGGCATCTCCTTCGCGTTGCAGGAGCTGTTCCACCGGCCGACGGTCGCCGAACTCGCCACCGTCTGCACGGTCGTCGACCTGCCCGACGCCCCGGTACGTCGACCGTTCGAGCTGGTCGCCGCGGCCGACCGGGCGCACCTGCCGGACGGTCTCGTCGACGCGTACCCGATGACGGCGTTGCAGGTGGGCATGGTCTACGAGATGACCCGTGACCTGGAGCGGCTGCCGTACCACAACGTCGACAGCATGAAGGTGAGGGCACCGTTCGAGGCGGACGCCTTCACCCGGGCGGTCGTCCACGTGGTACGCCGGCATCCGATCCTGCGGACGGCGCTGTCGTTGACCGATTACAGCGAGCCGCTGCAACTGGTGCACGCCGAGGCGGTCCTGCCGGTCGGCGTCGACGACCTGCGTGACCTGGACGAGGCGGCGCAGGACGAGATCGTCCGGTCCTACCTGGAGCACCAGCGGGTCACCCCGTTCGACCACGACCGCCCGCCGCTGCTGCGGATGCACGTGCACCGCCGCTCCGACGAGGTGTTCCAGTGGACGCTGACCGAGCACCACGCCGTGTTCGACGGCTGGAGCCTGCACTCCACCCTCAGCGAGATCATGCGGGTCTACCAGGGCCTGCGTGCCGGCGTGGAGCCGACCGACCCACCGTTGAGCGCGCAGTACCGCGACTTCGTCGAGCTGGAACGCGCCGCGCTCACGTCGGCGGAGACCGAGCAGTTCTGGCGCGAGCGGCTGGCCGACCCGCCGGACACCCGGCTGCTGCGCTGGCCCGACGGGCCGGTGCCGGAGCTGCCCGCCGAGTCCCGCTTCACCGGCGAGTGGTGGTA
Source organism: Micromonospora wenchangensis (assembly GCF_002210435.1). GTDB lineage: Bacteria > Actinomycetota > Actinomycetes > Mycobacteriales > Micromonosporaceae > Micromonospora > Micromonospora wenchangensis. The sequence goes on from NZ_MZMV01000139.1 coordinate 2,312, forward strand.
CGCCACCGACGCCCGCCAACGGTACGGCTCGGTCGAGACGGTGCTCAGCCCGGAACTCTGCACGGCGCTGCGGGAGCTGGCCACCCGGTGCGGCGCCTCGCTGAAGACCCTGTTCGTGGCCGCCTGCCTGCGTACCGTCGGCTACGCCACCGGCGCGACGGACGTCCTGGTCGGGGTGACCGCCAACGGCCGCCCCGAGGAGCGTGGCGGCGACGACGTCCGCGGGCTGTTCCTCAACACGCTGCCGTTCCGGCTGGTGCTGCCGGACGGCCGGTGGACCGACCTGATCGCCGAGGTCTTCGCGGCCGAACGGGACATGCTGCCGCACCGTCGCTTCCCGATGGCCGAGATGCAACGCCGGCTCGGCATGGACCAGCCGGTCAACGTCAACTTCGTCTACAACCACTTCCACGTGATGGCCGAGATGCTGTCCGACCGGGGCACCGAGATCCTCGACGGCAAGATCGGCAGCTTCTCCACCGTCCGCGCCGAGCCGACGAACTTCCCGCTCAACATCGGGGTCGTCCGGGACCCGGTCTCCGACCGGGTGCTGCTGGCGATGGACTTCCACACCGACGCGGTCCGGGCCGAGCAGGTGCGGCTGCTGCGCGACTGGTTCGTTGCCGCCCTCTGGGACATGGTGACCGCCCCCGACCGTCACTACCTGCGCGGACCGCTGACGACCGCGCCGGCCCCGACGCCCTCACCGGACCCGGCGACCGCGCCGGCCCCGACCGCCGCGCCGGCCCCGGTCGAGGCGTCGGCGGCGGGGAGCCCGGGGGCCACCGGTCCGGCGGGGCCGGTGGCGTGGACCGACCCGGCGGACGCGGGTGCCGGTGAGTTGGTGCATGAGTTGGTGGGGCGGTGGGTGGTGGGTTCGCCGGGTGCGGTGGCGGTGGTGTGTGG
>NZ_MZMV01000140.1 GCF_002210435.1 Micromonospora wenchangensis
GTCCAGGTGTCGCCGGTGTGGAGGAGGGTGGTGAGTTGTTGTTCGGGGGTGTCGGTGGTGGTGTTTCGGGCGGTGGTGATTTGGTGTTGGACGGTGGTGTCGTAGGTGGGGCGTTGGGTTTGGCGGAGGATGCCGATGGGGGTGTTGCGGAGGTCGGGTTGGGGGAGGCGGGTGAGGGCGAAGGCGTAGGCGGGGTCGGTGATGGTGGTGTCGTGGGTGACGATGTTTTCGGGTGGGGTGGTGGCGGTGTCGCGGATTTCGAGGCCGAAGCCGTGGGGTGGGTGGACGACGCAGTGTTGTTGGTTGTGGCCGAAGGTGATGGGTTGGCCGTGTTCGAGGCGGATGAGGTAGTCGTCGCGGGTGTCGGGTTGTTTGAGTTGGTCGAAGGCGCCGTCGTTGAAGATGTTGCAGTTTTGGTAGATCTCGACGAAGGCGGTGCCGTGGTGTTCGGCGGCGGCGCGCAGGACGGTTTGGAGGTGTTTGCGGTCGGAGTCGATGGTGCGGGCGACGAAGGTGGCTTCGGCTCCGAGGGCGAGGGACAGCGGGTTGAAGGGGGCGTCGGCGGATCCGGCGGGGGTGGATTTGGTGATTTTGCCGGTTTCGCTGGTGGGGGAGTACTGGCCTTTGGTGAGGCCGTAGATGCGGTTGTTGAACAGCAGGATCTTGAGGTTGACGTTGCGGCGTAGGGCGTGGATGAGGTGGTTGCCGCCGATGGACAGGGCGTCGCCGTCGCCGGTGACGACCCAGACGGACAGGTCGGGGCGGGTGACGGACAGTCCGGTGGCGATGGCGGGGGCGCGGCCGTGGATGGAGTGCATCCCGTAGGTGTTCATGTAGTAGGGGAAGCGGGATGAGCAGCCGATGCCGGAGATGAACACGGTGTTCTCGCGGGCGATGTTCAACTCGGGCATGAATTGTTGGACGGCGGCGAGGATGGCGTAGTCGCCGCAGCCGGGGCACCAGCGGACTTCCTGGTCGGATTTGAAGTCTTTGCCGGTGAGTTTGAGGGCGACGGGTTCAGGCATTTTTGCAGACCTCTTCCAGCATCGTCTCCAGTTCGGCGGCGGTGAAGGGTAGGCCGCGGACCTGGTTGTAGGTGATCGCGTCGATCAGGTAGCGGGCGCGGATGACCTGGGCGAGTTGGCCGAGGTTCATCTCGGGGATGACGACGCGGTCGTAGGCGGATAGGACGTCGCCGAGGTTGCCTGGGAGGGGGTTGAGGTGGCGTAGGTGGGCCTGGGCGATGGGTTGGCCGCGGTGGCGCAGGGTGCGGCAGGCGGCGCCGATCGGGCCGTAGGTGGAGCCCCAGCCGAGCACGAGGGTCCGGGCGGTGCCGTCGGGGTCGTCGACGTCGAGGTCGGGCACGTCGATGGCCTCGATGCGGGCGGCGCGGGTGCGGACCATGTAGTCGTGGTTGGCCGGGTCGTAGGAGATGTCGCCGGTCTTGTCGGCTTTCTCCAGGCCACCGATGCGGTGTTGCAGGCCGGGGGTGCCGGGCACGGCCCAGGGCCGGGCCAGGGTGTCCGGGTCGCGTAGGTAGGGCAGGAACGTGACGCCGTCGTCGCCGTTGGGTGCGGTGGCGAACTCCACACGCAGGTCGGGCAGGGCGTCGACGTCGGGCAGCAGCCACGGTTCGGAACCGTTGGCGACGTAGTTGTCCGACAGCAGGATCACCGGGGTGCGGTAGGTCAACGCGATCCGCGCGGCTTCCAGGGCGGCGTGGAAACAGTCCGAGGGTGACTTCGCGGCGATCACCGCGACGGGGGCCTCACCGTGGCGGCCGTGCAGGGCCATGTTCAGATCGGCCTGCTCGGTCTTCGTGGGCAGGCCGGTCGACGGGCCGGCGCGTTGCACGTCCACCACCACCAGGGGCAACTCCAGGGCGACGGCCAGGGAGATCGTCTCGGACTTCAACGCGACACCCGGGCCGCTGGTCGTGGTCACCCCCAACGCGCCGCCGTAGGAGGCGCCCAGGGCGGCGCCGACCGCGGCGATCTCGTCTTCGGCCTGCATCGTGACCACACCGAGTTTCTTGTGTTTCGACAACTCGTGCAGGATGTCCGACGCCGGGGTGATCGGATACGCGCCGAGGAACACCGGCAGGCCCGACCGGACCCCCGCCGCGACCAACCCCAACGACAGGGCCGCGTTACCGGTGATGTTGCGGTAGGTGCCCGGCACCATCTTCGCCGGTTTCACCTCGTACCGCACCGAGAACGAATCCGTCGTCTCGCCGTAGTTCCAACCCGCCTTGAACGCCGCGACGTTCGCCGCCACCAGATCCGGCCGCTTGACGAACTTCCGCTCCAGAAACCGTAGGGTCGACTCGTACGGGCGGGAGTACATCCACGACAACAACCCCAACGCGAACATGTTCTTCGCCCGCTCGGCGTCCTTCTTCGACACCGACAACTCCGCCAACGCACCCACCGTCATCGACGTCAACGCCACCGGATGCACCACGAACCCCTCCAGCGACCCGTCCTCCAACGGCGACACCGCATACCCGACCTTCACCAGGTTCCGACGCGTGAACTCATCGGTGTTCACGATGATGTCCGCACCCCGACGCAGATCACCCACATTCGCCTTCAACGCCGCCGGATTCATCGCCACCAACACGTTCGGCGCGTCCCCCGGCGTCAGAATGTCATAATCAGCGAAATGCACCTGGAAACTCGACACCCCCGGCAACGTCCCCGCAGGCGCCCGAATCTCCGCCGGGAAATTCGGCAACGTCGAAATATCATTACCCAACTGCGCCGTCTCCGAGGTGAACCTGTCCCCCGTCAACTGCATCCCGTCACCCGAGTCACCAGCAAACCGGATCACCACCCGGTCCAACTGACGGATCT
>NZ_MZMV01000141.1 GCF_002210435.1 Micromonospora wenchangensis
GGTCGCGGGGTGTGTTGGGTGTGCGGGCGGTGGTTGTTGGTGGGGATGTGGGGGTGGTGCGGGCGGGTTTGGTGGCGTGTGCGGAGGGTGTTGAGGGGTCGAATGTGGTGGTGGGTTCGGGTGTGTGTGATGGGCGGGTGGTGTTTGTTTTTCCGGGGCAGGGTGCGCAGTGGGTGGGTATGGCGGTGGAGTTGTTGGGTTCGTCGTCGGTTTTTGCGGGGCGGATGGCGGAGTGTGAGCGGGCTTTGGGGTTGTTTGTGGATTGGTCGTTGGTGGGGGTGTTGGGGGATGAGGTGGCGTTGGGTCGGGTGGAGGTGGTGCAGCCGGTTTTGTGGGCGGTGATGGTGTCGTTGGCGGCGGTGTGGGAGTCGTGGGGTGTTCGGCCGTCGGTGGTGGTGGGGCATTCGCAGGGGGAGATTGCGGCGGCGTGTGTGGCGGGGGTGTTGTCTTTGGAGGATGGGGCGCGGGTGGTGGTGTCGCGGTCGGCGTTGATTGGTGGGTTGTCGGCGGGTGGGGTGGTGGGGGGTATGACGTCGGTGGGTGTGGGGGTGGATGTTGTTCGGGGGTTGTTGGAGGGTGTTTCGGGGGTGGAGGTGGCGGCGGTGAATGGGCCGTCGGCGACGGTGGTGTCGGGTGTGGTGTCGGGGTTGGAGGTGGTGGAGCGGTGGTGTGAGGAGCGGGGTGTGCGGTGGCGGCGGGTGCCGGTGTCGTATGCGTCGCATTCTTCGCAGGTGGAGGGTGTGCGGGATGAGTTGTTGCGGGTGTTGGGTGGGGTGCGGCCGGGGGTGTCGCGGGTGCCGTTTTTTTCGACGGTGGTGGGTCGGGTGGTGGATGGTGGGGATCTGGATGCGGGGTATTGGTTTGAGAATTTGCGTCGGCCGGTGTTGTTGGAGTCGGTGGTTGCTGGTTTGGCGGGGGAGGGGGTGGGTGCTTTTGTGGAGGTGAGTCCGCATCCGGTGTTGGTGGGTGCGGTGGTGGAGACGGTGGAGTCGGTGGGTTCGGGTGCGGTGGTGGTGGGGTCGTTGCGTCGGGGTGAGGGTGGGTTGTCGCGGTTGTTGTTGAGTGCGGGTGAGTTGTTTGTTCGGGGTGTGGGGTTGGATTTGTCGGCGTGGGTGCCGGTGGGTAATCGGGTGGAGTTGCCGTCGTATGCGTTTCAGCGGCGGCGTTTTTGGTTGGGGTCGGTGGGTGGGGATGTGCGGTCGGTGGGTTTGGTGGCGGCTCGGCATTCTTTGGTGGCGGGGTCGATGCGGTTGGCGGATGGGGATGGGGTGGTGTTGACGGGTCGGTTGTCGGTGCAGTCGCATGGTTGGTTGGTTGATCATGTGGTGGGTGATGTGGTTTTGGTGCCGGGGGCGGCGTTGGTGGAGTTGGCGGTGCGGGCGGGTGATGAGGTGGGTTGTGATCGTGTTGAGGAGTTGACGTTGCATACTCCTTTGGAGCTTCCGCGGCGTGGTGGTGTGCATTTGCAGGTGGTGTTGGGTGGTCCTGATGGTTCGGGTCGTCGGGGTTTGGGGATTTATTCTCGGTTGGATGATGCGGGGGTGGATGTGCCGTTTACGCGTCATGCGAGTGCTGTTTTGGTGGGTGGTGGTGGTGCGGTGGTTGGTGGTGTGGTGCCGTGGCCGCCGGTGGGTGCGGAGGTGGTGTCGGTCGAGGGGTTTTATGAGGGGTTGGCTGAGGCGGGTTATCGGTATGGTCCGGTTTTTCGGGGGTTGCGGGCGGCGTGGTGTCGTGGTGGTGAGGTGTTTGCGGAGGTGGTGTTGCCGGAGGGGGTGGAGGCGCAGGGGTTCGCGTTGCATCCGGCGTTGTTGGATGGTGCGCTTCAGGCGATTGCGTTGGTTCCGGGGGTGGTGGCGGAGGATCGGCCGCGGTTGCCGTTTGCGTTTACGGGTGTGGAGGTGGGTGCGGTTGGGGCGACGGTGTTGCGGGTGCGGTTGGTGCGTGGTGATGACGGGTCGGTGAGTGTGTCGGCGACGGACCCGGCGGGAGTGCCGGTGGTCACCATCGAATCCCTCATCACCCGACCG
>NZ_MZMV01000142.1 GCF_002210435.1 Micromonospora wenchangensis
CGTGACCGGACGCTCCTCGACAGCCGGGAGAACGCCCTGCGGCGGCTCGTCGCGCGCACCCGGGACAGCACCGGTCCGGGACGCCGGGTCGATCCTCGGCCGGCCGGGCGGGGTCGCCGGCCTGGAGGTGCCGGTGACGGTGGGGTAGCTCGCCGGTCAGCGGCGGACCGGCAGCCGACCCAGCTTGTCCGGGTTGACCACCAGCAGCAGCCGTTCGATGCCCCGGGCCGAGGTGTCCAGCGTGATCAGCGTGACCGGCCGGTCGGCGGCGACGAGCACCCCCGGACCGCCGTTGACCTCCACCAGCTCGACGGTCGTCGCCCGCCAGTACTTGCGCCGCACGTTGTCCAGGAAGTTCGTCACCCGGGCCGGCCCGCGCACGTCCCGGCGGGCCGCGTGCACCCGGCCGCCGCCGTCGGAACGGGCCACCACGTCGGCGGTGAGCAGCCGTTCAAGCGTCGCCAGGTCGCCGTCGCGGGCCGCGTCGAGGAATGCCTGCGCCAGCCGCCGACGCTGCTGCGGCGCGACCGGCGTGGCACCCTCGACGGCGAGGTGCCGCCGGGCCCGGCCGGCCAACTGCCGCGCGTTCGGCTCCGACGTGCCGAGCACCTCGGCGATCTCCCGGTACGGGTAGTCGAACGCCTCCCGCAGCACGTACGCGGCCCGCTCGGCGGGGGTCAGCCGCTCCAGCAGCAGCAGGACCGCGACGTCCAGCGCCGCCGCCCGTTCCGCGCCGAGGGTCGGATCGGCCCCGGTGTCGACCGGCTCGGGCAGCCACGGCCCCACGTACGTCTCCCGGGTGGCCCGCGCCGAGGTGGCCGCGTTCACCGCCAGCCGGGTGGTCGTGGTGGTGAGGAAGGCCGCCGGGTTGCGCACCCCGCGGCGGTCGGTGCCCTGCCAGCGCAGCCACGCCTCCTGCACCACGTCCTCGGCCTCGACGACGCTGCCCAGCATCCGGTAGGCGAGCCCGAACAGCCGTGGCCGCACGTCGAGGAACGCGGTCAGGTCGGCCGGCGCGACGGCCGCCGGCGCGTCGGCGGTGGCCCCCGACCCGGTCGTCATGCGCCTACCGTAGGTGGTGCGCCGCGCGGGCCCGACGTCACCCGCCGGGCCCGCGCTTCGGGTCAGCGTCCGCGCCACTGCGCCAGCCGGACCCCGCCGATCCGGGCGTCGCCGAGCGGGACCAGCGACTGCTCGGCCAGCAGCGCCCCGAAGTAGCGCCCCTGCGGGTCGCTGACCACCGGTCGCGGGTCACCGGCGGCGGCCAGCGTCGCGCGGCCCAACTCGTCCAGCGGGAACCGCTCGGGCCCGGCCAGGTCCACGATCCCGTCGGCCGGCGCGCCGACGGCGATCTCGGCAAGCACCGTCACCACGTCGTCGGCGGCGACCGGTTGGATCAGCGCCGACGGCAGCCGCACCTCGTCACCCACCACGGACGACTCGACGATGGCCGGCACGAACTCGAAGAACTGGGTGGCCCGCAGCACCGTCCACGGCACGTCCGCCGCGGCGATCAACGCCTCCTGGGCCACCTTGGCGCGCATGTACCCGCTGTCGGGAATGCGGTCGGCGCCGACGATCGACAGCGCCACGTGGTGCCGTACGCCGGCCTTCGCCTCCGCCGCCAGCAGGGTACGGGTGGACGTCTCGAAGAACGCCAGCACCGCGTCCGCCTCGAACGACGGGGAGTTCGACACGTCCACCACGACGTCGGCGCCGTCGAGCGCCTCGGCCACCCCCGCGCCGGTGAGCGCGTCGACCCCGGTCCGCGGCGAGGCGGCCACCGCGTCGTGGCCCTGCTGCCCCAGCAGGGTCACCAGCCTGCTGCCGATCAGTCCGCTGCCCCCGATGACGACGATCTTCATGGTCGATCCACTCCCTGTCCGTCCCTGGCGGTGCACACCGCCCTGCACTCCCAACGACCGACGGGACCCGCGATCCGTGACAGGCG
>NZ_MZMV01000143.1 GCF_002210435.1 Micromonospora wenchangensis
CGCCGCCGCCGGCCTCGACCCGGCGGCGGTCGCGACCATCGCGGCGTACGGGTCGGTGACCGGCCCGGCCAGCGCCGCGGTCCGGCTGCTCGGCCTCGACCCGTACCGGGTGCACGCGGTGCTGGCGGCGTTGTCAGTCGACTGCGACGCCACGGCGGCCCGCGCGGTCGCCACCGCCGACGATCCGCCCGAGTGGTTGCCGGCCCCGGCCGCCCCGCTCACCGACATCCACGCCGAAGTCCACACCACCTGGGAGGTGCGTCTCTTTGCGTCCTGAAACCGTATCGCCGACCCCGCACGCGTCGATCCCGCACGACGAGACCGTGCCGCACACCCACCCCGAGCCGGGGGTCGACCCGCACGCCCCGCTGCCGCCCACCGCCCGCCCGCTGCGGGTCGGCATCGGCGGGCCGGTCGGGTCGGGCAAGACCGCGCTGGTCGCGGCGCTGTGCCGGGCCTTCGCCGACGAGCTGCGCCTGGGCGTGGTCACCAACGACATCTACACCACCGAGGACGCCGACTTCCTGCGTCGGGCCGGGGTGCTCGACCCGGCCCGGATCAGGGCCGTGGAGACCGGCTGCTGCCCGCACACCGCGATCCGCGACGACATCGGCGCGAACCTCGACGCCATCGACGAGCTGGTCGACGGGGTCGGGCCACTGGACCTGGTGCTGGTGGAGAGCGGTGGGGACAATCTCACCGCCACCTTCAGCCGGGGGCTGGTCGACAGGCAGATCTTCGTGGTCGACGTCGCCGGTGGCGACAAGGTGCCCCGCAAGGGCGGGCCCGGGGTGACCGCCGCCGACCTGCTGGTCATCAACAAGACCGACCTGGCCCCGCTGGTCCGGGCCGACCTGTCGGTGATGGACCGCGACGCCCGCGCCCGGCGGGGGGACCTGCCGACGGTGTTCCTGTCCATCGTGGGCGACCCGCTGGCCACCGGGGTGGCCGACTGGGTCCGCCACGAGCTGGCCCACCACCGTGGCCGGCTGGCCGTCGCCTGATGCGCGCGGTCGCCCGGGTGGTGGCGGTGGCCGACGGCCGGGGCCGCACCGTGCTGCGCGAGTTGCGCGGCGAGTCACCGCTGCTGCTGCGCCAGGCCGCCGCCGAACAGGGCGTCCCCACGGTGTACGTCGTCGGCGGCGCGGCCGGTCCGCTGGCCGGTGACGACCTGCGGTTGAGCGTCGAGGTGGGGCCGGGGGCGACGGTGCGGGTGCGTACCGTCGCCGCCTCGGTGGCCCTGCCCGGCCGGGCAGGGGCGGTCTCCCGGATGCGGGTCGAGGCGGTGGTGCACGACGGGGGCACCCTGCACTGGTTGCCGGAGCAGCTCGTCGCGGCGGCCGGCTGCGACCACGTCGCCGAGTCCCGGGTGACCCTCGCCGAGGGGGCCGGGCTGCTCTGGCGCGAGGAACTGGTCTGCGGCCGGTACGGCGAACCCGCCGGCGACGTCGTGGTGGCCACCTCGGTCGACCACGCCGGCCGGCCGCTGCTGCGCCAGTCCCTGGCGGTCGGCCCGGCCGCACCCGGCTGGGCCGGGCCGGCCGTGCTGGGCGGGGCGACGGCGACCGGTTCACTGCTGGTGGTCGGTCCCGCCGCCGCGTCGGGACCGGCCACCGTGGACGCCGGCGGCGGCCAGCCCCGGGGCCGGCTGCTCCCCGCCGGCCCCGGGGCGTCCGCGGCCTGGCTGCCGCTGGCGGGCGGCCCGGCGGCCCTGCTCACCGCCACCGCGGCCGACGCGCACACCCTGCGCGTCCTGCTCACCGCCCCGGTCGACGCGCACACCCCGCC
>NZ_MZMV01000144.1 GCF_002210435.1 Micromonospora wenchangensis
GACCGCCCCCGGCGCGGCCCCGGTGAGCAGCGCGATCGCGGCGGCGCGGGCGGCCGCGGCGGCGGCAGCGGCCGGCACCGCCAAGGGGCCACGGTCCGCCCAGCCGGCGCGCCGGACGGCGGACGCCGACTGGGCCGGTGAGCCGCCGTACGACCCGGACTACGACGGGCCGGGGCGTGCCGGTGGACGCTCGCAGCCGGCGGCGGCCCCGGCGTACGAGGGCTTCGACCCGGGTGACGAACCGCTGGACGAGGTGATCGACGAGCGGACCGCCCGGCAGTCGAGCGAGGAGCAGGCGGTGCAGTTGCTCCGGGAGGCGTTCGGGGCCGAGAAGATCGACGAGGTGGACGCGCGCTGACCCGCCGTCGCCCGGACCGGAGACCACCGGTCGTGCCCGACTAGGCTGGGCGCGGCCGAGCAGACGAGTGCGAGAAGGAGCCATCCGTGCGCCCAGGTGGACAGCCGAACATGCAGCAGATGCTGAAGCAGGCGCAGAAGATGCAGCAGCAGATCGCCAAGGCGCAGGCCGAACTGGCCGAGGCCGAGCTGACCGGCACCGCCGGCGGCGGCCTGGTCACCGCGACCGTGTCCGGCTCCGGCGAGGTCAAGAGCATCAGGATCGACCCGAAGGCGGTCGACCCGGAGGACGTCGAGACCCTGGAGGACCTGGTCGTCGCGGCCCTGCACAACGCCGCCGAGGCGGCCAAGGAGCTGACCGACCAGAAGATGGGCCCGGTGGCCGGCGGCATGGGCGGCCTCGGCCTGCCCGGATTCTGACCCGCAGATGTACGAGGGTGCCATCCAGGACCTGATCGACGAGTTGGGGCGGCTGCCGGGCGTCGGCCCGAAGAGCGCCCAACGGATCGCGTTCCACGTCCTGTCGGCGGACCCGGCCGACGTCACCCGGCTCGCCGGTGCGCTGCGCAAGGTCAAGGACCTGGTCCGGTTCTGCACCACCTGCTTCAACGTCGCCGAGTCGGAGCAGTGCCGGATCTGCCGCGACCCGCGCCGCACCGACGAGGTGATCTGCGTGGTCGAGGAACCGAAGGACGTGGTGGCGATCGAGCGGACCGGTGAGTTCCGGGGCCGCTACCACGTCCTCGGCGGGGCGATCAATCCGCTGGAGGGGATCGGTCCCGACAACCTGCGCATCCGTGAGCTGATGAGCCGGCTCAGCGCGGGGACGATCCGCGAGCTGATCCTCGCCACCGACCCGAACACCGAGGGCGAGGCGACCGCGACGTACCTGGCGCTGATGGTCAAGCCGATGGGCATCGCGGTCACCCGCCTGGCCAGCGGCCTGCCGGTCGGCGGCGACCTGGAGTACGCCGACGAGATCACCCTGGGTCGGGCCTTCGAGGGCCGCCGCGCGGTCTGACCCTCACTCGCCCCCGGCCCGGCCGGTGGAGACGCGCCGATGGCCGGCACCCCGGGTGGGGTGCCGGCCATCGTGTCGTACGCGGGTCAGTTGTTCCAGTGCTGGGTGACGAGGTCGGCGGCCTGCTGTTCCCACTGGGCGTAGTGGTCGGGGTAGGCGGAGACCTGGACGGTCTGGGCGGCCTTGGTCAGGGGCATGTCGTGCCAGCCGTCGACCTGCTTGAGGCCCTTGAGG
>NZ_MZMV01000145.1 GCF_002210435.1 Micromonospora wenchangensis
CGACAACATGCGCGCATACCCGCCCGCCAACCGACGCACCCCGTCCTCACTCGCCGCAGAAACCTTCACCACGTACGACTGTTGCGGCAGGGATTCCCGGGCAGCCGGAAGCGGAGCCTCCTCGACGATGACGTGGGCGTTCACCCCACCCATCCCGAACGCCGACACCGCCGCCCGACGCGGCGCACCCACCACCCGAGGCCACGACACCGGCTTGTCCGCCACAAAGAACGGCGTGTCCTCAAACCGGATATGATCATTCGGACGCACCACATGCAACGTCGCCGGCACCACCCCGTGCTCCAACGACAACAACACCTTCACCAACCCCGCCAAACCCGCCGCCGGCTCCAAATGACCAATATTCGACTTCAACGAACCGATCGCACAGAACTGCGTCCGCGACGTAAACCCCCGCCACGCCCGGGTGAGACCCTCCACCTCGATCGGATCACCCAACGACGTCCCCGTGCCGTGGGCCTCCACCATCCCGATCCCCTCCACACCAACACCCGCATCCCGCAACGCCGCCACAATCACCTCCCGCTGGCCGACGGGGCTCGGGGCGGAGTACCGGGTGGTCCGGCCACCGTGGTTCACCGCCACCCCCTTGATCAGACCCCGGATGCGGTCGGCGTCCCGTTCCGCGTCCGCGCGGCGGCGGAGCACGATCGCCACCGCCCCCTCACCGGGCACGAACCCGTCGGCCTCGACGTCGAAGGCCCGGCAGCGGAAGGTGGGCGAGAGCGCCCGCAGGTCCCGCATGGAGTCGAAGTACTCGGGGCTGATCGCGGCGTGCACGCCACCGATGACGGCGGTGTCGATGTCGCCGGCCCGCAGGTGTTGCACGGCGGTGTGCAACGCCACCAGCGACGACGAGCAGAGCGTGTTCACCACGACGCTCGGGCCGTGCCAGTCCATCAGGTACGACAGCCGGTTCGGGATCATCGCCTCCAGACCCAGCCCGCGCCCGTCGGTCACCCCGTGCCGGGACCGCTCCTCGTGGTAGTGGTCGTGGCTGTAGGCGATCCACAGGCCGATCCGGTTGTCTGGGCTCCCCTGCCCCGTCCGGCCGGCGTCCTCCAGGGCCTGCCAGATGGTCTCGTACACGATGCGGGCCTGGGGGTCGATCAGTGGTGCCTCCCGGGCGGAGATCCGGAACGGCACCGGGTCGAACTCGTCGACCCGTTCCAGGAAGGACGCCTGCGGCACCGGGCCCTCCGGCGGCTGCCACCGGCCGTCGGGCAGGGTGCCGACGGTGTCGCGCCCGTCGGTGAGCAGCGTCCAGAACGCGTCGAGGTCGCCGGCGGTGGGCACCCGGATCGCGGCACCGACGACGGCGATGTCACGCCCCGGGTCCGTCCCGTCGGGCCCGGTCACCCCCGTCGCGCCGGCAACCGTCGGCGCGCCGGCAACCGACGGCGCGCCGACGGCCGACGGCGCGGCGGGAACGTCACCGGCCGGCGGCGGAGGAGGA
>NZ_MZMV01000146.1 GCF_002210435.1 Micromonospora wenchangensis
CCGCGCTTGGTGTTCGTGAGGTGCGGGTGGGGGTGCGGGCTGCGGGGGTGAATTTTCGGGATGTGTTGTTGGGGTTGGGGATGTATCCGGGGGTGGGGGTTATTGGTGGTGAGGCTGCGGGTGTGGTGTTGGAGGTTGGTGTGGGGGTGTCGGGTTTTGGTGTGGGTGATCGGGTGATGGGTTTGTTCAGTGGGGCGTTTGGTCCGGAGGCGGTGGCGGACGAGCGGATGTTGGTTCGGGTGCCGGTGGGGTTGTCGTTTGTGGAGGCGGCGTCGGTGCCGGTGGCGTTTGCGACGGCGTTTTATGCGTTGCGGGATTTGGGTGGGTTGGGGGTGGGGGATCGGGTGTTGGTGCATGCTGCTGCGGGTGGTGTGGGGATGGCGGCGGTGCAGTTGGCGCGGTATTGGGGTGCGGAGGTTTTTGGGACGGCGAGTGTTGGTAAGTGGGGTGTGTTGCGGGGGTTGGGGTTGGCTGATGATCATATTGGGTCGTCGCGGGATGTGTCGTTCGCGGAGCGTTTTCCGGTGGGTATGGATGTGGTGTTGAATAGTTTGTCTGGTGGTTTTGTGGATGCGTCGTTGGGTTTGTTGGGGGTGGGTGGCAGGTTTGTGGAGATGGGTAAGACGGATGTGCGGGAGGGGGTGGTGTTGCCGGCGGGTGGTTCGTATCGGGCTTTTGATCTTGCGGAGGCTGGTGCGGATCGTATTGGTGAGATTTTGGGTGAGGTGGCGGGTTTGGTGGAGCGGGGTGTGGTGGGTCCGTTGCCGGTGCGGGTGTTTGATGTTCGTCGGGTGTCGGAGGCGTTGCGGTTTGTGAGTCAGGCGCGGCATGTGGGGAAGGTTGTTTTGTCGGTGCCGCGGGTGGTGGATCGGGCGGTGACGGTGGTGGTGACGGGGGCGACGGGGACGTTGGGTCGGGTGGTGGCGCGGCATTTGGCGGGGTTGGGGGTGGCGCATTTGTTGTTGTTGAGTCGTGGTGGTGCGGGTGTGGAGGGTGTGGGGGAGTTGTGTGAGGAGTTGGCGGGGTTGGGTGCGGTGGTGACGGTGCGGGCGTGTGATGTGGCTGATCGGGGTGAGTTGGCGCGGGTGTTGGCGGAGGTGCCGGATGAGTGGCCGTTGGGTGGGGTGGTGCATGCGGCGGGGGTGCTTGATGACGCGGTGGTGGAGTCGTTGACGGTGGGTCAGGTGGAGGCGGTGTTGCGGGCGAAGGTGGATGCGGCGGTGAATTTGGATGTGTTGACGCGGGGTGCTGATCTGTCGATGTTCGTGTTGTATTCGTCGGTGGCGGGTGTGTTGGGTGCGGCGGGGCAGGCGAATTATGCGGCGGCGAATACGTTTCTTGATGCGTTGGCGGTGGATCGTCGGTTGCGGGGTTTGCCGGCGACGTCGTTGGCGTGGGGTTTCTGGGACGAGCGTAGTGGGATGACGGGGCATCTTGATGATGCTGATCTGCG
>NZ_MZMV01000147.1 GCF_002210435.1 Micromonospora wenchangensis
TATGGGTCTTGTGTTGGGTGTGTGGGTCGCTGGTGATCATTTTCTGGGGAGTTGGGGTCGGTGGCCGCCGAGGCTGAGCATGGCCAGGGCGATGAGGGCGTCGGGTGAGTGGAAGCCGAAGGCCATCCGGGTGATCAGGCGGATCTTGGCGTTGACGGATTCGATGCGGCCGTTGGACAGGCCGTGTGCGATGGACGCGAGGATCGCGTCGCGGTGACGCACCACGCGGCGTTGGAGGTCGACGAAGATGTCGATGCGGCTGCGGCGTGCCCACCCGATCCATCGGTCGAGGGCTTCGACCGCTGCTGCCGGGCTGGTCTTGGCCAGGGTGAACACCAGTCGTAGCCCTTCCTTCAACGCCCAGGCCCGGTGCAGTCGGGGGTGAGTCTTGGCGATCCAGGCGAGTTTGGCCTGCTGAGCGTCGGTGAGGTTCTCCGGGTTCTTCCACAACGCCCAGCGGGTGTTCTTCAACTGCCGGGCGGTGCCGACGGCGACGCCGCGACGACCTGCCCCTCGACCGGTGGCCTCGTTCCAGGCCTGGCGGCGAACCCGATCCACGGCGTCGGTGGCCCACGCCACAACGTGGAACGCATCGGCGCAGCGGACCGCGTTCGGGCACCGGCGACGCACGACCGTGGTGATCCAATCCGCGCCGTCGGCGGACACGTGCGTGATCTTCGCAGCCCGATCCGGGCCGAGGAGGTCGAAGAACGCCTGCAACGTGGCGGCGCTCTTGCCCGGCGCGGCCCAGACCAGCCGGCCGGTGTCGTGGTCGACGACCACCGTCAGATACCGGTGGCCCTTCTTGTAGCTGACCTCGTCGATACCGATACGACGCAACCCGTCATACCGGTCCTCGATGCCACCGGTGTCGGCCCATACCCGGGCCACGATAGCCCCGACGGTGCGCCAGCCCACCCGCATCAACTGCGACACCGCCGACTTCGCCGTATGCACCGCCAACCACGCCACCGTCGCATCGAACGCCCGCGTGTGCCCCGCCCCATGCCGAGCCCACGGCACCGCCGCGACCACCACATGATGTACCGGACACGACACCCTCGGCGCGTCCGCCTCGACCTCCGCGCGCACCACACCCAGATCCAACGCCCGCCACCGCCGCCGCACCCCAGCGTCATAGCGCGGACACCGCCGCCCGCAATGAGGACACCGCTGCCGGGCGCCCTTACGCACCCGCACCCTCACCACCAACAACGACCCGGCAGCGTCGAACTCGACATCCTCGACCACCGCCTGCTCGACCCCGAGCACACCAGCCCATACCCTGGCAGAACGCATGCCGTTGCTCCGTCACCGAGTTCTCGTACTTTCGCAGGTCGAAAACTCCAACGGAACAACGGCATGCGCCGTCACC
>NZ_MZMV01000148.1 GCF_002210435.1 Micromonospora wenchangensis
AGTGGGCTTGACCCGTTTCGACGGACAGGGTCGATGTGTTGATCTTAGTCAGGCTGCCTGGACCGTTGGTAGCAGGTGCGAACCGGTGGCTTCGAAGGCGGCGGGGCTGAGGTAGCCGAGGGTCGAGTGCCGGCGGCGGGTGTTGTACCACCCTTCGATGTATTCGAATATGGCCTGGCGGGCGGCTTGATGGGTGGGCCATGGCTGGCGGTGCAGCAGTTCGGTCTTGATGGTGGAGAAGAACGATTCGGCGACCGCGTTGTCCCAGCACTGCCCGCGCCGTCCGACGGACAAGCGGATGTCGTGACGGTGGGCGAGGCGGGCGTGCTGGGCGCTGACGTATTGCGTGCCGCGGTCGGAATGAAACACCAGCCCGGGCTCGGGTCGGCGGCGTGCGAGAGCGTCGGCGAGGGCGGCGTCGACCAGGTCGGTCTTCAGGTTGTCGGCCACGGCCCAGCCGACGACCCGACGTGATGCGAGATCGATGACGGTGGCCAGGTAGAGCCAGCCCTGCCAGGTGTTGATGTAGGTGATGTCCCCGCACCAGCGGGAATCGAGGGCGGCCGGATCGGTGGTGAAGTCACGCTCGACCAGGTCAGGGCGTCTGCTGGCGTTCGGGTCGGGGATCGTCGTGGCCCGCCACCGGCGAGGGCTCTTACCGGCCAGTTGCGCGGCGCGCATCAGCCGGGCGACGCGTTTACGGCCGTGCCGCATGCCGGCGTCGGCGAGATCGGCGTGGATGCGCGGCGCCCCGTAGGTTCCCTTCGACACCGCATGGACCTGGATGATCTTCTCGGTGAGCTCAGCGTCAACGCGCCCGCGAACGGACTGGACACCGGATGTGCGCTGGTAGTAGGCGGACCTGGAGACCTCGAGCAGCTCACACGCACGCTTGACGTTGTGCCTGCCGGCTTGCTCCGCCTCGATGAACGGGTACACGTTCACCGGGTCTCCTTCGCGAAGAAAGCCGTCGCCCGCTTGAGAATGTCCACGTCTTCGCGCAGCCTGCGGTTCTCCCGCCTCAGCTGCGCGAGCTCGTCTCGTTCGCTGCTGGTCAGCCCGTCGGTGCGGGCACCGGCATCGAGGTCGGCCTGCTTGACCCAGTCACGCACCGCGGTCTCGGTCAGGTCGAAATCCTGGCTGACCTGCCGAAGCGTGCGGTCACCACGCTGGCACAACTCGACGATCTCAGCCTTGAACTCCGGCGTGAACGAACGCCGAGGCCGCGGCCGCTTCTTCCCCATGCTCTCCATGATGATGGACATCCTCCCGGAGACCCCAGGTCCCCTGATCTCGGATGTCCGTCAAAACGGGGCAGGCCCA
>NZ_MZMV01000149.1 GCF_002210435.1 Micromonospora wenchangensis
GGGGCGGTCGGTTCCGGGGTCGCCGGTGACCGGTCGGGTGCCGGTGACGGTCATCGTGGGCCCCGGCAGTGCAGCGCGTCGGCCAACGCCCGGACCACCTGCCCGGAGCGGGTGCCGAAGGTGAGCAGGAGGCCGTCGTCCATGTCGACGACCCGGCGGGCGGCACCGGCCGGGGTCTGCCCCACCCCGGGGAGCCGGAGCAGGCCGTCGACGCCGCCGACGGACTCCAGCCCACCGCTCATCACCAGGATCACGTCGGGGGCGGCGTTGATCAGCCCCTCGCTGGTGAGCGGGCGGAACTTCGCCAGGCCGATCGCGCTGCCGGCGTCCACTCCCCCGGCGGCCTCGATCATCGCGTCGCTGCCGGCGCCCCGCCCGCCGATCAGGTAGACCCCGGCGGTGCCGCGCAGGTAGAGGAAGGCGACCCGGGGGGCGGCGTCGGTGGGCGTACCGGTGCGGGCGGCGGCGATGTCGGCCTCGATCCGGGTGACCAGCCGGTCGCCGGCCGCGCCGACGCCGAGCGCCGCCGCGACGGCCCGTACGTGCCCGGGGACGGCGTCGAGGGTCTGTTCGGCGGCGACGAGGACCACCGGGATGCCGGCGGCGCGCAGTTGCCGCAGCGTCTCGGGTGGACCGATGCTGTCGTCGGCGAGGATCACCGTGGGGGCGAGGGCGAGCACCGCTTCGGCGGACAGGTCGTGCCCGGCCGGCGTGACCACCGGCAGGTGCGCGGCGGCGGGGAAGGTGGTGGAGGTGTCCCGGCCGACGACGTTGCCGCCGAGGCCGAGGCTGAACACGATCTCGGCGATCGACCCGTAGAGGTTGACCGGCAGGATGCGGGTGGCGTCGGTGACCGTGGTGACGACGCCGTCGGTGGAGGTGACGGTGGCCGGCAGGGCGGGGGCCGGTGCCGGGGTCAGTGGGGTGACGTCGGTGTCACCCACGGTGGCGGTGACCGGGCCGCAGGAGGCAGGTGTGCCGGGCCGGGCCTCGGCGGCCGGTTCGGTGCAGCCGGCCAGCGCCCCGGCGAGCAGCACCAGGACGAGCGGCAGCGCACGCCGGGTCACGACGTGGCCCGGCGTCGACGACGCCGGCGCAGGCCGGCGAGCAGGGCCATCCCGAGCAGGGGTACGACCAGCGCCACGAGCCACCAGCGGCCGGTGTCGGAGGCGGCGCTGACCCGGGTCACCTGCGCCTGGTCGCCCGCGTCGGCCGGGCCCACCGGGCCGCCGGTGCCGGCGGGGGCGACGGCGGTGGCGGCCGGTGCCGGTGCGCCGCCGGTGGGCGTGCCCGCCGCGCCGGTCG
>NZ_MZMV01000150.1 GCF_002210435.1 Micromonospora wenchangensis
ATGGTGGTGGTGCGGTGCCCCTTCCCGTGATGCACCCCCGCCCAGTCGATCTCACCCAGACCCTGGTTGTAGAACGACGTGACAGCCGTGTGGAGCTGCGCCTGGTCGTCGTGGTCCCGACGCAACGTCGACAACCACGTCAGACCGGTATCGGTGAGCGTCGCCCGGGCCAGACCGGTCAACACGGGATGCGCGCCGATCTCCCAGAACACCCGTCCGCCAGCCGTGTACGCCGCCTCGATCGCCTGGGTGAAGCGCACCGGCCGGCGGATCCCCGACCCCCACAACCGGCCGTCGGCCACCGACCGGGCATCATGCCAACCACCCGTCACCGTCGAGGCGAACCCGACCCGCGGCGGCGACACCACTACCCGCCCGAACGCCTCGGCGAACGGCTCCACCGCCCCCGCCATCGCCGCCGAATGAAACGCATGACTCACCGTCAACCGCTGCGTCCGCAACCCCGACCCGGCCCCGAACGCCTCCACCGCCCCGACCGGACCAGAAATCGTCACACTCCGCGGAGCATTCAACGCCGCGATCTCCACCCCCGGAAACGACGGCAACACCGCCTCCACCGACCCCGCATCCGCGAACACCACCGCCATCGCCCCACCCGACGGCTGCGCCTGCATCAACCCACCCCGCACCACCGCCAACCGCAACACCTCAGGCAACGACAACACCCCCGCCGCCCACCCAGCCGTCAACTCACCCACACTGTGACCCACCACCAACCCCGGCCGAACACCCCACGACTCCAACAACCGCACCAACCCCACCTGCACCACCACAATCCCCACCTGCGCAAACCGCGTCTGCACCAACTCACCACCCCGATCCCCCCACACCACCTCCCGCAACGACACATCCCCACACGACGCCACCAACTCGACACACTCATCCACCGCATCCCGAAACACCGGCTCCGCCGCATACAAACCCGCACCCATCCCCGCATACTGCGAACCCTGACCCGAGAACAGAAACACCGACACCGGCGGCTCATTCGACAACCGACCCACCGGCCGATCCCCACCCGCCACCGCACCCAACCCAGCAGCCAACTCCGACCCGCCACAACCCTGCACCGCCACCCGGAACCGATGCGACGCACGACCCACATTCGCCGTGAAACCCACATCACCCACCACAGACGAATCCACACCCGACAACATGCGCGCATACCCGCCCGCCAACCGACGCACCCCGTCCTCACTCGCCGCAGAAACCTTCACCAC